>DATNPH010000096.1:0-29458 GCA_036703315.1 Coleofasciculaceae cyanobacterium
GATTTTGGAGAAAACAGAATCCGGCTACCGCTTCCAAGTGCCTTTGGTTCAGAAGTATATCGAACAGGTGGTAAAAGACGAACAGTAAGCCATATTTGTTACAGAATATAAAGAAGAGATTTGACAACCGAGAGCTTGCACCTACCTACTCGCCCGCCAGGGACTCAAGCCCCTGGCTCATAGATAAAAGTCCATTTCAATGGACTGAAAACCTTGTAGAGTCCTCTTAAGAGGACTTGAGCTATGAGCCAGAGAATTAATTCTCTGGCAGGTCGTTGGGTAAGTGCAAGATATGCGACAAACCAACTACACGCCAACGCACGTTCAATTTCCATGACACTTTCTTCTTCCACCAGCCCAACCGACGCGAACACCAAGACCCAAATCTGGACCTGGCGGGGTTTTCCTATTGTCTATCAAACCCAAGGCGATCAAGGACCAGCAGTTGTGATGGTGCATGGCTTTGGAGCGTCTTCAGGACACTGGCGCAAGAACTTGCCAGTACTGGGTGAAAACTGTCGGTGTTATGCCATAGACTTAATTGGCTTTGGGGCTTCAGCCAAGCCTACTCCGGGTATTGAGGTTGAATATACCTTTGAAACCTGGGGGCAGCAAGTTGCTGATTTTTGTCGGGAAGTCGTTGGTCAACCTGTATTTTTGGTCGGTAATTCCATTGGCTGTATTGTGGCAATGCAAGCAGCTGTGGATCATCCAGATATTGCTTTAGGCGTTGCAATGCTCAACTGTTCCCTGCGGCTACTGCACGATCGCAAACGTGCCGGACTGCCCTGGTATCGTCGTGTAGGAGCACCAGCCGTTCAATCGCTGCTAAGTATTAAATGGATGGGTCAGCTGTTTTTCGGTCAACTCGCCAAGCCGAAGGTAGTGCGTAAGATTCTTTTGCAAGCCTACCGGAATCCTGAAGTGGTCACAGATGAACTCGTCGATATGCTCATGGCACCAGCGGCTGATATCGGGGCAGTTGATGTGTTTGTCGCTTTCACCCGCTATTCTCAAGGACCACTACCGGAAGACCTTCTACCGCTTCTGCCCTGCCCTGCCATATTTTTGTGGGGCACAGAAGACCCTTGGGAACCCGTTGAATTGGGGCGAGAGTTGGCTAACTATCCGCAAGTAGAGAAGTTCGTTCCTTTAGAAGGTTTAGGTCATTGTCCCCAAGATGAAGCACCAGAGATAGTCAACCCAATTTTGCAGGATTGGGTTTTGCAGCATCATTAGTCATTAGTCATTAGTTAGTGGTTAGTGGTTAGTGGTTAGTGGTTAGTAGATCGTAACTATTCTTAAATAGGAAAAGAAAACTATAAATCCTACTACTAACTACTATCCATTCGCCTACTAACTCAATCCCTGCCTTCTTAAGGCGAGGTTGTCAATCGTACTGAAGCTGGGTATGCTCGGTCATTTGAACCGTATTGATGTTAACCCGATTTTGGGTGCTGACTTAGCGATATGAGTACGTCTAAGCCACAGCGCATGTGTTGTTAATCGATCAGGACATTCAATGACTAACTCTACACCTTGTAACCCTAACCGACACTGCTGCAACATCTTTCGGTGAGGTAACTTCTGATGTTTGAGAAAAAGAGCGATCGCCCTCTGGCTGAATGCTGTGTAGTCCATGCTCCACTCTACTTATTAAATGGCTTCCAGACTTGCTTGTGTTAATTCGCTCCCTTGACTAAAAAGGTAGAGAGTACAAAGTCGGTCAATCCAGTAAACGAGTAGAAATACTTAAATCTATGAAACTATAAAAAAAATTCCGTATGATAGTGAGCGAACAATTTGAGTAGCTTTCTAAAGCCACCCAATTTTTTGTTAACTGTTTATCAACCCGTTATTATCCGCTTGGAAAACTAGAGCAAACTAATTTTTCCAATCTTCTGTTGCATTAGGATGGGTTACTTTTAATAAGTATACCAAGTTTTTAACAATTTTCTGTGGTTAAGGTTAGATTTCTTTTACTAAGGTATACAAAGTGTTAGGGATTTTTTCAAGCCTCAAAAACTTTTAATTTTGAATTGGAAACTGTAGGCTAAAGCGGGTTAAGGCAAATAATTATCAAATCTATTGCGAGAAGCTTAGGGATTCGACAGTGGGGAAAACACAGGAGGTGAGGAGAACAAGGCTGGGGTCTTTCTGTGTTAATCCCCAACCCAAACCACTTCTTTCAATACTGATTATTAATTACTCCTGTTCCACCGCCAGACTATCTACCACTACCGTTTCCCTAGTCCCTACTCCTGTCCCTAACTCAATATTCTTCTAGCACAAGTAAAGGTGCGATCGCTTAGAACTTGAAAAAGCGATTTTCAGAAGCCGCTTGTTTTTGTAGCCAGTCTTGACCCACTTGAATTGTGACATCTGACATTAGGCTACCAGTACTTTCAACACGCACTTCCCCAAATCCCAGACGGCTGCGGATAGCAGCAGCACTGCTACCATCTCCCTGTTGCGCTACGATGCGACTGACACGTAATGGTTCTCTCCAGGTATCATCTAAGGAAACATTTTGGTAACCAGCCTCCCTGAGTCTTGTGATCAGAGATTGAACGGCTGCTGACTTCCCGGTACTATCTTGAATCGCTACACGCAGGTAGGCTGGATCAACATCACGAGTGTTGCCAGAACCTTGGTCGAAGTACTTAGCCATCATCTGCTGGATGCGACGGTTGTCCGGTAACCAGTAGCTAATATCTTTACGTCCATCTCCGTTAAAATCACCCGGTACCATCAGCATTTGCATATTTGACCGATTGATCTGAACACCAAAACCCACTAGGGCGACTAGCTCTTCTACAGTCAAGTTCGTATCAATGTGGGACTGAATTACCGAGAGAATCTTTGGCAGTCGCGCCAGAGTAGCGGGATTAAGCGCCTGTTCCATTAGTGCTCTCATCACGAGTTGCTGCCGCTGCACCCGACCAATATCGCCATTCTTATCGTAGCGATACCGCAAAAGCTGTAGCGCTTTATTGCCATTCAGGCGCTGTTTGCCTTGCTTGAGGTTAATGTAGAGGTGCTGAGAGTCATCTTGATACTTCATGTCCATAGGGACATATACCGTGACGCCACCTAAGGCATCTACAAGGCTTTGTATCCCCTGAACATTCACCCGAACATAACGGTCAATGCCAACACCTTCAAGCAGCTCACTTACCGTTTTCGCTGCTAAAGCTGGTCCGCCCTTGGCATTTGCCGCGTTAATTTTGCTGAGACCATAGCCCTCGATATAGGTGCGAGTATCGCGCGGAATCGAGAGAAGTGTTAACTTTTTCGTGTCCGGGTCAAACCGTAGCAGGAGCATCGTATCACTGGGACCATCAAAAGAGTTAACCAGTTCGTATGCAGGCTTATTGGTCTGCCCTTTGGGAAGGTCAGACGCAAGAACTTTGGTTCCTAAAACTAAGATAGTAACGGGTCGAGTCAGCTCTGGCAGTTGCATACTGCTAGTAGAGATACTCCCTCCCTTGGTAAACATGGCTTCCTCATCTGGACGGAGACGACTTTGCAATAGAGGCATACTAGAAAGCGATACAGCGACCAAGGCACCTGCCGTCGCTGAGACCATTGCCACACCTATCAAGCCACTAATCCAGAACCAATGCCCTGGCTTTACCTTCGAGGAGTTTTTCCGCTTAGGGTAAGTTTTTTTGTACCCCGAAGCGGATTTTTCATCAGTTTTTCGAGCTTGCACTTGGCTTCCTCACACACACATGCAATAGGGATGGGCATTTTTGACGATAATTCACCGATGCGCTAATGCTTAACCCTGACTTTTGATATGAAGTATTTAACAAAAATACTCATACCAGTTTTTTGGATAGTTTGCTGCAAAACAAGGCAATTACTGGCTGGAATTTTTGCAATCTATCGATAAACATAATGAAACACCGCCTTACTCCTTGGCGGCAAGACCGGAATTCTTAAATTTTTTTCTAGTGCAGCTTTTGCAGAAGTGTTTGACCAGTTCCCTACATAAGGGAGTGAGGCTTTAGGATAAGTGCTTACGCACGGTTCCTTCAGTGAAATGGCTAATCCACGGGAGACGGGGTTGTTTGCGCTGCCACAAGCGCACCATTAACCCAATGCTTACTAAAAAATAACCAGAGGTGAGCAGACTATTCATAAATAATAGGCGTACTGCCCAGAAGTCAGAGGTTTGCGCCCCGGATGATAATAGTAAGATGTAGCCGAGCAGCCAACCGAGCGCTAAGGTCACTGATAAGCGGCTCACAGCTTGCTGTTCCCGTGTCCCTTGGCGGCGGTACAACGTCCAAAGCGCTGGAAGAAAACCAAGAACCGGAACGAGGTATACAAATAGCTGCAAGCGCTGAAGATTTGGATTTTCTAGCGGGTCAAGCTCTTTCATTGTTGTTCATGCGATCGCGGCTGAGGGTCGAAGTGATTCAATGTCAGCTTTTGTTCCCTCTTATTAGTACAACGCTAACGCGATCGCACCTCTGTTCTCAACTTTTGGGCGCGAGAAGTCTCCTCCTAAGGCTGTAGTACTAATAGGACGAGCATCTTGCCCGTCTATAATTAGGCGACACTAGCGTCTAGCAGTAGGAAGAACTCGTTGAGGACTAACCTCTTGGAGTTGGTTACCAGGATTAAGATTGCGAGATACCTTCGAGGACTTCGAGCGTTGGGGTGCCTTAGTGAGCTTGAGTTCTTCTTTTGGAAACCTAGCGTTTAACTCGGCTTGCCTCTGGACTTCTTCCTTAAAATTCTGCTTGATTGAATACTCAGCCATCTTGGCTTGAGCTTTCTCGTAGGTAGGTGTATCTTGGGGAACTTGTGATAAGTATTTTAAAGCGCTATTAAAGTCTCTTTTTGCGGCTTGATCATAGGCTTGTTCTAATAAGTAGTTGGCTTTAACCTGCTGCTTTTGTTGATATTCAGTTAACTTAGGTTTAATTTTGGCACCCGTGGGTGTATCTGGAGAAATTTGTTTAAGGGAGACAATAGCAGCAGTAAAATCTTTCTGTAATGCCTGTTTGTAGGCTTTTTGCAGCAATTGTTGAGCTTCTACCTCAAGTTGAGGTTTGGCTTGTTCCACAAATGGCTGGATTTTCTGTTGCCAAACAGCAATGTTGGGAGTTTTGTTAGCCTCGTTTAATACCTCTCGCCACTGCCCATCATTAAAGGCTTCTTCAACAGCTTTGAACTGGGTGGCAGCCTTGTTCCATTCGGAGTGCCACTGTTGCATTGCCTTCAATGACTCTTGATAGGCAGCACTGTTGGTCGGAATAGATTTGGCTAGGGCAACCGCTTCATCGATATTCCCTGCCTTATATTTTTCCGTTGCCTTAGCTAAAAGGTCGCTTCCAGGATTAGACGGAGCTGCATATAGCAGAGTATAAAGCCCAAATGAAATCGCCAGAGCATTAGACGTTGCCATCCCAGCTCCCACTCCCGTCATCAGAGGCGGTAGCTTGGGACAGCAAGCGATCGCTATTTCACGCGCATACTCCCATTTCTCGCTTCTACGGCTACTGTCGTGCGCTTCTGGAGCTGATTGAGTTTGAGCTTCGCCCTGCTGTGCTAGCATGCCTGTCGGGCTGTATGCCGCTGCCTCCTGTGGAACGCCTTCTGCTACTAGCGAAGAAGAATTTGTATTTGCAAAAGGTTGGGAGGAGACATTGGGTTTCAATAGAGGAACGGTATGAAGATACTGCTCCAGTTCCTCGGTTTCTGCTAAAGGGATTGATGGTGGTAAAACTGAAGGAGAGTAAGAAACCCATTGTTCGGATAACTCTTCTTTTCTAACGTCTTGCTCCTCACTCATGATTATCAGCCTCTTGAGGACTTTTCGGGCATCACTAGCAGATTGATAGCGGTCTTTGAAGTTGTAGCGCACCATGTGGTTCAGCAGACATGCCATCGGCTCACTCACCGAAACTTGCTGCTGCCAATTGGCTTCGCCAGTATGGAGGTCAGGTTTTAATTGCGATGGGTGTAATCCTGTTAACGCCTCAATGGCAACCATCCCCAGTGCATAAAGGTCACTGTTGGGATAGATCTGACCGTTCAGTTGCTCTGGCGCTTGGTATCCCAAGGAGCGAATAGCTACAGGGGTTTTAAACGGCCTGCTCAGATGTGCCTTGACTTGAGTGGGTTGAAATTCTTGGGCAGCACCAAAGTCAATCAAAACAATGCGACCATCTGAGGTGCGTCTGATCAGGTTATTTGGTTTCAGGTCGCCATGAATGATTCCTTGGCTATGAACAAATTCTAGGATGCCTAAAACGTCGTCCAGCAGTTCAAAACACTGAGCTTCACTCCATCGTTTTGCAGAGTGTTTGCTGGTCGGTAGTTCTGCACTTAGCAGTTCTCCGGCAATCAACTCTTGCACCAAGTAGAACCCTTGGTTGTCTTCAAATCTGTCTAATAGTTGCGGAATCTGGTCATGGTTGCCCAGTTTCTTGAGAGTTTCTGCTTCGCTGGTAAAGCGACGCTCACAATTTTGCCATCTTCTAGGATTGTCGCCTTTCGGCTCAAGGTGCTTGACCAGACAATGGCGCTTGCCCATGAGCCAGGTATCTTCGGCGATGTAGGTTTGTCCAAATGCACCAGCACTTAGACCCTGCACAATTTTGTAATGCCCGTTCAGGAACTGTCCCAAGACAGGCCCATTTGCCTCTGTGTTCAACGAACTTCTTCCCGCCAAAACTCCTTACATTTGCTTTTTTCAAGGGCGTAGCAAGGTTTCCGGAAGCCGCTGTGTTTTTCTCAATACTGGTTGCGATCGCGTGATTTCCCGTTCACGGCATTCTTTTCCAAATACTCAATAATTTTCCCCGCTACATCAATCTCACTCGCTTTCTCGATGCCTTCAAGACCCGGTGAAGAATTTACCTCCATTACCACCGCCCCATGATTTGAGCGCAGCATATCCACGCCTGCTACTCTCAACCCCATCGCTTTGGCAGCGCGTACTGCCGTGCTACGCTCCTCTGGCGTCAACTTGATTGTCTCAGCTGTCCCGCCTCGGTGCAGGTTCGAGCGAAATTCACCGTCTGCACCCTGCCGCTTCATCGACGCCACCACCTTGTTGTCAATCACGAAACAGCGAATATCCATCCCCTCCGCTTCTTTGATGAACTCCTGCACCAAAATATTCGCATCTAGACCACGAAAGGCTTCAATCACCGACTTGGCAGCTTGGCGAGTTTCCGCCAGCACCACACCAATTCCTTGAGTCCCTTCAAGCAGTTTGATCACAACGGGGGCCCCACCAACCGTGTCGATTAAACCATCAATATCTTGTGTTGAGTGGGCAAAGCCAGTAACTGGCAGACCAATTCCTTCACGGGAGAGGATTTGGAGGCAGCGAAGCTTATCACGGGAGCGGGAAATCGCTTGAGATTCGTTGGCACTAAAGACACCCATCACTTCAAACTGCCGCACAACCGCCGTGCCATAGAATGTCTTGGACGCTGCGATGCGGGGAATAATCGCGTCAAAATTCTCCAAGGGTTGGCCTTGATAAATCACAGTCGGCTTATGAGAAGTGATGTTCATGTAGCAGCGCAGGTAATTAATCACCCGCATCTCATGCCCTCGCTCCTCCCCAGCTTCTTTGAGGCGTTGAGTGGAGTAAAGCGACGCATCTTGTGACAAAATAGCAATTTTCATAATTTTTTTTCCGTGCTATTTGCGTTTGTTACTCTCAGTCCGACTTTGGAGGAATGACCTACCTGCATCCACCAAAAAGCGTTGGCGCAAAGCCTGACGCCCCAGTAGCATTCGGAAGCCCATCACATCCCGATTGGTCAAAGTCAGTTCAATCGAAAATACCTTGCCGCCTAGTTCCACATTGGTTTGGATGACAGGGCGCAAAGTTGCCTGCCCACCAGAATTGCGAACCTGTCGCTGATCTAAGAGTTCGGCTTGGGCAATTACAATTCGAGCCGTATCCCGCTGGTATGGATGCACCTTGAAGCGAACCATCATTTTTGCATCCTGCTGGAACATTTCGATATCAAAAGCATGTAAAGCAGACGATCGCGCTCCTGTGTCAATTTTCGCCTTCACTTCTAGAATTCCCAGGTCAGGTAGGGCAACTTGCTCCCGCCAGCCAATGACTGGTAACTGCTGCTGGTATGTCGTAGCGGTTGTTGTACCTTTTTGCACCTTGATTGCCGTGTCTTGCTCACAGTTTGGCTCAATCATTCTCCGGTGACATCATAAAACATCACTTCACGATTTTAATTTTTGTTAAATTTGAGGTTTTTATACATTTAGATGGAATGGTTTTTTTGAGCAATTTGACAGCATTGAGCTATTGACATAGCTATAAGAAAAATCAATACAGGCTAATCAGCATGAACTCTCCGGAACTCAAGCAACAATATGCTCAAGAACATCGTAATTTTGAATAGATAGACCTCTCTCAGGTAAACCTTGTTTGGAGCAATCTGAGGAATGCGTAAGTCCTGAAAGAGTCGTCCAAAAACAACTAGGCTAACGCAAGAGCTTGTGCCTAAGAGGCACCGCGAGAACTAACGCTAACGCACTTTTGTGTAAGGTAGACATTGCCCACCCTACTACTGATTTTTCCCTCGCAATGGAGTTATTTTTGGACAAATTCTAAGAGGAGCAGATTTAGGTCGAGCCGCTCTAATAAACACTTACTTAAGTGAAGCCAACTTAAGTATTGCTAATCGCCAGGATGCTAACCTCAATCAAACGAAGCTAACGGGGACTCAGTTGAATGAGACAAACCTAAATGCTGCTCATGGCTCTGTGCTGATGTTATCTAAGCTTCAGGCAACTTATACTGCTCCACAATCCGCTTCGCGTACTCTGGCACATGCGCCTCTAACTTTTCTGGGTGATTGCGCTTCATATATAAGTAGTTGCGAGTAAAGTGAGAGTCAATCGAGAAACGAGCATACTCTAAACCTTTAGGGCCAATTTTTTCAATCACAACGCCCATCATCTTAGCTGCCCACATGGGTAGGGTAACGCCTTTGTCATAAGCAGGAATGCTCTGTTGCACAGCCTTTTGTCTGTCTCCCTGTGACATTACCGACTGCGTTTCTATCTGGTTTTGCACTAAATCCAGCATTTCCTGTCCAGTATCGTTGCGTACCACAATCCACTGCCAGCCAAAAGGCGCTCCCATGTAGCCGACGACTAAATCGGCTAACGAGTTCACATAGTCAAAACAGCTCATGCAAGAGGGGGCAAAAACATCTTTGAGCTGATTGGTTTTCAGTCCAAAGAAGGGAACGGTTTCAATCGAGCCATCTTCATGTTTGAAGTGAACTCGGAAGTCTTGCATGAACTCGTAATGTACTACCGTTTCAGGGGAGCGGCTGGTTGTATCAAGGAATTTTTGCAACCCTGCACGGGTTACATTATCGACACAGGGCGTTCCCAGAACATAGAGCTTTTCTAAACCCAGCTGTTTCTCAACGGCTCGTAATGCCTGGATTTGGCAACCCACGCCAATCACCAACAGCCGCTTCATGCCAGATTGCTCAATTTGCTCCAACACGGAAAGGTTAGGCGAGAGGGTTGGCTTATTCACCCGCGCTGCCAGAATTTCTTCTGGAGTACGAGCAATGATTGGCATGGGCCCAAATCGGTCTTCTTTGGTGTTTTGGACACAGACGACACCTTCAACTTTGCCGCTAGTGAGCATTTCAATGGCAATGGTGCTAACAATCCCCGTCCACTGCGCCCCCTCGATTGGTTCTATTTTCCGCGCCGCCATCATGTCCTGGTTGACGCCAAAGTACCAATCATCTGGGTTATCAAGATTGCGGCTTCTGCCGTGAGCTTGTTCTTCTAGTTCAGTAATCTGCTGGTTTAAGAATGCACAGGCTTCCTTGACATAGTGAACATAGTATGTATCACATAGTCCACACTCGCTACAGAGTTCCTTAGCTGGGCGTGTGCTGCCTGGTTTTAAGGCTTTAGCTTTTTTATGGGTGGCAGAATCAGGAGTCACTGAAGTCATTGAAAAGTCGTCTCTTAAAACTCAGGTCAATTGTCTCACGATACCTTAGAGGCGATTGAGTACGCTTAATGACCTGTGACTAATTGGAGATTATCTAAAAAAGCGGGTTGACTGACAAAACTCGTGGGTTCTAGTCCTGAGTTGTAAGGCTGAACTGAACGCAAACATCATCTTATACAAACCGAGCGTCAGGGCGAACGCGATCGCAAACACCAGACGGTCATATTGAATATGTGAACCGTTGATACTCACTGAAGTTGAGGTAAAAGGCAATGTCTAAAAATCGCCAACAGAATGATTTTGAAAAAGCTACGGAAGCCGCAACATTTGCAGCAGGAGGCGCTGCCGCAGGTGCAGGAGTTGCTGCCACAGTTGGAGGTATGGGTTTAGCAGTCGGCGGAACTGCTGTTGCTATTGGAGCCGCTCCGGTTGTGGCTGCTGGTGCAGTAGTTGGACTAGCTGCTTATGGATTGAAAAAACTATTTGACTAGGGCGTGTCTGTGAAGTTCTAAATTTGACCGTAGGGGCGAAGCATTTGTTTCTAGATGTGTGGCTTAAATCTATATTTTGTATGCAAATGCTTCGCCCTCACTAACGCAAGCAGACCGACTCTGGAGTGTAGATAGTACAAACAGGAGAACGAAAAATGGATGGAGAAGATCGGACAATTCTAGGTGCAATAGGCGCAATTGCAGCTGCTGCTGGTACAGCCGCAGTGGAAGTAGCAATTCCTTCTGCGGCTCCAGGAATTTTAGGCGCTATAGGATTTACCACCGTGACTACCGTTGCAGCTCCAGCCGCAGCAGTCGTAGCAGCAGTAGGAGGTATTGGCTATGTAGGCTACAAAGTGTGTAAGGGATTGAACCCTAAAAACAACAACAAAAGGTTCCCTAGTGCTTAGTAGATGAGTTCCAGAAAGCCTCCTAACCCGCTGCAAAAACTGGTGCGAGGTGCGATTCGGAATCTGATTAATCAGGCTAACGGTCAAAAAGCTGATAAACCTGCAAAGCAAAAGACTAAAAAACCTGCTGCTACCAGATCCCAATCTAAATCTAAGCTAGACAAAGAAAAGCGATCGCGCCATATCCCTGCATCAGTCCGTGTTTCAGTTCTGCATAGGGACGGCTACAAGTGCGTTTACTGCGGTCGCAGTGCGAAGCAAGTTCAACTAGAAGTTGATCACATCGTTGCTTTTTCCACAGGTGGAAGCAATGACCCCAGCAACTTGCAAACTTTGTGTTTCGACTGCAACCGAGGCAAAGGTGCGCGTTGCTTGAGATAAAGTGCAGAATCCCCTATTTTTCATAGCCCTCCGGTAAGTTCACGGAGGGTTTTTGCTATTCCAAAAACTGCTGTATCTCAGTTGGTGGCAATTGGCGAAAGGTGGAAGTGCGATCGCATTAGTGCCTCATCCCCGTCCACTAGCTGAGATTCAAAGGATATATCAGCTATCTTTGCGATTGCTTTCCAGGTACTTCTCAATTGTTGCCTGGAGCATCATGGTACTCATAGGTATCCCAGTCGCCTCAGAAATATCCTTAAGTTGCCTGTGGATTTCCTTAGGCATACTGACTTTTACTTGAACTTTCTTTGACTTATCGACAGACATCTTGGGTCAACTCTGGGACAACCCAATGATAAACCCCAGTTGGCTCTAACCTAACCAGGGTTTAACTTCGGGGTAACTTAAGGGTATTAGCTGTTAACTAACCTGACCATGACCGCCCTGAGTTTAGCCCTGATATCAACCGTTGTACCAGTGCAATAGCCAAGATGCAGGCAATTAATAAGGCTTATGATGAGTTTCTGAAGGTATTCAGCAAGGTTTGGTTTTCCTAGCTCAAGCGCTGCGATCGCAGTGCTTCTGCAATCTGCTCCTTGACGAAATATCAGCTATCCTTGCGTTAGCGAAGCTTGCCGGAGGCATCGCCATCCAGAACTATCCTATTTTACCCCTAGGTTACCCTTCGGTTACCCATCGGTATAATGAACACTGCACATAAACAGCATCCCTCAATCTTTATAAAGGCGGGGGAGGAGTTAATAATTGCTTTTTGCTGTTCCAAAAAGTGCTCTATCTCATACCAATTTTTTAGGTTCAGGACTCACGCAAATTGGGACTTCAGGCACTACCTATAGCGTTATGGTGGGCTATGCCCACACTACAATTAGAGGTTATGCGTAAGTCCTAAGGTTGTCTGCACTAGAGGCACCCTCTGTAGGGGCGCACCTTAGAGCGCCCCTACCTAAAATTTCATGCAATATCATAGGGGGTTGGTATCAGATGGTAGCAACTGAGGGAAGAAGGGAGCGCGATCGCCAGTGAGCTACAGTTGAGTGTGAGAGAGTTGTCTAGTTGGCTGTTGGAGTGGATTGGACAATGTCATACAGTCAGTTTGATATTAATGCCATTCGGGAAAATTTTGGTATTGCGATCGCGGAACAGGTAGGTACGTTTGCAGAGGTTCCAGAGGTCAGCTACAGTGATTTTTTGGCAGAAACTTTACGGTTTAATACACCAATTGCTTTGGCAATTAATTCAGAAAAATCACGCTCTGAGATGATTATTGCTCCCATTCTGCTTGAACTAAAGCGACAGTTTCCTCAGAGAGTTAGTATCTTTTCAGGTAAGGATTTTACGGTTGATTTTGAAAAAGGACCAAGTGGATTTTGCGACTTTCTAATTAGCCGTTCACCGGAGCAGTTGGCGATTCAGTCACCAGTAATTACGATTGTAGAAGCGAACAATGAAAATATTGAGGGGGGCTTGGGACAGTGCATGGCAGAAATGATTGCAGCACAAATATTTAATCTGCGTAAGGGAAATAATATTTCCCAAATATTGGGAGTAGTGACAACCGGGAGCAGCTGGAAGTTTATGCGATTAGAAGGGAGAACGATTGAGGTAGATTTGAATGAATACTTTTTGAATCAAGTTGGTAAGCTATTGGGAATTTTAAGTCTGAGTTTAACCTAATTTAACCATTCTTAACCTCCATAGCCCTCCGCAGAGTTCACTGAAATGGCAGGAAAACGTCTCGAATGGAAAGTGTTAGAGGTGTTAGAGCAGGTAGAGATTTCAAATTCGTAATCCACCAAAGACAATCGATAGTTAAGGACTTTGGCAAGGGTAAAGGTAATCTATCTCAATGAAAAACTCGCTTACCTAAAGCATCAGCAAGTATCTTTAAATTAGTGAAACTTTGCGAAAAATCACATAAAAATAGGAAACTGACTGTGTATATTATTCCTGGATAACGTTCAGCCTGTGAAACAAAATTCTTAAGTATCTTGTTTAGCCTTGGTTCTAGAGACAGCATTAATAAAGCAACTAAGCTGCCCAGCACGGCTCCGCCTAGTATATCGCTAGGCCAGTGATAACCGACAGCTACCCGGAGGGCACAGTAATACAGACTAACCAAAAGGCAAAAAATACCTAACCTTTTATTAACAGTAAAAACTATAGTAGTGAATAGAAAAAATAGACCCGCGTGATCACTAGGAAATGATCCAAAACCAGTAAAGGCCTCCCGCATTTCTTTGAACTGTGCCTGGAAAATTGGAGGAATTTCCAAGGGCATATTAATTAGTGGGCGTGGACGGTGAAAAATACTTTGGCTTATGCGTGCCACAACATATGTAGGAAGGCATGAGAGTAAAACAAGCAAAACTCGATGCCGCAAATTGACAGTTGAGGAAGTTTTAGAATCTTTCGAAAACCACCAATAGACTAGGACAGCAGCCATGATCAACTCAAGCAAATTTAGATTATTAAATAGAATCGCTTGCTTGGTAAAAAAATAGGAAGAAGCCATCCCATGGTTAAGTTGCTTTAATAACCAGAAGTCGGCAGTATTTGGAGTTTGCATTTATGCCTCAAGAATTGCAAGATTGTGATGATTAGTTACAGGTTTTTGCCCTATTGAAATTTCTTTATTTCCAACAAAATTAGCTAGAATGGCATCCTGACATACACAACAAACTTAGCATTTTGTTGAGAGTATAGAAGGCTATTCAATAACAAGAGCCTCAATTCTTATCAGATAATAGTTGTGAGCATTTGGCTAAAACAAGTTAGTCGAGTGGCTAAACTCCTTGGTGAAGTAAGTAGCATGGTTACTAAAGGAATTCTTTGAGAAAACCTATTCAGAGCCTTTGTTTTCTCCAGGTGTAAGATTAAGACAATCTGAATTAAAGGTTAATTTTAGGTTATCCCCATACCTTTTTACTCAATCCTGAACAGGAACGTCAATAGTAATAACTTGCTAGATATAGTTCAATACGCCTAGGAAATTACCGAATACCTTTGATACAAAGTGCAAAATTGCAAAATATTCTAGTATTTGCTGAGGTGCAGTGGATGCTCAAAGTGGTTAAAACACTCATAATCACACTTAGGTGCCTAGCTTTAGTGAACCAATGTCACATGGTCATTGTTCACCGAGGTTGGGTTGGGGAAAAATAGAGGTGCGATCGCTTTCCAAGCCTTTGTAACAGAAATGACAGGAAAACGTGGCAAATGGTTAAAGATTATTCAAGTAGAGACGGAGGAACATAGACTCTATGTAAGGGAGCTGTTTTGGGAAAACCTCAGTTCAACTAACTTGATGGTCATCCGTGAATTTGGCATCAGTTCTGATGTCAGTGCAATCTTGGAGCAAGATATGGCGAAACTCCAACAATTTGCTCCGCCACGAGGACGCCTGCTTTTGGGAGAATATCAGGGCAAGATAGCTGGTTGCGCTGGCTTAAGAAAAATTGGCGAGGATGTTGGCGAGATTAAAAGGATGTATGTACGACCAGAGTATCGAAGAAGGGGTATTGGTCGGTCTCTGCTAGAAGCTCTCATCAGTGAAGCGCGCCAGATTGGTTACTCAACTTTACGCTTGGATAGCGCCCCTTTCGCTAAGGAGGCGCAGGTACTGTATCGTTCAGTAGGCTTCCACAACAGCGAACCATATCCTCAAAGTGACATTCCTCAGAAGTATCATTCACAGTGGGTATTTATGGAATTGGCTCTCTGTGTAGACACTTTTGAGTAGAGTAAGCGTCACGTACCACTTCTTTGAAAGATAACAAGATAGGAGGCAATATTAGAACCAAGGAGCAGGAGTGAAATCAGATGACTAATCTCAGCGTCAACCTTAACAGGGTTGCCCTGCTTAGAAATTCTCGAAATATTGGGATACCCAGCGTTACTGATGCGGCAAGAATAGTGATTGAGGCGGGGGCACATGGCATTACGGTTCATCCTCGTCCAGATCAGCGACATATCAAGCCGTCAGATGTTTACGAATTAGCAGAGATGCTAACGGTTGAATTCAACATCGAAGGCAATCCCTTTGAGTCCCTATTTATAGATATAGTCTGTCAGGTCAAACCTACACAGTGTACTTTGGTGCCTGATGCTCCCGATGCGTTTACGTCAGATCACGGCTGGAATCTGGCTCTTGATCGCGATCGCCTCATACCAATTATTCAAAGATTGAAAGACCTTGGCATTAGAGTAAGTTTGTTTATGGATGCCGATTCGACTCAAATGCCCTTGGCTAAGGAAATTGGCGCTGACCGAGTTGAGTTGTATACGGAACCCTATGCAACGGCATTTCGTGAAGGTCAGCTGGAATCTGTTTTTCAAGGGTATGTTCTTGCAGCTCAAGCCGCTCAGGCAGTGGGTTTAGGGGTGAATGCTGGGCATGATTTGAATTTACAAAACCTGAAAAAATTCTGCTCCATTCCTAAAATACTTGAGGTATCTATTGGTCATGCATTAATGGCTGAGGCTCTGGAAATGGGGCTATTCGACACAGTGAAAGCCTACCTGAAAATCCTGTCTCAGACTTAGGTAAGGATAAAAGTGTCCACCGATTCCCCTGAGGTATTCCTATAAGGAAATCTGATATGGTAATTAATCCCCAAGATGTACCTGACAGAACAAGTTCAAATTATCCTGAACAATTTAAACCGTTGGTAGCAGGGCGCGTTAAGAAGCGTTTGGGAGATGCGGCTGGGTTAAAAAATTTCGGCGTGAATCTAGTCAAACTTGAACCGGGAAGTTATTCGGCTCTAAGGCATTGGCATAACAGCCAAGATGAATTTATTTATATTTTGGAGGGTGAACTCACGCTAGTCACGAATGCTGGAGAGAGAATCTTGAAGCCAGGGATGGCAGCAGGTTTTCCAGCCGCACAAGCAGATGGACATCATCTGATCAATCGCTCTGATGGAGTGGCGGTTTATTTGGAGGTGGGCGATCGCACTCCCCACGATCTTGTGACTTACCCGGATGATGACTTGATTGCTAAAGATGAGTCTGGTAGTTGGGTGTTCACGCATACAGATGGGAGTCCTTATCAGAGTTAGGCGATCGCACCTTTGAGAGGGAATAGGAATTAGGCTATTACAACGATAGGCTCCAGTAGGATGAGAGCTAGGAGTGTGGGTAAGAGGTTGTGGAAATATAATTAAATTAGGAACAAGTACGGGAAAATTGGTGATTATCTGCTAATCATTTAACTTGTCTACTTGGAGTCGGCAAAACAAGTCGAGCCTAGTGTTTTGGCTTTTTAAGTATTCAGATTAAATGTCAAGTGGATTAAACCTTCTCAACTCCTTAGTTACCAAACTTCAATTTTCACAGTCATTCATGCTCATAGAACAAAAGAAAGCAAATCGCAACTTACCCCTTATCAACGAACAAATTCGCTTTCCTAAAATTCGAGTCATCGATAGTGACGGGACTCAACTAGGGATTATGACCCCTAGTGAGGCTTTGCGGATAGCACAGGAAAAAGAATTGGATCTCGTTGTGGTTGGTGACAACAAGGAACTGCCAGTTTGCAAAGTGATCGATTATGACAAGTGGAAGTATCAGCAAGCTAAAAAAACCGGAAAGTCTCGTCAAACTGTTGTAAAAGAAGTGAAGATGGGCTACAACATCGCAGAACACGACTATCAAGTGCGTGTTGCTCAAGCTGAACGTTTTCTAAAGGGCGCAGATAAAGTCAAAGCAACCATTATCCTCAAAGGTAGAGAAGTTCAACACAGTGACCTCGCTGAGGCGCTGCTTAAGCGGATGTTCGCGGATTTACAGGAAGTTGCAGAGATTGAGCAAGCACCTAAAAGAGAAGGCAGCAGAATGATCATGTTACTTTCCCCTAAAGGCTCAAAAAAGAAGTGATAGTGATCGCGTAGAGAGAGCGAAGTCTTGGGCTACAAAAATCTTAGTTAAACCGCTAAATTGATTGCCCAAAGGACTTCTATCAACTTACAACAATATTCAGCAACCCCGCCTTTTGAAGGCGGGGTTTGCGTTAGTAGTTAGTAGTTAGTGGTGTCTTTTGGGGAGATTGTCCAATGCATGGAATAGACTACCTTTGTTTACTACTGGTTCCAACTAGTTCCACGCTTCTGGGACTCGAAGACCCTCCCACTTTTAGAAGGAGATGGGCATCAAGAGCAGGGCGGCTGGTGATGTTAGAAAGCCACCCCCATCATCTTTAATTTGGCGGTGGAGGATGGTGCGACATAGTGTTTTAAGCTGATAGTGTAGTGACGGCAACGCGCCGCAGGACTGTCATAGGACCGAGTTCTACAAGAATCTTCATTTGCTGCTCAGAGCGTACCGCGAGGGTGCCGACAAATCCTAATGAGTTCACAGGAATTGACTCAAAACATTCCAAGGAACGTGGCACGATCAACATCCATTGCCGTGTCGCCAGAAGATTGTAGGCACCTTCTTGCCTATTAGAGTTCTCACCAGCACGGCTAATTAATCCCAATGTGTCAAGCATAGTCCGATAGCATTCAAGCGTGGAAGCGGCAGCTTCTTGTGGAGATTCTAACCAAGAGGGGTTTAGCTGGGTGATAGCATGTGCGAACGGAAACCCAGGTGTTGTTCCAATAGAGCCTTCAAATCTGGTGGATGCAAGTACAGGTTCAACAGGTACATTCAGCCCGTCAGGTACTAGCGGCAGTGGAACCAGTTGCAAGTGCTTGTGTCGCTGGCTAGCACCGGCAGTCTGGCCTGCGTTGTAGAACACCAAGCCGTCAATTTCGGCAAGGCATGCCCACATTGCTTCAAAATCTTGCAAGGTAAGCAAAGTTTCCTGCTCTTCAAACGATCGCGTAACAATGAGCAGATGATGGTCAATGACATTAAATTTGTTCAATAGACACAGGTGCGTCTCAGAAATATCGGCAACGAAAAGGTCTTCATCGTAAGGGAGGAATGGGTTAAATTCTTTGGCAGACGTGATGGTTTGTTCATCCTGCTTCTTTTTGGCCTCATCTTTGCGTGCAAGGTTGGGCAAGACTCGAACGAGGAAATCAACGCCGCCTTGCTCTACAAAGTGGCATTCAGTCGAGATTGGCTGAAGTGCACCACAACGGAGTGCATGTTCGGTTTGCTTGGTCACCTTTGCCCACAACGTGCCTGGTTCTAGCAGTAGTGTTTCCCGTGCATTTGGTTTTCTCTCAGGCATGTTCAAAAGTCAAAAGTCAAACCTTATAGATAAATCTTAGGGATTGAAGTAAGGACGTAGTAATTGATTGATGCCTTAACGACGCACTTCAATTACCTGTTTCCATTTTGTTGTGTACTGGCGTTCATTGTCTCTCAATTAACAGCCTACGCGATCAGCTTCGCTGGTGCCGTAGGCAATCGCTCCCGGATCAATTTTTATTTGAGCCAGACCCAGGCGGCTCTAATTCATTTTGATCAATTAATGATGTCCTAACCTTGCCTGAGGATAGCTCTTGGTGCTGAACAACAGCTTTGAGCTTGAGGAAAAAGTCAGAAGAGTCGGGTGGTGGAGTAAATTGGTGGATTGGCTGTTTTTTAAGCTCGCAGCGTGACCAATCTGTATCGTAGGTGGGGCTGGCACCGAAACTGGAAAGTACCTCTGGGGGTTGGTGATTCGGCTGAAGTGACATTTCAGTCACATCTTCAAAAGCCGTTGTGATTGGCGGGCTATTCTGTTTATCCGTCGTTGTTGGGTTATCTGCTATTGCCTCAAGCTTCGTCTGTCCCTCCATGCTGTCGTCAGCGCTAGGAGTTAGTGGTTGCAGGTTATATTCTTCGATGAGGTCAGTTGCTGGAAACTCCAGTGGTAACGTTAGATTTTGGGGAAGTTTGCGAGAAATCAGCCGTTCAAATTCACGGTTAAATCGATAGGTTACCTGTCCGCGTCGAGTCCAGACACTCAAGATTTGCTCGACAGAAACAGCTTTGTAACGTCCCTGGTAAAGCGCTTCAATGACGCCGAGACGCACCCAGTTGGTGGGATATCTCCTAAGCCACAGATTGACTAATTCTTCAGCCGTGTAACCCCTAAGCTCAAACTTATAGTGACGAAGCAACGCGATCGCATAGGCAATGGTTGAGGCTGTGGTTGGCTCCGGCATCTCAATTTTGGATTCCCCCCTTGATAGACGGGGGTAGGGGGGTGAATTTGGGATTTTGGATTGGGAAGAAGATGAGGGGGACGAGTTTCGCTCATCTCCCCATCTTCCCATCTCCTCATCTCCTACTTTCTCCGGCTCTTGGAGCTTTCTCATCAGATCTCAACTCGTCGGCGTTGAAACAATATAGGGTGAACTGATTGCACTGACACGTCCTGCTCTCACCAGCGCCTGATACACAAATGCGATCGCCTCAGCCCGTGTGGCTTCCCGCTTGGGTTCCAAGAGCGCTAGTGTGGGGTAGTTAACTACAATGCCTGCCTGGGTGGCAGCAGCTACTGCTGATTTAGCATAAGCTGGAATACTATCGCGATCTTCGTAGATTTCCAAGAGTCCTGCCTCTGCATTGGGTAAGGAAAGTCCATTTACCAAGGAAGTAATCAGCTCAATTCGCCGCAAATTTTGTTGCGGGTGGAAGGTTTGGTCAGGGAACCCGGAGAGGAAGCCACCCCGATAGACTTGACTAATCACAGGTAATGCCCAAAAGTCAGCAGGAATATCGATAAATTGAACGGCTGGGCGTATCGGAGTTGGGTTAAAAATTTTCACCACCATAGCGGCATATTGCGCCCGATTTAGCGGTGTATCTGGCTTGAAGCTACCATCAGCAAAGCCATTAACCAGGTTGAGTGCCCCAAGGCGACGAATAAAATCAGCTGCCCAGTGGTCTTGAATATCAGTAAATGAGGGAATGTAGGGGTCAGGGTTGACAACATAAGGAGAAGCGATCGCATCAACTTGTCCTGTTGCCACCAAGGCTCGGTAAATCAATGCCGCTACCTCGGCGCGGGTAATATTGCGCATCGGTTCCAGCTCGTTGGGTTGGGGATAATTTACAACAAGCCTTCTTTGAGTAGCCGTGGCAACAGCTTCTGTGGAATAGCTGGGAATCTGGGCGCGATCGCTGTAAAACACTAACAAGTCAGGATTACCACCGCGTAGTCCCAAACCACTTACAACTGATACCAGTGCCTGCACTCGCGTCAAATAGTGTTGGGGGCGAAATGTGCCATCCGGAAATCCTGAAATAAACCCCATACTTGCAGCTTGAGCGATCGCTCCTGACGCCCAAAACTCGCCCGACACATCGGCAAACATCCCCGTACCTGTACCCCGTTGCCGGGGTAAATCAAACGCCTTAGCAACAATCGCCGCATACTCTGCTCTAGTGATGCTGGCTTCTGGCTTAAACGTCCCATCCGGAAAACCGCGAATTAAACCTCGTGTAACTAATCCTTGAATAAACGCCGCTGCCCAATGACCGCCTAGGTCACTAAACTCAGCCGGACCCATCACGGGAGCCGGAACTTGAGCTGAACCCAACACAATTGATCCCTTCACCTGTGCAGGATTGAGTTGATTTCCTACGGAAACTAACGTTAAAGACGTACCATTTTGCAAATCTACCTGACCATTATCCCGTAAGATGTTACCCGCCGGGTCTTGGCTACTGCCCAAATCGGGTCGGGCATTACCCGTTACTAACAGACCCCCAGTACTATTTTTCTCAATTAGATTGCGGCGCAGTACGGGTCGTGCTTCACGAGAGAGGAAAATCCCAGCACGGTTGCCTATCAATTTGTTATCCGATATTAAAGGTGCTGCTGAGTCACTAATCGCAATCCCATACCCTGTCTTTTGACAGAGATTCCGTCGTACTTCTCCCTTCGCATTGCGTACTAAACCCATACCACTAGCCGCATTTTCAATAAATACATTATCCAGAATCAAGGGTTTGCTAGTGCCGGTAACAAAGACTCCCTCACGACCGCAACTGATGAAAGTATTGTTAGCAATAATTGGTGAAGTTGATTCAATCCAAACACCCGTGCCTCGTTCTGCCGGATTTGTTACTGTGACTCCTCGCAATTGAGCACCCGAATCCAGCCGTAACGTGATATTTTGACTACCAAACGTCGGGCTGGTATATTTCCCACTCCCAAAAATTAGAATTCCCTTACCCTTACTGGGTTCATGCCCCAGCACCATTACTCCAGCCGGGATAGTTAGGGGAAATACCTCATAACTAGCCGCATTGTATGTTCCTACTGCTAGCTGAATCGTAGTTCCTGATTTAGCTAAAGCCAGTGCTTTTGTCAAGGTTTTGAATGGGGCAGTGGCGGAACCAGCAGCAGTATCCTTGCCAATGGCTGAATTGACGTAGAGAGTGGAAAGAGTGGATTGAACCATGATAAAAAATTCAAAATTCAAACTTTAAAATTCAGAAAAACTACTTGACAAAAGTTCTGTTTTAGGTGCAAGTATTTATCATTTTGGATACTTTTGGTTAGTTACGAGAAGCCCCTTCGGTAAAGGAAGAGGAGGTTCAGGGCTAGGGAGGAAATAGACTTCTTGCATAAATCCTGGGATGCCCCCTCGCATCCCCCTTGCATGGGGGACTTTGAATTCAGGTTCCCTCCAGAATTGGGGGGGTAGGGGGCGAAAATCGACTTTTGCAAGAGGTCTGATGATAATAGGATTGCTCAATATGCCTGATATATTCAGGTTCTCCTTACGCTCACCAAATCCATCCCGCTTGGATAAATCTGTTGTATTCCATTGAAGAGCCTTATGGGAGTGATAAGCTCACAGATGTGGTGTGAGGAAGCCTATTCCTTAAGGAGCACAGGAATGTATACTTACTCGCCTCGTTACGAAGAGTGCGATTGCCTTCTCCTTGCCCAGACGCTGCGCGAACGGCACCAGCGAAGCTGATCGCAGCACACTACCTATGAATTCAAAACGCCAAGTTCAAAATTCAAACGGGTGAGTAATCCTACTCGCTTTTAGAGGAAACCAACGAGCTAATCCAGATAATTGCGTCAATCATCGTCAAAACAAAGCAGAACCACCAAAAATAGCCTTTGTTTTTTGAATTTTGAACTTATAAGATTGCCATCCCCATGGCGACCTGTAGATGGGGATAGCGTTAATCTATTATTCTTGTATCCGCATCAAAGAGTGATGAACCTCAGCACCCATGATTGAAGTCGAGCATCTCAGCAAAATTTACGGCTCTACCCCAGCCATTCAGGATGTCACCTTCACGGTTGAGCCAGGAGAAATATTAGGGTTCCTCGGACCCAATGGTGCCGGAAAAACCACAACGATGAGGATTTTGGCTGGATATTTACCAGCAACCAGTGGTACTGCCCGCATTGCTGGTTACGATGTTCATGAAACTTCTATGGAGGTACGACGCCGAATTGGCTATTTGCCAGAGATACCGCCTCTTTATCGGGAAATGACCGTTGAGGGATTTTTGTACTTTGTGGCGCGAATTAAAGGCATTGCAGCAGGCGATCGCACGTCTAAAGTCAAATGGGCAATGGAACGCTGTAACCTCAGCGAGAAGCGCAAAACCTTCATCCGAAAACTGTCCAAAGGATTTCGGCAGAGAGTTGGCATTGCTCAGGCGATCGTTCACGACCCACCCGCCATTATTCTAGATGAACCGACAGTAGGTCTTGACCCCCGACAAATCATTGATGTCCGTAACTTAATCAAGAGCCTTGCTGGAGAACATACAATCATCCTCTCAACCCACATCTTGCCAGAGGTGAGTATGACCTGTAGCCGCGTGGCAATTATCAACCGGGGTCGGATTGTCGCCACAAATAGCCCTGAAAATTTAATGGCTCAGTTGGCAGGAGGGGCAGGTTATGAGTTAGAGGTAGAAGGTGATGTGAAACAGTTACAAAAGCTTTTACAGGTTCTGCCTGGAGTCTGCCTTGTGGAAATCGTTACGGATCCGGATTTACCCGCTAATCGCTCCTTGCTTCGGATTGTCTCATCACCTGGAGCCGAACCTGGACGGGATATCGCCGCTGTAACTATCGGAGCAGGTTTTGGACTCTTTGAGATGCGCCGCATTCGTGCCACTCTGGAAGATGTCTTTTTAGAACTGACGACTCAGGAACAACCACTTGCTCAGGATGACGTTGGACAGGAGACTGAGGAAAAATTAGAGGCTACAGGTTAACAAGTTGACGGTTTAAAGGTTGAAAGTCATAACCTTTAAAGTTTTTAAACGGCTAACCTTCACCCCTATTCGTATCATCTGGAGGGACTGTATAAATGGGTGTAATTATCAGCAATATTGCGGCGATTTTCCGCAAGGAATTGCAAGGCTATTTTGCTTCACCTCTAGCGTATGTGGTTGCGGGTATCTTCTGGTTACTGTCTGGCTTCTTTTTCGTGACAGTTCTCTTGGGCCCAGAAGGTATCATTCAACAAGTGGCGCTACGTGATCAGCAAGGTGTGCCAGCGCCTCCGATAGATGTCGCCTATGAATTTTTGCGCTTTTTCTTGGGTGTCATGGGGTCACTTGCATTATTTGTGCTACCGATTCTATCCATGGGACTTTATGCAGAGGAACGCAAGCGTGGGACGTTGGAGTTATTAGCAACATCACCGATGACTAACTGGTCGGTAGCCGTGGGAAAATTGCTAGGTGTGCTAACGTTTTTTACCGTTATGGTGCTGCCCTTACTGGTTTATGAATCGATCGCTCTTAGTGCAGCCAATCCCCCAGTTCAACTCGCTGTGCCCTTCCTCGCTCACGCTGGATTAATCTTACTAGCTGCATCCATTCTCTCGCTAGGAATGTTCCTTTCCTCCTTGACAGATAGCTCAATTCTGGCAGCCATCCTTACCTTTGCCCTGATTTTATTCCTCTGGGTTATTGATTTGATTGCCAAAAGCATTGGTGGCCCTGTGGGTGAAGCCTTGGGTCATTTGTCATTACTAGCGAATTACAACAATTTGGTACAAGGCATTCTTGATACCAGCAGTCTAATTTTGTTTGCCAGCTACATTATTCTCGGAATATTTCTGACAGCTCAGTCTATCGACGCCCTGCGTTTCCAACGTTCTTGAAAGGAAACTCAACAGTCATTGGTTATTAGTCATGGGTCACTTGCTATTAGCTATTAGCTGAAGATTAAGGACTACTGATTAGTGACTGCTGACTACTGACACTGACTAATATGAAGACCATCAAAAGTAAGAAATATTTAAAATACCTGTTTTGGCTCGGTCCCATCCTGACCATCATGGGCATAACCGCCTATGCTGTCTCAAATCAATGGTCTGCGATCGCGTTGGGGTTGCTGATTGCTGGACTTGTGATCATTGGGTTATGGCTGATATTTTTAGGCAGTTTAGCACCGGGGTTTTGGGGGCAGCGCTCCACCCAGGTAGGGACAAATGCCATTATCGCCACATTGGCAATGTTCGTGATTTTGGGGCTGATTAACTTTTTAGGAGTTCGCTATGTGCAGCGAGTGGACTTAACGGAAAATCAGATCTATACTCTCTCACCCCAGTCACAGCAAGTTGTGCGAAATTTGCAGCAGCCGATGAAGGTTTGGGTATTTGACCCTAAACCTAACCCAGCGGATCAAGAACTGCTGAAAAATTACCGTCGGTATGGGTCGAATTTGGCTTATGAATTTGTTGATCCACAAGTCAAGCCGACGCTAGCTCAAAAATTTAATGTTCAATTACCTGGACAGGTTTACCTGGAATATGGCTCTAAGCGACAGTTATTGCAAACGGTAGGCGAAGGAGAACGTCTCTCGGAAATCAAGCTAACTAATGGCATCGAGCACGTAACAAGCGATCGCACTGACAAAGTTTACTTCCTTCAGGGTCATGGAGAACGACCCTTAGACCAAGTAGAAGGTGGACTCTCTCAGGCAGTCAGTTCTCTCAAAGACAAAAACTTCATCGCCCAACCGATCAACCTAGCTGAGCGCTCAGAAGTTCCTGAAGATGCCTCCCTGGTTGTTGTTGCTGGTCCCAAGCGAGTGCTGTTTCCTGGAGAAGTTCAAGCCCTGAGGAATTATCTCTTAAGTGGCGGCAGTGTGTTGTTGATGGTAGACCCAGAGGCAAACCCTGGTCTAGATAACTTACTGGCTGACTGGGGCGTTACTGTAGATCGTCAGATCGTAGTTGACGCATCAGGTCAAGGGCGTTCAGTTGGTCTTGGTCCAGCAACGCCACTGATAACCAACTACGGCAATCATCCAATCACAAAAGATTTTGGTCGCGGATTTTCCTTATTTCCACTAGCGCGACCTGTAGAAACAAAGCCAGTAGACGGCGTTAAGGAAACTCCCCTGGTACGTACCAATGAGCAGAGTTGGGGAGAGAGCAATCCTCAAAAGCAACCGCTTCAGTTTGATCCAAAAGAAGATCGCCCCGGTCCTCTAACGCTAGGTGTTGCCTTGAGTCGTAAAGCCCAACCTCTATCGGCATCACCTACGCCAACAACTCAACCGAAACCAATTCCAGGAGCATCACCAACACCTACCGCTCAGGCTACATCTACTCCAGGAGCATCACCAACACCAACAGCGTCAACGCCATCTACTCCAGGAGCATCACCAACACCAACAGCGTCAACGACATCTACTCCAGGAGCATCTCCTACGCCTACCGCTCAAGCGACATCCACTCCAGGAGCATCTCCTACGCCTACCGCTCAAGCGACATCCACTCCAGGAGCATCTCCAACACCAACACCAACACCAACACCAACACCAACACCAACAGCGTCAACGACATCCACTCCTGGGGTATCTCCTACGCCCACTGCTCAGTCTAAAGCTACTCCTGGGGCATCACCGACACCCACAGCGCAAGTGACGGCTACTCCTGGGATATCTCCTACACCAACAGCACGAGCGACATCCACTCCTGGGGCGTCACCGACACCTTCGCCAACTGGACAGCCACAGGCGTCACCTTCACCAGCAAATAAGACCAACAAAAAGACATCTGAGGCACGCCTAGTTGTCTATGGAAACTCGAATTTTGCGGCTGATGGTTGGTTCCAGCAGCAACTTAATAGTGATGTCTTTCTCAACTCTGTCAGCTGGTTAAGTCAGCGAGATGAGCAAGCCCTTTCCATTCGCCCCAAAGAACCGAAAAACCGCCGCCTTAACCTGACGCCAGAGCAAGCCGCGACAATTGGTTGGGTTGCACTTGCGGTCATGCCCTTATTCGGCTTCACGACAGCGGGAGTGATGTGGTGGCTACGCCGTTAAGAGGATGTCTCAAAAGTGCCCAACTGTATCTGATCTCCCCTAGCTCCTCATCCTCACTAAAGCTCCGGTCGCTCCGGCCTTGAAAAGGGGAATCAAACCTTTCAAAGTCCCTCTTTTTAAGGGGGATTTAGGGGAGTCTTCGACGGTACCTATTAACCTGCTAACCCACAACCCAAAATGAAGCTACAGCGGACAACTTTGATATTGTTAGGCACAGCAATATTACTAGGCAGTTTTGTGTATTTGCATGAAATTCAAGGTGCTCCACAGAAGGAGGCGGCTAAGACAACAAAGCAGCCAATCTTTTCTTTTAAAGAAGATCAGATTCAATTTGTGAGTATTAACCTTAATGAAAAGACTTTGGAATTTGAGCGAGTTACTGGGCAACAAACTAATTGGCGGATGAAGACGCCCCAAAATGCCCTAGCCAGCAATGCATCTGTTGCCTTTTTGTTGAACTTGCTAGTCGAGGGAAAAAGCGATCGCTCTTTCCCTGTCCAAGCCAAGCAACTCCAAGAGTATGGATTAGATAAACCCTCGACAACCGTAACAGTAAAGCTAAAAAATCAACAAACTCATCGACTAATTTTAGGTAAACCTGATTTTAATCGCAGTTTCTTATATGCTCAGGCGGATCCATCAAGCCAGATGCCTCAGCAGAAAGTACTTTTAGTGCCGATAGACTTCCAGTATGCTGTAAATCGCCCAATGTCGGAATGGCAGTTCAAACAGGAAACCCCCCCCAGTCCTAAGCCTTCACCAAGTTCTGGGAGTTCGACACCCTCGCCAGTACCTAATACTTCTAAGCCTTCACCAACTCCAGACAATTCCAAGCCTTCACCGACTCCAAGGAGTTCTACGCCATCACCAGTACCCAACACTCCTAAGCCTTCACCAACTCCAGAGAGTTCTAAGCCTTCACCGACTCCAGAGAATTCCAAGCCTTCACCGACTCCAAGGAGTTCTACGCCATCACCAGTACCCAACACTTCTAAGCCTTCACCAACTCCAAGGAGTTCTACACCCTCGCCAGCATCTAACACTTCTAAGCCTTCACCAACTTCTAACAGTTCTCAACCCTCACCAACTCCAGAGACTTCTAAATCCTCACCAGCTGCTGATAGATAGTTTCCAACAATCAGCTGCGGTACAAAAACAGTAGTATTGCTTGAGCGATCGCTCAATAAAGAGAGGGTTTTAAAGCTTGCTTGTGCAGCTATCTATATTAGACCTTTAGCACAAGTCAAAAAAGTTTATGAGAACTCCACAAATGGACACAGATAAATACAGATAGTCTTTTATTTTTCTGTATTTGTCTGCGTAGATTATTTCTACCAAGCTGGTCTAGCTCCTCTTATACCAATTTCCTTTTCAGATGCCACACTTTGCCCCCAACCTCCGGACTTCGTCCCGCTGCGCTAGCACTAAAGCTCCGGCTTACAAAGGGGAAAGCCAGAAAAGTATTTGTAGCAAGTATTGAACAAATTAGTATTAGAACCCAGTGTTTTACAGACAATCTTTAATATGGATTTCCACCGCCATATTCAGGAGCTGTTATGGGTTGAGTACCTCCGGGAATTTCTGGCGTCGCGCCAGGATTGATCATGGGTTGGTTACCTCCCGGAATTTCTGGCGTCGCGCCAGGATTGATCATGGGTTGGCTACCTCCCGGAATTTCTGGCGTCACGCCAGGATTGATCATGGGTTGGCTACCTCCTGGCATCTCTGAGTTAGAGCTATCGCCAGCGCACCCAGTTGTCCATCCAGGAATCCTAACATTTTCTCTAGCAATAGCTTCTAGTTGCCCCCGATATAACGTGAGCTGTGAAGCATATTGTGGACCAGCAACTTTCTTCATCTGGTCTATAATCTGAATAGCACGCCCCCAGTCTTGAGTACATAAAGCTCGATTTAGCTGAGTATTGAGATTGGATTGAGCTAAGCTTGGACGAACTGCTGTTAATGGAATTAATTCTATTGCACCTACCAGTACTACAGTTATTAAACCTCTGAGTTTCATAATCATCTCTTCCCTTACCTGCGAAAAATCTTTAAATTGGGGCTTTTAGGACTTAATAAAGTTTCCAAGTTCTAGCGTACATAGAGATATATAAGTCCTATAAAAAACTCTTTCAAACTTCTCATAACCGGGAATATCACTTTCTGATAAAAGTTAAGTCATGATGAAGTCCTGGTTAATTCTAGTTTAACAAATGCTTAGGTTGGATTCAGCATAAAATAAAGATGTAACTTCCTAATCTGTCATTAAATTAATGTCACTCAGCTACAGTTGATAACCTATGTGGGAAAACTGAAAAAAAAGCCTGTATAGTAACTCCTAAATAGAGATTGTAGTTTTAGGAAGAACTATGCAGTTCTGTGTTAAAGGGTGTGAGGAGAAGAGAAAATGTCACAACTAGTATGGAAATCTTTGATTGTTAGCCCAACTGTCTTGGGCGCAACGCTGTTAGTTTCTGCGGGTGCATTACGTGCCGCAGACTTGGCAAGCTTGTCGGCAGCTGATAGTGAAACGACTACGAAAACAGCCCAGACTCAAACGGCTGAGGCTCAAACCTCTGAAGTCCCTTCGCTAGCGAAGGATACTGTTACCTCTCGCGTGCCTACCACTGCCGCATCCAGTGCTCCAGCTGCTTTAACTACACCAGCACTTTCAAAAGCCGCGACACAAGCTTCAGCGGAACCAACAGGGGCAAAAGGAAAAGAACCTCACAAGGAAGCGATAGCCCCAAGTCAAAAGACTCAAGCAACGCCAGAAGCTGAAATTCCCGCTTCTAGGTGGGTGGCGCAAGCCACAAAAGCAACAGTTGCCCAACTCACCCCAGCCGCACCAACAAACACACAAAACGTAGTAGATCTAGGCAACAGCGACAACACAAATGCCCTAGACCAAGTCACAAACGTCACCCAGCTGACAGATGTCAGACCAACAGAC
>DATNPH010000012.1:0-6940 GCA_036703315.1 Coleofasciculaceae cyanobacterium
AAGTTGAAATCAACTGCAAGATTTATGCCAATGCCAATTACTCAGGAACAGAGTAACTAGCAACCGCCGTACCTGCTGGAAGATTACAGGTAACCTCGTAAGCGCCATTAGGAGTTTGTTGCACTGGAGTGTTGAAGTTAAGTTACCGCAAGTGCAACAATAGCTTTTGCCCGTTTAACGACTAGTTTCGTGGAGTTCATCGCTTACCTCTTAATCCTTCTATGTAAGTGATTTCTGTAAAAGGCTGTTGGTGTTTCACAACCTTTCATTCATCAAGGTAAGTCAATAATTTGTATCTGTCGTTACAGAAAATCTCTGGTTTTGATATTAGTAAGTCTCTGGAAAACTCAGGTTGCTTGACCTGAGCTCGATGCCAGATCTCAGGCGATTAGAAATCGGGGCTTTGATGCTTCATCTTGCCAAGTGGATTGTTTGGGTGCTAAGTCGCGCTCGTGGTTGGCTAAGGGGTTACCGCCTGAGTCAGTGCTATTCCTTCTTGAATTGCTTGTTGCAAATCATCCAGGTTCGTTGGTTTAACCAAGTACTGAATTGCCCCCAGGCTTCGAGCGCGTTTCTGGTCAGCTTTAGAAGCCAACGCGGAAACGATAATAACAGGGATGTGCTGCCAATGTGAACTTTGTTGCAGTTGTTCGAGTAAGGTGTAGCCATCAACATCTGGTAACTTCAAATCTAGCCAAATCAGGTGCGGCTGGAAGTCAGCCAAAGCCTGAAACAAACTAGAACCATTCGCCATACTGAAAACCTGGTATCCCCAAAAATCCAGAAATTCTTCAAAATTCTGCCGATTCGTTTCGTTATCCTCAACTAACAATATCCGTGCTGCTCCAATGGATGTTCTCATGCCTTTCCCTATATATGCTGCTGGAGTTTCTCGAAGATTACGCATGAGTTGGCAACCCTGAACCGCCTGAAAAACGTTCTGAGCAATTGCTCTCACTCCACCTGTTGCTGGAGTATAGCTTCTGTCTGTCTGTATCCTGTGATACCCTACAGCACCGTCAGTAAATTGCCATGATAGGAATTGTAGATAATCTTGGCTTACGTGCCTGTGTTCATTAAGTAGCAATTCATTGGCTTGAGTGAGGAGGACGTCATGTAAAAGGAATAAAAAAGTAATTTACCAAGAAGGGGAAAAAGAAGTGTGTTTTAAATCGAGAACTTTGATAAGCGAACTTTGAAGCTAAATAGTAACGCTGAGAGAGTACGGATTAAATAAAAAAATGAGGGTTGAAGAGGCTTTAGAAAATTTGTACAGAATATTACCTCCGGGTACCTTAAATTCCGTTAGGATATTAGTTTTTCAAAAGGCTTGGGAGGGTAAAGGCTACGAAGAAATTGCTTTAGAGTCAGGATATGGTTATGACTATATTCGTACAGCAGGCTTCCAGCTTTGGCAGGTTCTCTCAGAAGCACTTAATGAGAAAGTAACCAAGAAAAATTTTCGGGCCCTGATCTTACAACGCGTGGCGAATCAGTGGACGCCTCTAAGGATACCAACTACAGATACAGGGAGGATTCCTAATCAGCTGCCAATGCCTCTGGATGGACAGTTACCTCTCGACTCTCCCTTCTACGTGTATCGTCCTCCGACTGAGTCCCTCTGCTACGAAGCGACTTTGCAGCCAGGAGCACTGGTGCGAATTAAAGCAGCATCTCAGATGGGAAAAACTTCTCTCCTAGCACGAGTGCTAGCGCAGGTGAGGCAGCACCAGTTTCATACCATAATCCTCAATCTGCAACTTATAGATGAAAGTGTTCTTACAGAGTCGAGCCGATTTTTGCAATGGTTTTGTGCCGTTGTCGCACAGAACTTGCAACTGCCAAATCAATTCGAGACATATTGGAATGACCTATTCGGCGCTAGCTATAACTGTACCAACTATTTTGAGAGCTATCTGCTAACAAGAACTGAGCATCCAATTGTCTTGGCGCTAGACAGAGTGGATCTTTTGTTTGATCACTCCTCAATCGCTGCCAATTTCCTCCGAATGCTACGCGCTTGGTACGAGCAGGCGAGGTATGGGGATGAACGGAGTAAGCTTTGGCAGAAGCTGAGATTAGTGGTGGTGTATGCAACAGAAGTCTATCTACCTCTAAATATCAACCATTCTCCCTTTAATGCAGGTGTGTTAATTGAGTTGCCCAGGTTTAGCTTAGAGCAGGTGCAGGATTTAGCTGGGCGGTACGGACTGGATAACGCCCGAGAGTGCGCTCAACAACTAATGGAGTTGGTTGGTGGCAAGCCTTATCTGGTTCAGTTAGCTCTGTTCCACCTCCAACAGCAGAATGGGACACTGGAGCAACTCAGGCAAACGGCGACTGCCGCTAATGGCATTTACAGTAGTCACTTGTGGCACCAATTGGGGCAGTTGCAACAATATCCAGAATTGCTTGCAGCCTTAAAACAAGTTGTCCTCTCACCGACTCCAGTTGAACTGAATCCGATTCTTGCCTTTAAACTACATAGTCAGGGCTTGATACAACTGCAAGACAATCACGCCGTTCCTAGCTGCAAGCTTTATCGGCAGTACTTTGCTCAAGTTCTGGCAACTGAGTGATTCCAAAATGGCATTCATATCCCAGAGTCCAGCCCATCATTATCAGGTTGGCGGTAGCCTTCCTGCCGATGCACCTACCTATGTCAAGCGGCGGGCTGATGACGACTTATACCAAGCGCTACTTAGCGGGGAGTTTTGCTATGTGTTCAATTCCCGTCAGATGGGGAAGTCCAGCCTGCGGGTGCAGACGATGCATCGACTACAGGCAGCCGGGATTCGCTGTGGTGTAATTGACATTACTATCATTGGCATTGAGGATGTAACGCCGGAGCAGTGGTACGCTTCGCTACTCAATTCCTTAATTATCAGTTTTCAGCTCAACGTAAACTTAGGCGCTTGGTGGAAAGAATACACTCACCTTTCCTTACCCAATCGCCTGAATGAGTTTCTACGGACAGTACTGTTAGTTCAGGTTGAGCAACCCATCGTCATTTTCATCGATGAGATTGACAGTGTTTTGAGTCTGGAGTTTTCCGCGAATGATTTCTTTGCCTTGATTCGTGGCTGCTATAACAAGCGGGTAGAGCAACCCGTCTATCAACGACTCAGCTTTGGTCTGCTAGGAGTGGCAACGCCATCAGAGTTAATTGCAGACAAGACGCGGACGCCGTTTAATATCGGACGCGCCATTGAGCTAGAGGGATTTCAGGACGCGGAGGCAATGCCATTGCTTGGGGGTTTAGCTAAATGCTTTAACAATCCCAAAGTGGTTTTGAAGGAAATTTTGGCTTGGACAAACGGACAGCCATTTTTGACACAAAAACTTTGTCAACTGGTTGTGCGGGAGGCGGAGAGTAGGGGGCAAGGAGAAGAGGACGCGGGGACAGGGGGAAACGGGGACGCGGTGAATAGAGAAAGACTCTCCGCGTCTTCCCCACTCTCCACCCCCTCCTTTGTTGAGCAGGTAGTACGATCGCGCCTTATCCAAAACTGGGAAGCTAACGACGAACCGGAGCATTTCCGAACCATCCGCGATCGCCTCCTGAGAGACGAAAAACGAATCGGTCGCTTGCTCGGACTATATCAGCAAATTCTAGACGCTCCACCCCAACTCCCTTGTGGAATTCCTGTAAATAATAGCCCCGAGCAAATCGAGCTGTTGCTGTCTGGTTTGGTGAAGAAACAGCAGGGGCAACTGAGAGTAAAAAATCCCATTTATCAAGCCGTGTTCAATCTAGCCTGGGTGAAGGAACAATTGGCTGCCCTACGTCCCTATGCTGGAGCATTAGAGGCTTGGGTTGCCTCAGGGCAACAGGATGATTCGCGGCTATTGCGGGGACAGGCGTTGCAGGAAGTTCTCGACTGGGCAGAGGACAAAAACCTGAGTAACCTGGATTATCACTTCCTGAGTGTCTCTCAAGAATTGGATCGGCAAGAAATGCGATCGCGCTTGGACGCTGAGCGGCTTAAGGAAGTGGAAGCACGGCTTTTGCAGGAGAAGCAAAGTGCTAAACGACAACGATTTTTACTCTCCCTGCTGAGTTTTGGCTTCGTGATTGCATTACTGCTAGGGTTGACGACTTTCTTGCAGTATCGAAAAGCTGCACTCAATGAAGTGAAAGCGATCGCTACCTCGTCTGAAGCCCTCTTTGCCTCACGGCGAAGCCTGGATGCACTGGTATCCGCGATCAAGGCAAGGCAAAGACTACAACAATTAGGCAGCACAGACGCCCAAACCGAGAAGCAGGTTAAAAAGGTGCTGCTGCAAGGCATTTATGGCGCGGTTGAATCCAACCAATTCTCAGGACACAAAGCAGCCGTTTGGGGAGTTGATTTCAGTCCAGACGGTAAGACAATTGCCTCAGCCGGTGACGATAATACGGTCAAACTTTGGCAATCAGACGGTACTCTGCTTGCTGACCTCAAAGGACATACGGCTGGAGTGTGGGATGTAATGTTTAGCCCTGATGGGGCAACAATTGCCTCAGGCAGTCGCGATCGAACCGTCAAACTTTGGAAACCGGATGGCACGTTGCTAAAAACCCTGAACGGTCACGACTCTACAGTTGCAGCAGTGGCATTCAGCCCCGACGGAAGAACCATTGCGTCAGGGAGTTGGGATAAGACGGTCAAACTCTGGAGAACCAGTGATGGTCAGTTGCTAAGAACATTCAAGGGACATAGCGCTGGAATATTGAGCATCGCATTTAGCCCTGATGGGAAAACCATTGCCTCGGCGAGTGATGACAACACCGTCAAGCTTTGGAAAATCGATGGCACCTCACCAATAACACTCAAGGGACATTCCGCAGCAGTAGGGGGAGTTGCGTTTAGTCCTGACGGAACGACAATCGCCACTGGGGGTGAGGATATCAAGTTGTGGAAAGCCGATGGCACCCTGGTAATGAGCTTCAAGGGACAAACCTCTGGCGTTAGGGGACTTGCGTTTAGCCCCGATGGAAACACGATCGCTTCTGCCAATATGGACGGCACACTCAAAGGTTGGAACCGGGACGGCACTTTACTGAGAATCGTCTCCGGACATGGCGCTGCTGTATGGGATGTTGATTACAGTCCCGATGGCAATACAATCGTCTCGTCAACCTGGGACAGGACGGTCAGACTTTGGAAACCCAACGATGCCTTGCTCAAGACCCTCAGGGGACATAGCAGTGCGGTTTACAGTGTTGATTTTAGTCCTGATGGATCTCTGCTGATTACCGCAAGCGAGGACAAGACAATCAAACTCTGGAGGCGGGACAGAACCTTAGTGAGGACTCTCAAGGGGCATACTGGCATTGTTTGGAGAGCTGTTTTCAGCCCCGATGGTAAAATGATCGCCTCGGCAAGCGTTGATAACACCGTCAAGCTATGGAGAGTCAGCGACGGTATGTTGCTAGCCACCCTCAAAGGGCATAACGCAGCAGTTAGAGAACTTAATTTCAGCTCCAACAGTGAAATTGTTGCTTCGGCAGCTGAAGATAACACGATCAAACTCTGGAACAAAGACGGAACGTTACTAAGAACCCTCAAGGGGCATAATGCGGCGGTGAGAGGAATCAGTTTCAGCCCTGACGGGGAAATTATTGCCTCAGCGAGTTTGGATGGCACTATCAAACTTTGGAACAATGACGGTACATTGCTGACCACTCTTAAAGGTCACAGTGCTGGAGTATGGGATGTTGATTTCAGTCCTGATGGTGAGATGCTTGCTTCAAGCAGCATCGATAACACCATCAAACTCTGGAGACGGAACGGTACATTGTTAAAGACCCTCGACGGACATACTGCCGGAGTGAGGTCGGTTGATTTTAGCTCTAATGGCAAACTCATTACTTCAGCAGGCGACGATAATACCGTCAAACTTTGGAGACGAGACGGTACGTTGCTCAAGACCCTCTATGGGCATACTACTGCCGTTTGGAGAGTAGATTTTAACCCCGATGGCAAGACGCTGGCCTCAGTAAGTGACGACAGTACGGTGATTCTATGGGACTTGGATCGCATTCTCAATCTCGATGAACTGGCATTTGGTTGCGATTGGGTGCGGGATTATCTGAGGACGAATGCCGAGGTGGAGGAGCGCGGTGACCCTTGCGGGATGCTTCCTTAGCGCCACCTTTGTGTACCAGTAGAGCAATTTCTGCTTCAACCTGAGAAAGCCAATTTCTCTAACCACAGAAAAAATGAGCAAACCGTAAGTTCCTTTTTTTGTCTTTTTTGACTATCTTGTGTCTGGGTCGAGGGGTTTGAAGCTCACCCCTTACTCTTCCTGGTGAAAAACCTCTCGGTTTGGGAATACTTCAGAACAAAGTTGATTTGCCAACTTCTCATTTCTATTCCTTTTTAGTTACATTTTTTACACAAAAACAATTTTTTACTGTTTAGGTAACTAATATTGGTTGTGTTTCAAAGTGTAAAAAACTGCTGCAATTGTTTCACGATATAGCTAAAAATTAAATTGGAAATAGATGGGTGTATTCTACTTTTCTAAGTTAGTTTGCTTGAAGCTGCATCTTTAATACAAAATATAGTTTATTTACCCATCTTTCCTCTGGTACATCACTCTAGATATCAAACATCGCTTGTGTAGTCGTGAATTCGTTATAGTCAGCGGTTTTTGGTATATTTTAGACGGTTTTGCTATTAAATATTCAACTGGTAACCTACGTAAAAAGCAGCTTATCAAGATCAGTTAATAGCCCTTTGGCTCTAGTCAACCCTTGCTAAAGAACAGGAATAGTGTCTCAATGCCTCTGAATTTTTAATAAGTGAAATTAACGAGTCGAGGAGTAAGTAATAACACTTAGGAGAATCTATGCTGGGATTTTTGCAAGGCTTTTTTACTTCAAATTCATTTATTACAGCTAGAGATTGTTACCTCTGGCTTCCAGAGGTACTGTGGTTAAATGTTGCTTCAG
>DATNPH010000022.1:0-47548 GCA_036703315.1 Coleofasciculaceae cyanobacterium
GTCAAGGAGTTGCTTGCAGCTTTCCTGAGCGGGTGCTAGTCTAAGCGATCGCGATCGCTTAGACGGCAATTCGCAAATTTCTGAATGTAAATCTCACTGGAGTCCTCTATGGGTGCCAAAATCCCCGTTACTGTTGTTACAGGCTTCCTCGGTAGCGGTAAAACAACCCTGCTGCGCCACTTACTACAAAACAACCAAGGACGACGCATTGCCGTTGTTGTCAATGAGTTTGGCGAAGTCGGCATCGATGGGGAACTGCTGCGTTCTTGTCAAGTTTGTGATGATGAGGACGACACTGCCAACAACATTATTGAACTGACTAATGGTTGCCTATGTTGCACTGTCCAGGAAGAATTTCTCCCCACGATGCAAGAACTGCTCAAGCGTCGTGACCAGATTGACACTATTCTTATTGAGACCTCTGGACTAGCCTTGCCCAAACCCCTAGTTCAAGCGTTCCGTTGGCCTGAAATTCGCACCGGTGCCACAGTGGACGGCGTTGTTACTGTCGTAGACTGTGAAGCGGTGGCAGCTGGAACCTTTGTTGGTGACCTTGATGCCTTGGCAGCGCAACGCGAGGCTGACCCCAATCTAGAACATGAAACTCCAATTGAGGAACTGTTTGAAGACCAGCTAGCTTGTGCGGATTTGGTGCTGCTGACTAAGGTTGATTTAGTGGATGCCGAGACTCAAACCAAGGTACAGGATTGGTTACGACAGCAGCTACCTCAGGGGGTCAAGGTAGTTCCCTGCCGCGCTGGTCAGATTAACCCTGAACTCTTGCTGGGATTCAATGCAGCGGTGGAAGATAACTTAGATGCTCGTCCCAGTCACCACGATACGGAAGAAGACCACGAGCATGATGACGATATCAACTCAGTTCACCTAATCTTAGACCAAGCCTTTGAGCCGAAAGTCTTAATGGCAGGGTTGAAACAGTTGATGCAAGACCAAGAAATTTACCGAATCAAAGGCTTTGTGGATGTTCCCAACAAGCCGATGCGAATGGTAGTGCAAGGAGTAGGCGATCGCTTAGAGCATTTTTTCGACCGTCCCTGGCAAGCGTCAGAACCACGCCAAACTCGCTTGGTACTCATCGGTCGATCACTAGAGCAGTCACAAATTGAGACTATTTTGTGCCCTGTTTGATTGTAAGTAAATCCTATTTTCAGAGGTCTAGTCAAAATCTTCGACTCCGATAATTGGCGAGAAACCATAACATGAGCCGCTCGATCACCACCAGCATGGTAGTCATACCTAGTGCTAGACCAAACAAAACTAGGTTACTTTCGTCTCCAGCGCGGAAGGCAAAGCTCAGTGAGGTAGCGACAGCAGGGGGATGTACTGCGTCAAGCAGAATCATCAGCACGATCAACACCACCATTGCGCTCCCACCAGATAGGTATCCTGGCCCCAAAACAAGGTGCATAACCAAACCAATGGTTGCGGCTAGCATCTGGGAGGTGACCAGTGTGCGAATCGTATTCGTGCCGTGCTGGGGGTCAAGGTAGATTAGGAAGGCGCTGGATGCAAGCGAGGCAAATAGCAAGCGTTGCCTACTGAGTACCTCCACCATACCCAGTACAGTCAGGATAGTCACTGTCGGCAGCAGCGCCATCACTAACTCACCCTTTAGATCCAACTTACGTCTAAGCGATCGCCTAGCTCCCTCTATTGGTCTCAAGCTGTCACGTTTGTGGCTCATCTATTAGACTTTCTCTGCCTGGGATGTCTTCTGTTCAAGCCTAAAAGTCTAGCACCAAGCGAAACTCAAGCCATGTTAAGCCAGATTAAGACCAACAGCGATCGCATTTTGAATTTTGAATGGCTTAGCTCTAAGCCTCTACCAGGCGCTCAATTGCTTCCACTAACTGGTCAATCTCTCTGTGTTCGGTGAAGTAGTGAACGCAGGCGCGAACGCAGTCGGGATCAAGTAGTGTTCGGAGCATAAAGCCTTGCTGTTCTAGAGAGTTTACTAGCTGTTTGTGGGATTGTCCGTTGGTCAACACAAAGGAGACCAGACCCGCTTCTGGGGGTGAGGTTCGTAGACAGCTGACATTGTTGAGTTGGGCTAAACGTTGCCAGAGGTACTTACTCAGCTGACAAATTTGTTCGTAACGTGCTTGAGGCGTTCCCCATTGCTGATGAACCGCGATCGCTGCTCGCAGTCCAGCGTATAGTGGGTAAGCAGAGGTTGCCACTTCATAGCGAGATGCATCAGGTTTCCAACCCACTGGTTTACCGGTTTTCCCAGTGACAATACCACGCCAACCAATAAAAGTAGGGTTTAGGCTTTCCCAAGCGTCTGGTCGCACGTAAAGACCACCAATACCTTCTGGTCCACACAACCACTTGTGACCCGTGAAGGCATAAAAATCTGCTCCCAGTTCTGTTAAATTCAAGGGTAGGGAACCCACTGACTGAGCAGCATCTACCAAAACTCTGATTAACTGAGTCCCTTTAGACGAGTTGCGACAAACTTCAACAATGTCAGCCAGTGGCAAGACTTGACCCGTGTTCCAAATCAGATGACTCAGCACTACCAATCGCGTACTCTTTCGCAGGTGTTGTGCAATGACGGCTGTTGGGTCTCCCTGATTGAGAGTTGCCATAATTGGGCAAGTAGATATTTCGACATTAAACCGACGTGCGATTTCTTGAGCCGTAGCTATAATGCCTGGGTGTTCACAATCGGTCAGAAGCATGTGATCGCCTGCTTGCCAATCTATGCCCCACATGGCAATATTGCAGCCGACTGTAACATCTTCAGTAAGGGTAATGGCTTGTGCGGATGTGCCTAATTCCGATGCGATCGCCAGTCTCGTTTGGTTGGCTTCCTCAGTAATCCAGTCATTTATCCTGCCAGAGAAGGGTCCATGCTGCTGAATATATTCATAAGTTTGTCGGATCACCTCCAGCGATGCTTGAGGCAACGTACCTTGACCCCCAAAGTTGAAATAGGCTTTGTTAGCTAAGGCAGGAAATTGTTGTCGGTGGTCTTCGAGTCGCGTGGACGCGGGGTAGATGCCAGTCATAGAACGAGTTAGAAACAACAAGACATTTCATTTTATTAGCTTCGCCGCAACAGCCGATTTTTCCTTAGTTATTAGTTACGACCAAAGAAATAGTAACCAGCTTGCTACGGTACTTTCATTTTCAGCAATTATACGTAGAATTTTTCAGTGAATGTACTGAGTCAAGGTTAAGCTCTAATTCGGTTATAGTGGAAATACTAAGACAAACTTGAGCTTTAGGGCGATGTCAAGTTGACGAATACTATGTTAATGGAGAACATAGCTTAAGGACATCTCCATTACCCTCACAACTTGAGTGCCTCTCTACAACAATTTAAGGTGCTTCCTACCTCGTTTCGATAAAACTCTGGGGACTGTAAAAAGGCGATCAGTTGCTGCCGCTATAAACTATGTAACCTAACAATAAATTTTACTACGATGTGTTAGCGGCTGACTTGATAGCAAAGTTTTTTTCTGTTCGCTGACGTTATCAAATACTGCAAATCTACTAGAAAGAGGGCTAGATTACAGGGAATGTTGGAAATATAGTCTCTCAACCCCGATGCCTCTTTGTATAAGCCTGAAGTGCGTCCGATGAAATTGAATAACACTTCAGTAATACCCTGAATGTCCTCGAAATTACAGGCATCTCCCTAAATTAAATTACAGGCATCTCCCTAAATTAAGGTAATCACGTAACAAACTAATTCAATCAAGCTTTTAGGGTGGTCATACTCATCTACATGACCATGGATGCGGTTTGCCCATACAAGAGATTAAATACATCTACTGAGATTGCCGAAATTTGTCAATCATCACTCTAAGGAAATTACTCTTCTCGAAAGGACTTAGTCCATGACACAAATCAAATTGCCATCAGTACAATCAATCACCAAACCTAGTCTTTTTAATTCCAAAGAACGCCTATCTTCCTCCCTGGAATGGTTTTATAACTTACCAATTAAAGGCAAGCAACTTACGAGTCTGTTTACCTCAGAGGTAATCTCTGTCGTTGGACTTGTGGGGGTTGGCGCTATTTTGATTGTGGCATCGGGACGAACTCAATTACTTAGGCAAGCTGAAGCCGAATTGGCTGTTGCGGCGACTAACTACAATATTAAGCTTGACCAAATGACTGTAGGTTTCCGAGGTCAATCCGACAATTCGGCAGTAATGACAGCCGCGATCGCCCATAGCAAAGGTCAATCCTTAACACCTGAGTTGCAGACTCAAGTTAAGCAAATACTTCAGAACGAGATTGAGGCTAACAACATTGAATATGCAACTTTGGTGGGAAAAGATTTGCGGATCATTGTTAATGGCAACACTGACCGGATAGGAGAAACATTCAATCCCAATAACTTAGTAAGCGAAGTCTTCAAGAATCCTAAGCAGATTCAAGCCAGTCAAATCATCAGTTGGAACGACTTGGAAAAAGAGTCGCCCTCACTGCCCAAAGGTTTTGCTAAACAAGATGCTCTAATTCGTTACACGGTTACGCCAGTGAAGGACTCGAAAACCGAAGCCGTTGTTGGTGCCTTGGTTGCCGGGGACATTGTTAATGGCAAACTGCCTATAGTGGAGAACACTCTGAGAGCTTTTGGAGAAGGTTACAGTGCCGTTTATTACCGCCAGCCCTCAGGGAAATTTACCCTAGCTACCTCTCTAGACAAAGGTAAAGCTGCAAATTTAGAGCAAGCGCAGTCTGGTGTTCCCTTAGCCGATACATCGCTACTGGAGAAAGCCGTTGCCAGTCCAGGAAAGGTAGTTACCGGACGAGCCGTAGCGGGAACGCAAAGCTATACTATGGCGACTAAAGCTATTACTGATTTTAGCGGTAAGCCCGTTGCTGTTTTAGTGCGGGGAACTTCAGAAACTGCACTCAATAAGCTCCTCACAGAGAGCTTACTACTACAAGTGGTTATATCTGCCTTGGCACTAGCGGTAGATGTGATTTTGGCGCTCTGGCTGGGGCGAACGATTACTCAACCGATCAAACAGCTACAGCAGACGGCTCAGCGATTTGCCGAAGGCGATCGCCAAGCGCGTGCAGAGCCACTAACCACTGATGAAGTTGGGCAACTGGCAAACACTTTTAATTACTTAGCTGACAGCCTTATCAACAGTGAAGCAACTCTGGTACAACAGGCTCACAACCAACAAGCAGAAGCCCAGCGCTATTCCGTGTTTGCCCAGTTTACTAGCCGCATTTATAAATCCCTGAACTCGGAAGAAATCTTTGCAACATCAGTTGAGGAGGTTCGCAGGGTTTTGCAAACCGACCGGGTGGTCGTTTATCGCTTCAATCCTGGCTACCTGAGTGGGACAATCACGGCGGAATCGGTAGGGCTGGGTTGGGTTAAAGCCATGGGGAAAATTATTGATGACCCGTTAGGAGAAGGGGACGTTGACAGGTACAGGAATGGGCGTATCAGTGTCTGCAATGACATTTATGAATCAGAATTGACAAAATGTCACTGCGAGATATTAGAACGCCTGCAAGTCAAGGCTAATATGGTTGCACCCATTTTGCGCGACGGCGAACTTTTGGCTTTATTGTGTGCTCACCAGTGCTTTGAACCACGGGATTGGCAGCAAGATGAAATTTTTTTATTTCAGCAATTGGCAGTTCAAATTGGCTTTGCCCTCAACCAAGCTAATCTTGTCGAACAGTTAGAGCGATCGCGCCAAGAAGCAGTATTAGCAAGCCAGGGCGCAGAATTAGTCTCTAAGCAAGTAGAGCAAGCACGCCAGAAAGCGGAGTTGAATTCTCTTGAGCAACGTCAGCAGAAAGAAGCGCTTCAGGGCCAGGTGCTAGATCTGCTCAGTAATATTGAACCCTCAGCCAAGGGTGACCTAACGGTTCGGGCTGACGTAACAGAGAGTGAAATCGGCACTGTTGCTGACTTTTTCAACTCGATCATCGAGAATCTGCGGGAAATTGTGATGCAGGTCAAGCTTGCTTCTGCCCAAGTCAACACGTCCCTCAGAGAAGATGAACAAGCCGTCGAGCAGCTTTCCAAGCAAGCACTCAAGCAGGCTGAGGAGATTAATGGCACTCTAGACGCCGTCGAACAGATAACGTCTTCAATTATCGCGGTGGCAGAGAACGCCAGCCAAGCAGCAACAATTGCTCGTACTGCCTCCACAGCGGCTGAGGCTAGTGGGGCAGCAATGGACAGCACTGTAGAGCATATCGTGAATTTGCAAAGGACGGTGGTAGAAACGGCTAACAAGGTGAGGTATTTGGGTGAATCCTCGAAAGAGATTGCCAAGGTTGTTGCATTAGTTCAGCAAATCGCCATCCAGACTAATCTGTTAGCTATAAACGCTGGTATTGAGGCGAGTCGTGCTGGTGAAGAGGGTGAGGGTTTCCGAGTGGTTGCTGCACAAATCGGCACGCTAGCAACTCAAGCCGCTAATGCTACCAGGGAAATTGATGAGGTGATTAAAGGCATTCAGCTGGGCACAAAAGAGGTGGCTGAGGCGATGGAAGAGGGCAAAACTCAGGTAGTCGATGGTACCCGCCTGGTTATCGATGCTAAGCAAAATCTAGAAAAGATTTTTGAGGTTTCTCGTCAGATTGACGAACTTGTGCAATCCATTTCAAGCGCGACGGTAACTCAAGCTCAAACGTCTCAAATCGTTACGGAGTTGATGCAAGAAATTGCCAAAACCTCTCAAGATACTTCCGACTCCTCTAGCAAAGTCTCTAGCTCTCTACGACAAACCGTAGAGGTGGCAGAGAAATTGCAGATGTCTGTTGGTCGATTCAAGATTGGCACTGAGAAAAACGTTGAGAAGCCCCCCTTATTAAGGCAGGGACTGAGTTAGTGGTTAGTAGATAGATAGTGGGGGGATTACAAAGCTTCTCCAAAAAATGAACAGTTGCGCTCTACTATCCACTATCCACTTGAGGCGATCGCTATTGTCGATGAGTAACGATCGCTTCTTGATTGAGCCATTAAGCGTAGATAAGTTCAGCTAATTTACTGAGCCTATCGTAACCGAGAGTTCGGTTAATCTGGAAACTAAGTGTACAGTAGACCGTTCTCAGTATGTTAAACTGGAGAACAGTGTAGTACTAGACGTAGTACTAAGCAGTACAACTTAAGAGTGCATCTCTACAACCCTTAAGGTACTTATTAGCTGATTTCCGTAGGATTTTCTGTCTGTAGAAAGGCGGTCACTCAGGATACATTAGTTTTCCTTAGTAGCCCTATCTACAACCACTATCAATACTTGTGCCAGGACGCACTGGCGACTAGTGCTCCTTAGCAGCTAAAGTCTAGCAATGTCCTAGATCTGACTAATTTAGGGTAGTTAGCTCATAACGAACTAACTAAATCAAGAATTCGAGTTGGTCAAACGGTATTCATCAAAAACGTGGTGCAATCTACTTTGAAATGGTGCTGCTCTTGGGCAGTATACCAGCGCTTTTTCCATGCAGTAATTTTCTAATCATTTCGTGAGGATAACTGGATATGAGTAGAGTTTTGGTTATTGAAGACAACCCCTCTCAGTTGGAGTTGATACTAAGTTACCTGCGTGAGGGGGGTCACACGGTCGTTAGTGTCACAAACCCTAAAGAAGCTTTGAATAAGGCGATCGAATACAAGCCAGATGTCATCATTACAGATGTAGTGATGCCAGGAATGAGTGGTTTTGAATTGTGTCGCCGCTTCAAGCAGCATCCTATTACTGTAGGCGTTCCCATTGTGATTTGTTCTTCTAAAAATCAGGAAATTGATCGTCTCTGGGGTATGAAGCAAGGGGCTGATGCCTACTTAACTAAACCCTTTTCCAGAGAACAACTCAATCGCACTATTAATTTAGCTGTGGTTTGAGCAAGGAATAAGCAATTATTTAGCTGGACTTAAAGCCATATCTAGAAAAGCCTGCATCAAAAACAACGTGTAGATATTCAGGATGTTGGCTTCTCTATTGCACCCGTTGCAAACTTGTACGTTTTGGATCCAGTATCTTTTGACCAAGACCAGGAAATTTAACAGCAATACTGATTCTGTTTCCTGAGCCAAAAACATGAGTGACTTCACCAGTACCAAAGGCATCGTGAATAAGCAACTCGCCAACTCTCCAATCCTGTGATTGGGGTGTTGAGCGTTTGGATTTTTGTTGCTTGGGTTCTGTTAGGGAAGCGGTAGCGAGGTTACGAGCGTCTGCTGATGGAGTTTGCCAATTGGCTTTGACTTTCACCAACGTACTGCTGATTAGTTCTTTCGGTAATTCTTCAAGAAACTGCGATCGCACAGCCGGTTCACGATTACCATAAAGGCGGCGTTCACGAGCGTGGGAAAGAAACAGCTGTTCTTGAGCGCGGGTGATGCCTACATAACAGAGACGACGTTCCTCTTCTAGAGCAATGGGGTCATCCATTGAGCGGTAGTTGGGGAATAGTCCTTGTTCTAGCCCTACCAAAAATACGACAGGAAACTCTAACCCTTTAGCGGCGTGTAGCGTCATCAGAGATACCGCTTTTTGTCCCTCTTTCAAGTCGTCTAAATCAGAAGCAAGAGAGGCATTTGCGAGAAATCCTTCTAAGCTTGTATCTTCGTTTTCTTCCTGAAATTGCAGGACAGCATTATAAAGTTCCGAGATGTTTTCCAGGCGATTCTCCGCTTCGTCGGTGCCCTGCTTTTTCAAGTCCTCAATATAACCAGACTCTTCCACAATTCCTTGGACAATCTCAGCCGCAGAAAGATTCTCGACTTGGTTTTGCCACCGTCCAATGAGTTGGGCGAAACTGTTTACCGATTTGGCTGAACGTCCAGCCATGGTGTTAACTGATGTTTCATCACTAAGGATTTCCCAGAGCGGTACACCTAATTCTTTGGCAGCACCCACAAGTGCCTCAACAGTGGCTTGACCAATACCACGTCGGGGAGTGTTAATGATGCGTAGGAGGCTGACAGTGTCATCGGGATTTGCGATCGCTCTTAGATAAGCCAAGGCATCTTTAATTTCTTTGCGGTCATAGAACTTCAAACCACCGACAATAATGTAAGGTACTTTACCCCGTAGGGCATCTTCAAAGGGTCGAGATTGGGCATTGGTACGGTACAGAATGGCAAAACTGCCCCAGTCGAGTTCTGGGTTTTGTTGCTCTATTTGGCGGATTTGCTTGACAACAAACTGTGCTTCTTCTACCTCGTCATCAGCTTTGTGAGCATAAATCTGTTCCCCTAAGCCCCGTGTCGCTTTTAGTACTTTATCAATGCGCTGGGTGTTCTTCTCAATCAGTTGATTAGCGGCTTGAAGAATATTTTCCCTGGAACGATAGTTTTCTTCTAGTTTCACCATCGTGCGGGTATCATCATCGAGCAACCCGTCGCCAAAATCTTGCTGGAAACCCAACAATATGGTATAGTCCGCCATCCTAAATGAATAGATAGACTGATCGGCATCACCCACTACGAAAATTGAGCGATCGCGCCAATCCCATTGGCTCTTTATAGTTTCTCCGTTAGTAGTCAGCAGACGAATCAAGTCATATTGAATTCGGTTAGTGTCCTGATATTCATCTACTAAAATGTGACGGAATTGCTGATGCCAGTATCCTAAGACAGTTTCATTCTGCTGAAATAGTTTCACTGGCACTAAAATCAAGTCATCAAAGTCGAGGGCGTTGTTAGAGGCTAGCTGGTCTTGATAATAGCCGTAGACTTCAGCAATCACTCGCCCTTTGTAATTGGATTGTTCTTTCTCAAATTCTTGGGGAGATAAGCCTAAGTTTTTGGCATTACTGATGGCGTAGCGGATTTTACGCGGGTCAAATTTTTTGTCATCTAGGTTTAACTGTTTGGTGACAATGTTTTTGACGAGACTCTGGGCATCTGATTCATCAAAGATAGAAAAGTTACGGCTCCACTGATGTCCTTTTTCATCTTGATATTTATTAATATCGAGGCGGAGAATCCGAGCAAATAGACTGTGGAACGTTCCAATCCACAAGGGTTTGATGTATTTTTTGTAGACACGCGATCGCAACTGAGTTTGTTCTTCCTCTGGCAGTACTTCCAAACGTTGCCCGTGTTTTGAAAGCGCCATCTGCTGGGCAAATATGGTTTCAATCCGGGTTTTCATCTCCCGTGCGGCTTTGTTGGTGAAGGTTACCGCTAGGATGTTTTCCGGATCGACTCTGTGGGTGAGAATGAGATTGGCAATTCGATAAGTGAGTGCCCTTGTCTTACCGGAACCAGCCCCAGCAACCACAAGCAAGGGACCGCAGAAATGTTCGACGGCGCGACGTTGGGAGGGGTTGAGGTGGCTGAGGAAATCTATGGTTTGAGTCATGGCGACGTGAGGCGACTGGGCAAGGTCTGAGCAAGGAAGTCTATTCTAGTCAAGGGTATCGTATCTTTGCCGCAGACTGTAGGGGTGAGATGCGATCGCAATCCACGAGAGGTTCAATCTCCTCCTGGGAAGTGTTGGTTCCTAGATTAGATAATAGGGATGAAAAACGCATCGGTGTAACGTGTAAGCCAAGAGCAAAAGATCGCATCATACACTAACCCGCTCATCCGGCAGTGAATTAATTCACTCCTAGCAACTATAGTGGGAGTTCTGACGGCTGAAGTTAGTATAGAAAACATTCAGAAGGTTTTGGGGTTTATTGGCGATCGCATCCCAAATAAGCCCGTTGTGATTAAAGTAAAAGTAGGCGAACAGGAAGTCGAGATTGAAGCCAAAAGCCGTAAGGAGTTAGAAGACGCCGAGAGAGTGGTTCGCCAACTTTTGGCACAGATGCAAGACTCTGACGATGCCTAAGAAAGTAGCACTGCTGATTGGGGTCAGCCAGTATGACGCGGGTTTAGATGCACTTCCGGGAGCTCGCAATGATGTGGAAGCGATGCGGCGAGTGTTGCAAGACCCGGACATCGGGGGTTTTGATGGGGTGGAAACCTTGCTTGACCCCGACCCCAATGCCATGCAAGTCGCTATTAATCGACTGTTTGCCAGTTGCCAAAAGGAAGACCTGGCAGTACTGTTTTTCTCGGGTCATGGCAAGGTGGATGATTATGAAGGTAGGCTTTACCTGACCACTCGCCTCACCGACGAACAGTTCTACAAAGCAACGTCAGTACCTGCAAGCTTTGTGCATGACTTAATGAATGATAGTCGGTGCAAGCGACAGGTCGTGATTTTGGACTGTTGTTATAGTGGTGCATTTTCGGCAGGATGGCAGCCTAAAAGCGGTGGTGTTGTTGATATTGAACGAGAATTGGGGGGCGAAGGACGAGCCGTTCTCACCTCTTCAACTGCCTTGGAAAAATCCTTTGAGCATGAAGGGTCGGGAATTTATACTCGCTTCCTAGTTGAGGGGTTGGAGACGGGGGCAGCAGACCGAGATGGAACGGGTACAATTTCCATCTCGGAATTGCACGACTATGCCAAGGAGAAGGTGCAGGCGGCTAAGCCGGCGATGAAGCCAGAAATTTACTCGCACAAAGAAGGCTTCAATATTATCCTGACTCGTTCGCCCGTAAATGACCCTGAATTGGAGTATCGCCGAGAGGCTGAGAAATGGGTTAAGAAGCGTCAGGGTGAAATTTCTCATATTGGTCGCACAGCTTTAAACAAATCAGCAACAAAATTAAAGTTATCGCCGGAAGTTACCAAAAGGATTGAGGCGGAAGTTCTAGCGCCCTACGAGGAACACAAGGCAAATCTGAAGGAATACGAAGAGGTATTGATTGAAGAATTAGAGCGGGAATCTCCTCTGAGTGAAGTGACTCGCGAAGAATTGAAGAATTTTCAACAAGTTTTGGGTCTTACAGATGAAGATGTAGCGCGAATTGAAGCGTCAATTCTTTCTGAGAAAGAAGCCGAGTACCTAAAACAAGAGGAAGCAGAAAGACAGCAACAACAATCTCAAATCTCTGCGTTTTCTGATGAAGACACTCAAAAATCTCAAATCCCCAATCCAAAATCGGATGACCTCAGTTCTGAAAAGAATGTAGACTACACTCGGCTGCGGAATTTACTAGCAGCAGTAAATTGGAAAGAAGCAGATGAAGAAACTTTCGCTGTTATGCTCAAGGCAGCAGGACGAGAGCTAGAAGGCTGGCTAGATACCGAGTCTATAGAAAAGTTTCCTAGTACAGACCTCCGCACGATTGACCGTCTTTGGATAAAGTACAGCGATGGACACTTCGGTTTTAGCGTACAGAAGCGCATCTGGGAGAGCGTAGGGGGAAAACCTGGGCAGCACAACTATAAAATCTACAAAAAGTTTTGCGATCGCGTGGGGTGGCGCGTGGAAGGAGAATGGATAACCGACTTGGAAATGGCTTTTCACCAAAATAGCCAGCATAGCCAGCAAGGACACTTCCCAAAAGCACATTGGAAGAGGACAGGGGTGGTTGGCTGGCTGGTGGGGTGGAGGGTGGGGAAGGGGAGGTTGATATGTCTCTTCTGTCTTCTCTGGCGTCGAGACTTGTAGAGTTTAATATATGAGGGTTTCAGGTTTTTGTAAAGATTTGCTACTGAGGAGAATTCCACGAAGCCGCGCCATTTTTAGCTTTCCGATACCTGGCACCGCTCCCCAAGCATGACTCCTGCCGCCTGCTGGTTATAACAATTAGCAAAGACAAACTTTTCTGCAACGGCTTGCACCTCCGAATCGGGTGCTTCCCACTGCGCCCAAGGTAAAGCCATCTGTCCTGGATTAACTAAGCCCTCAGAATGGAATTCTGGGGCTATAAAAACTAAGTCCGCCTGCGCGGACTAACAAAACGGCAAGAGTCTTAACCCGCGCAGGCGGGTTTTGTTTGTGTAGCTGCGGTTTCAACCGCCATGTGCAAGATATGAATTAAATCAGGGCTTCGAGTAAGGAACACATTTCGTATCAATACAACAAGATACCAGCAAGGTACTCGTCTTTTTGCGATCGCCTGAAATCAACGACAGCGATCGCCTTCTACCAATGCTATCCAAATCTTCCGTGTCAATTTTCGGGTGTTTCTGGAAAAGATAATTGGATTTTGCAGCCACGTTCCTTTAACCGCTTATTCATTCTTTAATTACAGTTTCTAGGGGATGATGAGTTATCTGTTCTGCTTTTAGGTGGCTGAGCTCCATAGCCTTATCAGATGGTCTATTCCGTTTATGCTAGCAATCCTCAAAGATAGCTATATGGGGATGCGATCGCCCTCTCCTTACGCTACCCAGATTGAGCGATCGCCTGGAATCAACGGGAGCGATCGCACAGTGAATGCGAGATACCCGACTTCTCTAAAGAAGTCGGGTATCTGAACCGCTAACATCTTACAACTTCGATAGAATTCCTATAGCGACTTGACAAACCCCATAGAGTTGCTTAAATGGTTTTATAGCCTTTGAGACTTTGATTAAGTAAGTATTTGTAACAACTAATGGCACCCAAGCTCTGTCTGACAACCACTACCGGAACTACCCTAACTACCAGCCTGGGAGGGTTGTGAAGACGAGCTTGCTTGCCTAAGAAGCCAGAATTCAGTTCACCCCTCCAAGCAACGCTTCGGAGGGGTTTTTAATTGCTGGCAACCCATCTAGGTAAAAGCAAAAACCGCACCTACACAAAAACACTGACGAATGAGAAGACAGATGATTCTTTGCGCTGACTTGATGACAACTACCACCACCACCGAAATCGCACCTGGAGGGACGTGATGTAATTCGTCATGGCAGCAATACTCAAACGTTTCCCCCTCCAGGCAATCCTCGGAGGGGTTTTTTAGTAGTTATCAACAGGAGAACAACAATGTACGACCATCGAGCGATTGCGCGAAGCGCACCAGCAAAGCTGATCGCAAAAGCGATGAATCTATTTCATTTTGAAGAACACAGTCCCGGTATGGTCTTCTGGCACCCGATGGGGTTGAGGGTGTTCCGGACGATTGAAGATTTCATGCGACGAGTTTATCAATCTCATGGCTTTGAAGAAGTGCGATCGCCCATAGCATTGAGTCGTTCGCTGTGGGAGAAGTCGGGACACTGGGATAAGTTTGCCAACAACATGTTTGTCGTCGGCAGTCTGCAACAGGATAACTCGGCTGATGGGGAGGCTCAAAACGCTGATTCGCAAGCTGTTAACCTAGAATACGCCTTGAAGCCGATGTCTTGTCCCGCTCATATCGCCATTTACAAGGCACACAAGCGAAGTTACCGGGAAATGCCCATGCGGCTGATGGAATTTGGCATCGCGCACCGAAATGAACCGTCGGGTACGCTTTCGGGTTGTATGCGCTTGCGCCAGTTCGTGCAAGATGATGCCCATATCTTTTGCCGAGAAGCGGACTTGATTGGCGAGATTGGCAATTTTCTCAACATGGTTAAAGAGGTCTATGCCGCGTTTGGTTACGAGAAGTTTGCCATCCGAATTTCCCTCAGACCTGAGCAACGGTATGGTTCTGACGCACTCTGGGACAGAGCAGAAGCTGCTTTAATTAATGCCTGTCAGGTATTGGGCTACGCTTATGAGCTATTGCCCGGTGAGGGAGCTTACTATGCTCCCAAGATTGAGGTTAGTCTGGAAGATCGTCTTGGCCGCTCTTGGCAGTGCGGCACGATTCAGGTTGATTTCAATTTCCCCCAAATTTTTGATCTGTCATTCGTCAATCAAGAGGGCAAGCTGGAGCAACCTGTGATGGTACACCAGGCTGTTTTAGGTTCAATTGAGCGTTGGATTGGTATTTTGCTGGAAAACCAAGGTGCATTACCCTTATGGCTAGCTCCAGTTCAGGTTGCTGTTGCTTCGATTTCCGAGAAGTCGGCAGACTGGGCGGAAGCTGTATTTGCAAGGCTTGGGCGGATGGGAATCAGGGCGGAACTTCATGCAGATGATGCCACGATTTCCAAGAAGATTCGGGAACTCTCCCAACGGAAGCTGCCACTGATTGCAATTGTCGGCGAACGGGAGGCGGCTAACGGTACGGTGAATCTTCGTCGCTTGGGGGCTTCGGGTCAGGAGGAAATTGCATTTGCCCAGCTAGAGGAGGAACTTTCTAGCCATCAAAATAACTTAGCAGTCGCAAATTAGATTATGGCGGTTCTCAATTGAATACTCTTGTAGCTTGTTCGTAAGGGCTTTGGTATCGTGCCCCTACCCTGTAGTAGGCGCAGCTGAGAACCGCTATAATTTCACCCACTCATTACTGAGATTCTAGGCTGAGATTGATTGCTGACTTCATACCGATTGACGTTTCTTTTTGATCGCCAGCCTGCTTAGCATTCATTTCCATGTTAGAACTCACGGACATACTGGAGCTTATTGGCATGACTAGATTCAACGCTCTGGTGATTTTACCCGTACCTTGAGAATTTAGGGACTTTAGGTCAACAGATGCACCAGCAGGCAGTCCCGGTGGGTTGATTTTTTGTGACCCGGCTTGCTGTTCGACGCTCATTTGCAGGGTAGCCACATTATTCTGTAAACCAACTAATTCATAAATAGTTGTACTGTTGAGAGCCATTCCGTTTGTCGTAACTGAGTGAGGAACTCGCCACTTAGCACCGACTCCGACGGCTTCAGAGGGAACAGGCGAAGATACTTGCTTGCAAGAGTTCACCATTTGCTCAGCGATTTGTTTGATGTTTGGGTCGAGTCCCTCAGGCAAGTTAAGATTTGCCTGTTTAGTATTTCCCTGGTTATCAAAGATCATCGAACCGCTCGCACCAACCATCTGTTTAATTTGCGATCGTATCGCATTAACCATTTCTGGCGGGGTATTGGCACCAGCGACGATATCAGCATCTACATAGGAAAAATCAGCATGAATATCCCCGTTCGCATCAACCTTAGTAACCTTCGCCTCCATCGTCGTCTTAATTGGCGGAGTTGCGATCGCGGGTCGAGTTTGACCGGCTATAGTCATTTCCATATTCATAGTCATGGTCATCTGTAGCCTTTGCTTCGTGTTCGCTGAAGGTGCGAAGCGAAGTTGCTGCTTAGGCTCAGTTCCTGCGTTAATCAGTTCTATTTTGTTTTGTCCAGCCGAAGAGGTTTTCGCCGACTGCTTGGAAAGCTGCGCGCCCCCAGATGAACTTTCAGCACTGACGGATGTAGAGCGAGGCTTTTCTCCGCATCCGGCAATCAGGAAAACAAGGCAGCCAACGAACAATGCTTTTTTCATGAGACTCAACTCGCTTGAAACCTCGTCAGAATCTGCAATCTAGACGCGGCAGTTATTGAATGGTTGGCTACCATGCTAACAATTGCCTCTGTTGATAGTCACGGTGCGATCGCGCCCTGATAACAATACACTCAAGGAAAATTTCTGAGGAGGCGATGCCAATAGATTGAAAATATGGTTAAAAAAGTAACTTACTCAAGAAATTAACTGCTTATTGAGCCTCTTAGTCCCTACTCCCTACTTTCGGCATAGATGTCAATTAACCCAACAGTTACCTACCGATAGATGCCGATCGCGCTGGATTTAAGTGATGCTGAGACAGCAATACCAAACGCTGTAATGGGTTGAACACGATGACACAGGATAAATCTAGACCACAAGCTCAGGAAGCGGCTGCTATCTCCAATGATCCAGCGCTAAATAAAGAAGCCGTTAATGAAGTGGTTGATGAATATGAGAAAAGTGCCAATTCGGACAACTCAACAGAACTTGCCCCATCAACTCAAAAAGAATTAGGTGACGTTGAACGGGCTTTAGAAGATTCAGTTCTCGGTATTGAAGATGCATCGTAAAGTACTCAATCAGTAGGCGATCGCACTTACACACTTCTACAAAGCAAATCGCCTAATTTTGTTGTGTCACCTCTACATAAATATGCTCTAACCGCACAGGCTGACGAGCAATTGAGTCTAAGGGAATGCCCTCGAAGCGAGAAATAATATCTTTGAGTTCTAGCTGTTGGGGTAACCAAAAGGCGAGGTCATTTCCGTAGCGTCGGTGGGTGAAGCCATGTTCTCGTGCGCGAGCGATCGCTTGTTCCTCCTGTGATGTCTGCACTACCACAATCTCTTGCGCTGGAATCCGTTTTTGCAACTCCTCTAAACTCCCCTCAGCCACAAGACGTCCCCCTTTGAGAATCCCAATTCTCTGACAAAGACGTTCCGCTTCATCCAACAGGTGAGTCGTGAGTAGAATCGTAATTCCTTGACTTTTCAGACGGCGAATCAAATCCCAAATCTCATAACGTGCCTCAATATCTAAGCCAGTAGTGGGTTCATCCAAAACTACCAACTTTGGCTGATGCACTAGAGCAACTGCAATATTTAACCGTCGCTGCATTCCCCCACTCAACGTTTCAACTGGGCTTTTTGCCCTGTCTAATAGATGCACGGCGGCTAGACTTGCTTGTACTCGTTGCCGCCGTTGCTGACCCTTTAAGCCGTAGATCTGCGCGAAGAAATTCAGGTTTTCCTCACAGCTAAGAGTTTTATACAGTAAATTTTCTTGTGGCGCGACCCCTACCAAGGGTTTTGTCGCCTCTGAGACGAGTTGACCATTAATCTTAATGACCCCACTGTCCGCGTGGAGCAAATTACACAAAATATTAATCGTTGTCGTCTTACCAGCACCATTTGGACCCAATAATCCATAAATCTCTCCAGGCTGAATGTGCAGTGCCAAATTCTGGAGAACTGGTCGCTTCCCATAAGACTTACTGAGCTTTTCGATTTGCAGCATTACAGTGGCTTTTAGCTAAATTCCTAGTCACTAATATAACGAGAGCTTCTTGTCAAGACATAAGTTCTAAGAGTACCCAAGTGGGTGATATTGCTCCAACTATTCAGAAATGAGAATCGAAAGCTTGTAGACCTATTTTGTAAACAACTTCAGTCAAATCAATAAAAAACATCAGGTTTGACTACTACACTACAAGCGAGATTTTTGAATCATGAACTACACCAACGCTGAATTCCGCAGTATTCTAAATGGCTTTGGCTACAAACCAAAGACTCAAGCAGACGGCTCAAACTTTCCAGTATCAAATGATAACTCTGTGTTGACAGATCCTCTTACTCTACAGGCTATCAAGAAATTTCAGAGTGAGTACAAACTGGTAGTTGATGGCATTGTTGGTCCGAAGACAATGAACAAAGCCGAAGAGGTAATGAAGATTCTTCAAAACGAGTTGAACAGTTGTGTTAAGGCAAATTTACCTGCCAACCAACCGTTTTATGGACCCATGACTACAACCGCTGTCAAGAACTTCCAGAGGAAAGTTCAGAGAGTACCGAACGGCATCGCCGACCATGACCTCCGTGTAAGGCTTTACAACTTATACAAAAGTGGTTCCTGCCCTGTATAACTCAAGGTCTTTAATCTCAACTTGAGCCAATATTTCAGGAGTTGAAATCATGCCCCGCCCTCTAAAACGCGGGGCTTTTGTTATTTGCTATTATGCTGCTAGAAAAATGGAATTATCTCGTCAACTTTGGAATTAGAAAATTATAAATACCTAAGCAAAGACTAGCCAGCTATTTTAGATGTTGATGAGCTGTAACTGTTCAGAAGGCTAGATAAGCACTGACAGAATATACACCAAAAATACTGGAGTGGTAATAATGAACATAAATGCTAGAGCATCTTCTACGTTACGACTTAGATAGCCTAGGGTTAGCAGTATGCCCATAAAAAGCATAAAAGAACAAACTTGTACGAAGTTTTCCCAACCATAAGCAATAAGAGAAGCTTCAGCCATTTCATCCCTCCTGGCATTCTCCTGCTTCCTTAAGCCAAGCGAAAAATAGGAGCGATCGCTTCCTCCTATGTGCTTATGCCATAAGTTGCATTACAGTTTTATTGACCTTAACTTACTTAGCCATTCCCAATCCCCAATTCCCAAATTCCATTAATTACAGCCTTCTTTCAACGTTCAGCATTCGTTGGTAAGACAGCCATCCCCCTGCAACCATAACAATCGCAAACACACATAGAAACCAAAAATGCTCCTGTATTTCTAGCAAATTCTTGCCACTAGACCAGATACCGAGCAAAGCTTCATTCATGTGGTAGATCGGGTTAAACTTGGCAATTTCAAGCAATTTTTGGGGAAATAAGGAGGTCGGAAGAAAGGCTCCCCCTAAAATTAAAAGAGGCACCCCGAAAGCAGCGACTAAAGCATTGACATCCTCAGTTCGTCGTGCAAACTGTGTACCGAGAATAAAGCCTACACCCACATAAGCAATAATACTGAGTAAGATAATCAATCCTCCTAGTAGCACGGAACCTTGAAACTTGGCTCCTAAAAAAGCTGAAATAGTATAAACCAAGAGTGCTTGACCAATACCAATGCTGCTGTGAGCCAAAAAAATACCGAGAAAATAGGAGGTTCCACTCAACGGGGAAATAAATAAGCGCTTGAGAGTTTGCTGTTCTCGCTCTGCAACCACCGTTGCTACACTACCGCCTAGGCAACTAAAAAACAAGGCTGCACCCACCAGAGTAGAAGGGGCAGCACTTTCAAAGGCTTTAGCGGTTGTCAGCTTAGCGCGTTCTGCCAAAATAAACCCGTTGAGTAACAAAACAGAAATCGGAAAAATACTCCAGAACACCAGTGTCCGGCGTCGTCGCCACAACTCAATCAAGATTCTTTGTGCTACGGCAAGGGTTTCACGCCAATATTTCATCGTGAGAAGTTAGCTGACTTAATACTTCTAGATTTAACAGTTCATTAAGGGCGGCGGGGATACCACATCCCAAGAGTGGGTGTGGAGGAAAGCCGCCGCCTACCCGTAGTTAGTAGTTAGGAGGGCAATAAGCAACATCAAAGTCAAAAACTATAAGGAGAAACCACTAACTACTAACTGAATCTCCACCCCTTGCGGGTGGAGTATTCAATTATCAAGAAAATTCGATCCTCTCAACCCCCCTGTTTAAGCAGGGCTGTTTCATTCTCAAGGAAGCCCTCATCCGCCACCCTTTGAAACCCCTGTCTCATAGAATCAAGTCCTCTCAAGAGGACTAAGAACAGTAGTTAAGTCGTCTAAAGACGACTTGGGCTATGAGCCAGGGACTTAAGTCCCTGGCGGTTTGGAGGAGAATGAAACAGCCCTGCCTCTTTAAGGAGGGCTAGCGAGCATATCAACCCAATTATTCCCACTCTATAGTCCCAGGGGGCTTGGAGGTGATGTCGTAAACCACCCGGTTAACTCCCTTGACTTCGTTGACAATCCGGTTGGAAATGGTTTCTAACAAGTCGTAAGGTACCCGTGACCAATCAGCGGTCATGCCATCCTCACTACTCACTAAGCGTAGGACAATGGGGTAAGCATAGGTGCGTTGATCGCCCATAACGCCCACACTCCGAATCGGCAGTAACACGGCAAATGCCTGCCAAAAATCGTGGTAGATTCCCTGACGATTGATTTCCTGGCGGACGATGAGATCGGCATCGCGTAAAATATTCAGGCGCTCTGCGGTCACTTCACCGATAATCCGAATTGCCAGTCCTGGCCCTGGGAAAGGATGTCGCTGTACAATTTCCTCGGGCAAACCAATTGAGCGCCCAACTTTACGCACTTCATCTTTGAAGAGTTTACGCAACGGTTCAACGAGCTTGAAGCGCAAGTCTTTCGGCAACCCGCCAACATTGTGATGGCTCTTGATTTTTACCGCTACTCGCTCACCCGATTGGGGATCGACATTGGTGTCAGCTGATTCAATCACATCAGGATAAAGCGTACCCTGAGCCAGATAATCAAAGGGACCAAGGCGTCTGGATTCTTCTTCAAAGACACGGATGAATTCGTGACCAATGCGACGACGCTTTTCTTCTGGATCAGTAATGCCCTCAATTTGAGCGAGGAAGCGATCGCGTGCATTCACATATGCCACCGGAATATGAAACTGCTCATGAAATAGCTTCACCAACCGCTCTGGCTCCCCTTTACGCATGAAGCCTTGGTCAATGAACATACAAGTTAGCTGATCGCCAATTGCCTTATGGAGCAGGAAGGCAAGCGTAGACGAATCGACACCGCCAGATAACGCTAGCAGCACTCGTCTATCTCCTACCCTAGCGCGAATCTCTCGAATCGATTCTTCAACAAAGGCGGCGGTTGTCCAAGTGGGTTCGCAGTCACAGATGTGGTAAACGAAATTGCGGATCAGAGCCAAGCCGCCAATCGAATGCACGACTTCGGGATGGAACTGAACACCGTACAGTTTCTTGTCGTGGTGAGCGATCGCGGCACAAGAAGTATTCTCAGTATGTGCCAGAGTTTCAAATCCCTCTGGCAAGGTTACACAAGAATCTCCATGACTCATCCACATCGTAGAGCCATCTTCTACGTTCGTTAGCAAGTCAGTGGGATCGTCAATCAATAGTGATGCCTTACCGTACTCACCACGTTCCGCCCGTGTCACTTTCCCGCCGAGTTGTTGCACCATCAACTGCATGCCATAGCAGACCCCTAGCACGGGTATACCCAACTTCCAAATCTCTGGGTCAGACAGGGGCGCGCCCGTGTCATAGACGGAACTCGGTCCACCGGAGAAGATAATTCCTTTGGGATTGAGCTGCCGCAGTTGTTCAGCAGTAGTGCGATAGGAAAGGACTTCAGAATATACTTGTGTTTCGCGGATGCGACGAGCAATCAGCTCGGAGTATTGAGAGCCAAAATCCAGAATAATAATCATCTGGCGATTTATATGCTCTTTTAGAGACGTTGTCGATAACGCCTCTACATTATGAGATGCTTGTTCTGTCTGTAGGGTCACTGATGCGTCCATCCTAACAATCGTGTGAGTGTGCCAATAGCTCGCTCTCAAAGTACTTTTTGATAGCGAGAAGCCTATTACCGTGAATAGATAGGTCGAAATCTAATAGTTTCTTATAGACTCAGCCTATAGAAATTCTTACAAAACTAACACAACTGCGACAGTAATGTGGCACCTGTTTTGCTAGAAACGATGATTTGGCGATCGCGGTCAAACAAAACTGAACCGATACAAACCTCTTGCTCGCTATGCTTACGAATGTAGTCTTGAGAGCGAGCATCAATGGTGGAGGCGATCGCACCGTAAACTTGCTCCACCCAGTTACTGCTTTCAGTAGTGTCCAATTGACGAAGATACTTCAGCACCGCTTCAGCTGTTGAACTAGCAAAGACCTTTTGCAATACAGGTGTGGGTAGACCCAGCTGAGCACAGTGAGCCGTCAGAATTTCCAGCCGTCCATCAGCGAGGTGGTGGTGAGTATGAAAAATCCCGCCTGCTAGTTTCATCAGCTTGCCGTGGTAACCAAACAACAAAATAGCTGGCACTTGCTGCAACCCAGCTGCCACCAACAGTGGACCCAGCCAATTCGCTGTCTTAACTAACCGCTCTGGATGAATACCCATCTGCTGAGCCAAATCCAAACCATTTTCCCCCACACAAAATACCAAACTTGGGGAGTGAGACTGTTCTTTAGTCGTTCCTAATAATTGATTGGCTTTGTTTTGAAGTTCCTCGCGATAAGCCTCCAATTGACCAGGAGCACTCAGGGGTTGGGAAATGCCTGTAGTTCCCAGTAAGGAAAGTCCTTCCACAACACCGAAAGAAGCATTCGAGGTACGTTCCGCCAACTGACGCCCTTGCGGTAGGATAATCGTCACCTGAATTTTTTCTCCCGGTGCCAGTTGACGCCTCAGGTTTTCTTGCAATAGCCGTTCGGCATAAGCATAAATTGCTGCCTTCCCACCAGCATTAAGTTGTCGTCCAATTCCCTCACCACCAAATAACCGCACCTGGTCAATTTGTGCTGATTCTCCCCATTCCACTAAAGCCCAAATGGGGGTATCACGGGTGAGATCGAGGTTATCACCAGGGTCACTACGAGTAACCGCTAGCGCCATATCCTCTCGAAGACCAGCCACTTGCTCAATCAGAATGTCTACCATTTCAGCAGGTTCAAGTAAGTCCACTGCCGCCCTCTTAAGTGGTTGTCGTTCGTGTAACCAATGCAAGGCAGCCATAGCTGCTGCACAGGCAAACACGGGTAATGTATATCCAGAGCGAGGCTTTAAAGTTGTCATGATAGAAGGGGATGAAGTTGAGAACACCGCCTTCTTCAGGCGGAATAATTAGACCTCTTGCAAAAGTCCTGCCTCTACCCCACCCCAGCCCTCCCCTTATAAAGGGGAGGGAGCTAGATTGCTTGCATCCCCCCTTTATAAGGGGGGCTAGGGGGGTGAATTTATGAGTTTTGCAAGAGGTCTATTGAAAAATATTATTAAATTCAGATAGGAGTATAGCCCGAACAATAACAGTAGAAGCTGTTATTTTTAACAATTAAGATTCTGTTATTTACAAATTTTGTTCTCAAAAAAAGAGTTTTTATGAGCTTAAAGCCGTGGCATTACTTTGTTAAAACTATGCTTCTAAAGAGAATTAAGTTCTCTTAACCTTAGAAGCGGCAAGCTTCAATCTGTCTCTAAGCTTGCCCGATAAAAGCGTATTTCCCCAGCGGGAACTCTCAGGCTCAGACTTGAGTACTTGTGCGTAGGATATGGGATCTCTACGACAAGCTACACTCATGTGCAACTTTCCCTGGTAGTATTGCCATGTATTTCTATAAGTTGCAAAGTGTTGAGAAGTAAGACTTGCTGTTGAGTGATGCTCGGCTAGTAGCGCCCTGCCTATCTTTCAACAGGATTGCCCTAGTACACGCCGCCAGCTATTACTAATTAAATTACCCAGGATGGTTAGAAACACCGTTGATTGCATTCTAGTATCCTAGGTGCATTAGGTGCTGCCTCTTGGTTTAGCTGGATGGCGACCTTAGTCCCTCGACGGTTGCGTGGGCGATACTTTGGTATTCGCAATAGTGCTGCTAATTTAGTGAATCTTGTTTGTGTGCCCTTGATGGGACTTGCGGTATCAGCATGGGTAGGTGGAACAATCCAAGGCTACGGTGTGGTTTTATTTTTGGGTATCGTGGCAGGGCTGTTTAGTTTGATATTTCAGTTTTTCATCAGGGATGTGAATCCGCAAGAACAGACGCTAAATTGCAACGGTACTCGCAATCCTGATTCAGCTCAACCAGCTCCTAAGTGGTTTAAGGATCGCAACTTTTTGACGTTTCTGCTTTACTGTAGTGGCTGGACGTTTGCTTTCAACCTCAGCGCCCCATTTTTCAACCTCTATATGCTGGACAACCTGCATCTTGATGTCAGTGTCGTTACACTTTATGGGAGCTTAGCCTCAGGGGCAAACCTGCTGATGCTGCTAATGTGGGGCAAGTTAGCAGACCGAATTGGTAATCGCCCGATCCTGGTAGTAGTGGGGATACTGACGGCAGTGACTCCTTTGTTTTGGTTAGGTGCTGGGACTAACTCCACTGCCCTCTGGGTATGGCTACCACTTGTGCATCTGCTCACTGGTGGAACCTTAGCAGCAATGGATCTGTGTGGCAGCAATATGCAGATGAGTGTTGCACCGGCACAAAGCCAAGCGGCTTACTTTGCAATTACTGCGGCTATTGCTGGTATTACTGGCGCTATAGGAACCACCGCAGGTGGTTTTCTCGCTCAGCTAACCAGTATCGGCGGTTTACCAGGATTATTTACTCTCTCAGCCGTCTTACGACTACTGGCATTGCTGCCCCTAGTGTTTGTACAGGAGCATCGCTCTGTGCCACTCACAGAGCTAGTGGGTGAAGCGAAGCAAGTGCTTAGTACATCGCTTCGCGCCTTGCAAAAGCCTTTATCACTGCTAGCGACAAAACCTCAATCTGTGACTGTTCAGGTTGTAAACTTGACAACTCGGTCAAAATAGGAGTGGGGAGTGGGGAGTAAGAATTGCTTGGCTCAATACTCTTGCTTCTCACCCAATACTCTAAAAAAGCATGAATACAGTAGATTATCTCCGTATTAGCCTAATTGACCGATGTAACTTCCGGTGTGAGTACTGTATGCCGGAAGGGGCAGAACTGGATTATGTCCTACGGCAGGAATTGCTAACCCATGAGGAACTGCTCACCCTCATTAAGGAAGTCTTTATCCCTGTGGGATTTAGAAAGTTTCGCCTCACGGGTGGCGAACCGTTATTGCGTCCCGGTGTTGTGGATTTAGTCAGAGCGATCGCGTCTCTTCCCCAAACCCAAGACTTGGCGATGACGACGAATGCGTTTTTACTCGCTGGTATGGCACAAGACCTTTATGACGCAGGTTTGCGGCGCATCAACATCAGCCTTGATTCCCTTCATCCAGAGACATTTGACAAAATTATTGGTAATCGGGGACGATCGCGTTGGCAGCAAACCTGGGAAGGGATTCAGGCTGCCCACCGCGTCGGGTTCGACCCGTTGAAGTTAAATGTAGTAGTAATTCCAGGAATCAATGAGCAGGAAGTCTTAGATTTAGCTGCCCTGACCATTGATCGCCATTGGCATGTTCGGTTTATTGAGTTTATGCCAATTGGTAATACTCAGCTCTTTCATGAGCGGGCTTGGGTGCCTTCAGAAGAGTTACGGCAGCGCATCCGCGATCGCTGGGGCTTAATAGAATCCAACATCCGAGGTAATGGCCCGGCTGATGTCTTCCAGATTCCTAAGGCTTTAGGAACTTTAGGATTTATCAGTCAGATGTCGGAATGTTTCTGCGATCGCTGTAACCGAATGCGCCTTTCTGCCGACGGTTGGCTGCGCCCCTGTCTTCTCAACGAAATCGGTCAACTCGACTTAAAAACCGCTCTTCGCAACGGTATTGACCTCGTTGACTTGAGAGAGAACGTGAGGCAGCTGCTGATGATTAAACCAGAAATTAACTTCAAGCAGCGAGACTCTGGGACTATTGGTGCCTATACACGCACCATGTCGCAAATTGGTGGCTAGTTATTAGTCTTAGTCCCTAGTCCTTTACTAATGACTAATGACCAATGACTAATAACTTAGGCTTGCCGTGAGTAGTACTCAACCACCAGCAGTTCGTTAATTTGCAGTGCCACCCACTCACGCTCGATCACACTATTGACCCTACCCGTGAGATTGTTTTTGTCAAACTCTAAATGGCTAGGAAGGTTTGCCAAGCCAGGAAATTGTAGATTTTGTTCTACTAACTGCTTGGAGCGATCGCGAGCTCTGACACTAATGACATCTCCGGGACGGCACTGATAACTGGCAATATCAACCACCCGACCATTGACAAGCACATGACCGTGATTCACTAGCTGACGTGCGGCTGGAATCGTGCCAGCCATTCCCAAACGAAAGACAGTGTTATCCAGTCGCATTTCCAAAAGTTGCAGTAATGCTTGACCTGTGGAACCCGTTGCTCGACGAGCTTTACGGACATAACGGAGCAACTGCTTTTCAGAAATTCCATAATTAAAGCGGAGTTTCTGCTTTTCTTCCAGTCGAATCGCATATTCCGATCGCTTCTTGCGAGCCTGTCCGTGCTGCCCTGGTGGGTATGAGCGGCGGGCTGACTTGCGAGTTAAGCCTGGTAGATCCCCCAGACGGCGTACAACCCGCAGACGTGGGCCTCGATATCGAGACATACAGATTTCCTCTTCCTTGTGCTGACTAAACTTTTACCCAAAACTATTATGATACATCTTACCTCTGGCGACTTCAATGACCTAATCGTCCACCATTACCAGCCTCGGAGCAAGCAACGCTCTAATGCCACTCTTGATCTGACTCAGACTGCTAATCAAGGGTATTAGGGTTTTATAATTTAGAATTTAAGGGCAAATGATAATCTCTATAAATCAGCCTAGGTAGCACAATACGAGTGTGTCAACTGGCAGGAACTGACACAGGTTTCAAGATTGACCTAGGAGCAATTTTAAGTATGGGGTACCAACAGAATCTCTGTTCTGTGAGCAGTGTTGCCGTCTGGCTGTGTGTACAATTTGTGACTTTCTCTCTTGTGATGCCATTTAGGGCACAGTCCCTAGAAGTCAGTGTCACATTCCCCCCTACAGACAAGCGAGGGGCACCCGCCAGAACAGTCGGCACAGGTCAGCGTACTACAGAAGCTTGCCTTAGGGGCAAGTATCCTTATGTGACAGCCTTAACTCCCAGCAATAATGTGGTGACAACAGTTTCCACTAATCCCACATTATTTTGGTATTTTCCCCGAACGAAGCTTAAATCTGCTCGATTGATAGTTCTTGATGCTCAAAATAAGAAATTAGTCTACCAAACAACATTGGCACTTGGAGACACTCCTGGCGTCGTGAAAGTGAATTTACCGAAGAGTGTATCGTTAGAAACTGGCAAAAATTACCTGTGGAATTTATTTGTGGTTTGCAACCCGGCAAAAGTGGCTGATGATCTGGTAGTCCAAGGCTGGCTTGAGCGTACTGAACTCAGTTCAGAGCAGAAAACTAAGCTAGCACAGGCGCAGGATCCTCTCAAGCAGGCTGAGGTGTATGCAGAGGCTAAGATTTGGCAAGAAACCTTGATGATTTTAGCTCAGTTGCAGCAAGAACGTCCTAATGACGCTAAAGTTACTGATGCCTGGAAAGAACTGTTAAATTCTGTTGGGCTATCAGCGATCGCTACAGAACCAGTCGTTGAGTGCTGCACAGTTGAACCTTCGCCCAAATAAGCTTTTAATAACAGGAACTATCGGTTTTATTTAACCGTCGGTCGTTTCCCGAAATGCCAAAGGTGGTTTTATGCAAAGAACATTAAAACGGCTTGTTTGGGACTGGCGCGGCGTGTTGTTTTCCGCTCCTATTGTCGCGGGATTGGTGATTCTACTGCGTTGGGTCGGCTTATTTCAGTCTTGGGAGTGGGCGGCGTTTGATCAATATGTTTATCTGCGCCCTATCGAACCTCGCGATGACACAATTGTGATTGTCGGCATTGATGAGGCTGACATGCGAGAAATGGGGCAAGGCATCATTCGAGATAGTGTTGTTGCTCAATTGTTAGAGAAGCTCAAAGCGAGGCATCCCAGAGCGATTGGTCTGGATATTTATCGCGATTTACCTGTGGAACCGGGTCATCAGGAATTACTCCGGGTGTTTGAATCTACCCCTAATCTGGTTGGCATTCAGAAAGTGGTTGGGGATACCAGGCACGAGGCAGTGGCGGCACCACCTGTACTAAAAGCCAAAGGACAAGTAGGCTCTAACGATGTGATCTTGGATGCCGATAGCAAGCTGCGGCGTGGCTTACTGTATGTAGAGGCTCCTCAAACGGGAGAAACTGTCTTCAGCTTTGGTTTGTATACGGCTTTGCTGTATTTGGATGCTCAGGGCATAAAGCCTCAAGCCTTAGAGGGGACAACCAATTGGCGGCTGGGTAAGACAACGTTTGTGCCATTTGAAGCCAATGATGGGGGCTATGTAAGGGCTGATGCTCGTGGTTTCCAGATGTTGTTAAATTATCGGGGACCAGCTAAGCACTTTTCTACCGTTTCACTGACAGATATTCTAAAAGACCGTGTACCCCCAGATTGGGGACGCGATCGCATTATTCTGATAGGTTACGTCGGCGCTAGTTTTCAAGATTTTCACTCAACACCCTACAGTAGCAATCTGTTCACCCTCCCGGAGCGCATGGCTGGGGTAGAAGTTCATGCCAATATCGCTAGTCAGATTATCAGCGCTGCCCTTGATGGTCGTCCATTGTTTAAAAGTTGGTCAGAACCATTCGAGTGCCTGTGGATTTTGTCCTGGTGTTTTATTGGTGGCATCCTGAGTTGGCGGAATCGCTACACGGGTGGCATCAAGCAGTTTTCGTTCCGAAGGGCTAATTCGCTACTGTTTGCCGGGGTGACTTTGGTGGGTATCACCTATGTGGCTTTCTTGGGAGGCTGGTGGATACCCGTCGTCCCGCCAATCTTAGCACTCGGCTCTTGTGCGATCGCGATTACAGCTTATATTGCCCGCACCGCTGGAGAAATTCGTAAAGCCTTCGGGCGTTATCTCACTGATGAAGTCGTCGCCAATATCCTAGAACAACCAGAAGGATTGAGACTCGGCGGTGAGCGGCGGAAAATGACTTTACTTACCTCTGATTTAAGAGGATTTACAAGCGTTTCAGAACGATTACCCCCCGAAGAGGTCGTTAAAATCCTCAACATCTATCTGGGAAGCATGGCGGATGTGATTACCCAATACCAGGGAACCATTGATGAGTTTATGGGAGATGGTATTTTAGTTCTGTTTGGTGCCCCTACGATACGGGAAGACGATGCTCAAAGAGCTGTTGCCTGTGCTGTTGCTATGCAGTTAGCAATGGTTCGTGTCAACGAAATTATCAAGCAACGGGGTTTACCGCAACTAGAAATGGGTATTGGTATCAACACAGGCGTTGTTGTCGTGGGAAATATCGGCTCAGAGAAACGCACCAAGTATGGTGTTGTTGGTGGTCAAGTGAACTTGACCTACCGCATCGAATCCTACACAGTAGGGGGTGAAATTCTGATTTCAGAATCGACCTTAAAAGAGGTCGAGTCAATTGTAATACTTGAATCCCAAAGGAAAGTACAACCGAAAGGAGTTAAACAACCAACTACTATCTATAAAGTTGGGGGAATTGGTGGACAATACAACCTGCTTTTGTCCAAAGAAGAAGAGGCATTCTTTCCCCTTGCTGAAGCCATCTTGATCGAATACTTGGTTTTAGATGGGAAACACGTCAGTGAAACACTCTGCAAAGGCCGTTTAGTCAAACTTTCCGCGAAAGGAGCTGAGGTAAGGTTAGAAACCTTAGTCCCGGCATTTAGTAATATAAAGCTTAATTTTTTAAGCTCAGATAATTCAATACAAAATAGTGATGAGGTCTATGCAAAAGTTTTAGAAGAACAGGCAGAGGATGGAAATTTTCGCATCCATTTTACTTCTTTACCACCCGATGTAGAAGTGATGATTAAAAATCTCTATCAAGCCTGCGTTTCTGGTAACTGATTGCTTCTAATGTCTCAGTTTTAATTGAATAATAAACAAAAAGTATCAAGACTAATTTATACAGTATAAACTAGTCTTGATAAACAGCTATAAATTATAAAGTTAATAGTTTAATATTTTAATTTTTTACAGGGTAGTCTAGCTAACAGTAATGAACACTCTCACTCAAGAATTATGGAAAACAGTATCTAACCAGTTTACATCTCCCATCTTCCATATTGGAGAAACAGCTATATCGCTGAGCTCAATAGTACAGCTGATTATATCGCTAATAATAGTCTTTTTTATTGTTCGAGGTTTCAAAAATCTGTGTAAGCATCGTCTGCTTGTCAAACTGGGAATTGACGAGGGAAATCGTGAAGCGATCGCAACAATTATCAGTTATACCATCGGTATTTTAGGCGTTGTCATTGTCCTGCAAACAATTGGCTTTAACCTCGCTTCCTTAGCCATCTTAGCGGGTGGCTTAGGAGTTGGAATTGGCTTCGGTTTCCAGGATGCCACAAAAAACTTTGTCAGTGGTCTAACCTTACTGTTCGAAAGAAAGCTAAAGGTTGGAGACTTTGTTGAATTTGATGGCTTATCAGGATATATAAAAGAAGTTTCTATTCGGTCTACCCTGATCCGAACACGAGATGGTGGAGATGTTGTTGTTCCGAATAGTAAACTGGTTGACAATCGAATTATTAACTGGACTTATGATGACTTTAAAGCTCGGATTAAAATCCCAATTCGAGTTGCCTATGATAGTGATCCAGTATTAGTTACAGAAACCCTTTTAAAGTCTGCTTATATGGAAAGAGCTGTCTTTCATGAGCCTGCTCCTGAAGTGATTTTTATAGGGTTTCCTGAAAGTTATTTAGCTTTTGAACTATGGGTGTGGATAAATCGGATTGAGCGAGAACCGCAAGTTAAAAGTTCGTTAAATTTTATCATTGAGTATAATTTACGCCAACAAGGAATTGCTATTCCTTTTCCACAACGAGAGTTGTGGCTGCGAAATCTAGAGGTGTTGACACCAAGTTTGCATCGAAGTGGAGAAAGTCAAGAGATTTCGCGATCGCCACAGCAGCCGCTTATCCAAAAGCCCATTAAGCCATTATCTATCCGGGATTTGCTACGGCAGGTAACTTACTTTCAAAACTTTACCGACTTGGAATTACGGAGGCTGGTTGAACTTGGCTATCGAAAACGGCTGGGAGCCTCATCTATCTTATTTCGGGAAGGTGACTCAGGTGATGCTTTTTATATTATTCTTTCGGGTTCAGTAGAAGTCCTTGTCGAAAAGATTGATAAGCATCTCACCACCCTTGATGCCGGAAAATTCTTTGGAGAACTCTCTTTAATGCTGGGAATTCCCCGCACAGCAACAGTGCGAGCTTTAGAAGATACGATTGTGTTTGAAATCAATCACAAAGGTTTTGAAAGTCTATTACAGGAACAGCCAGAATTAGCAGAAGTAATTGTCCAAGAACTAGGGAAATATCAAGAAGAATTAGTTGAACGGCAACAGCAGCTACGAGACATGGGTTTAGTGGATGCAGCAGAAGATGATAAAAATCCAGTAGCTTGGGTTCGTAAACGGTTAAAAAATCTTTTTAGTCTTTAATTTCTAATCGGAAAATAGGGAGTGGGAGTGGTTAGTGGTTAGTGGGGAAGAGAGATTTTCCTTGCTTGTTTGTGCGTGCCCCGCATGGTGTCTAATCGGAAAATAGGGAGTGGGAAAGAGAGATTTTCAGTGCAACATTCGTGTACTCGCGTTCATGGGGTTTAATTCAAAATCTAAAATTGCTAGCACGGTGGAAATGAGCCTACCATCTGAAAACTTGCTCAAAAGTCTAGAACTAAAGCTTTTTGACATTTAGCTTCCAAGGGAGCGGTACTAGTTAGTTGAGTTTCTACAACACCTCACGACGCAACTGTGGGAAGACTTTAGAGACCTTGCCTAGCACGTAGTCGCCATACGTCCCGCTCCAGTCATGAACACTAGCTTGATCCCAGCGAGAGTCCTTGTCATCATTTATCCCCCTTAGCCCACCTAGTTCAATCGGCTTAACCTCGACGTTGAAGTTGGGATCGAAGAAGAACGGAAAAGAAAGGCGATCGCGCTGCGCTAGGTTGCGAACCCGATGAGGTGTGGAGCGGTATACACCTCCCGTCATGCGATCGAGCATATCCCCGATATTGCACACGAACGAACCAGGAACAGGGGGCGCGGCTATCCAGCGTGACTTCGACTTTACCTGCAATCCGCCTGAGTCGTCTTGCTTCAGAATGGTCAGGACACCATAGTCGGTATGCTCTCCAACCCCCCACCTGTGCCCATCGTCGGGCAGTAAGGGGTTGGAGGGATAGTTGAAGATGCGGAACAACGTTAGCGGCTCGGATGTGTAATGGTCAGCAAAGTAGGAGTCTTCTAGTCCAAGGCTAAGGGCGATACCAGCCATTAGTGTGTGTCCCAGCTTTGTCATTGCCGCCATGTAGTCGAGTACGGTTTCACGGAACAAGGGGATGTTGGATGGAAAGAGGTTGGAACCGTGCATCGGGGTGTCAGCCTTTACAAGCGGGTGATCATCCCCCAACTCAGCACCAAAGTAGATGCCCTCCTTTAGATCAGGCTTGCCGGATGTCAGTTCACCCCCAACCGGGAAGTACCCCCGCCATGCTCTGCCGCCCAAAGCCATACGGATCTTAAGCTTGGTTTCGAGATCTTGGGCGAAGAACTGTCGGCTAAGCTGCTCTAGTCCCTGCTGTAGCCCTTCGTCCACACCATGCCCGACGATATAGAAGAACCCGCAATCACGGCACGCCTGCCCAATCTGATCAGCCACGGCATGTCGCTCGTCGGTTCCTTTGACCAGCGCATGGATGTCAATGATGGGAATGTGCTCTAACCCGTTGTCCGCAACTTGTAAGATTTTCATGACTACGTTCTCGATTCAGTAATAAAGATTCGAGTGGAGAGTTTTCATTATTCATCCTCAGGGCTTATGCAAATCGAGCCTTCAGAAACTATTTATAGCGTGATAGTGGGCATAGCCCAATCCACAAATAGAGATTATGCCTAAGTCCTAATCCTTTTTTGATCATTCCGGCTGAAGAAATTGCCCACAAATGTTGCCAAGTTGCATAGTTGATGGTCTGCTAAGCTAATGCGCATTTAAATTGCATACTTTCGGTTTTTGAGAAAAATCCTCAACTCCTCTCCCTGTCCCCCAGTCTCAGAGCCAGCCTAAACCAGTAAATTAAATGCTTAACAGCTTAACCCCTTGTCAGGGTAGGGTAAGTTTATTCTTACGGAAGGCTATGGCAATTAAAAACCTTATCCCACTCATCCTGTTGGTCTTCGTACCCATTTCGATCGCGGCTGATCTATTGCATTGGGGTGAAGAAACTGTTTTTGTGACTTCTGCGATCGCGATCATTCCCCTCTCGATTTGGCTTTCTAAGGCAACGGAGAAGGTAGCGGTGGTGACCGGTCCATCGATTGGAGGGTTGGTCAATGCCATCTTTGGCAATGCAACGGCACTGATTATTGCTCTAATGGCACTGCGCCAAGGACTGGTGGATATTGTCGAAGCTAGCATCACAGGCAGTATTCTCAGTGCGCTGCTCCTCCTATTGGGTTTAGCGATGCTTGCTGGGGGCGTGCGCTACAAAGAGCAGGAGTTTAAGCCGATTTTGGCAAAGGTCAATGGCTCATCCATGACGCTAGCCGTGATTGCCGTTGCACTGCCGACGATGGTGATTGATACCTCAAACATTGTTGATGCCATAACCATTCGCAATCTCTCGCTGGTGGTTTCGGCAATACTGATCGTCGTCTATGGACTGACGCTTCTGTTCTCCCTCAAAACCCACAGCTACCTCTACGAAGTTGGATTAGCCGATGAAGTGATTGATGATCCTACCTTTGAACCAGAATCAGAGCCATCCCAGGAGATGAGCTGGTCGAAATTATGGATCTGGGTTGTCGTTCTGTTGGCTTCCACCCTTGCCCTTGCCTTTGAATCCGATCTGTTTGTTGGTGTAATTGAGTCACAAATCCAACAGTTTGGACTCACTCCCCTGTTTACAGGTGTGATTTTGCTGCCGTTAATTAGTGATGTGGCAGGATATATCATAGTTGTTCGACTCGCCCTGAAAAATCAAATGGATTTAACTGTTGCCACGGCGACGGGTGATAGTCTGCTGGTTGCTCTATTTGTTGCTCCAGTTTTAGTGCTCGTGGGTCAGGCTATCGGTCAGCCAATCGATCTCAACTTCAATACGTTTGAAGTAATTGCTTTGGCGATCGCTGTCGCTGTTACCAATCTCATCACCTTTGGCGGACGGTCAAACTGGCTGGATGGCACCTTACTGTTGGCAACCTACCTGATTCTTGGGGTGGCGTTCTATTATCATCCAGCTTGAACAAGTCTGCTTCATGTCACAGCCTGACCCGCATGGAAGGCCTCGTATTTCAATCCGGGGAGGATATGCGGATCAGGGGATAGTGGTTAGTAGATCGTAACAAGCATTAATTGTTGATTTTAGGGTGGGGAGGATGTCAAGCTTTGACTTCTGCTTGCAGGGGGAAGCCATGCTGCTTTCTGCCTTCGTCAGCTTCGAATTGCATTGAAGTTTTGAACAGTTCAAATCGTCCGTCTGCTGCATACTGGGCGCAACGATCGCGTAAAGCTTGCATTTCCTGCGATGGCATCGGTGCAAAGCCACGAGCGATTGCTAAATTTTGGCGAAGCACCTCTAGCGAGTTGATGCCACTAACTGTCGTTGCAACTGGAAGGCTCATCGCATAACGCAGCGCTTCCTGCGCCGTGACAACACCTTTTTTAATAGCCTCCCCGTTGCCGCTTAAGCTCTTCATGCCAATGGGAGCAATACCACGTCGATTGAGTTCGGGTAGAACTTGCTGCTCAAAACTGTTAAAAGTGGCATCAAAACAGTTAAGTGGCAGCATAACCGTATCGAACGGATAATTATGCGAGAGCATCTCAAGATGAATCTTGGGGTCTTTGTGACCTGTGAAGCCGACGAAACGAACTTTGCCTTCTTTCTTTGCTCGGTCTAGCGCTTCAATGGCACCGTTTGGGCGGAAAATCATCTCAGGGTCGTTGTAATAAACGACTTCGTGAATCTGCCACAGGTCTAGATGATCGGTTCCTAGCCGTCGCAAAGACTCCTCCAGTTGCTGCATGGCAACCTTAGCGTCACGTCCATGCGTACAAACTTTGCTCATCACAAAAACTTTGTCTCGCCGTCCTTGCAACGCCTTGCCCATCCACTCTTCGCTGCGGTGCTGATTGTATTCCCAGGCGTTATCCATGAAGGTTATGCCGTTATCAATGGCTTCATGGGTGATACGTATGGCTTCTTCTAGGCTCTTTGCCTGACCTAAAGTAGCGCCACCCAGTCCAATCGCAGAGACTTGAACACCTGTGCGTCCGAGAGGCCGCCTTGGGATTTCTCCAGAGCTAATTTGGCTGATCAGCGAGTCTGATTCACCTTGCAACTGCTTTGTGTTTGATGTAGACACTGAATCGGTTTGTTCTGCCTCGGCTGGCTCGTTTGAGCGTAGTATGTGGTCAGTTAGCACCGCCCCAGCTCCGGCTCCAATAAAGCCGATTCCTTTAAGAAATTGCCTGCGATTCACGTCTAGGGATAAGTGATTTTTCCCTGCTTTGTGATTGTGTTCGTCTACCATCCCCTGCTCCTGTTTTAATGAGGCAGCCTTTACTAAATGGCAATTCCCAGGTATTCCAATTAAGTTTTAGGTAATCCCAAAACTATCTATTTCGGTTGGACTATTACTTCTACCTGAGGAAGGGTGTGTTCACTTGCCAAAAGTATGATGAGTCTATCCCTAGAGGGAGGATGAGCAGGAGATGCGATCGCGTTGTTCAGCTCAACGTCTATGTTAGTGCGATCAGGGGTAAGGAGAGCGATCGCAACCGAACAGCAGTTAATTCAAACATGCTCTGGAAAGCTCAGCCGTTTCATACCAAATCTCTTCAATCAGTTCCTGCTTGCGGTTGAAAAGATAAACGCCATAGCTCCAAGTATTTGTTTTGGGGTAGAAGTCAAGCCCAACAATGTAGCCAATATAGCTATCTTCTGTTTTAACTTTTTGCCCCAACCTATATTCAGGCTGAGTAAATTGAAATAGCTTGATATTGGTGATGTCACTCCACATTAATTGCGTAGTAAGTGTATCAAAGGCTGAATTGAGCACCTTTAGCTGACTCGCTTCATACCAAATTTCTTCAGGCAGTTCCTGGTTGTGATCAGGAAGATAAACTCCATAAACCCAACTACTTATTTCTGGGTAAAAGTCAAGCCCAACAATGTAGCCGATATAGCCATCCTCTGTCTTGACTTTTTGCCCAAACCTATGTTCAGGCTGAGTAAACTGGAATAGATCGGTGCTGGTAATAGGGCTATACATTAAGCAGTTTCACTTACTCGTTTTTGGCTTACTGTTTCTTGACTGAACTCTGAACTTGTCATCAACAAGGGGGACGTCACATATCAACACCAAACCTTTCTATAGTTGTTTAAGGTTTGATTAAATGTAAGGCACGCCTACAAAACAATCCGTTAATATGGGAACACTTAACCTGAACTTTTCAAACTTATTTAAAAGCCAGGAGGTTAAATAGTTTTAAGGAACGGATTGCTGTCAATTCCTGACTATTTAAAGAGTTCCTGGCATTCCATTCGCTGTTAATCATCTGATTTAAGTGTTCGTGGTTAAATGTGTAAATCCTCTCACCAATCTGATAGCGAAGACTAATGGCAGAAGTTCTAACATCCTACGAAATATTCCTGTCTAATTTGACTAACGCGGAAACTCAGAAAGTCTTTTTCGTTGTACTGGAGAGAGATAATCGTGTCACGAACGCTCTTTAATTGCTGGTAAAAATCTACTTTTGCAACTTTAGAAGCATTCTTGACAAATCTAGTGACTATTCTCATGACTTCGGTTTCAATCCGCTGTAATCATCTATATCTACACCTTAAGGTAGGTGACAAATATTTATGATCAGCCATGTGGCGGGTTAAGTCTCAGTACAATTGCTGAAAGTGGAAATTGGAGTTTATTCTCACGCACCCATTCCCATCACGCACCCCAAACGAGAGCGCACTCCCTTCCTGGTTTTTCTAGAACTGAGGTAGATCCGACAGTTGCCTCTGTCGCTTCAGGAAGCGTTTAACCCGCCAGTTTTTATCAGTAATGGGGTAGACCCATAGAAACCCACACAATAAAAATATGCAGTCGATCACCTACCTTTGGGGTGATTTTTGACAACTTGGTGATGTGATTTTAATAACATTTGCTGGTGATTTGTATCACTAGGCAACCATCAGTTAGACGAATTAAAAAGTCCCCTATGTCCTTGGCACACGATGGGAGCTGATTCCGTATTCCCATCTCATCAGCCGCCTACTACCTTTGCATAACTTTGCTGAGCAGCGATATATTAGACAATCAGATACTTATCCAAAATTAGAAATTGAAGTCTCGTGGCAAAAGAAAAATTCGACTGGGTTAATTCAGCTTTACGGCTTAAAGGTTCAGTTATTCCCTCAATTTTGGATCGGGTTATCTTATATGGTTTATTCGGTATACTAATTTCGATAGTTCACTCTTATGGCTTCCATGTATCTCAACCGATTTTTGGTTCTGTTATTCCTAGTATTGTTTTAGGCTTGTTATTAGTATTTCGAACAAACACAGCATACGAACGTTTCTGGGAAGGTCGCAAGCTCTGGGGAAGTTTAGTAAATAACACTCGTAACTTAGCCCGAGAAATCTTAATATCTATAGCAGAAATTAAACCAGAAGATAGAGCCAACAAAATTTCTGCCCTGCGGCTATTGGTAGCTTTTGCCGTTGCGACTAAATTGCACCTCAGGTCAGAGCCTGTAAATGCTGAACTAGAGGAATTAATGTCCTCAAAGCAGTATTTAAAGCTAAAGACGATGAATCATCCTCCCCTAGAAATTGCCTTCTGGATTGGAGATTATATCCAACAGCAGTCTGATCGTCAAACTCTTAACCCCTATCATCTACCTCTACTTCGAGAATTACTCAATAATCTGGTAGACAACTTGGGGGGGTGCGAACGAATTTTGAAAACACCTATACCCTTAGCTTATGCGATTCATCTAAAGCAGTTGTTGTTGCTTTATTGTTTGCTCTTGCCATTTCAATTAGTTGAGGCACTAGGCTGGTTGACTGGCCCAATTGTCGCTCTGATTAGTTTTACTTTGTTTGGAATAGAAGCTATTGGCATTGAAATTGAAAACCCCTTTGGTTATGATGCCAATGACTTGCCACTGGATGCCATTTGTGCCACCATGCTGCGCAATATTGAAGATTTAATCTCGCTGATGCCTTCTGAGGGAACGTATAGAGAGGAAAGCACTTGAAATTCCAGAATTATTGTTCGTTGTCTACTCGCGTTTATGGCTGTTTGACTTGCAATGTTTATTAATTAACAAACGGCTAGGGCAAAGAATGACGGTTGAAAAACTCCCAAATCATCTGACTGGCATTAAAAGCCAGGTTAGTGTTGAACTGTTTTATACTTTCATCTTGAGAGACACTACCAGGCCAGAAATGTCCACCGTTTACTACAGCTGCCAGCATCACCTCTGAACTATCTCGGCAATCTGGGTAGCGGGATATGTTTACTTTAAAGCGATCGCGTGGATTTGGATCAGGCAACTGCTGAACTTGAGCCGATGAGGGACATTGGTCATGCGATCGCCAAAAGTCTACTGTTTTCGGGATAGAAAGATTTTTAGCATCACCCTCATAATGTACAGATAGATCGTTCGTACCGTTGATCATCAGCATTGATACAGGGGTTGTGGCTTTGCAAGTAGGTATGATTCGAGTCGGGAGAGAGCCAGCTACCGACGCAAAAGCAGCAAATTGATCAGGTAGCTCACAAGCTAAATCCTGGGCAAGTATTGCCCCCTTGGAAAAGCCAGTAGCATAAATTCTATGGCTATCAATTTTTCTACTTTGCTTGAGATGATCGAGTAAGGCAGTGACAAATGAAACATCATCTATGTTTCTGCGAGAACTACCTCTGAGAGTCCAGTCATGGTTAATTCCATCCGGATAGACGACAATAAATCCTTTTTGCTCCGCTAAATCATTAAAACGAGTAACTTCAGCAATTGAATGACCACTACCGCCATGCCCATGAAACACAAAAACTAATGGCATTGGACGGTCTGAATTATAAGATTTTGGGGTGTAAAGATAGTAGGTACGTAAATGTCCCTGGTCGTTGAGCTTTCCATAATCATCACCATAAGAAGTTTGTTGTTTAGGCAGACTTCTTTCCTGTGCTTGAAGTGAAGCACAAGCTGTTACCAAAGTAATTGATAGTAGGGAAACAAGAATTTGCCTAAAGATTCGGGAATTAAGGGGGGTTTTCACGGCGATTTAATCACACCTGTTAATTTTTGAACAAAACAAAATAGTGTTACTCGGAAAGAGTGTAGTTTTGGAAAAATCCCAGATGTCTCACTTGCGCTAAGACCAGAATTACTATTGCACCGATGCGATCGCACATTTCGATAGGCACTACTGAGGCAAGCGTGTCCAACGTCTCCTCTTGTACCTCTTGCTACTTGACCTCCCTCATAAGGTACAAGCTGATCTCCGTGCCATTGAGCATCAGCATTGAGACAAGCATCTGAGCTTGGCAACTAGACTTGAGCGGAACTAGGAGAGAAACAGCTACCGACGCGACAGCAGCAATCATACTTAATAGTTTACACGCTAAGCTTTGGGTAAAAATTCCACCGCTGGATATACCTGTAGCGTAGATTCCCCACCTATCAATAATCCAGCTTTAATCACCTTAGGAACTAAATCTAAATTCTTCCGTTCCCGTTTCCCGTTCCCTGTTGGGTTGACGCGATCGCATAAGGTAGCGACCTCATTTCCAAGGATGTCGTTGCAGTTTCCGATACAGCGTCAAAGCGCTCACAACTTAGCTTCTATAACCGAAACAAGTGATTTGTGTTGTGAGAAATACCATGATGAAATTGAGCGCGCCTACGTTCATAGTTTGTGCCGGACTGCTGCTTTTCCTTCCTTTAGCTTGGCAAAAGGAGACATCTGCTGTTGAGTACGCCACTCCTTTACCCCCTACAAACACTTCCCCGAATTGGGTTGCCAGCGAAAACGCGGGTATGACAAAGGCAGAGCAACCCTCGTCACTAACCAACACGGTGCGTCTTAATACAGTCAAAGTATTTTTTCCGAAACAGCCGCGCAGCAATAATGATTTGAGCTATGTTGAATCAGTTAGTCGGACAACTGGAAGTCAAAGTTTAGCCCGGTTTGCCGTCGAGCAATTGATTGCAGGCCCAACAAGGGATGAAAGGCAAAAAGGTTTTGCAGGAGCAATTCAATTGAGAGGCAGTTCTAACTGTGCTTCCGACTTCAAGCTTTCCATTTCTCAGGGAGTCGCGCGAACACAATTTTGTCGAACCATTGTTTCGGCGGGAGTCGGAGATGATGCCCGGATAAAAAGTTCTCTAACGGCTACACTCAAGCAATTTAAAAGTGTTCAATCCGTCATTATCCTGGATGAAAAGGGTAATTGCTTTGGAGATATGAGTGGAGAAAATAGATGTTTGAATTGAACAAGTTATTCGACTAGAAACTGCTGTTAAATACTGCACACTCTAGGCATTTGTGCAATACTTGAATTACCCTATTGTGTCGTCTAAGTAGTGAATATTTAGGCGGCGCAATCCTTTTTTGGGGTGTCAAGAATGGAGATAGACGTGCTTGCGTCTCACCACCTAAAGGAAACATAGGATGAATATCCTTACAGTAGACAATAAAGCACCTTTTCTAATTACTTAACTCGTCCGCTTCTAATCATACTAAAAATTAACCACAAGCCGATGAGGCTAGCTATCACAAAGAGAATACCACTAACCCAAAAGAAAATTGGATTACTGGGGGCTTGGGAAAAAATCATCGCAGCACCAATGAGGATAGCGGCTGTCACAATACCGAACGTTAGTCGATTACCCACACTATCTAGGCTGCGGCGAACCGGTTCAAGCCCTCGCACAGCGATGTTCCATTGCAATGTTTCAGAGGTTACCCGATCTAATAACATCTCCAATTGGCGAGGAGCCTCTAGGGATAAGGTTTTGATATCGAGGGCTGCCCTTAAAAGGTCTTGCAGGGGCGCATGTCCGATTAATCGTTGCCGGAATAAATCTGCCATCAGGGGTTTAATTTGCTCGATTAAATTGAAATCGGGGTCGAGCCCGCGAGCTACGCCTTCGAGATTGGCGAGTGTTTTAGCATACAATCCCATGTTGCTGGGAATGCGAATTTTGTGTTTCCGGGCAATTTGCAACACTTGGTAGGTCAACTGGCTAAAGTTAATTTCCGATATGTTTAGGTTGTAGTAGCGTCGCAACAATCGGTCAAAATCATTTTCCAAGTGAGCAAGATTCACTGGTTGAGTAGACTCTGCCAAATCTAAAGTTAATTGGCTACAGCGCTTGCTATCTAAGTTAGCGATCGCCAAAATTAGTTCGATCAAAATCTGTTGCGTCCGGGGGTCTAGACGCCCCATCAGTCCAAAATCAATTAGAGCAATATGCCCTTGTTGGAGATAGAAAAAATTTCCGGGGTGAGGGTCGGCATGAAATACGCCATCAATATAAAACTGTTGAAAATAAGCTCTGACAATTAAATCGGCAAGGGCTCGACGTTCGGCGTTGGCATCGCCACCGTAGTTTGTCCCCTTAAATTCAGCTCCTAAAAGGCTTTCTCCCTTGAGCCACTCCATGACGAGTAACTTTTCACTTGTCAAGTCCCAGTAAATTTCTGGAAGAACTAGCTGTTGTGGATCGAACCAGTAACTCTTGGAGAGATTGCGCCGTAATAGGTCAGTGGAACTGGCTTCTTGGGTAAAATTTAGCTCAGCCCGCAGCGCACTAGCGAATTCCTCAACGACAGAGACCAGATTGTAGTACTGACCCATCTGAGTGCGATTCACTAACCGCGCCAAGCCGCGGAGCAACCTAATATCCTGCTCTACAACTCTATCAATGCCTGGTCGTTGAATTTTTAAAGCGACCTCACGTCCGTCAACAAGCGTGGCACGATGAGTTTGAGCGATCGAGCCAGCTGCAACGGGCTGATGATGAATGATCGCAAAGATTTCTTCTATGGGTTGTTGAAGCTGCTTGCGGATAATAACTTCTACTGCCTCCCAAGCCACTGGTGGGACTTCAGCTTGAAGAGATGTTAAGGCTTCAATATACGGCGGGGGTAACAGATCGGGTCGCGTACTAAGCAGTTGTCCAAGCTTAACGTAGACAGGTCCAAGTTCCACCAAAATACTGCATAGCACTAATGGGGGTGGTAATGAAGGTTCCTCAGCTTTCCCTCCTAGAAGAAGTCCTCGCATATAACCCCAACCGTGCCGGAGAACCACTTGAACAATTTTTCTTTGACGAGAGCTAGTTTGGGAAAGACCTGAAAACACACACGCCTCTATCTGAATAAGAGTTTCATCGGGATGAACGAGTGAAAGATATCCTGTTGGCTCCCACCAGAGCCAGACAACTCACAACTTTAACTTTACGCTCATAAGGGGGAGGGTGGGTGAAAAGTGGCATCTGAAAAACTTCTCTTGTTAAATCAATACTTGAAAGGATTGCTTGATAAAGCGATAATGCTTTGGTAACAAGTGTTTGAAGGTAAGCGGAAGTCTAAGTTCTGAAAGCAGAAGTCTATACGTTGAGAATATTGTCGATGCCTTATTTAACAGACACTAACGATATTAAATACAAAATTGATGAATATTCCAAAGCTCCAATTCTTTGGCTAGATACAGAAGTTGCTGACTATCAAACTCGTAAGCCTCGACTATCGTTGATTCAAGTATTAAATGAACCCAAGGATATGATAGGCGAACATGTTGATATTCTAGACATTCTAGATCAGCCTGAACTGGTAGAGTATTTTATTGAAAAAATTATTATCAACCCGGTTATTGAAAAAGTCTTCCATAACGCTAGTTATGACCTAAAATTACTGGGAAAAACTAAAGCTAAGAATGTCACCTGCACGTTGGAACTCGCTAAAACAATTCCCTACTACCTGCTGCAATTGCCAAATCTGCAACTCAAAACTCTAGCAGAGCAATTGTGTTACTTTCCACCAGTAGATAAAGCCGAGCAAGCCAGTAACTGGGGAGTGCGCCCCCTCACATCAAGCCAGCTTTTCTATGCAAAAATGGACCCGGTCTATGTGGCTCAGGTGCATCACCAACTACTCAAGCTGTGTCAGCGGAGTAACCCCGATCCAGCAACAGAAGATTTAACGACACTTGCTCAACGCTATCGGGGAATTGAACATCAATGGAAGCTGCTGAATACAGAAATGACACACATACAAGAACGAATAAAAAAAGCTATGCAGGTGCAGAATGTTTCAGAAACAGAGGATTTCGAGCTATCTAGTTACCCACGAACCACAAAGAAAGTCCCGTTTGATCAACTCGCAAAACTAGCACAAGCCAACGGGCTCGAGTTAGATTTTCCCATCTCCCTGACGCAAAAGCTTCAGAAAGAACTGGGAGACATTGTTGAACAACTGCCCGTGGAAGAGGAAGTAACTACCAACTGGCGACTATCAATCAAAGAACAAAACGATGAAGAACTGCCGTTTTAACAACGAGATTCAATTCTTGTGTCTGGAATAGCGCTCTGCTCCCTTGTAACAATAGCTAACTTATTTTCTCCACAGGAGGAATCAGCATGCCACAGGTCAATGGCACAATCATGCAGTATTTTCACTGGTACATTGCACCAGATGGAACCTTGTGGGAACAACTCAAAGACAAAGCAGCAACTCTAAGCGATGCAGGCTTTACCGCCGTGTGGTTACCACCCGCGTATAAGGCTAGTGGCGGGGGGGTTGATGTCGGTTACGGTGTCTACGACTTGTTCGATCTGGGTGAATTTGACCAGAAAAGCTCAGTGCGAACCAAGTACGGCACACGTGAGCAGTTCCTAGCCTCGGTCAAGGCGGCGCAGAAAACTGGTCTACAAGTCTACGCGGATGGAGTCTTCAACCACAGGAATGGTGGGGATGAGATTGAAGAGGTTGATGCCATCCCAGTTGCCTTCGATAACCGTAACTACGAGATTGGACCGTCGCAGCAGATACGAATCTGGACACACTTCACCTTCCCCGGTCGCGGCGACAAATACTCTAGTATGAAGTGGCATTGGTGGCATTTCGATTCAGTCAACCACAATGCGGATAAACCTGGTGACAGTACGATCTATCGCCTCAAGGATAAAGGTTTTGAAACGGGGGTCGATCCAAGGCTGGGCAACTACGACTTTTTGATGGCTTGTGACCTGGATATGGGTGTTGAGCAGGTAAACGGTGAACTCAAGTATTGGGGCGAGTGGTTCCTGGACACTACGGGTGTGGACGGCTTTCGACTCGATGCAGTTAAGCACATCCGATACTGGTTCTTCAAAGAATGGCTAGACCATGTGCGTCACCACGCCCAACGGAATCTGTTCAGTGTTGGCGAATATTGGTCAGAAGATATCCAGGCTTTGCACTGGTATATCGGCGCGACGGAGGGGCGGATGTCGCTGTTTGACGTGCCCCTGCACTACAACTTCCATCGCGCTAGCCGGAGTGGTGGAGCGTATGATATGCGGCAAATACTCGATGGTACACTCATGCAGCAGCAGCCAGCGTTGGCAGTCACGTTCGTGGAAAATCATGACAGTCAGCCCTTGCAGGCGCTCGAATCGGTGGTCGAGCCATGGTTCAAGCCGCTTGCTTACGCGCTGATTCTGCTGCGGCGGGAAGGCTACCCCTGCGTGTTCTACGCCGACTATTACGGTGCTCATTACGAGGACACGGGTCGTGATGGCAACAAGCATGAGATCTGGCTGGATTCTCACCGTTGGCTGATCGACAAGTTCCTCCACGTCCGTAAGCACTATGCTTATGGTCCTCAGTACGATTACTTCGATCACTGGGACATCATTGGCTGGACACGCTTGGGTGATCAGGATCATCCCAAGGCGATCGCGGTACTGATGAGCGATGGACCGGGCGGCAGCAAGTGGATGGAGGTCGGCAAGCCTAACACTATCTTCCACGACTTGACAGAACAGGTTAAGGAGCCAATACACACCAATGCAGATGGTTGGGGTGAGTTCCGATGTAACGGCGGGTCAGTTTCGGTATGGATCGAACAATCTGTCAATTCCTGAGCATTGAGTATGCCTCGCCTCCACTGTGCAACTCGATAGTGTTATTATCAGCGCCCTCACCAAGGCATATCCCGTCTTTCAGGATAATCTTACTGTTTTGAGCCGCACTCTTAATGGAAACATTGGGATCAATTTGTATGCGATCGCCAATTAAAATCTGATCGTTTTGACCATAACTGTTCAGGGAAGCATTAAGAACAATAACCACCTGATTGCCGATTTCAGGCATTAAAAAGATACTGACCTGGCAATAGATTTCTAAGTCAGTATCTTTTCTTCCACGGCGGGAGAAGTGGCTTAATCAGAAGGATGCAAGATATCTCTATTACGGAACTCTATCTTCAGACAGGTATCTTTATTTTAGTCTGCTTGCTTATCTTGGGTGCTTTTTTGCCATCTTTGCCAAAACTCAAAAGTAGTTTCATTTCTTTGGTAGCTCGTCTCCAAGCCCGCCTCCAGATCGTATTGCGCCATCCTGACCAAGCCGTCTGGTCAAGATAGTGGAAGAATAAAGCTGTATTCGGGTGTTCGCAGCCTTGATGCCAAGGTTTAGGCGGAGTCGTATAGTGAATAATGTAGGGATGCTCAAGAAGCTCTCTATACAGCTGCTCATCATAGGAACTATCTTGCCATGATGAATAAGTGTAAATTCGAGGCATCTGATTCCAGCGTGGGTTCAGTTCTCCCCATTTTCCGGCAAGTACGCCGTTGAGTCCATCCTGATCGTGATCGCGCACATACTCTTTATTCCGTTCCAGATATTCCACAACCTTGAGGGGAATATTATCGTTGCGCCACTTTTCCAGATTAATAACTAACATTCCGGCATTGAAATACTTTAAATCTGGGTTAATTCCCAACTCCTGATAGTTTCTCAACCCGCCAGACATGTGGATGTAGCGTTGATTATCATCCTGAACAGCTAAGACATAATTGTCGCCAATATCTATATTCCATAGCTGTTCTAAATCTCCCTTGATGACCATATCGCTATCTAAATAAATGACCTTGTTAAAATGCTGTGGGAGCAGTTGAGGAATAAGTAGCCGATAATAGGTAACAATTGTCAAGTGTCTTTCCACTTTCAGGTTTTTGATTAACCTTTCATCTGGCGGCATCCAGTGAATCTCTACCTGTTCGGGGTCAAGGGATTGGAGAATCCGACGTTTGCTCCGTGGACTAATCCCGCCATCAATGATAACTAAGAATATCTTTGGCTTATTTTTGAGATTCGCAAGTGCTGAATGAAGGGTAACCGCGAGTGGCATAGCATAGTTGTCATCCGCAGCACAGACAATAGCGATCGGCTGATTGTTTGAATTAACCATGGCAGATTTCCTAATCTTGGATCTTCAGCGAATAATTGACAGTGAGTTAAGCTCAAAAGCTGTCTTTAGAGCTAAATTAGTGATGTTGCGTGCAGAATTGCATCCTCACGAGGGAAGGACAAACCTACAACTGAAAGGGTGGAATAGGATTGAAAATCAGTGTGACTGCTAAACATCCACCATCGGAAACCAGATAGTTATGTGAATGCCTACAACGTTGATTCAGGATTACTCTTTCATTCCTATCTGCTATAAGCCAGCTAGAAAGTCCTGAGTTAAAGCCTAAAAACGATAACTTAACAAGCTATTTTCCATCGTCACAATCCTGACCGAGTTATTTGAAAAGAAAGTCAGGATTATTCCTTACGTTTCAGTGTGATTATTGAATTTTCTGCAAATCTATTGAAGAGACTATGGCTAATTTTAGGGGGGAGTATCTCCAACTTCAGCCATTACATTAAACTCCACCATCGGGGCAAACAAGTAAGTACTGCCTCGATTCTTGTGACGGCTTTCCTGTATCCAGTTTTTTTCTTCGGCTGTAACCACAATCTCAGGTACTGAACATACAGTTTTAGCTACTTAAAAGTAGTTTACTCGCAAAACTCATCAGCGGTCATCCCAAAACTAAACTTTACAAAATCTTTAATGAAATGAAGCAAATATTTGGATTAGCAAAGCATTCAACAATGATTGCTCGTAAGACTTAGTCCATAATCTGCGTAGCAATAGTGTCTATCACCTTGCTCAAGGGATGATTGGGATAGTGCAAGCAGAAGATATCACTACTAGCTAAACGCATCATCTCTTCACTATGTGGCAAAATCCCTGCTACAGGAGAACTATAAGTCTTTTGTACTTCCTGCTTTAAGGCATCTACATCAAAACTTGGCAGTACTTGGTTGATTACCAACAAGATTTCAGGTACCTCCAAACTAACGGCAGTTCCTATCAGGGCAAAAGCTGGTGGCACGAGGGGTACCCACACCGCTAGGAGAAATAGACTATAAGAAATCCCGACTAACACGCACAGGAGTGCACCACCTGCCAGACCAAACAGCCACGGTTTGCGAAT
>DATNPH010000024.1:0-18407 GCA_036703315.1 Coleofasciculaceae cyanobacterium
TGAATTCTTCGCAGATTCCCAGTACCTACTCCCCCGGTGCTGACGGTTGATCTTCAACAGATGACTGCTTCACTTTACGAGACTCTAACCAACCGGGAACAACGAACCAAGCAATTACCAGGAGCAGGGCAACGATCGCAAATCGAGCCATCCAAGAGATTAATTGTTCTAGTGGTACAAGGCGTCCCAGGAAGAATGATAAAGTCACCATCACTGATGCCCAAACAGTAGCACCAGCTGCGTTAAATAACATAAATTGCGGGAAGGGCATTTCAGCAATTCCCGCCATCGGACTCGCTAAGATCCGCAGTAGTGCCACAAATCGCCCAAAAAATACGGCTCTACCAGCGTTTTCACTAAATTCCCCTTTGGCTTGTGTCAGTTGCTGTTCACTGACGCGAAAGAAACTCCCAGCCTTCAGCAACAAAGACCAACCGCCTAACCTACCAATCCAGTAGCCAATTGTGCCGCCTAGGATGGCACCAGCACTTGCCGTACTCAGCACTAGCCAATAATTTAGTTCACCGCTACCTGCCAGGAAGCCACCCACTATGGTAATCGTTTCTCCCGGTAAGGGAATTCCTAAGCTTTCAAAGGCAATTCCTAGAAAAACTGCCCAGTAGCCATATTGCTTTGCAATTTCCTGGATCGTCTCCAGTGATAGAAACTCAAAAGACATCCAGCTCAGCCTTTACAAAAATTTATCGCTTTTTTCATCTTGCCGCGATCGCAGGAAATGTGTCAACGAAGTTGCTTTGAACCGTCACCTTTTCAGGTAAGGCTTCAGGTGGGTACCAACTCACCTGGACGCAGCTTCGCCCACTTGCCAGTTTCCCTCTTAAAGCTGAGGCACCCTACAACATCCCATTCCATCTCCACATAATCTTGATGGGGACGGATATTGACATTAATTGTCGGTTCAGTCGCCTCAAAATCAGGGGTTTCTGTTAAATGAGGCACCTCGTGCTGGGTTTCTACAGCATGATATGTAGTGCAGCGGTCTACGTAGTGGCAGTTAACGCAAATACACATTGCCCAAACTCCAAATCCTTTTTGTTAGCCTAGCTCAGGCAAGGCATTTGTTCACCAGCTTTTGGGTTGATTTTTATGTAGTCTGTTAAACGATGAAATTCTGATGAACTGGCAAAACTTAGATATCGCTTCCTCTGCCCTTTCTCCCCAAACCTGGCCTTTTAGTCAGGAATGGCTACCCCCACAAGCTTGTTTAGTGGGCGGTGCGGTTCGGGATGCCTTGCTATTAAGACGTGCCGAGTATTTAGATTTAGACTTTGTTTTACCGACTAACGCCGTGCAGACAGCGCGAAAGCTTGCTGAATACTACAAAGCTGGGTTTGTCGTGCTGGATGCCGATCGCCAGATTGCTAGAGTTGTATTTGACCAGGCAACAGTTGACCTGGCTCAACAAGAAGGGAACAACCTGGAAACGGACTTGTATCGACGAGATTTTACAGTGAATGCGATCGCCTACAATCCCCACACTGGCGAATTCATTGACCCGCTTCAAGGTATCGTAGATTGCCGTGCAGGCATCATCCGTATGGTGTCACGTTCAAATCTGCAAGATGACCCCTTACGATTACTACGAGCTTACCGACAAGCTGCCCAGTTGGGTTTTAGGATTGAACCAGCAACCCAGTCAGCGATTCGTGAGTTGGCACCCTTACTCAGGCAGGTAGCAGCAGAACGAGTTCAGGTAGAGTTGGGCTATCTTCTCAAGTCACCTCAAGGTACACCCTGGTTGAAAGTGGCTTGGGAAGATAATCTGCTACAAGTCTGGTTTCCCGATGCGACGGCTCAAGGCTTAGCGCAAGTGGCAGCAATTGACTACTCAGCTGTCGTGCTAGAAGAAACTTGGTCTGAACTTGGGGTAGAACTTCGAGCATCGGTTGGCGGCAAGTCAGCTTCATTGCTGAGTCTTGCGAAGCTAGCAAGTTTAGTACCAGTGGTACCAGAAGCTGCTGAAGAACAGTTGTTGAGTCTAAAGTACTCTCGTGCTGAAATTCGGGCTGTGGTAACAGCACTTAAATACCTACCGCAGTTGTTGTCTTATATAACCTCCCAAATGCCACTACGGCAGCAGTATTTTTTCTTTCAAGATGTTGGGACTGTTTTCCCAGCTTTAGCAGTTCTGGCAGTGGCAGAGGGAATGTCTGTGGATAAAATCGCCTCTGTGGTCGAGCGCTATCTTAGCGCTGACGATCAAGTGGCTCACCCGACTCAGTTAGTAAGTGGCAAAGACTTGATGCGATCGCTCAATATCTCAGCTGGACCACAAGTTGGTAAACTCCTGTGTGAGATTGGGGTAGCACGCGCTGAAGGCAGAATCTCTACACCCAAAGAAGCTCTGGAATTAGCCGCCCAACTCCTTAACTAGTTTTTGAATTCAAAAGTCCAAATGAAGGACGTAAATAAGCCTATAATCAACCGCTTACTGACTACCAGGGGTTGCCGATTATTGTGAACGCACTCCAGTAATAAGGATGAGTGAGGTCTGTGTCTCCAAGCTGAACTAGATTTGGAGGTAAAGGAAAACTGTTACGACTTGTTACTAACTTATCCCCTTGCAATCGCACCTCACCCCTGAGCATTGCTAGCTGCGCTTGTCGTAGAGCCTCGGCTTTGATGGGAGCTTGTTTCAATTGCTCGTAAAATTCTGTCATTAACGCCAGTGTCCCTTCATCGTTGACAGACCACAAACTACCCAGGGCTGACTTCACCCCAGCTTGTACCGCCAACCCTGCAAATCCCAACTCTGCATCCTGGTCGCCTAGTGCAGTACGACAGGCACTCAAAACCAACAGTTCCACTGGCGGTTTATTCAAGCCCAGCTCAGGCAACTGGTCAAGTCGCAGTTTAGTGTCCCACAACTGGATGTAAGAGTTACTAGGCTTACCCGAATTAAAGTGAGCATGAGTGGCTAAATGAATAATGTCATATGGATCTCTAGAGCGGGCTTGTTTAAGATTTTTCAAAGTAAAGCTGTTGTTAAGGAAGGACTTACCTGACCACAACTGACCTGTGATTAAAGATAATTCTACGGGCACCGATGGTAATGGTTTTTGCTCCGTAAATTGTGCCGCTCCCATGGCTAAAACAGAGGTTTCCCTTAAATCCTTGTAGCGAGTATTGGTAAGAGTCAGACTGGGCATTAAGCCAACGCTGTATTTTTCCACGATGAACCCCTTGCCATCATGCAGCGTAGCTAAAGGGATAGAGCGTAAACCACCGTCCATGATAAACACGAGATTGTCAATCTGTTGTGCTTGTAAATCCGGCTCGACAGGAGCAACTAGCCAGCGATACAGTTGCTGAGCCGAGTCCAGGTAGCCGTTTCGATTTCGGCGCTCGGTGACGGTACTACGGAATGCCCTCGCTACCTGGAGGACTTGCTCATGCTTTGCCTCCGTCACCTGCCGTCGAATCGTTTTTCCTTGGCTAGTGACTAGCACCAATTCTAGGTGGTCATTGTCATGATTCAGGCGATCGGGTTGTGTGAGCACTGGCGATTGACTGTCAGCTGTTAGTGAAGAGGCAGTTGTCGATGTAAAGACAGCATAAATCAGAGCGGGTTTAGTGCCAGTAGCTCGTTCAATGTTGCGGAGAGTTGCCTTGGCTTGTTCCAAACTAGCGATAGGGGTATCCTTAAGTCCCAAATAGTTCTTAAACGCAGCCGTGAAGGTTTCCTCCAGTTGCCCAACGGTGGTGTCAATCTCTAAGGGAGGGATGTTGTTTGTAACGGTCAATGCAGAGGGGGATTCTGGTAGTTTGGTGAGATCGACAGGATTGATAGGTAGTTTAGTGAGATTAGTAGGTGGATCAGTCGGTTTAGTGGGCGGATCAGTCGGTTTAGTGGGTGGATCGGTAGGTTTCGTGGGTGGATCGGTAGGTTTCGTGGGTGGATCGGTAGGTTTCGTGGGTGGGTCGGTAGGTTTCGTGGGTGGGTCGGTAGGTTTCGTGGGTGGATCAGTTGGATTGTTGGGTCGGTCAACGCTAATAATCTGAATGTTGCCCTTTGTGTCGGTGAAGGAAAAGGACTGGAAAGGTTGAATTGTGAAATTGCCGTTAGTGATAGCACCAGCTGTGCCGTTAGTGATGGCATTACCGACATCAAAAGGAATCAATCCGCTGCCTCCGTGCTGGATAGTAATGCTTCCTCCAGCATTACTGCCAGCACTGGAGATACTCGTTAGAACGTTGTTGCGGTCTATAAAAGTGTCTGTCGCTCGGAAGAATCCCTCGGTGCTGATGTTAACATTACCGCCGAAGATTCCTCCTTGGGCGTTAATCCAAGGCACTTGGATGTCACCTAGTGAGTTAAGGGTGACATTGCCACCCTGGTTTAAAGCTCCACTGGAGTTGATTTGTCCAAGTAAGATCTGGGTGCTAGCGTCAACTTGGATTTCCCCACCATTGGTTGCTCCTGATGAGTTGAGTTGGCGGGTAGTAATCCCTCCTGTATTGCTTCTGAGGATGATAGCGCCGCCATTGCTGGTAGAGCTAGAGTTGATTTCCCTAGCAGTAATGTTATTGGCAGCATTGAGAGCGATCGCTCCTCCAATACCAGTTGAAGCGCTTGTGTTGATGTCTCCCCCGTTGAGGGTAATGTTACCAGTGGTAGTATTGAGGGCAATGTCACCACCATTGCCGCTATTGCCAAAGATAGATTGAGAGCGGGAGTCTATACCGAAAGTTCCGCTGATGCTGATATTACCGCCTGCATTGAGGTTTACTGCTCCGGCATTACTAGAATTGCCAAAACTTGGACCCGCTTCAGAGCGGGTAACTATTCCCTCTTGAGCGGTTGTAACGATAATGCTGCCATTGGGGGCAGTAATAGTTAGATTCCCACCCCTGCCAGCATTGCCATTAGCCGTATTAGCGATCGCGCCAAGGAAGAGCAAGCCTGTAGTGATGTTGCCGTTCCTTGTAGTGAGGGTAATATCCCCAGCGTTACCAGTACTGCCGTCACCATTTATTTGAGAGCGAGTATCTATAAAACCGACGGCAATGCCATTACCCGCCGTGAGAGTAACAGCCCCAGCATCTCCAGCCGAAAAACCAGCGCTAGCTCGTCCTGCTTCAGATTGGGCTTCTATTACACCTGTGATATTGATTCTCCCAGAGGCAGATACTGTAATATTACCGCCAGCACCAGGTTGAGCAGAGCGAGGTTCAGAGGAAGACCTAAGATTAACGGCGCTGACGTTGCCATTGGTGGCAGTGATATTAATGATGCCGCCAGCGATGCCGCCGCCATCAATCGTTGACGTGTTAATTTCTCCAGCCGTTACACTTGCTCCTGAAATCGTGACAGCTCTCCCGCTCGCATTAAGCGATTGCGTTGTGTCCATCAAAAAAGACCCAACGTTGTTCCCATCGGCGTCTGCTCTAAACGTTATCGATCCGCCAAAAGGTACAAAGTTCAGTGATACTCCAGGAGCGATGGTTAGATCATTGGTCGCCTCTAGCAAGACATTACCCTGAAGCGCTTGGAGTGTCACTCCAGAAATCGTGAAGGTTGCACCGGGGCTATCAGTAGAGAGAATCGTGCCGTCCAAAAGCTCAGTATCGTTTGTGCCACCAGCAGCCACAATAATGATGTTTTCTGGATCTAGCAGCAACGTCCCCAAACTACCGTTAGAGAAGCTTGTGTCAACATGACCTCGGAAAATCAGGTCTTGTTTACTCGATACTTCTACAAAACCGCCATTGCCAAAATTTAAACCTCCACGGGTGGTGATGTTGCCATAAAACCCCAACACTTTATCTGCCCAGAGGATGACCCGACCGCCATTTCCGTTAAGCAGTGCATTGGCATTAATCGCCGTATCGCGACTGACAAATGTGCGTGAGGCATTTGGCACTGGTCCTTTCCCTTGGAAATTTCCGCCAATCCGCACAAGACCACCACCATTGATTCCGGAAGCGTTAATGTAAGCACTGAACAGACCGACGCGATCGCCAAAAATATTTACAGTACCGCCTGTTTGCGCTAGAGGAGAACCTTGCGACCCTACATTGGAGACATCGAGAGTACCCAATGCGATCGCTGTCCCTGTCTGCGTAGGGATTAGAATCCCAGAGGCTGTTTGCACGGTGTTATCGGCATTGACCGTTAAGCCCGTCTCAATATGGTTACCTGTGAGCAATTCGGGCAACATCAGCGGAGTGATTGGCAACGAATTCCCCTGCCCATCTGTAGAGGGTGCTATCTCCAAACTCAGAACTCGCCCAGCTTCCTTGACGCGCACTAAACTCGTTCCGGGCACTGCCATCACCGTGATATTGCCTCCTGGGGCTTGCACCGTACCAGTGTTGATTGCTGTCCCTCCTATAAGAAAGACATTCTGCCCTGGTCCAACTGTCAAATTACCCGCATTAATAATCGCTCCAGCTTGAGTACCATCAAAACGAAAGGCATTGGGAGTTCCAACTAGGCTGCGGTAATCATTGATGCCAAATGCCTTAAACCACCCCCCATCAAAGCCTATGCCAGTGGCAGTAGTAGCGGTGAAGGAAGCCGGAACATTTAACGTAGCTTCAGAACCAAAGACAATCCCGGCTGGATTCATTAAAAATAAGTTGGAGTTCCCCCCACTGACTTGAATTAGACCATTAATCAGGGACGGGTCACCGCCCTTCACACGCCCTAGGATATTGCGAATAGCGGGATTTGACACAAAATTAGCAATCTGACCGGAATCGAGTCCCAATCGCTCAAAACTGTGAAAGAGATTCGCCCCATTCTCAGAAAGAGTGCCACCGTGAATATCAAAACGGTTCCCATCGGGAGTAACCAATGTGCCTGTGCCATCGTTCGCTGGGGTGATGGGTTGAGCGACTACAGGCGAAGCAGCACAAAACCAAGCTATTCCAAACAGAATTGCCCTTGTTGGGGAAACAATGAAAAACATACTGACATAGCACCGCTAAAGAAATTTCATCGAAGAAGACACGGGAATGGAGAAATGCAAAGAAGTGGAGCTATGACAGCATCTCAAACCCTATGTCTGATTGAAACGACCAAAGGTTTGAGACTACAACCGAATTTTGCAGAAGTCGCCTTCTATTCAAGAGAAGTCTAAATCCTCTTCTGAACAGAGTTCCCGTGTCACCGCATCTTTGCGTCCTTTAATAGTAGATAATCCCTGTAGAACTGCACTTTATTTGAAAGCTTTTCTTTAGAGAACCTACCTATACCAAAAAGCAGAAAAATATTAGAAAACTTATACAAAATTGATGTAGACACGTCAGCTAGACCAACTTGGCAAATTTAGCCCGAAGTAAGGTTGTAGTGGGCAATAAAATCGATCCAGAAGCATTTTCAGAGCAAAGTTGAATGGGCGGCGGTTTTCCTTTAGTTAACCCTGCTGCCATGCCCTTGCCTGGACGAGTAATTGCTCAATTAAAGGTGTCTTACTATCGGTATAGCGTTGTCGATCGCATCGGAATTGAATGGCTAAGTCACGCTTCAATGCTTCGTATTGCTGAGCCGCATCTGGGTGCGCCCTCAGAAAGTCACGAAAGAGGATATGTCTTTCCCAGAACTCAGCACCCAACTTCGCTACGTGGATGTGGTGGGTACTAGGCATACCTTTGCCAAAGAAGTGCCGCCCTGGAATACCTGCCTCACCCCGATGGACAGAGCCAAGTTTTTCGAGAGCTTCAATCTGGGCAAGGCTTGGTGGTATCTGTTTCAAACCTACAGCAATGTCAATAATTGGTTTGGCGGCTAGCCCTGGCACAGAGGTACTACCAACATGCTGAATATCCATGACGGCATTGTCGAGGGCATTGAGAATCTGGATTTTCTCCTGCTCAAACTCCATGGGCCAATTGGCGTCGTAATCAACCACCAAAACTGGATTTTCCACGGTGTGTCAGTTCTCAACGAATCGCTGTAGAGGGACAAAGGATTTCCAACGAATAAATTATCTAATCTTGTAGAGCAGGAGTTGAACTGTTCTAGCTAAATCGCCTCTAAAAATTTCTCTCCTGGCAGGGTTCGCTGTTGCAACTGGCTGTTAATCTGCTCCGCAGCGGCTAATCCAGAATTTATTGCACCTTCTATTAGATTGCCTCCACACCAATCGCCACAACAAACTAAAGGCGATGCTGTGGAGGCGTCGAGGTAGTCTCGATTCAAGGGACGACAGGGAAAGGCATAGCGCCATCGGTGAACTTGAAACCAATTGGGGGTATCGAGCCAGGGAATTAGCAACTGTGCAGCACGGGATAATAGTTGCTGTCCAGCTGGGTTTAAATCCTCCGCATCTAGGTAACGTTTTGCAAACTCAGCAGTGCTTTGCAGGACGAAGATGGGCACCCCAGAATCTGGGCGCTTGCTGCTGTCTAAGCCAATCCAGGCTAAGTCAGAGTTATTTGATAAGGTACAAGCTTTCCATTCGGGAAGAGGGAATTCAGGCGTTGCTCCTACTGAGTACCCTGCGATCACACTGAGGCAAGGGTTAAACTCGACAGAGCGCAGAGTATCTACAAATGCCGCAGGTAGACAAGTTTGAGCTAAGGGTTCTAGTAGCATCAAGGCTTGGGGGGCTGGAATCGCCAAGACAACTGCCTTTGCTGTTAGCTCGGTTTGTGTTTCAGCCGTTGGCTCAAGGGCGAGATGCCAGGTGCTATCGGCGGTTGGAGTGATGGAGTGTACTCGTCGGTTTAGCCAAACTTCTAGATTAGTGGCGAGAATTTTAGCAACGGCTGTCATTCCCTCTGGTGCCACGTAACGGTTCATCAGTAAAGGGTTAGGGGTTAGGGGTGAAGGCTGAGAATGACTTTTGACTCCACAGTCCGGTTGTGCCGCTTTAAGTTCGTAAATCGTATTAGTCCAAGTCTGGAGAATGCCACGGTTTACTAACAGATCAATCAGTTGCTGCAACAACTTTCCTTGTGGTTCCAGGTATCGCACCCCATGATCAGCACGGGTATCCTGAAGGCGTCGCGTTGCCACTCGTCCCCCGACACCACGGGACTTTTCAATAATTACCACTTGATACCCAACCTGGTGCAGCTGTTGGGCGCAGGTGAGTCCTGCTAAACCAGCACCAATAATGGCGACATCAAACACAATTGATGCTCCTCGTGCATTGAATCAATAGAAGTAGAATAATGGACAATACTGAATCTGGGGTTGTGGAGGGAACGACGTTGGATGAGCTAAGAGCCGCGTTAGAGTTAGCTACGGAAGAAGAACTACAGCAGCTGACGGAAATTTTATTCCGCCGCAAGTTTAACCCGTTAGATTATGTTCAGACACCTGACCCGATAGAAATTCAAAGCCGAGATCGTGAGGCTTGGTTGGATGCCTTGGAGGAGCGATTTCGCTTTTTGGCGGCAGATGGGATGACAGTGCTAAGGGGACGCACCCAGGAATTCACCTACAGACAAGCGCTGATTCAAGTTTGTCATTATCTGAAGCTTCCTTATTCTAAACGGCTGACTACTACTGATTTAGAGGCAGAGATATTTCTCAATTTGATGGGTAGAGCTTGGAAACGTTTACCCGCATCAGAAAAGAAATCGTTGACAGCAAAGGTGCAGCGATCGCTTGCTCAAGCTAACCTTACTGAGCCACTACCGGTACACATCCAACATGACCCTATGGGTATACTCATCAAAGGCGGCAGTGCCCTAGCTGTGAGTTCAATCCTTAAGCCGATACTGCTACAACAGATGGCACGTCAATCTGCCATTCATTTTGCTCGTTATCAAGTTGCAAAAGAAACCATTGTTCAGGGTGGTGCAGCGGCGGCAGCCCAGTTTCAGCACTACTTGACGCTGCAAACGGCAAAGCGGGGAATGGCGATGAATGCAGCTCGTTATGGTGCTACTCGGAGTGTGTTTGCGCTCCTAGGACCGGTACTATGGGGGTATTTCTTTGCTGATCTAGGCTGGCGAGCGATCGCCACAAATTACGGTCGCATCATCCCCACTATCTTTGCTCTAGCACAAATTCGTCTTACTCGCACTCAATGCTGGGAGCCAGTTTGATAATCAATTCAAAATTCAAAATTCAAAATGGGGAAACTTAATGCTGGCAGCCATGTTGGTTGCTTCCTAAATGCAAATTAAATGTACAACAGTTTAGTATTAGGCACTCAGCTAGTGAAAGTGAGACATCGAGAGTGAGGGTTGAGAAGTTACGCCAAGTCTCAAAACTCACACTACAAAACTGTTTAAGCCGACATCCAGAACACGGCTTGCAAGGCGCTTGGAATTGTGCTCAAATCGGGCTTTTTTTACTTCCCTGGTTCCCTACCCTGGGACTGGTGAATGTAGCATTGGCTCTGCTAGGACTGTGGCGACGACAGTATCGCACCATGGTTCAACGCCGTCTGAATTGGGGATTGGCTATCCTTAGTGGTTGGCTCATCATCACCTGTTGCTTTGCAAACAGCCCCTCAGAAGCTTTTCTCGGCTTAGCTAATTTAATACCGTATTTCCTGTTTTTTGCCACCTTCAGTACTCTGTTTCAAAGCATCGGTCAGCTGCGGCAATTGGCAAAGATTCTTGTTGTTGGTTCCTTGCCTGTAGTGATTCTAGGCTTTGGGCAGTTGTTTTTGGGATGGGCTGGCTCAGAACAGTTACAAGGTGTGAGCGGTTGGCTAATTCTACCTGGCGGCAATCCTCCAGGTCGGATGTCTTCCGTATTCATGTACGCCAATATCTTGGCAGTTTATCTCCAGATGGCGTTTATTTTGGGGTTAGGGCTGTGGATTGAGACATTTCAATCGCTACGACAGCGTGGGGATAAGTTCCAAGGCGTTCAGCTTTTGGTTTGGAGTGTGTTGGTTATAAGTAATGCGATCGCGCTTATCCTAACCAATTCTCGCAATGTTTGGGCGATCGCGGTTTTAGCTTGCCTTGCCTTTGCGCTTTACGTGGGCTGGCGCTGGCTTGTGCTAGGAGTCACTGCTGCTGCAACTACCATCCTCTGGGCAGCTTTTGGTCCTGAGTTGGGGCGTCAATCACTGCGTAGCTTAGTTCCCGCTTTCTTCTGGGCGCGGCTTTCTGACCAGTTGTATCCTAACCGACCCGTAGCTCAGTTGCGGTCAACTCAGTGGCAGTTTGCCTGGTCAATGACTCAGGAACGTCCTCTGATGGGTTGGGGGTTACGGAATTTCACTCCACTATATCAAGCCAAAATGCACCTTTGGCTGGGACATCCCCACAACTTGCTGCTGATGTTGATGGCTGAGACTGGCATTCCAGCAACACTGCTATTCTGTGGCTTAGTTTGCTGGGTTTTGGCTCAAGGGGTTTTGCTGTTAGGTACCAAGTTAGATGTCGAAGCACCAACAGCTAAATATCAGTGGCATCAAGATAAATTAATTCTCTTCACTTTTTTGGTGGCTTTCGCAGGCTGTACCCTATTCAACTTGCTGGATGTAACGATATTTGATTTGCGAGTTAGTGTATTGGGTTGGTTATTATTATCTGCAATTTGTGGTGTCGTGTATCAGTATCAAGGAACTCTTCTTTGGCGATACGTTGAAAAAGCAACTGATCAAGGTCAGCGATAAGCGATCGCTTCTAATCTAAATTAGCAATTTACACAATTGTAGCAATCACTGAAATTTCAAGCTGCCCTCAGAACAGCTACGTTAATCCTCGGATTCATTACTGAATAATTTGCTCTTAAAATTGCGTTTGTGAATACTTATATCGATCTCCTAAATGTTCGCTACAAATAATTTTATTTTTCCCCCCTTAACAAGGGGGGTTAGGGGGGTGCATTTGTAGCAGTGTTTAATGAAATTGATATTAGTGCTCTGAGTTCGACGACGCGCACAGTCTGAAGTAATGACGAGGATAAAATGACTCAATCTGAGTTTGATGGGGTAGATCAAAGTTTTGTTGCAAAACTGCCTAATGTATGGCATATCCATTCTGGCTCTAAAAGACAGCCAGGAAAAAAAGACGAGGCTGACAATATTTTCCTGCACAAGAACTACATTACTATTGGTTGCGAAAAAATAGGTGATATTAAAAATATAAATCCTGACCGTAAGGCTTTAAAAGCTAAGCTTACCGAGTGCTACCCAGATGATAAGCCTAAAAGTATTTCCCAGGATGTCGGTAATATTTGGCGATTTGTATATGAAATTCAAATAGGTGACATTATTGTATATCCATCAAAGCCAAAGCGTGAGCGTAAAATCCATATTGGTCGAGTGAATGGTTCATACAAATATGACGAAAGCCTTAGTAAAAAATTTAGACATTTTCGTCCAGTTGAATGGCTCTTTTCACGTCCCTACAATGAATTTAGCGAAGACGCTATTGAAGAAATGCGCTTTCGATTGACTGTTGTCGAAGTAAAAAAACATAGTCACGCTCACAAAGAGATTCTTAAAGCGATCGCGCTTAAGGAAATTGATATTGCACAGCAGCGTGCCGAGGCTGATGGTACCTTCAACCCCGAAAGTATCGAAGATGCCAGAGAGCGAACTTTTGCCTCTATTGTGCGACGCCGAGGGCAATCTAAGTTTCGTGAAAGTTTACTCACAGCGTACAACTCCTGTTGTGCTATTACAGGTTGTGATGCAGAACCAGCCTTGGAAGCCGCTCACATCATTCCCTACAACGGCACTCAAACCAATCATCCTTCAAATGGGTTATTGCTTCGAGCAGACCTTCACACACTCTTTGACTTACATCTAATTGCCATTGACCCAAAGAGTAAAAAAGTACTTGTTGCCCCTAGTTTAAGAAATACAAGTTATGGTGAGCTTGAGGGAAAATCGATAACCATGCCTAGATCTAAAGATTCTTACCCCAATGAACAGGCTCTTGAACGGCATTGCCAACAGTGTGATTGGTGTGACGGGTCTTGATTAGAAGCCAACGGCTAGCCTTAGCGTAGCGACCCGATAGCGCTTGGCTTAGAATGATCACAAACCCTTTGAACACGAGGTAGGGTGAAACGGCTGTGGCTCAGGAGCGGGTAAAACAAACAATCAGGGAGCGCGTAATTTCCAGTCAAGCCAGCCATTACGCGCTATTGGGGTTGCATCCTAGTGCGTCACCCCTAGAAATTCGACGTGCCTATCGGGAACTCAGCAAGCGGTATCATCCAGATACCACTGACTTACCAACTGAGACAGCAACTAGAAAATTTCAACAACTTAATGAAGCTTACGCTACTTTAAGCAATCCAGAGCGGCGAGTTCTGTATGACCAAAAAATTGGCTATTCACGCCTTAATGTGATTCAGGCACCTCCAGGCTTAAACACTCCGGTTAACCAACCCCAACGGACGTATAAATCTTCAGCTTATCTTGACCCAACTGACCGCCCTCTCTCAGCGGGGGAGATTTTTGCTCTATTTATTCTAGGCTTAACCTTTCTGGGTTGCTTAGTGTTAGCGATCGCCATTGGGTTAACACGAGGCGAATCCGCTTTCCAAGTTCCTCCGACTAGCCGCAATGACTTACCAATACACAAACAGACCCTAGATACTGTCTCCGTTGAAAATCAGCTCCTGTCAGACAATCCGACGGTGACAACCAAGGCTCCAGCAATTCCTAAATTTTCTGAACCGACACATACTAGTTCAAAGGACTTAGTAGTTGACAACGCCTAAGCCACCCAAAACTTAAAACTCCTCTACTCCCTATGGCACTTCCCTCAGCGGACACCCCTTTATATAATCATCCTCTCCCTGAAATAGAACAGTGGCTGCAAGCGCAGGGATGTGAACAAGACCGAAATGATCTACACTGCTGGCGTGTTGAGCGACCCGCTTGGAAAGCAGAACTGTGCCTGGAGGTTGAAGAGCTAACCGTGCGATATCTTGGCGCAGGCGAAGGAGGGCGAGATATTATACGCTCCTTCAAGTACTCCCTCAGTCGTGAAGATGTAGAAGCTGCAATATTCTCTGGCCCTTAGGGGATTGAAAGTTGAAGGTTGAAGGTTGAAGGTTGAAATTTTTAACCTGCAACCTGCTAACCTAACCTCTAAACTTTCCCAAATCGGCGATCGCGTTGCTGATAAGCAAACAAAGCTTGATGAAACTCTGCCCGGTCAAAATCAGGCCAGAGGGCTTGTGTGATATAAAGTTCAGCATAAGCCATTTGCCATAGCAGGAAGTTGCTCAGGCGCATCTCTCCACTAGTACGGATCAGCAAATCCGGGTCACACACATTGGCGGTGTAGAGGTGACGTGAAAACAGCTCATCGTCAATCTCATCCGGTTGGAGTTGACCTTGCTGCACCTGGGTCGCGATCGCACGACAGGCTTGTAAAATTTCCTGTCGTCCCCCATAGTTTGTGGCAACAATAAACTGAATTCCGCGATTATTCTGAGTTTCAGTCATTGATCGCTCGATTTGTGATTGGAGCGATCGCGGCAAGGCAGCTAAATTTCCCACAAACTGAATCTGCACATTTTCCTCCATCATCTCCTGGAGTTCTCGCATCAAGACCCGCTCAAACAAAGTCATCAAAAATTCGACTTCTTCAAGCGGACGCCCCCAGTTTTCCGTGGAAAATGCATAGGCCGTGAGTGCTTGGATTCCCCAATCCTTGCAGCAACGCAGCAACTCCTTGAGGGCATCTACTCCCTGTCGATGCCCCATAATCCGGGGTAGCCCCCGGCGTTTTGCCCAGCGACCATTTCCATCCATAATCACTGCCACATGCCTGGGCAGACGCTCTTGGTCAAGGTCAATTGGTAGCTTTTTTAAGATAGTTTGCTTAGCAGTCATTTCTTCTCTTGAGAAGTGGATGACGGAAGACGGAGGAAACGCGAAACCAGAGTCTTTCCCTTGGCTTTAAATCGCCGCAAACTGCGTAACCCTGGGGCAACTGCCTCACGGTCAACAGCGGTCGAAAATCGAGCCTCTAGCAATTCTTTGAGTTTACTGCTAGTTAAGGGTCGGTTCAGTTTTCCTCTTTCCGCCAAAGAAATTGATCCCGTCTCTTCTGATACAACAATACAAAGGCAATTTTCGACACGCTCCGTAATTCCCATCGCCGCACGATGGCGCGTACCTAGCTGTCGTGAGGCTGTACGCTCAGAAAGAGGTAAAATCACCCCAGCGGCGGCAACACGAGAGCCACGAATCAGCACAGCTCCATCATGTAGCAATGTCGATGTCTGGAAGATAGTTTGCAGTAGTTCTTTAGAGACTTCAGCATTAAGCTGAACACCTGGTACAGAAACATCCCGCTCATCAATCGGACCATTTGTCTCCATAATCATCAAAGCGCCGATCCGATTTTGGGATAATTCTTTGACAGCGTCCACAATTTCATCAATCACACTATCTGGCTTGGGGATCGGTCGTCGTTGCGCTTGAAACAGCTGTACAATCTCTCCTCGCCCTACCTGTTCGAGGAATCGGCGAAACTCTGACTGGAAGATCACAGCCATTGCCACCGCCGAGCCAACCACCAACTTTTCTAGCACAAAACTTAGCAGCGTTAGCCCTAATCGATTACTTAGGGCGGCGGCTAACATTAGGACAATTAACCCCCGAACCATCCACAACGTTCGGCGCTCCCCAATGATCAGGAGCACCATATAAGTAAGGGCCAGAACCAACCCGACATCGATGCTGTGAAGCAACAAGTTCTGAGCCCATCCAGGGTCAGCAACAGGACCCGACGACGACGGAGGCATTGAACTTCAATAAATAATTAGCGATTAGAAGGCTTAACTCTGGCTTGATTTTAGCGAGAGAAAACAATTAGTTGTTACCCCTTAGCTGCTTTGGCAATTATTTGGCAAGATCAACCGGATTTTCGCCCTTGCCTGTAGAGTCCTGAGTACCCACTACTAGAGTAGTGGGATTTGAGAAGAAAACTACTGCTTTTACTCTTAGTACTCTTACTCCTAAAGTGGGTAGGCTTGACTAGCCAGAGCTCCTAAGTACTAAGTCTTTCAAAACTTCCTCACTCAGGATTCAGGACTCAAAACTTCCTTTGTCAGTGTAAGTCTTATTGGCAAATGATCTTGCCGAATTAAGTCCTGGTACGTCTCCCGCTTTAAAATTAAGTTGGCTTCTCCCTGATTCACTAGTACAGCTGCTGGTCGGGGCACTCGATTGTAATTAGAAGCCATGCTGTAATTGTAGGCTCCGGTAGACATAACCACCAAGATATCTCCTGGCTCAGTTTGAGGGAGAGTTGCTTCTTTGATAACGATGTCTCCTGATTCACAGTGTTTACCAGCAACGGTAACGGTTTGGGTGAGGGGAGTGGACATCCGGTTGGCAACAATAGCTCGATACACAGACTGGTAAGTAATAGGTCTAGGATTATCTGACATCCCGCCATCAACGGCAATATAAGTCCGCATTTGTGGAATTTCTTTACGGCTACCGAGAGTATAGGCAGTAACACAAGCTGGACCAATTAGCGATCGCCCTGGTTCAGACAGTAGCTTTGGCAGGGGTAGTTGCTGCTCCTCACAAGCGGTAACAATCGCTTCACAAACTCCTTTCACCCACTCGTCAATACTAGGGGGATCATCCGATTCGGTATAACGAATTCCCAATCCGCCCCCAACATTCAATTCTTGAATCGGCAAATCGTAGCGAAGAGCTTTACTTAGATAATCTACTAAGACACCCGCCAGATCTTGGTGGGGTTGACGTTCAAAAATCTGAGAACCAATGTGGGCGTGTAAACCGATGCAGTTCAGGGTTGAGTGTTGACTGACAAAGGCAAAAAGTTCATCCAAAGCGCTGGGATCAAAGCCAAACTTGCTATCGAGGTGACCAGTGCGAATGTACTCGTGGGTGTGGCACTCGATTCCTGGGGTGAGGCGGAGCATAATCCGAATGCTTTCACCAGGTGATGGAGAGGATTCTGTACTTGTGCCTCCTGCCCAAGCCGCCAAAGTTTTTAACTCTAGCCAGTTATCAACCACAATGGTGCAGCCACTCTCAATTGCTAGCTCAAGTTCATCGCGAGACTTGTTATTGCCGTGGAAATAGAGTTTGTTAGGACTAACACCAGCTTGCAGTGCGGTATAAAGCTCCCCCCCCGACACGACATCAATGCCCAAGCCTTCAGAACCAGCGATCGCACAAATAGCCAGGCAGTTCCACGCTTTAGAAGCGTAGAGGACTAGGGATTCTCCTTTGTAATAGTGAGCAAAAGCTTCTCGGTACTGGCGGCAAGCCGTTCGGAGGGTCACCTCGTCTAAGATGTAAAGTGGGGAACCAAATTGTTCGACTAACGTCGTTACATCACAGCCGCCAATTTCTAAGGCATCATGGCTGTTAACTGTGGCAGTGAGAGGTAGCAGTTCCTGGTTGGGTGAGCGGGGCGTGTGAGAATTGGTGGGTGAGGAAAGATACTGCTTTCCGGAGTTTTGAACCTCAGCTGGGTAAGTTGATCGCATAAATGTAAATATTGTCCTTGGTTGGCTTGTGCACGCGGAACTTGCGTCTCGTTAATCAGTGTACAATTGAGGGCTGTGACTTTCTTAGAACTTAAACCGCTAACAGTAGAGCAGCTGAGTGCAGTAGTGGCATTAGACCACCTGTGCTTCGGTGGACTTTGGACACGGTCGGGTTATGAGCGAGAGTTAGATAGTCCTAGTAGTCAATTGCTGGTTTTAGAAGCTGCAATTGGCTCGGTGGAGTCCGGATTCAGTAATCAGTCGCCGGAAGTCTTAACTCAAAACTCTGTAAAAGCAGATATTGAAACTGCCCCGACCCCTCAAAACTTCCTTGTGGGATTAGGTTGTTTCTGGTCAATTTTGGAGGAGGCGCATATTACAATTCTTGCGGTGCATCCGGACTACCAGCGTCAGGGGCTGGGTAAATTACTACTGTATGCCTTGCTGCGAGATGCCAGAAGGCGTAAGTTGGAATGGGCAACCCTGGAGGTGAAGCCATCTAATCAAGCTGCGCTGTCTCTTTATCAAAAGTTTGGCTTCACTGAAGCTGGACGACGCCGTGGCTACTACAAAGACACAGGTGAAGATGCATTGATTCTCTGGCGTGGGGGTTTGCAAACTCCAGAATTTGAGGAGGCTCTCGCCGAGTGTTATCGGCAAGTAGAGCGTCACCTCGCCCTTTGGAACTGGCAATTGTCTGACTCCTGGGAGGATCAAATCATGAGGCAGCACATCGCTTAACCAATCTTTAAGAGTTAGTTAATCCTAGAGAGTGCAAGCGATAACCCAGAGATCCCCACTTTAGGGGTAGGGAAATCCAGACCAAGATTCGTGCCGCCGGTTGTCTTCAAATAGACAGCCGGATAAGTACCCTATGCTAAAATCAGCGTACACGGGCACGCAACAGGTGATGGAAATACGCCATGTTTGAACGCTTTACAGAAAAAGCCATTAAGGTGATCATGCTGGCCCAGGAAGAGGCACGTCGCCTGGGGCACAACTTTGTCGGCACGGAGCA
>DATNPH010000207.1:0-11364 GCA_036703315.1 Coleofasciculaceae cyanobacterium
ATCTTCAGAGTAAGAGTAGATGCAATAGATTTTATATACACTGCAACTACCACTGTTGTGAATAAATATTCATTGTTCCATTGTGGATTAAATCGATGATACACCTACCAAAAATCAAACTTACCTTTATTGCTGTTTTGGCGATCGCAGGCTTTAGCAGCAACCCTCAACCAGGATGGACACAACTTAGTTCACCCGTAATTACTGATCTACCATCAGCACCAGGTACTGGTACACCTGATAATAATCGGACATCGACAGCGGGGGTAAGCCGTGGTGGATGCCAGCAGGTAGACAAGCAGACAGATAAGCAGCTTACTGCCTTAGTACCTATAAAAGGCTCTGAGAGTTTAACAACTGCTGAGCATCCGGTGTTTTGGTTTTATATTCCTGATGCTCCCAAGGACATAAACTCCATAGAGTTTTCACTGCACCCGAAGGGTGGTGATGAAAAGACTACCCTCTACCGAACTTCCCTCCAACCCACTAAAACACCAGGCGTGATTGGTATTCCCTTGCCACCAAGTCCCAAAAATTCTCTAAAATTTAATGAAAGCTACCATTGGCGTATTGTCATTATTTGTGATCAGAAAAAAGCGTCTGAAGATCCTATTGTTCTGGAGCTAGATGGTTGGGTGACACGAGTTCAGCGAAGTCCTAACCTTTGGTATGATGAACTGACAAATCTAGCTAAACGCTACCTCTCTGAGCCACAAAATACTGAATTGAAAAATGATTGGACAGAACTACTCAAATCTGTTGGCTTGGAAGGAATTGCTCAAGCACCTCTAGTTAGTTCAGTCAGTAATCCTAAAAAAAACTTCAGCGTGCAACTCGTTAAGTGAGCGTTTGCTCTCTGTTTCCGTTTCTTTAAATAACCCGGTAAAGTACGTATTTGATACGGGAGCTACGTTTGGTGAACTGCGTGTATTTCTCAGTGCCCCTGTTCATCGACTCGTATCAGCAACGGCTGATCGCTCTTGAGCTTACGCAGCCAGCAGTTATGCTTTTTGTTACACAAAAAGTTAATTTTTTTATTTTGCATAAAAGCATAGCTTTATGAGTTGAGTTATAGACAGAACAGTTTTAGTACACAATGGTTATTCCTCAAGGAGAGTAATCCGTGCGTCCATTACGCTCTCGTCTACTATCCCTTCACCGCTTCTTTCCTCGTCGCTTTGTGGCTGTCGCCACCTCAGCCACCCTCGTTAGTATTCTTGTCGCCCCCGGAGCAAAGATGCTTCAGGCTCTCCCAATCCACAGCAATAACCCGGTACGCAACCTCTCGGTGGTTTCGTCGCCTTCGAGAGCTAACGTTTCCAGCAGTCCTAAGCAAAGCCAAGGAGTGGATTTCACCCAGCCATACGCCTCTTTAAAGCCGCGTAACGGAAAGTTTCCGCTTCTTGTCATCTGTTTCGATCCGCTTCGCCCAGGTGAAAATCGACCGAGTGAGGCTCAGATCATCAACCAGCATCGTGGCGACGATAACAAAGTGAACGTGAAGAGTTGGTACAAGGAAAACACAAGCGGAAAGTATGGCCCCGATCCTATTACCTTCCTTGGCTGCTCCAATAACAACTGGTTCGTGGCACCGCCAGGGCGGCAGGGTAACTGGTACTGGGCCAACCAAGCGTGGCCCCTCATGTGGCAGGATGCCATCAAAGCGGCAGATCCCTATTTCGATTTCCATAAGTATGATCGCAACGGTGACAACCACATCACTGGTGACGAGCTTACGGTGGAGATTGTTCGACCGCAGAACAGCACTGACGGGTATCACCGAGATACCTCGGTGGCAGTCGATGGAGTAAGCACACCAATGTCTATCGACGTACTTGATGTCTACTTTTCCGCGAACAACGACTACCGCTATGTTAATGTAGGTCTCGTCGCGCATGAGGCGGCTCACGGAGCGCTGGGTGCAGACGACATGTACTCAGGCTATGACACGCGAGCTGGTTATTACAGTTTGATGGACAGCCACTTCAACGCGACTCACTTCGATCCTTTCCACAAGCTTAAGAGCGGGTTCCTCAAGCCGGACACAGTCGAGATTAACCAGTGGAAGACCCAAACCGTCTCTCTAGGTTCAGTAGAAACAAAGAGGAAAGCGATCATCCTCTATCATTCGACAAAGAAGACTCAGGAATACTTCATCCTTGAGAACCGTTGGGGCGGATCTTCTTCGTCCCCCAACTATGACTCCCGTCTCCCGGCTCATGGGATTGCGGTATGGCACATTGTCGAAGACCTGGCACTGGCGAATCAGTTCCCGCCACCAGGCAATCCAGGGTTTGTGGTGGACTATTGGAACTGGGGACGCCAGGGTATCCGTTTCCTTGGTGTTCTATCGAACGGCGGATCTTCCAAGGAGTTGAAGTGGGCTGACGGAAGTTCGTCAAAAATCAAGGTGAAGGCTAAAACCGGATCTGCTGAATATGTGAATGTGGAGATTACCAAACTTCCCTAAGAAAAATGGGTTCTCTTCGTCACTAAATCACACTCAAGGCAAGGCGGTTTGTAGCGATTAAAGTCCAACAAAAACTTTAACAACTCAGACGTTTGATTTGAAACTTCCATGGGCTTCAATCTATGGAAGTTTTAATGTAATTAGCTAATTGGTTTTGATTTTGGCAGCCTGATTGTTATTGCTTTCATGCTCCTTTAGGGTGCTATTGTACTAAAGCCAATTTCCAACTAGAACATAAGGTGCCCAATAGTAAGGGGCTTTGTATTGCTTAAACAGAGCTAACTGAGCCTGATGAAGTGCTTGGGCTTTCGTCACGTCAGGGTTAGTTAACTGCTTGTAAAACTGCTCCATCAGCTCAGCAGTCGAGCGATCGCTCACTTGCCACAGCGTTGACAGGGTACTGCGTGCCCCTGCCCGTACTGCGATGCCAGCTAGCCCCAAAGTTGCTCTGTTATCCCCTTTGGCTGTCTCACAAGCACTCAGAACGAGTAATTCGACAATACTCGATGGGCTGTGGTTGTTAATCCGGAGCAAGTTGTTCAAGTCGTTGCTTTTGAGGAGCTGATTGTAAGCCAGAATAAATGTCTCTTCAGGGTCAGAACTGAACTTACCATGAGTAGCTATGTGGACGGCGGAGAAACCCCCGGAGCTAATTTGCTGTTGAAGATTTGTTTCAGTAAATTTTGGATTCAATAGTGACTCTGAAGATACGATGCTTCCAACTAGCTGCAATTCCTCTACCACGTTAGGGAGTTCGCCAAACTTTTGCCCCTCAACTTCCCGCCGCTCACTCACTCCGGCTGTCAAGACTTTTAACCGTTCTCGCTGCAAAGGTCGCAGGTCGAAAAGTTGCAAGCCCGGAACTAGAGCGATCGCATACTGTTTTTGCATCAGATACTCGTTCCGTTTGCCATCATAGAGGACTGACATTGGAATATTTCGCAGAACTCCATCCAGAACAAACACTAGAGTTTTGACTTGGCTACTATTTTCCAGGTCTTGCTCCCATGGTTCAATCAACCATTTGTATACCTGTGTCGCGTTTTCGATGACTTCTTCTGGACGGTTGAGTCTTAATATGCCGATTCGCAGTTCTATCGCAGTTTTTTCGACCTCAGCTCGTTTTACCGGAGTGGCATAGTGCCTTAGAGGTTGCCTTGGGAGTTTGGCAATAACTTCTAATCGGTCTTCCAGAATAATGGGATAAATAAATGCAGCAGTCTTGTCTACTTTGTCACTGTCCTGGTTAAGCTGCACCATATGGGAAAGGTTACAGCTCAGGAAATTTTCCAGTTCAGCTAATTGGAGGGAATCAATGACTTCAATGGCTCGTTGGAGATTTTCTTGACTAGGTTGAGAGTTTCCCTCAGTTCTCAATAGCAAATCAACTAGCTTTCGATGAATTGGTTCTACATTGTCCCGAAACGAGAACTGTACCTCTGAATTGATAGTTAGCAAATCGTGGCGAACAGACTTAAGGGTTTTAACGGCTTCTTCATAGGCTGCGATCGCTTTTTTTCTATCCCCTTGTTTTTCCCATAAACGCCCCAACTGCCATTCCCACTGGTAGCGAATGTCAGGGGCTTGAATCTCCTCTGCTGAGAGGAGCGCTTGTTGAGTCAAGTCTTGGGCTGCGCTCAATTGCTTGGTTAGCTCATACAACCCACCTAACTGACCCAGGGCATAAGATTCGGCTGTTCGATCTTTCAGGTTGCGGGCTTGTTGAACCGCAGCCGCTAAAATCTGGGCAATATCTTGAGATGAAGGGGGGGTTGTGGCAAGACTTTGCTCAGGAAGCTGTTTCCTCTGTTTTTCCTGGTGATCGCGCCTATTGCGCAAAAGTGATTCTGTGTCAATATCAAATTGGAGACAAGTCAGACTTCGGGCGAAGTTAAGTTGGGCATAGATAGTTGTTCGACTTGGAGACAAGTTAGCAATCAACTGCTGGATTTTTGGTTGCAGTGCTGCTACCTCAGACCAGTTGCCTGTCTCGATCGAGAGGTTTAGTAGATTCAGCTGAGCTTGGAGTGCAAGGGAGGGTGAATCTGCTGCTCGTTTATAATAGGCGATCGCCTCTTGAGTATGCTTTTGCTCCTCTTGTTCCTTACCGATGGCTATGGCTCTGTTACCCAAGGCACGTTCCGTATTACCCAACTCAAGTAGAGCAGAACTTTCAGCTCTAGAGAGTTTAGAGTCTTGAGCCACTTTTAAACTTTTTTGCAAGACTTCTTGAGACTTGCTGAGATTCCCAACTCGCCTCAAAGCCTGACCGAGACTCTGCAATCCTGTTACTTTGAGGTTAAGGTCTGGTTGCTGCTGTAGGATTTGTTCGACATGAAGTAATGCCGATTGAAATTCCGTGTCAGCCTGCTGAGTGCTTAATCCTAAGGCTTGTAGAGCTTGAGTATTTAATCCTAAGGCTTGTAGAGCCTCAACTCGGTTAATCAAGCTACCAATGACGCCCATTTTATTGCCAGCTTGTTCGTAGGTAGCCGCTGCTCTCTGCCAAGTTTTTATAGCTTCTGGCGACTGTCCCTTTGCCGCTTGCAAGCGACCTTGAGTATTCAAGGCTTTAGCGAAAACGTCTAAGTAAGCCTGGGTGTTCGCTGTATTTTTCTGGTTATCCAGTAGTTTTAGACTTTGTGAGATTGCATCCTCTGCCTTCTCCCACTGTCCTAGATGCTGATAAGCCAACGAAAGATAGCGCAGCACCAGCGCTTGGTTCAAGCTATCTCCCTGACTTACAAAAGCAGAAGCTGCCTGCTGCCAGTTCCCTACCGCCTCTGAAAACCGTTCAGCCTCATAGAGTTCTATACCCTGTTGCAGTAACAACTGGGCACTTGAAGTTTGAGAGAGCACCTCAGAAGTGCCTTCAACCCCTTGAGTTGAAACAGCTGGGACACATAAGGCTGTAATTAGTGCCAATAGTGCTAGAAGGATTAGTCCGAGTATCCGCTGATACGCCCTGATACCAATCCGCGTTATATTTGCAACTTTCTCCCCCCTTTTTAAGCCCTGTTGAGGGGGCTCAAACCTTGCATCTACAACGCAAAACGGTACAAGTGGTACCGACTTTACAATGCGTCGGATGCGATGCCAAAATCCAGGCGGTTTTCTGCTCATATACTTGCTCTCAAACACTGTGAAATCAATAAATCACAGGCAGCTAATGTAGGCGACAGCGAACTTGAGACTGGGTGGTGGGCATCTCAGCCACGAGAGCAACCTGCCCTTTTTCATTAATCAGCCACCCTTTAGCCTCCACAAGTTTTTTGGACGAGGTTGTTGGTGAAGCAGAGGCACTAGCAGCACCAATAGGGTTCTCAGCCCTCTGGGTGGGTAATGGTACATCTTCCCAGGTGTTACTGCTGCCAATAGGTTCGTAAGGATTCGGTGCTAAACCCCCTCTGCCTGTGTTGAAAAACTCAATAGATGCCTGGTTTTCGCCCGACTGACAGCCTTGTGCAACTTCTACGTTGACTGGCTCTACTGGCAACTCGGCTAGTCCCCGGCTGGGGTCAACATCAGGCGAGTTGATGGTCACCGTGCCATTTAATGAAGAATCTGCCCCAGTAGCAGTGATGTCACTTTCTGGAGTCAACTGCGATCGGAACTTTGTACCAAAGATACCTTGGGTTGTGATGCTGACATTACCCCCACGGAAGTCCTGAGAATTAGCACTGATATCACTATTTTCCACAGCAGCTAAGACGCCAGTATTAATAGTAATATTTCCCCCGCTGACTATGCTTCCGGTAGCGTTGGTCGTGATGTTACTGCCATGACGCAACACTAAATCTACTGAGTTCAGGTTAATATTCCCCTGCCCCCCTTTAGTGTTGGCATTGATAAATGCCCCATTGTCTAGACGGATAGAGGAAGCTGCAACATTGATGTTACCTGCATTACCCTGTCCAATGCTTTCGACATTTAGATTTGCCTTATTAGTCAAAGAAAGTGTTTTTGTCGTGATGTAGAGGCTGCCTGAATTACCAATGCCCTGCTCTTCCACTCTGCCCCTGATGAAACTCTTATCCATCAAGGAGATGTTATCTCTAGCCTCAATGATTATAGGACCTGCATTTCCTACTCTCAGAGTGCTCGTATTCACTTCGGCTTGATTGGTAAGAGAAAGCGAGTTGGCACTGATATATATGCCGTCTGAATTGCCTGTGCCATGTTCTGATACCCTGCTGCTGACGAAACTCCCATTCAGCAAGGAGATGCTACCACTGGCCCTAATTATTATCGGACCTGAATTTCCTACGCCATCGGTGGAGGCAGTTAGTCCAGTTTCATTGATAGAAAGGTTTCCTGTCGTGATGTCAATCCCGCCTGAGTTGCCCATAGCATTCTTATTCACCCGGCTTCTGATGTCACTATGATCCATTAAGGAGATGCTACGGCTAGCCCGAAGGATTACTTTACCTGCATCTCCCACTCCAAAAGTGCTGGCATTCAGTTCGGTGTTCTTGGTAAGAAAAATCGAGTCGGCACTGATGTAGATGCCGCTTGAGTTGCCTTTGCCGTTCTCTGCCACCCGGCTTCTGACGCGACTACTCTCTATCAAGACGTTACCGCTAGCCTTAATGATTACCGGACCTGAATTTCCTACGCCATCGGTAGTTGCACTTATTCCAGAGAATTTGAGAAAAAGGTTTCCTGTCGTGATGTCAATCCCGCCTGAGTTGCCCATAGCATTCTTATTCACCCGGCTTTGAAGCTGACCATCATTATTCATGGAGATGCTATCACTGGCGTTAATGATTACTTGGCCTGCATTTCCCACTCCAAAAGTGCCAGCATTCAGTTCGGCATTATTGCTTAAAATTAGCGAACCAGTAGCAATCTTGATATTGCCTGCATTACCTGTAGCCTTCTCTTCTACCTGGTTTTTTACTTTACTATCATCCAAGGAAACTGTACCGGACGCCTGAATTTCTACATCCCCTGCCTGAGCCTGCGAAGAGCCCAAATCTTTCCCGATTCCAGCTATTAGCTCGCTTTTTCCCGACATGGCTAAATTACGAGCATTAATTGTAATAAAGCCTCCATCTCCAGCACGCACATTCATAGAAGCGCCATTAGTAACAGACACATCCGATCGCGCTACATGATTAGGAAAGTTCAAGCTGCCATTTTCATTGAGTCCAACGTTCCCGGCGACAGATAATCCTCCTAACTCAATTCGACCACCCAGTGCTGTTAGTTTCCCTGCATCTAAGCTAATATCACCGCCTACTAGGACTAAGTTTTGATTGGGTTTGACTTCTAGATTAGACCCCTGCACTTTTATAGGGGCAGGATTATCTCCCAATTGCAAGCCGATAGGAACATTTACCGTTAATAGGGGTTGGGTTCGAGTATCTGTGGCGCTGAATTTTGTACCATCAGCAAAGATTGCGCTACTAGCTGTACTCCCAATAAAAGAACCGCCAATGTTGAGCTTGGCATTGGGTCCAAAAATAATGCCATTGGGATTGATTAGAAACAAGTTTGCTGTGCCGTTGGCTTTGATCACACCATCAATATTAGAGCCAGACCCACCTGTGACACGGCTAATAATGTTCTGAATATTTGGAGCATTATTGAAGTAAGCGGTGCTTTGGGTAGGTACAGAAAACTGGCTAAAACTGTGGAATAGATTTGCGCCTCTAGTTGCTCCCCCATCAATTTGGAAAGCTCCTGGTATGGGCGTGACTAGAGAACTTTCAGCTCCTAAGGTATTATCACCGACAACTTGACCCAAAGCGTAATCCCCAGAGAATGCGATCGCGTAACCTAATGCTAAGGGAGTAACTATTTGCAGTAGATGCCAGTAACCAACTGGTAGAAACCATAAATCTGCCTGAGCGCTAAATGACAGAACTTTTCGCTTCCGGTGGTATGCCCTGAGTCGTGTAAACTTCACAATAAGTTGGCTGGGATGCCGAAATATAGATGGTTTTCTGCTCATAAGCTTGTTCCCAAACAGTATGCAATCGAAGGTCACAGGCAGCTAACGTAAACGACAAGCACCCTGGGAACGAGTAGTGGGCACCTCAGCAACGAGGACAACTTCCCCTTTTTCGTTGATGAGCCACCCTTGGGCTTCCATAATTTTATTAGGCGGGGTTGTTGGTGAGGCAGAGGCACTAGCAGCACTAGGAGGATTCTCAGCCCTCTGTGTTGAAGGTGGCACATCTTCCCAGATGCCACTGCTGCCAAGAGGTTCGTAAGGATTAGCTGCTAAACCCCCTTTGCCAGTGTTGAAAAACGCGATCGATGTCTGCTTTCCAGCTGCCTGACAGCCCTGTGCAACTTCCACGTTGACTGGCTCAACTGGCAACTCAGCTAACCCTCGCGTCGGGTCAACATCGGGCGTGTTGATTTGCACTGTGCCATTTAATGAAGCATTTGCTCCAGTGGCGGTAATGTCACTTTCTGGAGTTAGTTGAGGTCGGAACTGTGTGCCAAAGATACCTTGAGCTGTGATATTCACATTGCCGCCACGGAAGTCAGTAGAATTTGCAGTAATGTCACTATCTTCCAGGGCAGCTAAGACACCACTGTCAATGGTGATATTGCCGCCCATGTTGTTAAGACCAGTAGCGTTAGTGGTGATTTTACTGCCATGACGCAACACTAAATCAACAGAGTTCAGGTTGATATTCCCCTGCCCCCCAGAAGTATCAGCCCTAATGGTTGCGTTTTCCAGACGGATGGAGGGAGCTGAGACTTCGATATTGCCTGCATCAGAAAGCTTAGCCATGGCTGAGATATTGCCATTCTGGAGATTCAATGATTGATTAGCATGAATCGAGATACCGCCTGCCTTGCCATTGCCAAGACTTTGGGCAGAAATTACAGCACCATTGATTAAGTCCAGGTTGTTTGTACTAATGTTTATACTGCCGCCATTGCCTGTTGAGTTGGACGCAGTTGCAGCAAACAAGCCGCTTCTAAGCTGACCAGTGGCGGAGGTGCCACTCGCTTGCACCGAGTCCGAGGCGTTGACAATCAAACTCCCCCCCTTCCCTGAGCTAAAAGTGCTAGCTGAAACCTGCGCTCCATTAAAGACTTGCAATTGCCTCGTGCTAATCTCCAGGTTTCCCGCCTCACCTGTGTCTCTAGTTTCAGTCAACAAGCCGCTAGGAGACCGACCATTTGGGGTAGTGCCAATCAGTTGCACTAACTCCGAGGCATTGACAATTAAATTCCCTCCCTTTCCTGAGCCATCGGTGCTAGCTGAAACCCGTGCCCCATTAGAAATGAGTAACTGCTTAGTCGTAATCTGTAGGTTTCCCGCCGCGCCTGGGCCTTCAGTTCTAGCAAACAAGCCGCTGCGATACTCGCCATTAGCGGAGGAGCCACTCAGTTGCACTGAATCTGAGGCATTGACAATTAAATTCCCTGCGTTTCCTGAACCACCAAAGCTGCTAACTGAAACATCTGCCCCCTCAGAGATGAGTAACTCGCTCGTCGTAATCTCTAACTTCCCTGCTGCACCTATGCCATACGTTGCAGCAAACAAGGCGCTGGGAGAGTCACCATCGGGGCTGGTGCCAGTTAGTTGAACCTTCTTTGAGACATTGACAATCAGATTTCCCCCCTTCCCCTCGCCCCAGGTGGTAGCAGAGACGTTTGCTCCCTTAGAGACGAGTAACTCTGGTGTCGTAATCTTTAAGTTCCCCGCTGTTCCTGTCCCCCTAGTTTCAACAAGCAAGTCACTGGGATACCGACCATCTGCGGAGGTGCCAATCGCTTGCACTTTCTCGGAGGCCTTGACAATCAAATCCCCCCCCTTCCCCTCGCCCAAGGTGCTAGCTGAGACCTGTGCCCCATCAGAGACAAGCAACTGCCTTGTTGTGATGTTGATGTTGCCCCCTGTGCCCACGCCTCCTTTTAATACCGAATTGTCGATAAAGCTCCCCTCAGCCAGGTTGATTGCCCCTGTCGCCTTAATCTCAATATCCCCTGCTATTGAGCCAATAGAACCTAACCCTGAATCTATCCCCGCTAGCAGTTGACTTTCTCCTGCCATATTCAAGTTCTGGACATTGATGGCAATACTCCCGCCACCACCAGCGGTTACATCCACTATTGCGCCATTCGTGAGGGATACATCGGAAAGTGCTACTCCATCAGGAAAACTCAAACGTAGGTCATTGTTATCAATAGAAAGCCCAACTGTTCCCGTTCCTGCTACTCCCCCCAACTCGACTCGACCACCCTGAGCCAGCAAAGCTGCATTATTAAGCTGCACATTGCTACCCACAAGGGCTAAAGTTTTACCATTGGGTACTTGGAGCGTAGACCCTTGCAGCTGAATACTTCCGGCATTAGCCCCATATTGCAAACCTAGAGGAACATTGACACTCAGCAGAGGTGGGGTTTGTGGATTAGTAGCACTAAAGTGCGTACCATCAGCAAAGTTTATGCTACTAGCCGTAGTCCCAATGAAAGAGCCGCCAATGTCCAGCGAGGCATTGGAACTAAAAATAATGCCATTGGGATTGATTAGAAACAGGTTAGCTGTGCCATTGGCGGCAATTAAACCATCAATGTTAGAAACAGAGCCACCTGTTACACGGCTAATGATGTTCTGAATAGTTAGCGCATTCTTGAAGTAGGCAATGCCGTTGCTGGGTACAGAAAACAGACTAAAACTGTGAAATAAATTTGCTCCCCTAGTTGCTCCGCCATCAATCTGGACAACTCCTGGTATGGGGGATGTAACTTGAGAACTTTCAGCACCCAAAGTATTATCGCCGACAATTGGGGGAATTTGGCTCAAAGCGTAGTTTTCAGAACAAGCGATCGCCCCACCTACTACTAAGACACTAACTACACTAAGCTTCCAGCTCCCGCGTAATTTCTTTACACTCTTCATAAACTCCGCTCCATTTTGACCC
>DATNPH010000064.1:0-20226 GCA_036703315.1 Coleofasciculaceae cyanobacterium
ATGTGCGGCTACAGGCATCAGTAGCAGAGGCAACGCAACGACGGCTTCCTACTGACCCTCTGTCATCTGAGATTAGCGATGCTCCGACAACCGGTTTGGCTTTTGGCCGTGTGCAAACTGTTCGCATTCAGGCAAGGGTAGAAGGCCCGGCAAGCCAGCTAGCTGATAACCTAGAACTGACCAGCACTCCAGGTCGCAGCGAAACAGAAATTGTTGCGCTCTTGGGCGGTAGCTTTGTAGATACCTTGGGTCGGGGAGATACTACACTCGGTTTGGCGAACCTTGCTGGGTCAGCGTTGCTGAGTAATGTACAAAACGTTATAGGCGACGCCTTAGGATTAAGCGAGTTTCGCTTGTTCCCCACGATTATTACCAGCGATGAAAAGCGAACTTCCTCTTTAGGATTAAGTGCTGAGGCAGCGGTTGATATCAGCCGTAATTTCTCGGTTTCTGTATTAAAGGAGTTGACGACCGATCAACCTTTTCAGTACGGTCTGCGCTATCGGCTGAATGACCAACTTCTCCTGCGTGGTGTAACAGATTTTTCGGGGACAAGCGCTGGCGTACTGGAGTACGAAAAACGGTTCTAAGTGATGGATAGCCCTACCCCAATTATTATTGGCAGAACAAGGTTACCCGTTAAAAACGACTTCACAAACTCTTTATTTCTATTCATCGAAACTTCACAGCAAATCGCTTCATTGTGAGTGAATCTAAGAAAGAAACCTCCGCCAGCTACCACACTAGCGGAGGAGAGGATTAACATGCTTAACAGTGTTTCCTGACCAACGCCATAAGTCCGTGCAGGGCTTACGGTTTTCCTGGACAGGAGCATGCTATACCAGCTTACTCCCTCTCGTTGAAATGCGAGAGGGTTTTTTCTCAATTCCACAAGAAAACCTAGACTGGCAGATAGACGTGAGTGTTGTGGAGAGGCGATCGCATCTATACCAAGTAATTGTTACGCTTTGTATCATAGACACTTAGTACAAGGGACTGAATTTATTTTCCAGATATCGCTACTACCAGCCTGAGAGTCTTTAATTTATCGTCACAAAGATGGACATCTACCAGAGCCTTATTAATCCAGCTGAATTGTTACCTGAAAAGCCGCCGAGCTAACGGTTATACCTTCAGCTTTGGTAGCTAATTTCGAGTGTGCGATTTGCGAATGTTTAGGTAAAGGAAGTAATGTTATATTTCGGAATTCCGCAATATTCTGAAATTCTGTGATGGGCTTGCTGCCGAAGCGCAAGAACTCAATATGGGATACTGTAGAGCAAGGACTTCCGCAGACGGCTGCTAGGCTGCGCGACTTGTGTGATGAGATTTAGCGAACCAGAGTTGCTACATCGCTGATTACTGCTGTAGTCGCTCTCTAACCCAATTTCTAAATGCTTTGATTGTGGCATTTCTCCCAATAGCTTTACTCTGTTCAAGATACTGGGGAATTACCTCAATAAGGGGGAAAGCAGGAAAATTTGGGCTAATTTGGGTTTCTACATATTTTCCATATTGAAGTACATTGATTTGCAGCATGCGCCCGTTATATCTCCAAAGTTCAGGTACTTCTAAAGCTTGGTAACTGCTCAAACTAGTGGATGAGGTATTATCAATTTCAATGGCTAAATCTGGTGGTGGATCGATAGTTAAGTCTATTCTGTCTTTACCTCTAATAGCTGCTTCATTCTGAATGTAGAAACAATCATCAGGCTCTACACCACTTTCCATATCTTCTCTTTTGAAAGTAGTAGAACCCAAAGCTTCACAATCAATATCAAGTTCTTCAAGTAAAACCTTAACTAAATCGCCAATCATGGATTTAGCTCTTTCATGTCTTGGCAATGGCATTCTGATTTCTAAGGTTCCCTTGTAATAGGCAAGTCTCGCCGCATACCCTTCTCCCATCTCCTCTAAAATCGTCTCATACATGTGCCAACTAATGTTTTTGAGTTGGGCTTTGTTTCCTGGTGGTATGGTTAGCTGTTTCAGTTCAAATAGAGGTTGCTTAGCTTCAGTTTTCATAGACTTGTGTTTCCTATAGAACCGTCATCTTGAAGAATGGATGAAGCGTTGGCGTTATATTACCTGTTTGTTCTTTTAAACAATGCTGATAAGTGATCAGCTCAATCATTTTTACTAGTGCGACTAGTCTAACTATCCTTATTCATCAATCAAACTGTAGGCTATACGATTAATAATGGTTGGATCAGTACCCCATTCCATCATTTCTTCCCATTTCTTATCCAACTCTTCAATAATAATCCACTTACACTTTTTGTCGAGTTCAAGTGCCTTAAATGTTGGTCGTGATAGTTGTTCTTTAACCTTTTTAACTCGCGCCTCTGGGACAACTATATAGAAACTAAAATTTAGGCTTCCGTAAAGCTCCATTAAATCCGTCATCCGTAACAAACCTGAGTAGATTGATGTAGTGCATTCGATTTCAAAAACTGCCTTAACCCTTTTGTTTTTACCAAGCCATATTACATCAATATAAGGAATGATTTTTTGCTCAGTAGGGTCAGTCCCTATTTTTGGGAAAGCACCAATACTCAGGTCACCAAGTCTCTCATTTTGCCAACTCTCTGAGCGATTATCAGGAGCAATCCATACAAAATTACAGAGTTTACGGCCTAGCTTTGCCAACATGCCCTGTGCTTTTGTATGTGTTCTGATGGCAAGTTCCGTAGAGGTATGGCTAGTTTCTGTTTGGAGGAAACTATCGATGTCATTGAATTTCGTAGGTGTGGTGATGGCTTCGGGAGGATTGCTAGTTTCATATTGGAGGCAATTATTGCTGCCAAATTCCAAATCCTCATTGACCAATTTCGCTGCTGTGCGTTCATTGATAATTGCCTGGTCAACATCTTGTAGGCGTATCCTCTTACCAGACTTGGCGAACTCTGCAAACTTTTGCTTAATTTCATTCGAGGTACTGGATGAGCCTAAGGTAGAGAGAGCAGACAGATTAATTTTAGGATTAGCCTCTAACCCAGCAACACCACCCAAGTACTTGCTAGTGTATTTGTAGAGGCCAATGTAGTTATAGAAGTTTCCTATCGTCTTAAAGTTAAACTCTTTGAGAACCTCATTTGTAAGCCATGCCTTAAAATACGGTTTACAAGATTCACTTGAAGCGTCACGAACTTCCACAAGTTTTTCACCAATTGTGTAGGCAGCTTGTAAGACTAGCGAATTAGACTTAGATGTTAGTTGGCTCCTTAGCAGTTTAATCTCCCTGGTTTTTTGCTGAAGGAAAGCTTGAGTTGAGGAATCGAACTCATCATAATTGAATGATGATTGTGTTTCTGCCATATTATTTAACCGTCACCCCTTCTAGTTCCTCATCCGTCAACTCATACAATTCCCTTAACTTCTGCAACTTCTCCTCATCCGGTTGCCAGAAACCCCGACCATTTGCCTCTAACATCCTGCTGACAATATTGCGAAATGCTTCTGGATTTGCTTCTCGCAACTTGTTTGCCATCTGTGCATCTAAAGCATAGGTATCCGCCGCTTGGTCATACACCCAGGAATCGGTAAAATCAGCCGTACCGCCCCAACCAATTAATGCTGTCATCCGTTGCGAGATTTCATAGGCACCCCCAGAACCTTGATTCGCCATCGAGTCCGCCCACTTGGGGTTAAGTAACTTCGTGCGATACTCCAGGCGCAGCAAGTCTTCTAAATTGCGGGGCGTGGTGTCTTTGGAGAAGCTTTCGACAAAACTAGCGTTTACCTTTTTGCCTCGTTGTTTTTCTGCTGCCCGTTTCAATCCACCTGTGTTGGCATAGTATTCTTGGATGTCGGTAAGACCATACTCAACAGAGTCGATTTCCTGGACAATGCGACTGGTGGTTTGCAGTAGTTGGGTGAGGATTTCGGGACGCGCTTGCCCTTTGTCTTGTCTACCGTAACTGAAACTGTTGCGATCGCGCCAAGTATTCCCCAACTCATCTCCCGATTCCCAGTTGCCATCCACAACTCGGTCATTCACCAGCGAACCAAAATCCCCAGCTGGATTGGAAAACAACCGGGCAGATACATTCTTCACCCCTTGGGATTGCAATGCCAACGCATGCTTTCGGATAAAATTCTGGTCTTCCGGTTCCTCTGCTTCAGCTGCCCGCCGGAACAAATCATCTAACAATTCAATAATGTTGACAAAGCTATCCCGGAAAATACCAGACAGATTTGCCAACACATCAATCCGGGGACGCCCAACGTCTGCCAAGGGTTTCAATTCATAACGCACAATTCGCCCCGTACCCTCTTTCACAGGTTCAGCACCCACCAGTTCTAGGAGAATGCCGAGGGATTCGCCCTTGGTTTTAATCGCATCAAGCCCCCATAGCATCACTGCCACCGTTTCAGGATACTCACCATGTTCCTTAAGGTGCTGGGCGATAATGTTTTGAGCAATTTCTCTCCCTCGTTCATAAGCCGCAGGGGAAGGCATCCGATAGGGGTCAAGGGCGTGAATATTCCGTCCAGTGGGCAACACACCAGGGCCATCCCGTAACAAATCGCCCCCTGGTGCTGGAGGAATATACTCTCCATTCAGTCCCCGTAACAGATTGGTCATTTCATCTGTGGTTTGTGCCAATAGATTGTGGAGGTTTACGGCTTCATCTAAAAGTTCAGCAGGAACGCGAAATCTTGTATCCATGCCGTATTTTTGCTGTAGGTGCTTGAGGTAAGCTGCCCCTACCTGGGGTCGGTCTGCACTATTGACGATTTCACTAAGCACGTCTTGGGGCAACTGCTTCTCTTCCCCTAGATAAGCCTCCAGATAACTCGTTAATTCCTCTGCTGTCGGAGGTTCTCCCAATGTGTGCAATCCAGAGGAGAACAAACGAGTTTCCAAGACTTGTAGATATTCGTACAGCTTGACTAGATAGTCATTAAAGGCGTGGGCACTGAACATCCGCGCATTTTCTGGAGTAAAGGCAATTCCCAGTCTATGGGCTTCTTCAAACGGACAATCTGTCTCTAACCCGGTATCCAAAATCTTCTTGCAGATAGCCTCTTTCAGGGCGTAATTCTTTTCCGGGTCTTCTCGATACTCTGAGATTAAATCCCGCAGTGCCACCAATTCTTTATACAAACCAGCACGACCATAGGGCGGCACATTATGGGAAATCAGCACTCCATAGCCCCGACGTTTCGCCAGCATCGACTCGGAGGGATTATTCGCGGCATATATGTATAGATTGGGCAAATCTCCCAGCAAAATATCTGACCAAGAATAGCCAGTGTTACCGAGGGGAGAACCGGGTAGCCATTCCACCGTGCCATGCATTCCGAAGTGAACTACGGCATGGGGATTAAAGTCGTTTTGTAGCCATTTGTAGAAAGCGGCGTATTGGGGATGAGGTGTCATATCCCGTTCAAACATTAGCCGCATTGGGTCACCAGAAATACCGAGGGGTGGCTGTACTCCAATCCAGACGTTTCCTAGCTGAACACCACCAACTTGGAATTCATCACCATAGGTTTTGATGCCAGTACCCGTGAGGGATTGCCATTGCTTCTCAATGCGAGTGGTTAGGAGATAACCCAGCCATTTTTCTAGAGTTTTGACGTTGACCGAATTTGTCAGTTGTCCGTTGTCAGTTGTCCGTTGTTCTTTCCCACTGACCACTTCATCCGCTTCTTTTACCCTACGGATTAAGTCTTCCCCGTCTTCGGGTAACTCCCCGACGTTGTAGCCTTGGTCTTTGAGGGTGTGAAGGAATTTGAGGAGCGATCGCGGTACATTCAATAAAGCGGCTGTTCCTACTGCCCCGTAACCTGGGGGGAAGCCATAGAGAATAATTGCAACCCGTCTATCAGCTGGAGGTGTTTGCCGTAAAGCAATCCAACGCTTTAACCGTCCAGTCAGTCGCTTAACTCGTTCCGGAACTAGATAAATGTCTTCTCCCACCAAACCACCGAGGGGTACTGGGTCAATTGCCCCATCCAGTTCTGGCAATGCATATAACACGACACTTTGCAATCCCCCGATACCTTGGCGTGTCCAAGAGTGAATATCCTGAATCAGTAGGGGTGCGGCAACGATATAGGGTACATTTTTGGCCGTGAGGATGCGCTTAGCAACTTCTACCTGACGCCCTGCTTCCATTGAACCAGCTGGTCCCCCCACTAAAGGAAAGCCGATGGTAGAAACAATCGCATCTACTCCCACCGCCTCAGTAGATAAGGAAGGAGTTTCAATAGTACCCAGTTGCCGCTGTTGGGTTTCGTAAGCAGAGGTCATCCAATCTCGCACTGCCACATGTCCTTCAACACCGTTGATAAAGATAGGCAGTGGTATCAATCCAGCTTTCTCAAAATGACTAATCAGTTGGGGAATATAAGGCTGTTTTGTAACAACATGCTTGCGGTAGAGCAAAATGCCAACCACCGAAAGGTGCCAAGTTTCTGGCTTCGCTTGGCGATACCATTCCAGATAGTGCCGTGGGGATTCAAAGAACCCTTGATAATCAGGGTGTAGTAATCCCATGTTTGGGGTTTCGACTGGGGGCGGAATTTCTCCTACTTTTAGCCCCAAGTATTTTTCTGCTAGTGTCCAGAACATAGACGCGACGTTGTCTGTACCACCAGCGTTCCAATACCCGTAGATAATTAACCAGTTCCGCAAGTCTTGGACTTTCTGGACAGGAATGTATTTCAGCAGCTTGGGGCCAGTTTTCAAAAAGCTGATGTAGCCAGCGAGTTTGTCTTCTTCTCGCCCGTTGCTGAATTTATCGAGGATGAATTTAACTGGCTTGGGCATCCCCTTTGGTTTGTCGCCAATTTTGAAGGCACCGATTTGGGTGAGACTCATCAATTCCAGGGCTGACTCGAAGACTAAGCGGATGGGGATGTGTTGAATGCGATCGCGCAACCACAAAACTTGGTCATAATCAAATATCAAACTGCCAAAGAAGACATCGGAATCTTTGAGTGCTTCTTCAACAACTTCGGGTTCAGTGGTGAGAGAGCGATTAGCTTCGCTACCGGGCAAAGCCCGATCGCTAAATACCCGAATATCCAACTCAGGACAGCGCTGTTGTGCCAGATGCGCCGCTTTGCGGTACAAGTCAGCGTTGAACGATTCAAACCCAGCAATCAAGACGATGCGTTTCATGCCCCAAGCCCGAAAAATTTCTTCATACTTCGATCTTAAAGGGACTCTCCGGCGATCGCTTGATAGCTTACTGGCAAAAGCGACAGCCTTCCTTGGCGCATACGTCCTCGAAGATGAGAGATAGGGGTAAATGAGCTATCAATCCAACCAACAGCTATGCGCTCTCAAAACTGCCAGCTCAAGCTTGTTACTCTCTCGGCACTACTGATTATTTCCTTTCCTCTAGAGGGTGCCATCATAAATCCCCCTCAACATCGCCGCATGTGCAGCCACCGATACGGTAACTACTGAAACATCTATAGCGTTAATCCTGTCTAGAAATACGTTGACGCTCCAGCTAGCAGAGTCTCTGGCTCAAGCTTTGAGTTTAAGCGATCGCGTGCAGGTACTCTACAGCTAGTGGAGCGGAATGTGGGCATAATTTTTTGACTCCAGTGCGAAAAGTTGGGTTGACAGGTGCAGTAACAAGTAACAAACACGCATACCCAACGAGGCAAGCAGTCACTTATTTCTTGACCAACCGCCTCTCTCTTTCACAAACCTTCTACTTCAGATGAATGCCATGCGGACTCAAAACTTCTTCCTCCCACTTGTTGCCCTGTGTGCAGTAGCAGGTATCGCTTCAATTTATCCAAAATCCCCATCCTCAGCACAGATAGATGTTAAGAAAGCTGCGGCGCAATCGGCTTGCCAAACCGTCCAAGCAGACACTCCCTCCGGGCGCAACATCATTAGGAAAGAGCGACCGATGGTTGGTATAGCTTGGTATTTGGCTGCGGCAGGACAGTATGATCAAGCCCTAAAGCTGGTAGATAGGATGCAGTATTGCGGTTTCCAAGATTTGGCGTTGGGTGGCGTAGTCAGCAGTTTGGCTAAGGAGGGACAAATTGATCGCGCCTTGCAGCTAGCCAATACAATCCGACATCATGATGAGAAAGCCTTGGCGTTGGGTAGCGTAGCTGAGAACTTGGCGAGGATGGGAAAACATGACCAAGCCATGAAGCTGGTTAACGATACTATCAAGGATGACCTTAATAAATTACGGGTCTTAACTAAAATAGCTCCCAGTTTGGTTGAAGCAGGAAAAATAGACCAAGCCTTACAGGCGGCAAATACAATCAAGCTTGAGGGTAATAAAGCTAGTGTATTAAGTCACATTGCTACTACCTTGGCTGAGGCGGGTAAGTACGAGCAAGCCTTGGAAATAGCAAACACCATAACAAATACCGATGAGGCGAAAAATTACAAACACGACGCATTTGTTAACATCGCTCTTCAGTTGGCTTCATCTGGACAAATCGACCGTGCCTTGCAACTAGTAAATCCGCTCAATGGCTACCCTAAAGCTAATGCATTAGCTGCGATCGCTAGCACCTTGGCAAAGGCGGGACAGTTTGACCGTGCGTTGCAGCTAGTAAAAACTATCCAGAATGGCTCGGCTAAACCCATAGCCTTGGCTCGTTTTGCTGAGAGTTTGACTGAGCCGAGACAATTAGAGCAACTTTTGCAGATGGCAAAGACGATTAAAGTTGGTTCTATGGAACATCAGTCTATGTTGTCTAGGATTGCCATCAGTTTTGCTAAAGCTGGACAACTTGACCGTGCCTTGCAGCTCGCTTCTACCATGAAGGATGGCGACAATAAAGGTTTTGCATTGCGTAGCATCGTCAGCAGCTTGGCTAAAGCTGGGCAATATGGCCGAGCTAAAGAGGTGGCTTCTACCATCAAGGATGAAACTCATAAAGCAACGGCATTTGTTGATATAGCTGCCAGTTTGGCTGAAGCTGGAAAAATAGCAGACGCTGTGCAAGTAGTTTCAACCATTCAGAACGGCTCTTCCATGCCCGGTAGATGGTTCTCTGAAACAGTGATGGTGTTAACTGAAGCCAAACAATATAACCCAGCCTTACAGATGGCTAATGCTATCACGGATGAGAGTGAAAAAGCTTGGACGTTGGCTGGGCTAGCAAAGAAGTTGGTAGAAGCGGGACAAACCCAATTAGCTTCTCAAGCGATCAAGCCATCCCTTGAGATTGTGGGATTTGAGCAAGCGGTGCGCCCGTGAGGGTGTTAAGCTCAATCGCGCTTACCTTGGAGTATCTTTGATTAACATAAGTTAATATCAATGCATAACTCTCAAGTTTATTAACTATGGCTAATTCAGAAGAACGCAGAAAACAGATACTAGAACACGTTAGCAGAACGATAAAGCTCCCTCAGCAGCTGTCTTCAACCAATTCCGAGTCCAGAAAACAGCAAATCAGGGATCACATCAATAGAACTCGGAATTAACAGAAGTTGCCCTCGAATCTGTCTAGCTACAGTGAGAGGGCAATATCAATGCTGGTACCTTGTAGCCAGTCAGAAAAAGGGCGATCGCAAACTAGAAGCATTCTCCGAATGGTTCCTCAAGACAAGCGCTAATCAACCGTCACTAAGTAATGAGACATGAGCGCTAACAATGCGCCACCCCTCTTGTGTACGCATCCAGGTTTGGCTTTGTCTTCCTGTGCGATTTGAGCCTTGACGCTGAAACTCTGTATTTGCTGTGGCGAAATCTAGTCCATAAGTGGTAATCACGGTGTTCATTAGCGATCGCTCTAAATTCACAGGGGAACGATTTTTACGAAACGAGGCGATCGCATCATATCCATACAGATTTTCCGTTACACCATAGCGCAAGGTATGCGGACTCTTCCAAAACAGTTCGTCTAGTACCGCAACATCATTGCTAACTAAAGCTTTTTCGTAACGCTCAAATGCACTTGTCACTTCAGCAACAACTTCGGGGATATTGATTTCCATCGACAATTCTTTGTAGTAAGCTTACGGACTGTTAGCGTTAGCCTAGCAGTCTGTCAGGGTATAGCGGAACGGACAATAGAGTTGTACGTTAGCCTTATGCGTAGCATCGCGATCGTCAGTGGGACTTAGCCCAGCCTGAAGCTTTGGTTTAAGTTGCCTGTTTCACCACTCACCACTCCCTACTGCCCACGCCCCATTTTCTGGACAGTAGATACAGAAATCTGGCGATTCTTTTTTTTTTCTAAAATTCTATACAATATTCAAGTAATTGTGCCTCTTCACCCGTCTGGGTGAAGTGTGTAAACGCAGTCTATCGTAACTTGAGTAAACTGCGATCTATCGTAGCTTGAGTAAGCTGCGATATCACTACGTGTGTTTGAGGTCGATAACTAGAGGGTTTTCATTCGTCCTCCTGACTACCTCAATTGCCTTCACTGTTTGTCCTAGTCTTGTCTCGATCAGCGATAGCCAATGAACAAATGTGCAATGGGTTTAATCCGTGAAATTGTCCAGCAAGCAATAACGACAGGTTATTTGACAGTGGAAGCAGAAAACCAACTGCGCCAACTGTTAGCGAGGAAGTACGACTGGGAGGACTTCAGGGCTTTCATGAAATTGCAGCAAGAGGTAATGGAAGGGCGGGTGAAGCAAGAGTCTCGGGAGTTACTGCACTCTCGGCGTCTTGAATGCGGCAGCTGCAATTAACTATCTCTTTTTACTAAAAAAGCTGTTCAACATTTAAGACAGCATACAGGTAGCCAAGAGTCTTACAACTATTACATTTCCCCTTTTTGACTTTTAACTTTTATAGCTGTCGCCATAAAGGTTAGGACAGATACTAACGGCTGAAACGACCACGTATCAGTAATAAACATAAAAGCCCTCTGCCCTCAGCATATGAGCCTTTTGCTATAAGTTTTAACTTTTGATTTGCTTAATAATGGCTTGAGTAGTCTATGAATACCCCTTCCCGGATGCCTCAGGTAGTCCCATCACTCTTCGATAATGGGCTTCTATTTGCTCAGTAGTTGAAGATTTGCGGTTTGTACTCCATTGCGATCGCTCAAACAAGTCTTTCCTTAATGCATCGACATCAATCGTTGCCACTTTCCCATCGGCAACCACTCGATTTCCATTCATCCAAACACTATCAACAGCATTGGTAGGACGCCCCAAAATTAGTAGACCAATTGGATCGGTGCGGGGCAATAGCGAGAGATTGGTAAGATCATAAAGTACTAAATCAGCTTTCTTTCCGACACTCAGCGAACCCAGTTCATCCGCCATATTCAAACCTGCTGCCCCACCTAAAGATGCCATCTCTACTGACTGGCGGGGTGTAATCCAGTGGTGATAGTCCAAGTCGGTGGTATTATGCAAAATTGAACCAATCTTGATGGCTTCTAGTAAGTCCTGAGAGTCATTACTAGCCGCGCCATCACAACCAAACGCAACGTTTACTCCTGCCTGACGATATTTCAAAATTGGAGCAATGCCACTACCTAAACGCAGGTTACTGAGGGGATTGTGCACTACTGTTGATTGCGTTTCTGCCAAGATAGTGATATCGTCATCGCTCAACCAGACACAATGGGCTAAAGACGTGCGAGAGGAGAGATAGCCAATTTGCTTTAGATGTTCGACAGCACTATGGCTGTATTTTTCTTGAGCAAGTTTCTGTTGGGCTTTGGTTTCTAGTAAGTGTGTATGACGACAAAGATTATAGCGATCGCTTAGTTCAATACATCCTTCAAACAACGCATCAGAACACAGCTGTAGCCCAGTTGGTGCAACTAAAATATTCACACCCTCAGCAGGATTATGAAATTTGTCCACCGCTTCCTGCATCAGTGCCAAAGTCGCTTCAGTTGAACGGATGTAATCTTTATGTTCTTGTTGGGTACCTCCAGAAGGAATCCCACGAGTAAGGGATTCGTCCTGAATTAAGGGACCAATAAAGGCACGGATACCGATTTCTTGGTAAGCGCGAACGGCAGAGGCGATCGTTTCAATTTCCTTGCCAGGAATCAAAACTAAGTGATCAACCACACTAGTGCCGCCAGATAGTAACGTTTCTACAGCTGTTCCAAGCGCACTCAGGTAAACTTGCTCTGGTTCAAGAGGGACAAAGTCGTAGAGTTCCGCAATCCACAATTCCAGAGGAACTGGGGGAATTATACCCCGTTGCCACATTTCTGATGAATGAGTATGGGCGTTGACGAAACCAGGGAGAAGAAGTTTGTTTTCCCCATCAACGGCGGTACCAACAACTTCTAGATTAGGGGCAATGGCACTAATCTGATTGTCTACTATTTGCACATCTACAGTTGCATAACCCTGTTCAACCGAAATCAAGACCTTTTGAATCGTAAAGCTCACAAATTCAACCTTTCATCTCCATACTCTTATCAATAATATCGGTTCAGCAATTCTTAACTGAACACAATCAAATGTTAGGTAAGCTTTTGTATCTGTTTATACAAAAGGCGATACCTGCCCGATCATAGAAAGTGATTACTAATACTTAAATAACATTGAAATTTAGGCTATAAGATGTCTGTACCCTGAAAATTATTGTGGGATTCACTAGATTTCTGTAATAAAAAATATGAATCGATCGCTTCGGACTTTAGGGGTGCCGCCGAATGCTTGGGCAGTTGATGCGGAAATTGCAGATATTACCCGCCCACCGCTTCCCTCTCAGCTAATTACTTTGGTAACAGAAACGAAAACGCTACTTATAGACTTAGCGAAAGTAGCAATTCTGGTTATTGATATGCAGAATGACTTTTGTCATCAGGACGGGTGGTTAGCTCATATTGGCGTTGATGTGACCCCTGCTAGAGAAGCCATCGAACCTTTAATAACTCTACTGCCCGAATTGCGAGGCGTAAATGTTCCTGTCGTCTGGGTGAACTGGGGAAACCGCCCTGATTTAATGAATATCAGTGCTGGACTGCGGCATGTTTATAATCCCACGGGAGAGGGTGTAGGATTGGGCGATCTGTTACCGACTAGGAAGGCACCTGTGCTGACAGTAGGGAGTTGGGCAGCAGCGGTGGTGGATGAACTAGAACAAAAACCAGAGGATATCCTTGTCGATAAATACCGGATGAGCGGTTTCTGGGATACTCCCTTAGATAGTATTCTACGCAACCTGGGTAAAACTACACTTTTCTTCGCTGGGGTGAACATTGACCAGTGTGTGATGGCAACCCTACAAGATGCCAATTTTCTTGGCTATGACTGCATCTTAGTTAAAGATTGTGCCGCTACAACTTCCCCCGAATATTGTCTAAAAGCGACACTATACAACGTTAACCAGTGCTTCGGATTTGTCACAAATTCTCAGGCAATTATTGAAGCTATCAATTGAAGGAGTGAACACAAGGAGAAAAACTCAAGCATAAACTTACATCTTCTCCGCTATTTCCACTCCACGGAACTAGGCAAATCAGTACTTACAAAAAATCTGTGTTGATGGGGTTTCAACTCTAATATTAACTATTACCCCAAGAATCTCTTTTCCTATACCTTTGAAACCGTTATTAATTTTGGGAGAAAATTCTAATGAACTCTCGTTGCATGATTCCACTAATCAAGTCTCCTAAAGACTATCAGGCTTATCGCATTAGTCCTCAGGATAGTAACCGTTTAGCTATTGTCTTTGATCCGGCAGCCGCTGATGCTTCTTTGACCTTTTGTGTAGAGATTTTTGACGAAGGTGGCAAGACACCGCCAAATCGCCATCAATTTGCGGTAGAACTATTCTTTGTTCTCAAGGGAGAAGGGCTTGCCTCCTGTGACGGAAAAACAGTTCCAATTAGTGCTGGAGATAGTCTATTAGTGCCACCGACAGGGATTCATGAACTCAGAAATACAGGTTCTGGACGCTTGTATACCCTATGCATTATGGTGCCTAATGAAGACTTTGCTGAACTGATTCGCAGTGGTATACCTGTTGAATTGGACGAGGAAGATTTGAGAGTTCTGGGCAGAACAGATGCGTTGGTAGCCTGTTAAGCAGGTAGAGACAATTAAACTATTCGATGTACATTCAGCGTAAAATCCCCCCTAGCCCCCCTTAGCAAGGGAAGAACTCCAGGGGGGGTTTAGTTTATAGAATCGTGTCATGCTGAAGGTTCGACCAAAAGAAACAGCATCAATGTTCACTCGTGATGGAGTGCGGCTGGATGCAGATATTTACCGCCCAGATGCCGAGGGTGAGTTTCCGGTACTGCTGATGCGGCAACCGTATGGGAGAGCGATCGCTTCCACTGTGGTTTATGCCCATCCCACTTGGTATACTGCCCAAGGTTACATTGTGGTCATTCAAGATGTGCGAGGACGGGGCACATCTCAAGGCAAATTCAATCTATTTGTCAATGAAATCGAGGATGGTGAGGATACAGTAAACTGGGCAGCTACGCTACCCGGTAGTACCGGACAGGTGGGGATGTATGGCTTTTCTTACCAAGGAATGACCCAGCTGTACGCTGCCACTGCCAAGCCACCTGCACTCAAGACCATCTGTCCTGCAATGATTGGCTATAACTTATATACAGATTGGGTGTATGAGGGTGGTGCTTTCTGTTTGCAAGCTAATCTCGGCTGGGCTGTTCAACTAGCGGCAGAAACAGCACGACTACAGGGCGATGTCGCTGCCTATTTTACCCTTTATGCTGCTGCCCAGAATATGCCGTCCTACGACCCTATTCCCAGCCTGACGGCGTGTTTAAGAAAATATGCGCCAAATACGTTTTACCATGAGTGGTTAGAGCATTCCGAACCCGATGAATACTGGGAGCAAATTTCTCCCAAAAGCCACATGCAAGATGTGGACTTACCCATGCTGCACATCGGGGGATGGTTCGATACATTCATGCGTGGTACTCTTCATTTGTACAAGGACTTTGCCCCCCGTAGCCGTTATCGACAACAATTGTTAGTTGGTCCTTGGGCGCACCTGCCTTGGAGTCGTAAAGTGGGTGCTGTTGATTTTGGTTCAGAAGCGATAACTCCTGTAGATCGGCTACAAGTGCGATGGTTTGACCAGTTTCTCAAGGGTATCGATACAGGGCTACTCAATGAGCCTCCCATTTGCTTATTTGAGATGGGCAGTAATCGATGGCGCAACTTTGACAGTTGGCCTGATGGGAATCAGAAATCTTATTTCTTTTGCGGTACCGGACTGGCTAGTATCCGGGAGGATGAAGGCACCCTCAGCACAAGTTACCCAAAAGCTTGCCCAGATGATGTTTTGGTTCACGACCCCTGGCGACCTTTTCCGTCGCTGGGTGGTCATGCGGCATTACCATCTGGGTCATTTGAGCGATCGCAGTTAGATTGTCGCTCGGATGTCTTGACTTATACCACACAGCCTCTGACGGCAGACCTTCATTTAGCTGGTGATGTGGCTGTTGAAATTTGGTGTAAAGCCGACACATCTAGTCATGACTTATGCGCGATCCTGTCGCAGGTACGTCCCGATGGAAGTGCTTACAATCTGACGCAGGGTTATCTTCATGTTGAGTCGAGTCAAGACCCACCGTTGCGTGTTTCGCTCCAGCCAACTTGCTTGAAAATTGCTAAAGGCGATGCATTGCGCCTGAGTTTGAGTGCTGCCTGTTTCCCTGCCTATCCAATGAATCCAGGTATGAGTTCGCCGCTGAGTAGCGATCGCTTAATGGCTGCTCAGGTTGTCACATTGGCGGTGAGTTGTGGAGGCAGTAGTCCTTCTCAGGTTTTACTGCCTGTAGTTTCGGCTTCATAGTGAGGCAGTTCTATTGCCGATGTTGATAGAATATTTAGTTTCACGGAGCATGATGTCTGCCCTTGATTGCTCTGCCCAAGCCTCCGTTGGGATAGTTTCAGTGAAAACAGGACGCGATCGCTACTTCCAGGTTTAACACCTCAAGTGGATACCTGCATTTTTCTCAGGATATAACAGAGGGAACACATCAGTTGAGTCAGCGTAGTGTACGCTCGATAACCGTCAAGCGGCTAGCCCGCTAGGTGCATCCAACCTTAAGTTCACAATGACCTTGACAATCACCTTGATTCACTCAGACTTGGACGCACAGCAATTGGTAGCAGCGTAGGACATTACAAATGACAAAGGTAGCACTCCTGATTGGAGTCAGCGAGTACGGGTCTGGTTTGAACCCACTCCCTGGTGCAGTAAGAGATATTGAGGCAGTGCAGCAGGTATTGCAGCCTATAAAGGGTGGTTTTGACGAGGTGAACCTGCTGTCGAATCCTAATCCCCCAGTGATGCGGGAAGCGATTGAAACGCTATTTTCAGGTCGTAGTAAAAATGACATAGTACTACTGTTTTTCTCGGGTCATATTGTTCAAGATAATCGCGGTAAACTTCACTTTGGCACTTCCATCACTTGCAAAAACCCCGAAGGAGAACTGATTAGGGTAAGCGCTGTTCCTGCAACTTTTGTGCATAACGTCATGCGTAACAGCCCCTGTCAGTACCAAGTAGTAATCCTAGACTGTTGCTTGGATCATGTATCTGCTCAGGAAATGACGGCACACGATAATGATCCTGTGGATATCAAAAGCCAGCTGGGTGGTGAAGGGCGAGTAATCCTTACATCTGTCACTTCTAGCCAAAATTCCTTTGAGGCAGAGGGTTTTGACTCCTCAGTTTACACACGTTACTTAGTGGAAGGAATTAGGACAGGAGCAGCCGATCTAGATAGTGACGGTTGGATTTTGGTTGATGAGTTACATGAGTACGCTAGCAACAAAGTTCAAGTAGCAGCTCCTGCCGTAAAGCCAGAGTTCTATCCTGCTGAGGATGGAAGAAAGATTCCGCTACTCTTATCACCGATTGATGATCCGAAACTGAAGTACCGCCAAGAAGTCGAAAGTTGGGTGAGTTATGGAGAGATTTCTCAAGCGGGTCGTTATATCTTGAATAGACGTGCAGAGAGTTTGCACATCTCGGCTGAAGAGCGTTCTGTGATTGAAGCTGAAGCTCTAAAACCGTATCAAGAATATCAGGAAAAATTGCAACAATATGAACGAGAGTTTAGAAAAGCGATCGACAAAGATAATTCTCTGGGTAATCAAAAGCGTGAGAAGTTCAAGAGTCTTCAACAGTCTCTGGGACTTAGAGATGAAGATGTGACACCGATTGAAGAACGAACTGCTGCAAAGCTAGCCAATATCTCACAAATTGAAGATGAGTCCGATGAGCCAGCTCAATCAGATATTCAGAGCAAAGCCAACTCAGTGCCTATTACGCCTAGTGTTGTGCTGCTAGAGGACATTCCAAGGCCTACTGTGCAGTCTACTAACCCAACTCCTGAATCTGAACAAGCAGCTAATGAGCCTACCCAAGCGGATATCGACACAGAACTCGACTCGCTGCCTTCAGTGCCCACTACTGTACTGCCAGAGGATACCCCAATACCGACTGTACCGTCTACTAACCCAACTCCTAGCGTAAATTTTTCATCAAGCTTAGGAAATTCACAAACCACAGCGTCTCCTAGTTCTTCTTTCCCTAACAAATTCTTCGTGCTAATGGGAATAGGAGGAGCTTTAGTCACTCTGGCTTTGGCAATTGGTATCTTTACCCACAAGTCGGTAGCACCTCCCTCAGCTCCGGCAGATAAAGTATCAGTATCATCATCACCTACCCCTTCCCCGAACCCATCTCCCACAGCGACAAGCACTGACCCGAAGCCGAGTCCTAGCCCCTCTGCTTCACCGGAAAGTAAAGTTTGCACAATTTTTGTTAATGGCAATCTACGCTCTGAGCCGACTTCGTTTCGGGATAATGTTGTCGAATCGTTAAGAGAGCCACTCGCTCTGACTGGAAAGCAGACCAAGGGAGGCTGGGTAGAGGTTAAACTGCAAAGCGGTAAATTAGCTTGGGCGCACCCGCAAATCATAGCCAACGAGGAGGAAATGAAGACATGCCTCTCTAAAAAGGCAATACCTATCACGACAATCGAAGATATTCTTCCGCCTGGTTCACCTTAATTTTCCCTGTGCGTCTCGAAAACGTTTTTGACTTGAGACTTTTGCCCTTTGACTTTCGAGACGCCGTCTCGGTGAATTGTAGTGATTGTCTTAGGGGTCAAGCTGACCCTACAATTTGTTTCTAAACTCAATGGCACTCTAGATGCTTTGACGATTTAATTTTTAACTAGGAGCGATAATTGTGAGAGTTCGCTGGTTACTGCTACTCCCCAGCTTTTTGGCTGCTTTTCTTGTTTCAGCTGCCGTACAAGCAGGTGAACTTGCATCTTGGCGTTTTGATGCTGGTCTGAACAGACTATTGTTTTCCACAAGGGGTGGAGGAGTTCAACCCAAGGCACAACTGATTTTCAATCCGACGCGTGTAGTCATTGATTTGCAAGGGATTAGCCTAGAACGCAAGACGGCAAATCAGAAGCTCCGAGATGGATTTCGGGAAGTCCGAGTGGGGCAACTTGATGACCGAACGACTCGGATTGTAGTTGAATTAGAACGCGGTTACATGATAGACCCCAAGGAGGTGAAGTTTCGAGGAGCCACGGCAAGTCAGTGGACGGTAGACTTTCCCAAGCCCGAACAGGTAGAAAGTAAAAAGCCAAATGATTGAGCAAAAAAGCTACTATGATCGCGATGCTTCTGATGCATGCCTCACGCATCACAGGAGATTGAGGTTATTAGCATCCACGCGATCGCCCTTTACTAAAGCCATACACCAATAGCACAATTGACCAAACGTTGACTAAATAGTTAAGTCAACAACAGGGTGCTAGGTCAGTGTTAGGGTAATGGTTTGAGTAAATGCTCAGGTGCCACTTCGCACCAGTAAGGATGACGTTCATTGGTAACTTGATAGTACCAAGTCATATCAATCAAAAATCGATCACTAACCAGGCCAACACGGCTCCCTCCAGGCGATATTGGATCATCTTGTGTACAAATACCGATACGGAAGTCCCCCATTACTCTTGTCAGAGACTCTGTCAGTGCTTGGAGTTGGTCAACAAGTTGATTGTAAACCTCAACTTCTGGGGTAAATATGCCAATGTACCAACAACGAGGCACTTTAGCCAAACGCGTTTCGCTCTTCTCAAGCAACTTATAAATAGATGGTTCTAAAAAGGAGTATGCGCGATTAATAGCAGTTTGTAACAGTTCTTCTTCCATAACAATTTAAGAAGAGCGATCGCTAATAGCATAGTGCGAGGCACTCTAAAATCCAAAATCACTATTCTTCCTGGCAGAAGGCTTCAACCTCAACTTCTACGAGCATTTCTGGGTCAACCAGTGCTCGAATTTCCACCATAGTATTAGCAGGAGGATAAGCACCAAAAAACTCCTGGTGAGCTTGGGCATACTCCGCACTGCGGCTAATATCAGTCACATAGATGCGGGTGCGTACTACGTCGCGACAGTCAGAACCTAAGTCTTGGAGTGCCTTCTGAATTCTCTGAAGACAGTAGCAGGTTTGGGCGTAGGCATCTCCAGGAGCAAAAGTCTTGCCTTCAGCATCAATTGGTGATGTCCCCGATACATGAACGTGGTTTCCCACCCGGATAGCACGACAATACCCAGCTTTAGATTCCCAACTCACACCAGAGAAGGTTCGACGGCGTTCCATGTCCACCACCCCATTGCACAACTCTCTTGCATTGTGACGCATTTGATGATTCTCTTGGAAACTACCTTCCGCACATTAACTGGTGCAATCAAGCTTTTTTTATGAATTACTAAGGATGGGCATTGCTATTGATTTTTTGATCAAGCAATGCCCAAGAAAAATGTTCGCTCTCTATCGTTGCTAACCAAATTAACGGCAACGATTTCACCGAGCCTCTAGCCAGCGAGTGATTCCCTAGTTAAGTCCCTCAGTAATCATCGCTACAAAGCGATCGCCATGCCCATAACCCCAATTCTTCCGATTACTGAATCAATGTTCTAGCCTGTGTTAACTTCCCATTTTAAGTTTTTTACAGCTTCATGGCTAGGATGCCTTCAGGCAAAGGAATCTAGCGCAATACACTTTGTAAAAGTTAATAAATTTCTCCCATATACTTTACAAATCTCAACAAAAGAGTTAATCTAAATGTGGACAGACAAACAACTGTCCACCGAACTTGAAAATCATCAAGCAATCATAAAGAAATATGACAACCACATTACAGCGTACTGAAGCCACATCAGTGTGGGATCGGTTCTGCCAGTGGATCACCAGCACAAACAACCGCCTGTACATCGGCTGGTTCGGCGTGTTGATGATACCCACCCTGTTAACCGCCACAACGTGC
>DATNPH010000102.1:0-12893 GCA_036703315.1 Coleofasciculaceae cyanobacterium
GGTAAAAGATGCGATCGCGTCTTTCCGCCGTCATACCAAATTCCCGTCTGAGGGGACTGCTCTGCCCAACGAAATTACTGGTGTGAGTTGGTCAGACCAGTGGTCGTTCTGGCAGCAGGGTTATCCCGGAATAATGGTGACAGACACCGCCCCTTTCCGTTATCCCTACTATCACACCTCAAACGATACCCCCGACAAAGTTAACTACGATCGCCTTGCACGGGTAGTAGCAGGTTTGGAATATGCGATCGCTAACCTATCAGGATTAACGCAACCAGAGTAGTAAATCCCTAATCAGTTTGGGAAGCGGTAAAGAAACATAGACACCTATCTTTTCAAGGAGATGTCTCCAACGGTAGCGTGACAGTAAAGGTTGTACCGACACCCGCCTCGCTTTGTACAGCAATTGTACCCCTGTGTAAATTGACCGCCTTTTTAACAATCGCCAGCCCCAGCCCTGTCCCTTGAATTGTCCCTACATTGCTAGCGCGTTGGAACGACTCAAACAGTTGAGGCAAGTATTCTTCTGGGATGCCGATGCCATTGTCTTGGATGCGGAAAATCGCTTCGGAATCAGTACAAACTAAGTCAAACCGGACAGTGCCGCCTTCAGGGGAGTACTTAATTGCATTGGAGAGTAAGTTGGTGAGGATGTGACTCAAGAGTTTTTCATCCATTTGGGCGTCTGTACAATCACCAGAGCTAGTAAAAGCGATCGTATGTTGATGACTCGCATTTTGGTGGCGGTTGTCGGCGACAACTTGCATCCCTTCAACCAAGTCGCGACACCAAAGCACTAAATCCATTGGTTGCGGTTCAAACTTGAGTTTTCCCGCCTCCGCTTGACCGATGAGCAGCACCTCATCCAACAAGTGAGTCATCCGATCTACAGCACTTTGAATGCGTTGATGATGAGTTTGTTGTTTCTCGTCTGACAATCTGTTTTTGTAGCGATCGAGGAGTTCAGCTGATGAGCGAATTGTAGTCAAGGGGGTGCGAAACTCGTGGGAAACTAAAGAAAGAAAGCTATTTCGCAATTCACTGAGTTCTCGTTCCTGATGAAGAGCCGCGAGGATGTTGGCTTCTGCCTGCCGGCGAGAGGTGATGTCTTCGACAGTTCCCACATGACCAATAAGTTCACCTTGCGCGGAAAACATTGGTGAAGAACGAACGTGAACCCAGCGCACTATTCCTTCTTGGGTTTGAATGCGGAACTCGTCAGAGTATTCTCGACCTTCACTGGCGTAAAGTGACCACTGGGCAAAGACGCGATCGCGATCCTCTGGGTAAATGAACCGTGACCACCCCTCTCCCAAAGTCTCCTCTAAAGTGCAACCGCAAATCTCTTGATAGCGCGGGTTTGTGTACAGACAGCGACCCGCCATATCGGTTTCAAAGATGCCGACAGGCGAACAGGCACTCAAAGATCGGTAGCGTTCTTCGCTCGATCGCAGTGCCGCCTGCGCAATCTTGCGCTGGGTAATGTCTCTGTCAATACCACGATATCCTCGAAAATTGCCAGCCTTGTCAAAGACAGGAACTCCACTGGTTTCGAGGACAACGGGGTGTAAGTCTTTGTGAAGGTTGGTGTTTTCCAGATGGGTGAAGGGCTGCCGTGAGGCGACTATATCGCTAAAAATCTCAGCAACTGGCTGTGCTTCTTCCGGCGGCATTAAGTCGAAGGGAGTTTTGCCTAAAATCTCTTCGATTTCATAACCTAAAATAGCTCGAACTTGTGGACTGACATAGGTATAAACGGCATTCTCATCGACTTGCCAGATCCAATCACTAGTAGTTTCAACGAGATTCCGAAATCGCTCCTCACTCTCCTTGCGTGCTTCCTCTGCTATTTTGCGATCGCTGATGTCTTTCGAGGTGACGGCGATTCCGTCAGCGAGAGGAACGACTTGATGGTGCAGCCAAGAGGCAGTGATTTCTGGCGACGAAATGGGAAACTCTTCCTCTAACACTTCTTGAGTTTCAACGACACGGACGTACTTCTCAAAAAAATCATCAGCGCGATTGAGGGGGATAAGTTCGCACAGTCTCTTGCCTATAACCTCCTCCTTGCGCCTTGAAATCAGCTTCTCGCCATTCGAGTTAAGTTCGACAAAAGCAAAATCTACAATCTCTCCCGCCTCGTCTCGGACACTTTGGAAGATGAAGAAGGCATCGAGACTGCCCTCAACAGCGGCTCGGAATCGCGCTTCACTTTGCCGCAGTGCTTCCTCTGCTTGCTTGCGATCGGTAACGTCCTTCGCCATGCTAATGACCAAACGCTTGCCATTGCCCAGTCTACCCAAGGGTGCGGAGCTGAAATCCCAAATTTTTGTCTGTCCGTGCCGCGTCTTGATGGTAAACTCTCCCTCCCACACCCTAGTGTCTAGGTCGTAGAGCCGGTCGATTCCCTCCTTCACCAATTCCCTTCTTTCCTCATAGCCTCTCGTGACCCAATCGGCAGTGGTGGGAATGTCGCTGTGGATGTATCCCGTCTCCTCAGTCCAAGCTTGGTTGATTTGGATGACTTCGCCATCTTCGGCATGAATCATAATTGGGAATGGTGCGTGGACGATCGCACGGCGGAAGCGTTCTTCACTTCGTCGCAGTTCCTCCTCAGCCGACTTGCGCTCGGCAATTTCCGCCTCTAGCTTGCGATTCGTCTCGCTTAAAGTCGCTGTACGCTGTTGGACTCGGAGTTCTAACTCCTCATTTGCCTGTCTTAGAGCTACTTCTGCAAGCTTGAGGTGAGTAATATCTGATGTCACGCCAACAATGCCAATCAACACGCCATCGCCGTCAAAGATCGGTGCATCACTTACCATTGCAGGGAAGGTAGTACCGTCTCGACGCTGTACGAGAAATTCACCGTACCAGCTTTCACCCCTCTGCAAGCCGGACAAAATTTCACCCGCTAGCGGTTTTGACCCCTTAGCCGGAGTGACATCTAGAATATTTCGCCCCATCACTTCCGCCGTCTGCCAACCATAGAGTGTTTCAGCAAAGCGGTTCCAATAAGTAATGGTTCCATTCAAATCCGTAGTGACGATCGCCTGCTCAACCACATTGAGGAGCCGTGCCTGAAAGCGGATTTGTTCCTCTGCTCGCTTACGCTCTGTGATATCTGTGGAAATACCACAGATTGCGTTGGGAATGCCTTCTGCGTCGAACAGAGGAAACTTGACGGTAATGTAGGTGCATTGCCCATCTTGGGTAGGTAGCACTTCTTCCCGTACCAAGGGAGTAAGGGTATCGAGTACCTGTTGGTCGTTAGCTCGTAATTGGTCAGCAACTACCCTTGGTAATATCTCGTAATCCGTCTTGCCAATTAACTGCTCTCGGCAAAAGCCTGAAAGTCTTTCGCTTTCTGGATTAATCAGCCGGTACCGACCTTGGAGGTCTTTGAGGTAGATAGAAACAGGGGAGTTATCAAGAATTGCCTGGAGCCGCGCTTCGCTCTCCCGAAGTGCTACTTGTGCCTGCTTAATCTCTGTGATATCCCGTGCTTCAGGAATCAGCAGCACCACCTGCCCCATCTCATCCTTTATCGGTTTGAGGGAAAAATCCAAGGCGTGTAAACAGCCATCAGCACCCGGAAGCTCCACCTCATACCGCACGAACTCCCCTGCCGCCACTCTAGTAATTGCCGCTTGCAACTGCTCTTGGATTGTTGGGGAGAAATTCCACCATGGCGTCTCCCAAAACGGTTGTCCGATAACGGCATTAGCTTCGCTGCCGATGAAGTCGAAAGCAGCTTGGTTTGCCTCCAGTAAAATCCCCTCTGGTGTCAGCAACCCCGTGTACTGGAATGTATTGTTAAAGATGGCGCGGAATCGTCTCTCACTTTCGTGTCGTGCCTCCTCTGCAAGTTTTCGTTCGGTAATGTCGAGCGTGCTGCCGACAACGCGCACTGGCCTACCACTCGTATTTCTAATAATTCGTCCCCTATCCCAGACATATCGATAGGACTCGTCTTTGTTGAGAATTCGATATTCGCTGGCGAACTCGGTTTGGGTTGCTAGGGCATTTCTTACCTGGTTGCGAACGCGCTCTTTATCATTAGGATGGATGCGCGAAGTCCACCAATCGAGTGTCGGGAGTACTTGTTCAGGACGATAGCCTAAAACATCAAACAGACCTTGAGTTCTGTCAACAGTGCGTCTCTCTATATCCCAGTCGTAAATTATGCTATTCAGAGTACTGGTTGCTAGCTGAGTGCGATCGCTTACTCCCCGCAGCTCGGATTGTAATTCGCTCAAAGCCGTGCTAATTTCAGCAATGCCTGTCACCATCAATTCCGGCAGGTAGGCTTGAGGAAGCGCTTCACTACAATCAGCCTGCATTTCGCCAACGCGCTCTCTAAGCGATTGGAGCCTCAAAAGCAAGTTGTCCAAATTCATACCGATTCTCCTGGTGAAGGCTTGGCTGCGCTACCCTTGAATGTCACTTTGAGCGGACAGCACTCCCTAATAAGCTTGCTTCTAAAGTCTCAAGGCGCTCTCGTGTTGCCTCACATTGAAGGTGTCTGGCGTGGAGTTGAGCCAATTGTTGCTTGAGATCTTCTAATTCGCTCCACAAGTTTTTGAGTTCAACAGAGTCCTTCTGATTTGTCTTGTCAGCTTCGGACTGCCCTAAATTGGGGGACTGGTACTTCCTGCCATCATCACGCCTCTCTTCCAAAGCTAAACCACTTGTCAACAGGTCAATGACTACCTGAGATTTAGTCCACCCCATAAAAGTGGCTCTTTGCTCTATTGCTTCCTCTAGCTCTGTAGGGATACGCACTGATAACAAGGGATTGGACATAATTGTTGACCCATTGTGAGAGTTGATGACACACTAGCATAAATTGATGACAAAATTGATGACAAGATTGGGGCTATCTTCTTGCTTAGAAATTTAAGACTAGCGCTCCAGACTCAGAGCCAATTTAACTTTCCTAAAGCCACCTGCGGAGATAGAGCCACGGTGCAAATGACGTTTGATATCCCGTGTTTGTCGATTGCGCAGATCTAGAAACCATCCGCCGCAATTTTTGTGCAGATGCTACAAGTACGCGGCGGAAACAGTCCCTTGGTCAAGCGGTAACTGCAACTCCCAGCCCTTTCAAGGTGTTGTGTGATGGGCTAATTTATTGTTTGGTTTAGTGGAACTTAAGCCTTGCCTTATCTCAAATCAGTAGGAGCGATCGCATTTCTTGAGCAGGGTGCAAGACGCCCATGAGCTTCGCTGACAACAAAGGATGAAAATCTGTCTCCCCCTCACCCTCTCTCCCTCTCACTCCCTCATTTTTAAGACGAGTAAGAAGCTCATAGGATATCACAATTCTTTCCTTTTATTTTAAAAGTGCGATCGCGTCCTGTTCATCTCCCAAATTTCCTTCAAAGTCTTACTAGAACTCTTGCATGCATCCTGGAATGCCTCCTAAATCCCCCAATTCTGGGGGACTTTGATATTTCTGTTCCCCCAAGATTGCGGTACTAGGGGGGAAAATTCGAGTTGTGCAAGAAGTCTACAGTTCTCAAGCCAATAACTCATCTACTGCCACACTGAACCCTTGCAGAACAGCCTGAGTGCTGGCAACTTCTCCCAAAGTCAATAACAGGTGTTGCTCTTGGGTAATGACAATAATCCAAAGACTCTCAGGAAACACTAACCAGGCTTCCTGGCAACCTGACTCCAAATACTCTTTAGCCTTAGCAAACAACTCTTCAGCACTATCATCAGGCGATGCGATTTCTGCAATTAATGGAAAGCTCTGGGGTAGGGCAGCAGCTCCTGCATATTGGCTGAATAGTTCTGGGGTAAGGTAAGAAACATCAGGACGACGACCTTGTTTGGTAGTACGACAAGGAGGTGAAATATAGACTTCTCCCGCCTGAGCAGTGGAGAGCATATAATTTCTCCAATAAAAACTAAGCCTTGCCTGAATCTGACCGTGCCTTAATGTCATCCCTGTTTTCTCTACGATTTGCCCATCAATCCACTCATGATCATCTACGGGATGCATCAAAAATTCGTTGAGGGAAATGGCTTTCAGTTCAGGAGTAGCAACCATAAACACCTACTTGTGTTCTAAGCTTTATTTTTACATTTATTCCTAAGCAAACAACTCATCGACCGTAACGTTAAAACCTTCTAAGACAATTTGGGTTCTGACTACTTCTCCCGCAGTAAACACCAGCCATTTTTCTTGGGTAATGATCATAACTATCTGATTCTCAGGAAATAACAACCAAACTTCTTGGCAACTCGATGTTAAATATTCCTTGGCTTTGGCAAACAATTCTTCAGCACTATCATCAGGTGATGCGACTTCTGCAATTAGCGGGAAGCTTTGGGGGAGGATAGTAAACTCGCCAAGTTCTTCTAGCAGTTTGGGGGTGATGTAAGCGACATCAGGACGACGGCTTTGTTTGCCAGTACGGCAAGGTGCTTCTGTACAAACTTTTCCCTCTTGCCCACTGGAGATGATCTGATTTCCCCAGTAACAGGTTAGGTTGGCTTGGGTTACGCTGTGCTTAAAGGTTCTCCCTGTTTTTTCAATTAATTTACCATCAACGTACTCCATTCCCTCTGGCAGATCGGTGGCTTCTGTAGGGATAAATTCTGTTTTATTTGAGGCAACTGGTGTAGCTGAAGAAACTACCATTTTTACTTATTTTTTTTATGTATACATTGACATTATTACCTATCATTTTCATGCTACATGATTATTTCAGTGATAGGCTCACCTTCTTCATTCCCCACTTTCCATCGCCTGTCGCACTTTCTCAACTTGCCTGGGCGCTTCCATTTCCCTGAAGAGTTGAATTGCCTTATCAAAACTTTCCTGACTCTTCTGGTAGTCACCCATTTTTTGATAGGTTAATCCTAGCTGATAATAAGCTTCAGCAATGTCACATTTAGCACCTATTTTATCCAAAGCTTCAATTGATTTTGAATGATTAGAAAGAGCTGTTTTAAAATCCATTTCTTTTCGGTAAAGTTCTGCTAAACCAGTTAGTGATATACCTTTAAGTTGCGTAAATCTAATCTCTTCTGCATAGGCTAACGCTCTGTTATACATCTCAAAAGATCTTTCAGTTTCTCCAATATTTTTGTATGTTAGCCCTAGATGAAACAATCTGTATCCTGTACTTCGTACACCTAGTTGAGTTGTTGAAACCTCTCGCCAAGCTTTTTCAGCGAACTCAGCAGCCTTTTTAAAGTAATTTAATCGTGAATTTAAAGAAGCTAAATTGGAACAAGTCTGTATTGCCAATCTGGGAATTTTGGCATTTTGGGAAAGTAACATCACTTTTTCTAAATAATCTACTGCTTCTTCAAATTCACCTAAATCTGCTTTGCAGATGCCAATATAGAATAAATAAACTAAGCTTAAAGTTTTAAGCTTAATTACAATTTCACTTTTGTTGTGTTCTTCTGATATTTGTTTTAAGCATTGGCTGGCTACTTGTCCCGATTTCTCATGATATTCAATAGCTTTATGCAAAAAACCTTGTAACCAGTACAGATCAGCCAGTATATTGTAAATTTTGCTGAGTGGATAGCCAAAGTTAACGTTATCGATGATTTGTATTATTGCAAAGAATATTTGTTGTACTAAGCCCAGTCTAATAAATGAACCACCAAGGGTATAATCAATCGAGGAAATAGGTGTAAAAACTTCTAAAGATTGACTAGCTCGGTCTCTCAAAATTACATTTACAGCTTTCTCAAAATTATTTATTTCTACATAGTGGTAGTAAGCCTCCAAAGCTTTCAACGCATCTACTGTTGTTTCAACAGTTTTAACGCTCTGCGTCCAAAACTCTGCGGATTTCTGGTTCGCTGCTTCCCAGTCTTCGCTTGCCCTGAGCCTGTCTACTGCCTCTGCCCGAATCACTGGATGCAGGTAGTATTCTTCATTACAAACTTTGACTAAAGAGCGATCGCGTAAAGCCTTTACTACCCGCTTACGTTTTTCCTGTGGCACATCCCAAAGCAAATAAAAAATCCCTTCTTTCGGTACTGAAGGGACATCTTGATAACGGTAACACCCTAATCGACATAGGAGTCGATAAGCTTGTTCGTCATCTTGTTGGAGTTTATTAAACTGACTTTTAACTAGATTCTCCAGCGTAGGATTAAGCAACAAATCCTCATGGTTTTCTTTCCAATAATCCTCTAAGTCTCCTTGACACTCGATTTGGATAGCACCACTGAGGACGAACATTGCTTCGGCATTTCCCCCATAAGCTTGGTGCATCTGATAGAGAGCAGAGGCATCACTTAAAGGAGAGGAACCAGTGTTGATGCCGCAGGTTTCAAAAAACTGATTCCATGCCTCTTTCGGCAACTCACTGAGCGGATAAAGCCAAATAGAAATTCCATCCTCATACAGTCGCTCACGGCTGGTGATAAGTGTGACTGACTGCACAGTTGGATTAGCCAATATCCTCAAGAGTTCGGCATAGCGGCGATGAGCTTCGATGAATCTGCCATTTTCCAGGGTTGGTTCGAGGTTATCAATCAGTACCCCAATCTTCTTGCTTCCATCTCCAAGCTTGCACCTCAGTCTCTCCAGGCTTACGCCAAACTCTCGCCCTGGTTCCTCGTCAAAGTATCGCTTTAGCCATTCCTCAATCACGCTTTCTACAGAGGTGATGTTCTGGCGTTCCTTTGCCATCCAGAGTTCCAGCACCATGTCGAACCCCTGCGTTTTAAGATAGCGATAAGCCAGAGTTGTCTTACCCACGCCGCCTTCTGCTTGAATTAGGATGACTTTTTTCCCTTGGCTGACGAGGGTGTTGAGGTGTGCGATCGCGCTTTCCCGTCCTACAAAATTAGGCTCTGGTTGTGACGAACAAGCTTGAATAGTAGAAATCAGATCGCTCTCAGCGAGTTCTAGCTCAAAAGCACTGAAAAGACGCCGAATTGAGTCTCTATCAACCCCTTCTTTACAGCGGAATATCTTTGAGACTGTATCAGGGTGTAATCCAGCTAAATCTGATATTTTTTGGCGAGTAAACTTGTCTCCAGTCTGAATTTCCTTCTCACGGATTCGAGCCTGGAGTTTCTGGAACCCTTCAGCAGTCAGGATGCGACTGCGATCGCGCTGAGGTTTTTGTCGAGTCATCCGTCTTATCCACTTAACTCCAGGTTTACTGATAGTTTGACTGACTTTAAGGAAGATAGGGAGATTTTCCCGATTTTAAGCAACTCAGGTAATTCTGATTATTTAGATTCTAGAGTGGCTCAAAAGCGTTCTGATACTGCCTTCGTTAAGCTTTACCAAATCAACGAAGACAGAATTTAATAAAACCTTGATCTTCCGGTTGTTGAGAGACTTTTGAAGGTAGAAACTGAACTCAGATTCCTATCAGAAAATCTACTCATCCAGGATGCCATCTGCCGCCTGGATTGGAGCGACAACAAGCAATCCACCCTACAGGTGAAGTTTCTACTGACTGAATACTATGATTTCAAAACGTACAGTTTCTCTAATCGTTGCCTCAATTTTAGGCTTTTTCCCTGCACTGGGCATGAATCTGCTGAATGTTGACAAGCAACAAACCGCGATCGCCCAAACACTCCCTTGTGATGCTGTCACAACGGTTTCCTTCACTGCCAAAACAACCTCTTCGGGTGCAAATGTTCGCTCTGGGCGTTCATTAAGCGCAAGCATCCTTAAACGTTTGCCAGCTAACCAAACCTTTCGCTTTGATGTATGGGGTTACGGCGATGAAGTCATGGATACGGGGTATAGCCCTCCACGTCCAGATCGGCGGTGGTATAAGCTCCAAGGGGAGAATGGCTGGATTGCCAGTGCAGTATTGATTGGCGATGCGCCTAACTCCAGCCCAACGTGCAGCAGTGGTGGAGGGCAGATTAACCTTCCATTTGGAAAAGATCAAACTTGGTATGTTTGCCAGGGCTACCAAGGACCAATTAGCCACAAAAATACTTTTTCTCTCGACCTCACCGTGGCAAGAGAAGATATTGGAGGAACTGGATGCTGGGCTGCAAACGGAAACGTTAACAAGTCCGCAGGTCGATCAGTATTAGCGCCAACGGCTGGAACAGTTGCGTATGTGGGTGCTGACTTAGTTTGTCTTACGCTTGATTCTAACCGTAGCCTTCTGATTGGTCACTTGAACCGTACAGTTGCTAACGGAGCGCGTGTTAGCCAAGATACCCAACTAGGTACGGTGTCTACGGCATCGAAAGTCAATGGCGGATATGCACATATACACATTGAAGCTCGTAATGGCGCTGGATGTCCTCTTCCTGTACCACAGCGATCAGTTCCTTTTACCAACGCCAATAACTTTCAGTTTATTGGAGTAGGGGATTTGCCAGATTTACCCGGCAGCACAGATCATCAGGGAAAAGCCTTAACAAGACCGTAGTTCTCAGAACATGGAGCAATTCTCTGATTTCTTCCCTAGATGGTTGTTTTGACGCTTGGTCAGGCGATCGCGTTTCTGGTATGAGGCGCGATCGCTTTTTGTCTTATCTAGAATCGGTAGGAGCGATCGCATTCCTCCCTCCAAGAGTTTGTGCGATGTCATTGATTAGTCGCCGGGGCGATCGCATTTCTTGAGCAAGGTGCAAGATTCCCCATAGTTTTGATATCAATTATTTCTATATTTATCAATCTTCATGCAAACGCTGCATTGCTTAACCCGCTACTCTAAATATGCCGAATTGGAATATAAATTAAGAACGCTGTTCCCTGTCCTGGTGCTGAAATACACCGCAATTGACCGCCGTGTTTTTCTACTACAATCTGGTAGCTAATGGACATCCCTAAACCTGTACCTGAACCGACAGATTTCGTCGTAAAAAACAGATCAAATAAGCGATGCTTTACCTCATCGCTCATCCCTAATCCATTGTCAATAATCTGAATCATTACTTGATTAGTATCATCGACCTTGGTACGAATTAGAATAGTACTGGGATCGTTTTTGATGTCTTCGGGTGATCGCTGTTTGTTACACTCATCGATCGCATCGATCGCATTAGTCAGGATATTCATAAATACCTGATTCAGCTGTCCAGGGTAGCACTGCACATGAGGCAGCTTGCCGTAGTCTTTAATGACTTGAATATCTGGATATTTGGGTTGTTTTGCTTTCAGACGGTGAGCGAGAATCACCAGGGTATTATTCAGACCTTCGTGAATGTCTACCCATTTCATGTCGGCTTCATCGAGTCGCGAAAAGTTCCGCAAATTCAAAACAATTTGGGAGATGCGGTCGGCTCCCATTTTCATAGACGAGAGAATTTTGGGCAGATCTTCCCTAATAAAATCAAGGTCAATTGCCTCTATTTTGTTCTGAATTTCAGATTCTGTCTTGGGATAGTATGTCTCATAGAGTTGAACTAAATTCAGTAATTCTTCTGCATATTCATTGATATAAGTGAGATTGCCGTAGATGAAGTTAATTGGATTGTTAATCTCGTGAGCAACACCCGCCACTAGTTGCCCTAAAGAAGACATTTTTTCGCTTTGAACCAATTGTGCTTGAGTTTGTTGGAGTTCGCGCAAAGCTTGTTCAAGCTGGGTCGCTTGCTCTTGGGCAGTGGTAGCAGCCGTGCGACTTTGATGCAACAATTGGGCTTGGTCGATCGCGATCGCGATTTGGTCGGCAACCCCTTGTAGCAGTTCCACTTCCTCCTCGCGCCAAGGTCTTGCACCACTAGAGTGACCGCAGCTAACCACACCAATTTCGCCGGATGTCGTATGGATTGGTAGTGCCAAGAGAGCGGTGTAGCCAATAGTGAAGAAGAACTTTTGCTCTACGGGATCGGTCAAAGTCCTGGCAGAGTCCACACGAGTGATTTCCTTGTTAAAGACCCTTTCTGTCAACGGGCCAAAGGTTGTAACAGGAACGCGGTAACCGATTAGGCTGGGAAAGGTAGATATCTTGGCTTCCTGGACAACCTCCCAAACGGGTGTATCAGGGTCAGGTCGGTACCAAAGGAAGAAGCAGCGATCGATCTGCAACAAGGTGTGGATCTCATGCACCGCAGTTTCGAGAATGGTATTGAGGTCGAGAGAACGACGAATCTGACTGGCAAGTTGGTTAAGCAGTGCTTCCCTTCGGGCAAGTTCTCGAAATCTCGCTTCACTTCGCCGTAGTTCCTCCTCTGTCTGCTGGCGCTCAAGCAATGCTCCTACCCACTGCGCCATCAGCTTCAACAGCTCTTTGTCCCCTGCTGTAAATGGCTGATTGCGTGCCTGAAGACTAAAAAAGCTCAAGGTGCCGTAAACATCTCCGTCCACAACCACTGGCATCCCAATATAGGTTTCGATTCGGCTGGAAATGTAGGCAGGGTGGCTACACCAATGTGATCTTCCTGCTGATTCAAAAGCAATGGGTTCTTTTGCGCCCAAGGTTTCGTGGCAATAACTCTCCTCCAAATCCCAGCTAGAACCTTTGCTGATCTGGAAGCTAGACTTGGGCGGAACTTGAGCAGCAACTACTACATAGAGATTGTTTTCTACCCGACCTAAAGCCCCCATCTGTGAACCGAATCGGCGGCGTCCCAGTGCCAATAGTCCTTGCAGGCGTTGATCAAAGCTGAGTTTTCGGGCTGCACTTATTTTATACAGGGCGCGAAGGGTTTCTTCTGTCCGCTTACGTTCAGCAATTTCATTTTCAAGCTTGGTTGCTTGCTCTTGAACGTTTACAGTAGCGGTACGACTTTGTTCGTAGAGTTGGGCTTGTTGAATCGCGATCGCAAGGTTGTCAGCAACCGCCAAGCTTAGTTCCACCTCAGTGTCTTGCCAAGGGTACGGACGATTTTCGACGACTAAGCCGAGACAGCCCCAAACAGAGGAGCCAAAGTGCAATGGTACAAGCAACCAAGCTCCGGGAAAAGTTTGAGCAAACTCTCGATTG
>DATNPH010000106.1:0-80851 GCA_036703315.1 Coleofasciculaceae cyanobacterium
GCATCGTGCGCCGCCGCACTTTCCGTTGTCGGTTGAACTCGTTCTGCTTCCGTGCAACTGTATGCTTTTTGCGTCGCCATCAGAAAGTTAATGTATTCAATCGCGGTGTATTTGGGTGGATTCATGCCTTCCTTTTACCGCATTTTTGTTCAACTGCGTAACTCCTGTTCGATTTTCCGAAAATATTTATGTATAACTCATTTTCACAAATCATTTAGGATTGCTATAGCTTATTTAGCAACACTAATGTCGTTGCTGGTACCAAGTATATCTGTCTGGGCACAAAGTACTTCTGGTACAGGGAAGATTAAAATTAACCCTGAGCAAATTCCTGTAGTACCATCAGCATTACCAGTGCTACGCCTTTCTACGCAGAAAGCGCCAAAAGAATTTGTTAAACAATTACTGCCTAACGTTGCGCCTGCTGCCAGGAATTTGGAGCCGCTAGCCCAGAACCGACTCTTTAGAGACAGGGGCATACAGGCTCCTAGTGAACTTGTTGGAGCTGTTGAAGGCGATCATCTTGCTGCTTACGTTGATCAGAACTCAGGCGATGCTGAAGTTTTCCCACTGCTATCACAGCAAAAGCCTCTAAGTGCAAATGCTAGTGTAGACGCGACAGCGATCGCCAGCAAGGTGTTTTCCCGACCAGACATCATTGCCAAGGATGACACTCGCACAAGCCTTGACAAACCACTGACGCTGAACCAGTCCACTGCAACCCGTGGCGCTTCTGCCAATGCTGCTAAAACTAACGCTTTGTTGACATACGTTCCACTGCGCCGTTACGTCAGTCACTATGCCGTATCTGGACCAGGCTCACGCGCACTCCTAGTAGTGGGTAACGGGGGTTCATTACAAGGCTTCCTGCGCCGCTGGAAAACTGCCAAAAATTTGTCTCAAGTGACCGAAACCCGCTCACGCGCCCAAGTAGCACAACTGATCCAGGCGCAACTAGAGTCGTTTGCTAAAAAATCAGACGTAGAGGTCAAAAGCGTCGAGATTGGCTATTACGATGGTAATCAGAACTACCTCCAACCCGTTTACCGATTCAAAGCTAGAATCGGACCTTCGACCCCAGCAACGTCGTCTGCTCAGAGCTTGGGGACAAAAGGCGAATTTGTCATCGGCTACGTGCCCATCGGTAAGGAGCTAGAACCGATTCCATCTGTTTCGGCACCTGCTGAGCAACTACCAACAACGCCCAGTACCAAGCCTGCAAATAGCGTTTTGCAGCGCCTGTCATCTGCTGCTTCTTCGTCTTTGTCTACAAATTCAGCGGTTAAGCCACTGGGAGTGGCAAGTATACTAGTGGGTCGTTACGTAGTGCGTGAGGACAACCAAGGTTGGGTCGATAATGCCAACAAATTCTGGAACAGTCTCAGCTCCTCACCGAACGCAAGTTCGTTTGGTAACTCTCAATATTATTGGGCTGAACCCAGAACGTATTATGGCGAATCAAAGTCTTACATCGACAGCGTTGATATCGCCTTGACAGAAGCGCATGGAGACTGGTGGTTATTCACAAACTACAAAAATTACGGGGATGTTGTTGAGGTCGGCAAAATTGCCTATCCTGGGTATGGAAAGGCAGCAGGGGGTCGTCTTTCCTACTGGGTTATTCACTCCTGTGAGGTCGTCCCCACCCTTGAGGACACATCCAAATGGGCTGACCCGTGGTGGAACGTCTTTGGGGGGTTGCACAGCGTTTTGGGCTATCGCACTATTATGTACATTAATGATGGTGTAGGTGCAGCGTTCGGTCGTGATATCGGCAAAGCGGCACCAGTAGTTAGTGCATGGTTTAATGCTGTATCCACTAATAGCTCCTATGCTGGTAATCCCAAAGAACCGGCTCACGATGGCATCATTAGACCAGCAGGGCGTGCTTCTGCTATTAGCGTCTGTGACCATGAGAACGATACTGTCTTCAATACCTCCTCAATAGGACGCCCTGGCTGTCTGAGAGCTAATTGGTTCCGTGATTGATCGTTGTTAAGGCACAAAGACTGAACGTCCATGCCCTGTACGGGACATAGTTTGAGGTAATCGATCACAGATTAATAGGTCATTGGAAACAATGACCTATTATCTCTAGCCCAAGCTCGTTGAAGAGTATTCCTTCAGCATCGCTTCTCAAATCTCTTATTTATTGAGAAATGCATATTGTAAGTTAAATGCACAACAACTGATTCGTGATTAGGGAACAGTCATCTGATCGAGCTGTAGCGAGTTTTTGCTGCCCTTAGAGCTGTTGAAGAATACAGATACAGTGTTACTGCCAGCATTCAGCCATACGCCGGATACCGTCACAGTATTCCAACGACTCCAGCTACCAGTTCCTGGGAACACTTGATTGCTAATAATGCTCTTGCCTACACGGATATAGCGAGAGGCATTGCCATCTGCCGCTGCATACCGAAAAACCAGATCCTGTTTGCCGGAACAGGCAACATTAACATTAAAGGTAACCCCCTGCTGATCGCGATTCCAATCCGCTACATAACCCGTGCCATGGTATCCGCTCTTCAGCGCTTGGGTTGACAGTTTATGAAGCGTACTATGTTCCGCTTGATAGGTTATCCCCTTTGGATTGAGACTAATGGCAGCGTTGATGGCGTCCATGGCAGAGCTTTGCCGTGCAGCATTAGTGCTGTCGAATGGTCCTGCCCAATTGAGCCCAAACTGATTTTTGCTATTGCGGTTGTGCGACAAAATTGAGTTTGCGTTCTGAACGATGAACTCTTTGTAAGCTGGTTTGTTTGTGGTTTGGTAGAGGTAGTACAGGTTACGGATGAAAATGCCTTTGAACTGTGGGCCGTCAGCTTCACACTTTGACGGTTCGCACGGCTCTCGCAAAATTCCCTTGGGTGCCAGTTTACTGATAGCGGCGTCAGCGATCAACTGGGCTTGCGTGAGCAAAGAGGGGTCATTCGTGATTTTGTACAGATCGACTAAACCGCCGAGGATGACACCCTGATTGTAAGTCCAAGTTGTCTGTCCGTTGTTCTTACAAGATTTATTGAGTCCATCATTGATCAGGTTACTACTATTAATGAGTCCGCTGTTCTTGAACCACTTCCATGATCGTTGTGTCCAGTCTAAGTAGCTTCCTGGTCCCTTATCACCTGGCGTTCGCAAGTGCAGCCGAGCCGCGACAGTCAAGAACAACTCGTTGGTGATGGCGTTTTTGTACTTGCGCTGCTTCTTCCACCACATGCCACCGCCACAGGTGGAGTCCCAGCCTTTCTTCATATGGTTGAAGATGGTCTTCGCCATGTCAAGGTAGCGGGTTTCGCCAGTCAGATCGTAAGCTTTGATCCAAGTGAGTGCCCACCAGCCGTCGTCATCATAGAACCAGCGATCGAGGAATTTGCTACGTTTGTGCTTTTCAAAGGTATTACGGATATTGCCATGGTAGGTTTTCGTATTGGTAATTATGGAATAGTCAATTGTTGTCTCCAAAGCATTGGCTGTCTGCCACCACTTGCTCGTATTCCAAAGCCCAGTCGAGCTGTTATAGAAGATTTGTAGCGCTGTCATTCCCGCAGCTACACCAGGGTAACAACTTCCTGGTACAACCATGCCTTGTCTCCTTGTTCTATGTTTTTAATGGGGCGATCACTCACCAATAGGCTCGGGTTGGTTGCACTAACGAATGCACCTCATACCATTTGGTTAAATGTTTGACACTTATCGGTGATTAGGTTTTTAGGTGTTAGGTAGTAGGTGGTAGGAAGGACGCGACAACCTACTACCTTGACTATTTGCGTCATTTTTAAGACCAATTGGTATTACCACTCAAAAATTGCTATCCCCTACTGAGAGTAGTGTTAAGTACAGGTTTAGTGGCTCGCTATGTCACAAACCAATGGTTCTTAGGCAGCGCTTCTTAAAACTCTCTATACAAGTGCCCTTCCCGCAGTTGTACGACTGGCTGATTGGACATCTGTACCAATTGCTCATCATGGGTTGTAACAACCACTGTCGCACCCATGGCATTCAGTTTCTGGAGAATGTGTAACACCTGCCGGGAATTATCTGGATCGAGGTTACCTGTTGGTTCATCAGCTAGCAACACTGGCGGTGTCCCGACGATCGCTCGCGCCAGGCTCACCCGTTGTTGCTCTCCCCCTGATAGTTGCTCTGGAAAACAGTTAGCTTTGTTTTGCAAACCTACTAGCTTCAGAGTTGGTGTCAAACGTCGCTCAATTTCCTTACGGGTGAAACCCTGTGCCCACAGCACAAAGGCGATATTTTCTGAAACGGTTCGCGACGGAATCAGTTTGTAGTCTTGAAAAACAACACCGATACGACGTCGTAGCAACGATAAGCGATCGCCTCGTAGCTGCCCTACATTCAGTTGGTCAACAATCACCTCTCCCGAACTCGGACGTTCTGCACCATAAAGCAGCTTCAGCAGCGTTGTCTTACCAGCACCAGAAGGTCCAGTAATAAATAAAAAGTCTCCCTGCTTTACGTCCAGACTGACGCCAAACAACCCTTGGCTACCATTGGGATAGGTTTTTGTCACCTCTCGGAACTGAACCATTACCGACTTTGGGGCGGCAGAGGTATTTGGAGTAACTTGCTGATAAGTGTTGCTATTACTCGGATGAGCAAAGGCTGTGGTCATAGAAAAGCGAACATAAATGATTGCTAAGTTATTTAGATTAGCTCAAAACTCTTGCAAGCTCATGGAGTCGGTACTCCTACAAAACTCAACGCTTCTTTAAGCCGCACAGCTATAGCTTTTAGCGCAAAGTGCGGCAAAGCCATCATCCGTCGCCAGCGCCAGGGTTCTTGATACAGTCGGTAAAACCATTCCAAATGATTGTTCCGCAACCAAAGCGGCGCACGGGATTTAATACCTGCCCAAATATCAAAGCTGCCACCGACACCTATCCAAGTTGCATCAGGACACAAATGCCGATTTTGGGCAATCCAAAATTCTTGACGAGGGACACCTAACCCTACCAAAATCAGCCTGGGTTGGCATTCTTTGAGAGTTACCTTCAATTCTTGTTCAATTTCCGGTGAGATGTAACCGTGCATAGTTCCTGCGATCGCAAGCCCCGAAAGTTGTTGTTGCCAAACCTTAGCCGCTTGCTCAGTAACACTGGGGGCACCACCATAGAAAAAAACCGGGCAAGCTGATCCGATTTGCCCAGCCTGCTGTAGTAAAGACTCAGCCAGTTCAATTCCCGGACAACGCTGCTGTCGTTGACCTTGGAGGCGCAAGTAAAGGATTACCCCAGAACCATCCGGAATCACCAGTTCTGCTTTCCGAATAATGCTCGCTAGAGCATCGTTTTGCTCTGCCTGCATCGCCATTTCTGCATTCAGCGTCACCACATGAGTCCCTAGTTTCTGGTGTAGACGAGCAGTAAGCCAGTTGACGTAGTCGTCTAATAGGTGAACTGGTAGACCCAGCACGGGAAATTGTTCGGGTGCCTCAAACATAAGGGAGTTTTAATATAGCCTCACATCACACTAACAATATGAAGGCTATACCATCCGGAGGTTTAAAGCTAGCTGATTGTTGAGATTGCTATGGCGTTAGGGTACACTACTCCCCACATGAAAATGCGCTGGCATCGCCCTTGCTCATAGTGTTCAACGGACGTAGTTTGGCTCTGTCTAAACCCAATTCTTCCCTTTCTCACGATCTAGAAAATGGGGAGTAAGGAGTGGGGAAGAGAAATTTTCATTTTTTGCATTGTGCGCAATCAGGTATAGAGCCTACCTAGTGAGGTCGGAGTGAGTACGACCTTTATAGTTACTCTTCCCTTAAATCAGGATAGATAATCCGCTATGAAATAGAGACGCGATCGCCCGCGTCTCTAATATCTCTACTGGAAAAATCTTTGAGTAAAAACATGCACAGCTAAGGACTGATAGCGTCAACTAGCACGTCTGACAGAGCCATCTGCGTACAACTCTAGTGGCACCAGCTGAACTTTACCATTGACGTTGACCTTAGTGTAAACAATTCTTTCTAGGGGAGAGTTTTTATGATTACAGCGAAGAGACATAGTTCAATGACCCCGTACAATTCAATAGTTTAAAAAGCTTTTAATGCAGGCAGGTACTTAACTTATTTATCTGCCTATTTCTGTAATAACCGATACATTGTGAAACTACGGACAAGCTGAGCCGATTAATTATAAAGATTTCATCAAGGCTGTCAAATAACCTGAAAAATAACCTATCCAGGCTAGTGCAATAGCTGTACATTGTGCTTGCAAAGGATATAGCCAATTCACACAAATCTTACCTAGTCATTTTTCTAGGTACCACTCTCCCCATTCCTCTGATGTCGTCTGTCTCCACAAAGCGGCACGATGAAGGCAGACGGGACGGGTTGTTCTGTACTAGCTCTTAAATCCTGGAGAAATGGAATGTCTTCATCTTCATCCGAGATGTCTAGCGCATTGCTGGCTCTCTCCAACAATTTAGCCGATGCTGTTGAACAGGCAGGCCGCACTGTTGTGGCGGTGAATGCGCGATCGCGTATGTCCTCAAGCGGTATCCATTGGCGACAAGGTATAGTCGTTACCGCCGACGAGACAATCAAGCGCGAAGAGGAAATTACTGTAGGGCTGCCGGATGGTCGCACTGTACCAGCCACCCTAATGGGTCGTGACCCTAGCACCGATGTTGCTGTCCTCAAGTTACAAGATGTAGAGCTACCCGTGGCTGAAATTGAGGATAACTCGTTGCTCAAGGTTGGTCATCTAGTATTGGCTTTAGGGCGAGGGAGTGAGAGCGGTCTAGGTGCCAGTATGGGCGTTGTTAGTGTCCTTGGAGGCGCTTGGCGCAGTTATTATGGTGGCTTGATTGATCAGTTTATTCGTCTAGATCTAACCCTCTACCCTGGCTTTTCAGGTGGTCCACTGGTAGAAGCAACAGGTCGTATCGTTGGCATGAACACCTCAGGACCGCGCCATACGGTACTGACGATTCCAGCTTCTACAGTAAACCGTGTAGTTGACCAGCTGCTAGAAAAAGGACGGATTGCCAGGGGGTATCTAGGCTTGAGTATGCAGCCTGTACGCTTACCAGAAACTCTCAAAACTACCTTAAATTTGCCTTCTGTGGGTGGGGTGATTGTTGTCAACGTTGAGTCTAATGGGCCGGCTGACAAAGCCGGGGTGTTGATTGGCGATGTGGTGGTAGCGCTGGATGGAACGCCCGTGAATGACACCAGTGATGTGCTGGCGATGTTGGGTTCACAGAGTGTAGGTAAAAGCCTCAATGTGCAAATTATCCGTGGTGGTCAGTTAGTTGAAGTCGCGATCGCTCCTGATGAACGTTCAGCCAAGGAGGATTGACGTGATGATTACTTCCTTTGATACAACAGCCACTCCCGCACAAATTGCCTTGGAATTAGCTACTGTAGCTGAACGGTTACATCGTTCTACTGTACAGGTGCGAAGCCGCCGATATGGTGGTGGGTCGGGTGTAATCTGGAACTCTGATGGCTTAATTATCACCAATGCTCATGTTGTACCGAGAGAACATGCCACTGTCGAGCTGTCAGATGGACGGGTGTTTGAGGCTAAGGTAACCGCACAAGACCCACAGCAGGATTTAGCCGCACTTCGAGTGGAGGCAACTGACTTACCAGCTGCAACCCTTGGAAACTCCGATGCCCTACGAGTTGGTGAATTGGTGCTAGCAGTTGGTAATCCTCTTGGTCTGGTTGGTGCCTTAACAACGGGAATTATCCACGCCGCTAGCCCGACAAATTCACCCAAGTGGGGAACGAAAATGACTGCTGCCTACTCCCCAGCCCCTACTCCCCAAAAATGGGTCATGGCTGATGTTCAGCTAGCTCCTGGGAATTCTGGTGGTCCCTTAGCTGATGCACAGGGTCAAGTCATCGGCATTAACACAATGATTGTTGGTGGTTTGGCTTTGGCAGTACCGAGTAATGCAGTGCAGCGTTTTCTCAGTGGCAATCGGCGACCTTATCTGGGCGTCACCTTGCGTCCTGTGTCAGTCCTATTAGAAAACAAACGCATCTTGGGTTTGTTGGTATTGGATGTGGCGTTTGGCAGCTTGGCAATGGCGGCTAATCTTCAAATCGGCGATGTGCTAATGGGTGTATTGGGTCAATGTTTCAATTCCCCAGATGATCTAGCTAGTGTACTCTGGCACGCCGAACCCGGAGATTTGCTGCCCCTGGAGTTTCTACGAAACGGAAAGCGCTACGAGCAGACTGTGATGGTGGGCGGGAGCAAAGACGTTGCTGCCAACATCGTTTCAGAGGTAAAGTCGGCGTGATCCGGGTTCTGGTCGCGGCAGATAATCTAATTGTGCGTACTGGGTTGGAGAGCATCCTACGCGCCAACCTGGCGCTTGAGGTGGTTGGCAGTTCGTCGGATGCAGCTACCATAGTGCAGAGTATTGATGAGCTACAGCCGGATGTAGTACTACTGGAGGAGCTGGACGTTGATGAGCCTGTATGGGAAAAATTGGCTCTCAGCAGCGAATCCGATGCCCCCGCGATTGTTGTCTTATGTGATGAGGAACAAAATAATCAGGTAGCTGTTGCGTTACGTTCCGGAGTGCGGGGGGTGTTGTCGCGCAGAGCTAGCGCTAGCGAGATTGTCGCGTCCGTGGAAGCAGTAGCGGCTGGGGTGGTGGTGCTACATCCTGATGTTGTCAATGCTTTACTGAGCCTCCTGCCTCTCAAAGAGTCTCCCGAACCAGCGCTGACTCCTTCGCTGCTTCAAGCCTTGACTCCGCGAGAGATTGAGGTTTTAGGTATGTTGGCTCTTGGACTGGGTAACAAGAGTATTGCTAAGCAACTGAGCATTTCCGAGCATACGGTCAAGTTCCATGTCTCGTCTATATTCACCAAACTCAACGCCTCGACGCGCACTGAGGCGGTTACGGTCGGCGCAAGGCTGGGTTTGATTATGCTCTAGTTAGACGCGATGAATTTCGTACACAACGAAGAAATGAAAATCTTCCTGCCTACTCCCTATTTTGGCTCTAAGTACGAGTACTCAACTGTACACGCTGCCGTTGTAGAACCTCGGTATAAAGCTTTTCGAGCTGGGTGATATTGTCGCTGAGAGTATAGCGTTCTAGAACTCTCGCCCTTGCTTTTTGTCCCAGTAAAGTGATCCACTCTGGGTGGTCACGAAACTGAGGTAAGAGAGTGCGAAGCTGGGATGTCACCCAACGGGTATTGAGAATTACGCCAGCGCCATCTTCCAAGACTTCTCCATCAGCTCCAGCATCCGTTGCCACACAGGCGACGCCGCAAGCCATTGCTTCAAGTAACGATAAAGATAGCCCTTCTAATAGAGAAGGCAAAATAAACACATCTGCTGCCTGTAGAATCTCGATTCGCCGTTGCTCATCAGCCACAAATCCCAGCCAGATGATGTTGTGTTCCTCTCCATAAAACGGCATCAGAGAGGCTGATAGATGACCGTTACCAACAATAACTAGCTTGCAAGAGTTACCAAGCTCGGACTGTTTCCAAGCTCGCAGCAGTGCCTCGACATTTTTTTCGGCGGCAATTCGACCTTGGTAGACAAACAGGCGTTTGGCATTAAATTGTGACTTGAGATTCGAAACTCCAGGAGAATATTTCTGGACATCAACCCCATTGGGAATCACAGCAAGCTTCTCTTCGGGAACACCCAGTCGCCCTAGGACATTTCGCTGAAGTTGAGAAAAAATTATTACGCGGTCATAGTGTGCCAGAAACGGCGCGTATACCTGATAGGTGAAAAGCTGTGTTCCCGACTTCAGGTTTCGCCGCTTACCATCAAAAGGCGGATGGAAGGTGGCAACTAGGGGTATATTGAGTTCCTCGCAGATTTCCGGTAGCAGAAAATCTAAAGGAGATAAAGTCAGAGACGCATGGACTATATCAGGTCGGAGTTGCTCTAGCGATCGCGTTAAGACCTTGCTCGCTTTCAGCGTCGGAATCGTGTAAACCTGAGATTTGTAAAAGAACGGAAGCGATACTTCCTGGTAGCCCGACCAAGTAGTAGCTTCTTCTTCTTGGGCAAAGTGAAGGAAACTGACCTCGTAGCCTCGGTCTAATAAGGCGTTAGTAACTTCCCGACCATAAGTAACATTTCCACAAAATGGTGATTTTTTTCCGAGCCAGGCGATATGCATTCAGGTTGAGTATTGAGTCTCTATTTGTCAGTTTGGGTTGACATAGATGATCTTGTACGGGAAATATACCAGTTTACGACCCCTCCCGCGATCACCAATGCTGCCAAACCGAAAAATACAGACCGTAATCCCACCATCGTCTCAGCCAAACCGGCTAATGCCAACGGTAAGCTCAGGGCTATATTGATGGCATTATTTTGTAGCCCAAAGACTTTTCCCCGCATCTCTTCTGGAGTTTCTGCCTGAATGGTTGTCTGCATGGGGATGCCGATGAGGGAGGCAAAACCCCCTAAAAGCAGTGTCATCAGTAAAGTCATCCATAAATGATGGGTAAACAGGGCTACACCCACCAGCGAACCTGCCATACCGAGGGAACCATACAGGCTCAGTCGGGCATGAGACAATTGCTGACCCCAGTGTCCCAAGATTGCCGCACCGCAGGCTAGACCGACGCCGCCAACAGCTAGTAAAAAGCCGAACTGGGATGTCTTCATGCCGGGAAGAGTTTCTGCTAAACGAACAGCTAGAACAGACAAAGCGGCAAAGACGGAAAACAGAATTACTAGTTGAATTAAGGCATTGCGGACACGTCGATGGTGTTTCATGTAGTACAGACCATCTTTGATGTCTTCCCAGACGTGAGGCGTCTCCCCGGTAGGAGCCTCTCTATTCTCACCCGTCTTTAGCAGTAGGAGTAGTAGTCCTGCGATCGCATAAGAGCCTCCCACTACCAGTTCTTTGCCAAAGTCTCCTCCAATACCGAACCAACCTACGATGGTATCTGCAAGTGCTAAAAGCGGATCGCCCACTGCAAAGCCAATAATCAACGACGCCATGATCGTTGTTGTATAAAGAGAGTTAGCCGAGAGCAGGTTTTGAGGCTTTACAATTAGCGGAATCACCGTCTGCTCTGCTGGTGCAAAAAACTGTGTCAGTGTGGAAACCAAAAATGTAATCCCCAACAACACATAGAAGCCTACTGGTAAACCGTAAAGGGGTGCCCAGCCTTTAGTTATCCACAACAATATCGGCACTGATAAAACTAGGACGCCTCGCAGGAGATTCGTCGCTACTAGTACAGCCTTCTTAGACCATCGATCAACAAAAACACCTGCAACTGAACCAAACAGCACAGCCGGGATAGTGAAAGCAATCATGATTGCCGTTACCCAGCCACTAATGGTTTGACCCCTGTCTTGAAAGCGACTAGCAATTAGGGCAATCATTAGCACTAGATAAATCTTATCTGCCAGCTGAGAAAAGACTTGTCCACTCCACAACGTTAAAAAGTTGCGGTTTTTCAGAACTGGCGCAAACCCTTGTTTTAATGGCTCGGCATGTGCCTCATCGGCGTCTTGTGGAAACTCTTCGGCTTCGGTTTGCTTTAGCTGTTGAGCTCCTATGGAGCTTGGCTGCCCCATACTCACAGACTCTTTTTCAGAAGGATCATTTGTTCCTGGTTCAGACTCGGATAATCGCATTCTCAATCTTCAGGTAATAAATTAAATCGATATTGACTAGACTTAAAAAAATTATTAATTACTAGGCGTGTAAATCTCATCAGTCAGAAGTAGACAAAGCATCTACCAATGCGGCTGAGCGAATGGAGCGACCAAAGTGATACTGAGCATAATCCCGTAAAATTCGCTCCACTTTTGCCCAGACTGTATTAAAAGATTTAAGGGACAATAAATTCTCTAGCTGTTTTGGTAACATAGCATTCAGATCGGGTAGCTCAGCTTCTGCTAACCTTTGGAGCAGCGTCAATTCAATAGCGTCAAGCTTCGTGTTTAGTCGTGGAGGGGGCGCAGTATCGGCATGCGTCTGTTCGCTACTTGGTGTTTGAGTCATAGATCCTCCCCTGGAAATAACTGAACTGCTTAATCTTCCAAGTCCGGAATCATTCCCCGCTAAACTGACCGTTCCACCCGCATCTATACTGAAACCAACCCGCCAATCGGGGTCTGTAAAATTCGGTTGGAGGGTGTTCTGGGTTACACAACAAACCTGAACCTGAGGAGCAACGCCTGCCAGCGCCAGCAGGTGAAAGACGCCATGGGACAAGTGCGCTAACACTAAAGATGCCCCCGCCTGATCGCTAGTGCTATTGGGCAACTGATCCAAACGCCGTAGATGTTCATTGAGCAGTGCGTACAGTTCCTCCTGTGGCTGCTCACTTAAAGCATGGCAGAGAACTAATTCTGCCAGATACTGACTTGCGGCTAGTTTACCTAAATTTTTACTTAATCCTGGGTAGGATTCCAAAGTCTCTGCTTGGGTGATTTTATCAAGCGATCGCCCTTTCGCCAGCAGCAGCTCATTAACCACAAACAAGCCACTTCTGCCACTCAACTGCGACTTCTGCTTGCGTGCCCCCGGTGCCACTGCCCGAATCAGACCAAACTCCCGCGTCAAAATTGTGACTAATTTATCCGCTTCACCCAGCGGCATACTCTTAAGATTGATTCCAGTGGCTTTGTAGGTTCGACTCATTGGTCAGTGGCGGTTGTCATTGGTCGGTTGTCAGTTGTCCGTTGTCAGTTGTCAAAAGGGAATTGATTACTACTGTGTGTTCCCGGTTTCTCATTTCTCATCCCCCTGTTCCAGGGTATCGCGTTGTCGCAGTAGATCGGGGCCACGAGATGTTCCCAACCGTGTCGCACCAGCAACGACTAAATCCAAAGCTTGCTCAATCGTGCGTATGCCTCCTGCTGCCTTAATGCCAATTTGTCCCTGTGTCACCTTTTTCAAGAATTGAACGTCAGCAACTGTAGCACCTCCGTACCAGCCCGTACTGGTTTTGAGAAATTGCACCCCAGCATCCATACATATTTCTGCTACCAGTCGTTTTTCTGCATCTGTTAAAAGAGCAGTTTCTAGAATAGCTTTGACAGTTTGACCCGTTTCATCACAGATTTGGGCGATTTCCCGGTATAGTCCATTAGTATTTCCCGCCTTCACTCCACCGATGTGGATGACTACGTCTAGTTCGGTCGCTCCGTTTTCCACCGCTTCCTGCGCTTCGTAGAGCTTTGCCGCTGGTGTTGTTGCACCGGTGGGGAAACCGATGACTGTACAAACTTTCGGTGCCCTACCCTGAAGCAGCTCAGCCGCTTGTTTTACATAAACTGGATATACACAAACGCTGGCAAACTGAAAGCGGTCTGCCTCTTGACAACTTTTTTCCACTTGCTCCGGTGTTGCGGCTGGATTTAGCAGCGCATGATCGATTAACGGAGCAATATCTATGTCCGGATAGTCTATAGCCATTACTTTGTTCGCTAAGTATATTTTTCTTATATCAAACTCTTAAGTTATTAAGAAAATCTAAAGAGATTTTCTCATACAATAGCTGGTTCAAGTTTACAGGGAGTAGGGGAAGTAAGATTTCCATTCTTCGTTGGGTACCCGCATTCATAAGCGTCTCCTACCTAATTGGCTGTAAGCTGTCACGCCTATAAGTTGCACTATGGCAATGGCTAAAAGTCTCGCGACTCTATAAGATTAGAGAATTTTGACTTTGAAATTTTGAATGGCTTACTACCCCTTTTTCCCTAATCCACAAAATGTTGTAGAGACGTTTTAGCAGAACGTCTCTACAACTAGAAAGGAAAAGGGGACGATTGCTGCTTGGGTAATGACGATCGCCTCCCGTCTTCTAAACCCTGCGGTGAAAGATGGATGGAGCGCGATCGCGTTTTAGTCTATTCAACTTGAAGCGATCACACCGCCGCTAAATTGACAATGTTGTGTAAGCTCAGTCGGCATTAAATTTAAGAGCGACACCGTTCATGCAATAACGTTTACCAGTGGGTGCCGGACCATCGTCAAACACATGACCTAGATGTCCACCACAGCGATGGCAATGCACTTCAACTCTGGTCATGAAGAAGGCACGATCTACAGATGTGTCGATCGCACCTTCAAGTGGATCGAAAAAGCTAGGCCAGCCGGTGCCACTATTGAATTTTGTTTCAGATGAGAAAAGTGGTAGGTCACATGCTGCACAGACAAAAGTGCCCTTGGCATATTGCTTATCAAGTGGACTAGTGTGAGCACGTTCAGTACCATGTTTACGCAGTACGTGAAACTGCTCCGGCGTCAAAATTTTGCGCCACTCTTCTTCACTTTTGGTGATTTCAAAGTCACTTTTTGAAGTTGTCATAACGCTTGAACTCCTATGCAGATAATGTGATAATAATGCTGTGCTACAACATGCAGCACCAGCCTGTAAAAGATGCCGTTTCTTCATGATCCATCATTCAGTTGCCGATTAACCAGTCAATCCAGTCCTGCAAGGAATCACCTGGCTTGCTCACTAGAATCAGCGGCTGCCCTGAATTAACGCTGATAGATCTATTAAAGTTAGCTAAGAAGCATTTCTGTTGATGGAGTTGGGTAATCAAAGTCTGCATTAACTCGACATCAAGAGCACTGATCACTTGGTGGAGGTTAGCGACTCATCTCAGGGCCAGCTAACTGTTAGTCATTTTAAGCAAATACTACGGTTCGATTACCATAGACCAGCACCTGATGTCGTAAGTGTAAGCGTACTGCTCTGGCTAAAACAACTCGTTCTAAGTCCTTTCCTTTACGAATCAGGTCAGCCACACTATCTCGGTGGCTGACTCGCACCACATCTTGCTCAATAATCGGTCCTGCATCCAGTTCAGGAGTGACATAGTGTGCTGTAGCACCTATAATTTTGACGCCTCGCTCATGTGCCTGGTGGTAGGGTTTAGCACCGGCAAAGGCAGGTAAAAAGGAGTGATGAATGTTGATGATTTGAGGAAATTGGACAATAAATTCTGGGCTGAGCACTTGCATATACTTGGCGAGAATCACCAAGTCGATGTTGTACTGACGTAGGAGTTCTAGTTGTTTGGCTTCCTGGTCAGCTTTGTTGTCTTTGGTAATTGGAATATGATAAAAGTCTGAACCAAATTGCTCACTGACAACTTTAAGATTGGGATGATTACTAATAATTAATGGAACGGCTGCGGAAAACTCTTTTGCTCGTTGCCGCCAGAGTAGGTCTACCAGGCAGTGGTCTTGCTGACTCACCCAGATGGCTATCCGAGGCATGGTTTCACAAAAGTGAAGTTGCCAGTTAGCTTGTAGAGGTTGAGCAATGGCATTAAATGCCGGCCCAATCAACTCGTGTGGCAAATTAAACCCATCCAGCTGCCATTCAATACGGGCAAGAAATAACCCAGCGGCAAAGTCTGTATGTTGGTCAGCGTGGATGATATTGCCGCCGTTAGAGTAGATAAAGTTGGCGAATTTGGCGACAAGTCCCTGTTGGTCGGGGCAAGAAATGAGTAGCGTTGCAGTGGGGACTGTCATGGTGTAAGTATTAGCTCAGAACTCATGGCGTATAAGAATACAATACGCAGATTCAGTCCATTGTGGAGTATAAGTGTGTTTATCGATGCGATCGCCTCAGGAAAGTCCTGCGACATCAAGCTATTGTCACGTTGACTACTCATTACCCGATGTTCGAGGGCTATAAAGTAGAAAAGAGGAAGTTGACTCAGAGTGTATTGGCTGACAACCTGATTAAACACTCTCGCTACCCCTGATGTATCGAGCTGCACAACTTTCCTTGAGTAGTGACATTCGCTGTAAGAAGACCTTTTATTTTGAAGTTGTCTAGAAACCTCAGTAAAACAACCGCTAGGACAGCATTGGCGCAACATAAGTTGCCTTCAACACCGCCGATTATTGGTATTACGACACACAAACACACAGAAGTAGGTACCTTTTATTCACCAGTTGGCTATGCCAATGCGGTACGGCGTACAGGTGGTGTACCGATTCTACTGCCACCAGGCGAACCTGACCCAATGGTCTTTCTCGAGGTAGTGGATGGTCTAATTTTCACAGGCGGAGGTGACTTAGACCCAGCAACTTACAACGGTTCAACGCACCCAACCATCTACGGTGTAGACTCGGAGCGGGATGCCTCTGAACTGGCACTGGCTAAGTTGGCAATGCAACTGGATAAACCAGTTCTAGGTATTTGTCGTGGCTTAGAGGTGCTGATAGTAGCTAGTGGCGGAGACTTAGTGCAGCATATACCGGATGAATTTGGACAGACAATACTGCACCGACTTGACGTACTCAAACCTAGTGAGCATAGTGTGCAGATTTTACCGGAAAGTCAGCTGGCTACCATTATTGGGATAACAGAGATAACTGTTGTCTCCTGGCATCATCAAGCGGCACGGACTGCGCCACCTGGTTGGCGTGTCACGGCAAAGGCACCGGATGGCGTTGTTGAGGCACTCGAGCATGAACACCATCCTTGGGGAATTGCACTTCAGTGGCATCCAGAACTCTCACCTACTGACCCTTTGCATTTGTGCATCTTTCACGCCTTTCTTGAGGCAGTTAGTGCTCGAAAAGCCCAACTATAATAAGCTAATGTGAATTTGACTGACGTATCTAGGTAAGGCAGACAATTCTTACCCTTTTTAACTAGGGGAGGAAGGGCGGGCTAGCGGATAGTGGATAGTAGAGCGCAACTGTTCATTTTTTGGAGAAGTGTTGTAATCCCTCTCGACTTACCTACTCTGTGCTAACCACTAACTCAATCCTGCCTTATTAAGGTGGGGTTCTCAGCAATCAAGTCGAGCTGAGAATACCGATAATAACAGGCTTGCCGCTAAATTTTGTTTTTGTTCCATAAATTTGGACATCAATCAGGCTGCCGTCTTTCCGTTGTCCTTTGAATGTACAAGAAAGGCTTTTCCTGTGGGCTTGAAAACATTGATTTATCTGCTCAGCAACAAATTCACGGTTGTTGACGGCTATGAGTTCAAATATTGATTCGATAATTATAAAATCGAAAACTGTATACCCAAAAATCGCGGCTACTCCAGGATTCGTGTATATAAATTTCCCTTGGCTAACAATCATATAGATGCCGAGTGTAGAGAGTTTCTCCCCACGCTCAGGTAGCTCCTCTATTTTGTATAACTCCTTGTCTTCTTGCTGCAAGGTTTTGCTTGGCTCGGGTTGTGGCGGCTGGCGTTCAACATAAAGCAAAGCACTTTCAAGAACTAGAGCCATTTGCTCAGAGGTTACTTGCATTAAACGGGCAGATTCTGGGCTGAAATGTCCTGGATTAGAGTGCATCAGGGTAAGAATACTTAACAAGTCCTTGCCCCTGAGGATTGGTACAGCCATTGCCGAGCGAACGGTGTAAGGCTCATTCGGTAGCGTCAACCAGCGATCGTCACTCATCGTGTCGGTAACCAGTCCAACTTTGCGGTGGTGAACAACCCAGCCAGCCAGACCTTTATCCAGAACCTCCCCCACTAGCTTCTGCTTTAGATCTCGGATGAGGGCACCGCGAGCAAGAATACTTTCAATGACAGTACCATCAGTATCTAGTAAAAACAGGCTACTTTCTTCAGCGTCGGTGAGGTGATTGGAAATTTTTAAGATCTGGTGCAACACAGCTCTGAGCATCAGTGCTCCGGTCGCCGTTTTGCCCGTTGTAACTAAGGTTATCAGTAGCTCATGAAGAGTATCAAAAGCCGTTTTTAGGGTTTTAAGTTCGGCAACTTCTCGGTGCAGTGATACCAACTCCTCGATTAGCTGTTCTTTGGACTTGGTGTTTTCACTCACATCTACCTCTGTCACACAATTTTGGATTTTGTTCCCTGGTTGAAACTAGGGGCTTGACTTAATTTGCTAAAATCTAAAACCGAGTTGGGAAAAGATACTTAGGCTGAAGTTTTTGATGACTCCTCATTTCAACTTTAAGTCTATGTTAGACACAGACAATGAGGTGAAAGGATTGTCGCTTAAGCTTTGAGGCGGATGTCTATGGCTGCACAGCTATCTGTCGTGCTACCTGATCACACATCAATTCGATAGTGTAGAGGTATTGCCCTGCCCATCCTGCTGCATAATAACATCGTGGCGTTGCAGGGCTTCTAGAGCAGCTTGGACTAGATGGGTTGATTTTCTGTAAAGTTGCGCTGCTACTGGGTACGCTAGCAAGAGTAGAACAGCAAAGTGCTAGCTCCTATGGAACCTCTTGGCTCACGTTATTTTGCTTGTCTGGAACAGTAGAATGCGATCGCCATGGCTTTGCGGTTAGCTCAGGCAAATTTTTAGAATGATAGAGGCATTGAAAGATATCCACAAAGGGCGTCCCTACAGAATCATTCTTTGATTTTGCAATGTCAGATATGATGTACTTTTCGTTTGAGATGATGACATCTCAATTTCTATGAGGCGATTTTCAAGCTGGCACGGTTTCCAACCCCAGAGAATATTGAGAGCAATAGGATTAGTGTTGTTATGCATGACATTGTATAGCTGTTCAATGCCCACACAGGCAAGCAATGCTCAGCTAACAGATGCACAATTGCAAACTAAGGTTGTGCAAATTATTCGCGACAATCCACAAGTGATTATCGACTCTGTCCAGGCATACCAAAAGAAACAACAGGAGAAACAACAGCAGGCACAGAAGGTATTTTTGGATGGGATGAAATCTAATCCAAAATCAGTGATTGGTCAATCCCCTATCACTGGCGCTGCTGAGCAAAAAATTGTGCTGCTAGAATTCTCTGATTTTCAATGCCCCTATTGTGCAAAGGCTCATCAGACACTCCAGCAGTTTATGACAAGTCATAAGGATAAAGTCACGCTAGTGTACAAGCATTTGCCTCTGACTCAGATTCATCCTCAAGCCCTGCCAGCAGCTAAAGCAGCTTGGGCAGCCGGTCAACAGGGAAAATTCTGGGAGTTTCATGATGCGCTGTTTACTCAGCAAGACAAGTTGGATGAGTCACTCTATGTTGCTACTGCCAAAGCCTTAAATCTAGATCTAAAGCGGTTTGACCAAGAGCGCAATAGTAATACTGCCAGCGCCGCCATTCAGAAAGATGTTGAAATGGCTCAACAATTGGGAGTTTCAGGTACTCCTTTCCTTGTGCTCAATGGAGAACCGATTTCCGGGGCGGCTGAAACGGCTGAGCTGGAAGCACTTCTGGCTCAGGTGAGTCAGTAATAATGGTAAGGCGATCGCGCATAGATAAGCTGATAGGCGCTTAAGTTGCACATTTGTGGCTTGGGTGGTCAAAGGTATTTGGTCAAGAGGTAATTGATAAGCTATTGGCGCTGTGAGGGCTTTAATCATCTATTACCCATTACTAGCCCTAACCAATATGCTTTCTTACATGAGCAACAGCTTAACTCTCTTAGCAAGGAGTTCAGGAGGGTATCAACGGATAGAACAGTCCATCTCTAGTGTCATACTCCCAACCCACACCCTGGGGGTCGCGCTCCTGTGACCACCTAGCAAAGTCAACTCTATCTTTATAGCGGCTGATTGCACTGTGAGAGTAAGGATGTCCAGTCTTTGGATTAATTAACCGTCTCGCTAACTCAGAGTGATTGAGTGGCTCACTGGGAAGCTTAGATTGTTGTAGTTTCGGGGTGGATAATGTGCTTTGTTGACGCTGAATTTGGAAATACTTATCCCAACGCTGTTCCAATTCATCAAAACGGCTACGGACTTGGAGTAGTTCTGCTTTCATGTTCTGGTTAACAGTTTCGTTAACCAATTTGTCTAAAGCTGCCAAGCGCTGCTCAATAGAATCATCAACAAAATTCTTGATCGACTTCACCTGTTCCTGAAACTCGCCAACTTGGGTTAATAGGGACGTTAAGCCATCGGGAGGAATTTCTTGTGTCCCAAGGATTTGCCGGATCAGCCGTTGCGCAGTCAAGCTTGGGTTTTCCCCTACCTTAGCCTGCTGCATGAGCAGGGCAACCTCTTCATCTTTGAGGCGCAATGAAATTAACTGATTGCCCATCACTGTACTTACCGATAACACAGCGTTTTACTCATTGTAGGTAAACTGCTCCCGTCTCCGTGTAGGAAACGGGAGCTTTTACCAGCTTTCCAGTTATCTAGCACGATGACGGAGTTATACCATTTGGTTTAAAGTTTGGCACATATTCTCTGATTGCTCTCCCCTTGGCAAGCCGGAGCTTTAGTGTTAGCGCAGTGGGACAAAGTCCCGAGGCTGGGGGGGCAAATGTGACATTGAAAAAGCCAATTGGTATTAGACGAGGTAGGGAATTAGTGTTAGTTTCTGAATTTTCATCTAATTTCCCTGTTTCGTCTATCCGCATCTTAGCGAGTGGCAGTGGTGACCCGACGGTGAAAGAGTTCGATTATGTCTCTAAGCTCGACTTATCCATTTAGCTGAATTTGACTAGGTGCGATCGCTTAGTTGCAGGGCAGAACCTTGGGGATGAATTGAGTCATGGGCGATCGCCATTAACATCACCCTCGATTAGCGTTTCTTCTACCTTCACTTGTGTCTCTAATTGCAAGAAATTATCCAGTTTTTGGTGAATTGTTCTGATTGAATCTTTAAGCTCCTGTTGCAGCCCTAGACTAAAACCATTAAAAATTTTTCCTGATAGCTTGAGCTTAACTTCTTGTTGAACAATGCTGCTCAAATTTTCCACTTCTTTTTGAATTAATTGAATAGATGAGTTAATTTGTTGTTGAAGTAATTTAGCAGAACGCCTTCGGTCAGTATCTTCTAGCAATTGTTTTCGGATAGCCTCTTGGATTTGAATAAATCCTAGTTGAACAGCTTGACGAGAATTTTCAAATTTTTGCCAAATCTCTGGCTCAGAATCATTTAATTTAATTCCATATTCATTTATTTCTTGCTTAGCTATTTGTCTCAAAGCTTCTACCTTTTTCTTAATCGTTCTACCATAATTCTTTACGGATTTATAAAGTTCCCGAACTCCATAAAACGCTTCAATATCAATTTCTTCAATTAAAGTAATGGGATTATCTAGAACTAATTTATTATGCTGACCTAACAAATCATAAGCTTTAATCGTGGGATTTCGAACCTGAAAAATGGTTCCAGGTAAAAACATCTCTCCCAACACATAGGGAACTAAATCATCAGGATTAACATAGTGAAATATTTTTACATTTCCTTGATATTTATCATATTCTTTTGCTGAGATTCCTATAGAATTAAATGTTACTAGAGAATGAATATAATCTGGAACTTCTACAGTCAGTTGTTGCCCGATTTTACCTCCTAAGCTCTGGCCCACTACATCAGGTTTCATCTCCCTGATAGCCTTGTCCTGTAACCACTCGATCACCCCAATTCTTTTAGCGGCTTGGAACTGCTCATCAGACTTTGTGAGAACAACATCCGGAATGTCTTTATAAGGCAAAAATTCCGTAGGAAATTCTTCTAATCTACCCCAGTTACCGAAGCCACGAATTACTAAAATAGAAGGATTTTCTCCAGAGACTGATATTAGTCCAAGCGCATAAAAACCTGAAAGTTTATGCTGGAATATCCGGTCAACTCGGTACTCTTCTAGGATAATTTCACCTTGATAGTGTTTATTGTTATATACACAATAAGGCTTACCGGGTTTTGCAAGTTGCTCATAAATTTTATCAAGCTTATGTCTGACTGTTTGTTGCTCAAAAGACAATAAGTATCCTCCTAAGTCATGGCATTTTTTAACCTAGCCTTATAAGTAATGACTACTTTGAAGGCGGACGATCCTGGTTGTAAGATACAGGTTTTGGCCCTGAATTACGAACATTGATGACTCTACCGAGCAGATCGAACCAAAAAGGTGCCCCCATAGCGAGCGCTATAGCGCTCAAAATCCAACCAAAAATCCGTTTTAGAAATGGAATACGCCAGCCATAAAAACTCCATTCTTCCCTATATTGTTGCTCTAGGTTAGCAGGATTCCATCCAAGTGGTACGGAGACTTCGTCTAATAAGTTTTTTTCAATTGATCTAATTTCTTCTTTTGTCATTCCTAAATTATTAATTGGCTTAACTTCGCTTACTCTATTACTAATAATGCTACGGAGTTCAGAATCTTTTGACAATCTACTAGCAATGTGAAAGGTATCAGCATTGGTAAATATAGCAACCAATAAACCTATCAAAAGAGCAACTCCTTTTGCATTTCGCTTGTATACACCAGATGCTCGATCCATAGATCGATCAAACCAGGTTTCTACTTCTTTTTGGAATTGATTCATTCCCTCTTCTACATTATTAATCTTGTTTTGAGCTCGAGTGGCTAGAACAGAAAGACTTTGGATTACTGAATCTGGTAGCTTTTCAATAGCACTTTTATCGACTATATCTTTAACATCTCCGTATACATCTTGAATTCTTTTATAGGTCTCACTATCTTTAGTTGGAATTCCTTCTCTGATTGCTATGGAATAGTCTCTAAGAGATTTTAAATCTTCTAAAACTTCAGGCAAAGTCGGTTGTAGTCCTCCTAGTAAAATTGAGTTGTTTGTAGTATCAAAAGCATCTTCACGCAACGACTTTATCTTCCTCAAAAAAAGTTTTGATGTCGCGTTATCTGAAAGGATTGCTTCAGCATCTGCAATATATCCATCTAACTGTTTTGACATTCGACTTAAGCTACCATTCAAAGTTGCTTTGTTACTTTGAAACTCTCTGACTACTTCTTCATAGCTCAAGCTAAGTTCATTCAATGCTTTTGTTAAGTCCTGTTTTATTTCTTGCTCAGAATTTAATGAATCTAAAAGAGATGTTATGTACTCTATCAGCTTTTCTTTTAATTTAATTAACCGAGGTTCACTAGCTTTGTGGATCAGCTCAGGAATCTTTAATGTTTCCACTAAGGTCGTCGCAAATGTTTCTGAAGGAATGTAGGATGGTCCACTCCTTCTACGACCAAAAGTTTTTCTTGGCTTTTTATCCGGATTTTGACTAGATGTTTCATCGGTACCTGGGTCGATTTGCTTATATTCCTGATTAAGGGTATTAATTAGTGGATTATTATAAAGTTGATTGGCTAGTTGTATTGCCCTGTCCCTTTCTGGTGTATCAACTTCACTTCCGCCAGCCAACAATACGTCGATTGAACTTTTTAAATGTTTGGCTCTCCACTGTGAAATAGTTGCAATTAGTTCCTGAATCTCTGAAGTTAACAAACTCAAAATTAAGAAAACAAAAATCAAGCCAACGGCAATATCTAAAACTAAAGGTAAGTTCATATTTTTAGAGCCTCAATCCTTTGATAAGTGCTTGGTTCTTTAACAAGCTAAAAAGTTTTTAATCGGCATAGAGGTAAATTCTAGATATCTGTAGTACAGACATCTAGATTGCCAGAGATACGCCAGTTAAATGCACATCAACTTACTTAGTATCCGGTACTATACTCCACTACGATAGAGAGCTTAGAATACCTTAAACAAAATTAAACCAAAAAGTTAGGTTAAGCAAATCTCTGTATGGCAATGTTAAGCTAATTGAAATTCCTTGAGTGCCGGCAAAAAGTTTTTGTTTTCATGACTAGGGCGGCTGAGTTTAATTAGGGCAAAACGCTGTGCCGGAGTCAAGGCTGCCCATTGTTGAGAAGTCAAGTCTACTCCAAATTCTTGGGCTTTCTCCTGAACGGTAGACGGAATTGCTGCATTCATCCAATCAGGATGTTCGTCAACAGGAAGAGCAGATGCTGGTGAACCAGTATGTTCCATAACTCGTTGTTGCAAATATTGCCGATAAGCTTGGATTTCCTCGGCTGTCGTGCAAGACATCTCTACAAGTGCTTGACGCTCTTTCCAAGTAAACTGGTGCCAGTGTGTCAACTTAAGTTTTATCCCACAGGTATCTAATTTCATCCGTACTTGCATGGGAATGCAACGTAGTGAATCGACAAAGTCAGCTTCAAATTTAAAGGAATGAGTCATGATATAAAAATCCTTATTAATCTGATTTGCTAGGGGGCGTGCGGCGGATAATCCAGTAGCTCATTGACAGAGCAAGAATAGCGATCGCCAAACCAATGATTTCAATTCCTGAAGTTTTTTGGAAATCAAGAAGAATGATTTTGCGTGCGACCGCCACTAACGATGTGATGATAACTAGCTCGGCTAGAACAACATGCTTTCGCAAATAAACTGTAATATTTTCTAAAATTTCCAAGGCAATCAAGATATTTAAAAATAGCCCAAAAATTTCAAATAATGTTTTACTAAAAGAGCCTAGAGGATTATAAAACAGTGCTTTAAAAAGAAAGACAATTAGGTCACAAACAGCAACCAAGATGACCACCACCATCACTAAAGTCAGGACTTTGGAGACAAAGCCCTCAACTTGGTCTACTCCATCTAGAAAATTTTTGTCCCTACAAGAATTCCTAAATAGACTGAGAAATCTTCTCAAGCGCTGCATTTTTCTATGATAGATAGCCGCCGCAACAATAGTACCATTGAGCGTCCTAAACGCTGTAGCACCTAGCTACCTTCAAATCGACGCTAAGCTTCAAGGAACATTGAAGATGTCAGCTGTTTGCTTGTATTTATCAGCCAAGCCATTCAGTCTGACTGCCAGTTAGGGTTGATTAAACTTGTGAGAATATGATCCTGCCACTGATTGTTGATCATCAGGTAGTCACGGGCGTAACCTTCAACCACAAAGCCAAGTCGCTTCAAAAGTAGACCACTACGTTGGTTATGGGGAAGGTAAGCTGCCATAATTCGGTGTAGGTTCAATTCAGTAAACACGTAATTGATCGCTACCTTAAGGGCTTCTGTCATATACCCCTTTCCTTGCTCGACTGCCGCTAAACTGTAGCCAAGCGTACAAGATTGAAATACTGCTCGCACGAAATTGGTAAAGTTAATCGAGCCAATAATTACGTTTAAGTTGCCCTTCTTATACAGAAAGAGTTTGAGAGACTGACCCGTATTAAAAGCATCTAAGCGTCCTTTGACTTCAAAGTACCAGTAGCTGTCAGTATAGAAATCTTGACATTTTTTGGGTTCAAAAGGGGCAAGATGAACTTTGTTTGAGGTGTAGTAATCAATGATGGCTGGAACATCATGACGTTGTGCAAGACGTAGGATAGTTCTTTCGCTTTCGAGAATAATGGGAAAAGCCTTTTCCATCGCCCTTCGTTGTTGTTTGCCTTGACTGAACTCTATTGACCCTAGGGAAAAAGTAGTTGTTGTTAGGAAAAACCCAGCTTAGGGGGCGGCCCTAACCCTAGATGGGCTCGCGATGGTTCCCAAACCTCGACTGGCACCTCGTGCAAGGGGTTGATCGATGGTTAAGTTAAGCCAGTGCTATTCCGCTTAGGTCAGTATGACATTTAACGGCGTCAGTCTGAATTTTGTCTCAGACGGGAAGGCGCGATGTGAAAGATTCAGCTGGGGTGGCAGTAGATGGTTGTGTAGTCGTTTTTACGGCTGCGGCAAGCGGAACCAGCTGCACAGCGCAAGCTTTCAATTCCGGTTGTAGAGAGTCGGGACAGGCTTCTGGATGAGTAAGGGCATTAGCTTCGGCATTATCTGCCCAGAGTGTCCCCCAGTGCATAGGAACAAATACAGTACCTGGAGTGATCGCTTTCGTCACTTTGGCAGGGAAGCGACTGATGCCACGACGCGATCGCACTTCGACTAGGCTGCCCTCCTCAATGCCCAGTGGTAAGGCATCACGCGGATGAATCTCTATGAAGGGATCAGGGTGCATCTGCACAATCTTGGGGATGCGACCCGTGCGGGTTTGCGTATGCCAGTGACCATAAAGACGCCCAGTTGTCAAGACAAACGGGTAATCTGAATCTGGCGGCTCTGCTAGCCCCCGTGAGTGATAAGCACCAAAACGGGCACGTCCGTCAGGCGTGGGAAACCGCCAATCGGTGTAGAGTCGCTGCGGTTCACCGGGTTTCACCTCATTGGAATCCCGACAGGGCCATTGAATGGGACCATCGTTGTGCAGGCGTTCATGGCTGATGCCGGTTTGGTCGCAGAGGCGTCCACGGGTTAGCTGAACAAATTCGGCGTAGACTTCAGCTGAGTTGGTGAATGTAAACTTGTCAGCAAAACCCAAGCGGCGTCCTACTTCCGCAAAAATTTCCCAATCCGGTCGGGCTTCTCCAAGGGGAGGGATAAACGCCTGACACAGAGTAACCCGTCGCTCGGAATTGGTCATTGTACCAGTTTTCTCGCCCCACTGGGCTGCTGGTAGCAGTACATGAGCGTAGGCAGCCGTTTCCGTCGGATAGAAAGCATCTTGATAGACTGTAAAGGGCGATGCCAAAAGCGCCGCTTTCGTGCGCTCCAGATCTGGCATACTCACAGCGGGGTTTGTTGCAACGATCCAGAGAACTTTTACCTCTCCAGTTTCCAAACCCGTAATGATATCCCAAGCACTTCGACCGGGATAAGGTGCAATCTGTCCAGGTGGCAGCCCCCAAAACGCTTCAACTTCTGCTCGGTGTTGGGGATTTTTTACTGATCGATAACCTGGAAGGATATGGCACAAGCCCCCAGATTCTCGACCCCCCTTCGCATTCGGTTGACCCGTAAGCGAAAAAGGTCCGCACCCGGGTTTGCCTATTTGACCGGTCATTAGGTGCAAGTTAATCAGGGTACGTACCTTAGCTGTGCCTTCTGAGGATTGGTTGACGCCCATCGTCCACATGGATAGAACGCGCTCAGACTCACTCCAGTACCGAGCCGCCGTTTCGAGTTCACGCTCTGTAATCCCACACCGCTGGGCGACAACATCAGGTCGATAGTATTTAATCACCTCAGCGAAGGCTGGGAAGTCTGTTGTACAGTCTTCAATAAATAAGGCATCCATCTTGCCCCAACGCAGGAGTAAGTGGGCAATACCATTGAGTAAATCAATATCAGTACCGGGTCGAATGGCGAGATGAAGGTCAGCGGCCTCAGCTGTAGGGGTCGCCCTTGGGTCTACCACAATCATCTTCACATGGCGGTTTTTCTTATGATGTTTGGCAAGCCGATTAAAGACAATAGGGTGGCACTCAGCCGCGTTGGTACCAATCAAAAAGGCACAATCGGTTAGTTCCAAATCTTCATAGCAGCAGGGAGGACCATCGGAACCAAAGCTCTGGGTATAACCCGCGACGGCAGAAGACATGCACAGTCGGGAGTTTGAATCAAAGTTATTTGTACCCAGGCACCCTTTGAGCAGTTTTTGAGCAATGTAGTAGTCTTCAGTTTGCAACTGACCGGAGCCATACATACAAATGGCATCGGCTCCAGCCGCCGTCAGAACAGTTTGAAGGTGGCTCGTCACACGATTTAGAGCGTCTTCCCAAGTGACACGCCGGAATGGCTCATCTAAGGAGTCGCGCATCATCGGATAGCGCAAGCGGTTTTTGTGGGTGGCTTCAGTGACAGTGGCACCTTTAACACAAACCATACCTTGGCTGGAAGGATGGGCGCGATCGCCTCGCACTTTCCAAATCGGTGCACCTTCACTATCTCGATTGACTTCTTTACCCCGTTGAGCTGGGGGCGTTACTTCCAACCCACAACCTACACCACAGTATGGACAAAGGGTTCTTACACTGTCTGTCACCGAATACTCCTCCAAGATGCACCAACCCTAACCGCCCAGGCGGCTGGGCGGCAGGTAGTGTTTGATTGCTTATTGCTCACTGGTCATTATCAATGGACTAATGACTAATGACTAACGACTAGGCTGCATCGTCGTGGGCATAACGCCGGAATAGGAAGTCCAGAGCATAGTTACGCAGTTCATAGTACTGAGGGTCTTCCATAATGCGAGTACGTTTTCTAGGGCGCTGGAAAGGCACCTCCATTACTTCGCCAATGTGAGCAGCTGGACCATTGGTCATCATCACGATGCGGTCTGCTAGGAACAGTGCTTCATCAATGTCGTGAGTAATCATCAACACTGTAACCCGATGCTCGTACCAAATTTTCAGCAGTTCTTCTTGTAACTCTTCTTTGGTAATGGCATCGAGTGCCCCAAAGGGTTCATCCAAAATCAAGATTTCGGGACGAATCGATAAGGCACGCGCGATCGCGACTCGTTGCTTCATCCCCCCTGATAGCTGTGAGGGCTTTTTATCAGCGGCTTCGGTTAGCCCTACCATTTCCAAATGTTCGCGCACGATCGCTGTTTTCTCAGCCTGAGATTTGTTGGGATAGACTGAATCGACTCCTAGGTAAATGTTTTCATAGGCAGTCAGCCAAGGTAGCAGTGCATAGTTCTGGAACACCATCATCCGGTCTGGACCGGGTTCACTAACGCGCTTGGCATTCAGTCGCACTTCACCATGGGTTGGTTGGGAGAAACCTGCCACCATGTTCAGCAGTGTTGATTTACCACAGCCCGAGTGACCAATCAGGCAAATAAACTCGCCTTCCTGTACGGTGAGGTTGACGCCAGTCAGAACGGTATAGGGACCCGTTGGGGTGGGATAGACCTTAGAGACATCCTCAATTGCCAGGAATGCGTCTCCGACTTTGGATTTTAGATTTTGGACTTTGGATGGTGAGTTGGAACGGATGTCACTGTTCAATGCAGTCATGATGGGATGTAGTTTTAAGGTTTTAAGGTTTTTTGGTTTGAAGGTTGGAGGTTGAATCTTTCAACTTGCAACTCTTGTTTAGGCAACTGGGGTAGCAACAGCATCAATGTCAAATTCTTCGATACGAATTTGGCGTTTGATTTCCAGACTGTTGAGGTATCCAATCGGGTCGTTGGGGTCAAAGACAGTGCCGTCAAACAGTTGGATTGAAGCGCGATCGCGTTCAATGTCCAGTAGCTCTAACTGCCTTGCCGCTTCACCAAAAATGTCTGTACGCCATACCCGCTCAATGATGCTGAGCCAGTTTTTAGGGAAAGGTACAAGTCCCCACCGTGCTAGTTCAGTCATTACCCATAGTCCTTCTACGCGATCGGGAGAGTTAGTTTTATCAACGTAGAACTGGTTGAAGCGCTGTAGCATTTTGGGTTGAGCGCTAGTGCCCCAATCGTAAGGGTCGATGAAACCCGGACGAGTATCCTCATCAATAGAGCCAACGTATGCTTCTTTAGTGAGTAACGCTAAAATCTCTTCTCGGTTACGTAGGTCATCACAATATTCGCAAGCTTCCAACAGGGCTTTGACGAGGGCGAGATGAGTTTGTGGGTACTGGTTCGCCCAATCTTCACGGACACCCAGAACCTTTTCGATATGTCCCGGCAAAATGTCCAAATCCGTAGCAATAACAAAACCATGTCCTTCATTGACGGCACGGGAATTCCAAGGTTCACCCACACAGTAGCCATCAATGTTCCCTGCTTTCAAATTGGAAATCATCTGTGGCGGTGGAATCACCGTCAAATTGACATCCTGATCGGGATCGATTCCCCCTGACGCTAACCAGTAACGCAGCATCAGGTTGTGCATGGAAGAGGGATACACCATGCCCAAGGTGTGAACCTTATCCGGTGTCTTTTGGATGGCGGTTTTGAAGTCAGCTAGGGTACGAACGCCTTCGTCGTAGAAGTGCTTATCTAGGGTAATAGCGTTGCCATTCCGGGATAACGTTAACGCACTCACTATCGGTACTGGGGACTTACTGCCAGCTCCCATGGTTAGAGTCAGAGGCATCCCCGCCACCATTGCCGCTGCATCCAAGCGTCCTGAGGCAACGCCTTTTGCGATCGCTTGCCAGCTGGGTTCGCGGTTCAGGGTAACTTCTTCTAAGCCGTATTTCTCAAAAAATCCTTTCTCTTTTGCAACGACTAGGGGCGCACAATCGGTGAGCGGAATAAAGCCAATTTCCAGATTGACTTTTTCTAAGCCATTACGGGCGATGACCTTCAGCTTACCAGACTTACGCAGCTTCTCTTTCTTCTGCTGATTGAGGAAGTAAATCATCTCATTGCGCAAGCTGTAGTAGCTGGGATGATTCACCACCTCCATCCGCTGGCGGGGTCGAGGGATATCTACATCGATAATTTGCCCAATGTGGGATTCTGGCCCGTTGGTCAGCATGATGATGCGGTCAGAGAGCAATAAGGCTTCATCCACATCGTGTGTGACCATGACGCAGGTAACTTTGCTCTCTTCGCAGATTTTCATCAACTGCTCTTGCAAACCACCGCGTGTCAGGGCATCTAGTGCACCAAATGGTTCATCCAACAGCAGCAACTTTGGGCGAAGAGCAAGGGCACGAGCGATCGCCACCCGTTGTTTCATCCCTCCGGAAAGCTCACTGGGTCGCTTATTAGCGGCGGGTCGTAACCCCACCATATCAATATGATGTTCGATAATGGATTTGCGCTCACCCTTTGGTCGATTCTCCATCACTTCGTCCACACCCAAAGCGATATTTTCGCGGACGGTTAACCAGGGGAGTAAGGAGTAGTTCTGGAACACGACCATGCGATCGGGACCGGGTTGGGTAACCTGGCGTCCTTCCAGAATCACACCACCATGAGTTGGTTTATCTAGACCCGCAATGATATTCAACAAGGTAGATTTACCACAGCCAGAGTGTCCAATTAAGGAAATAAACTCACCCTGTTGAATTTTCAGGTCAATATTCTTAAGCGCTACATAAGTACCACCATTCGGCAGTGGAAATATCCGGTCAATGTGGTCAACTTCAACAAATAATGACATAAATTTGCCCTGTGTCTTGCGTCATTGGTCATTGGTCGTTGCTAATGGCTAATTCTTCATTGGTATTAGCCATTAGCCACTCGCTACTTCTGTTCTTCCGGGACTACTTTGGAGGCGATGAACGCTACCAGCCTGTCCAGCAAGAGCCCAACTACACCGACATAAACCAACGCCAGGATAATTTCACTGAGTCGAGAACTGTTGTAAGCGTCCCAGATGAAGAAGCCGATGCCAACACCGCCGACCAACATCTCAGCCGCAATGATCGCTAGCCAAGATAAGCCAATACCAATCCGTAAACCCGTGAAGATATAAGGAACCGCAGAGGGAAACAGAACCTTAAAGAAGTACTTCTGGCGAGATAGCCGTAACACCCTGGCAACATTTTTATAATCTTGGGGGATTTGTTGTACCCCAACTGTAGTGTTGATAATAATTGGCCAAATTGCTGTAATGAATATTACGAAAATTGCCGAAGGTTGACTATCGCGAAGCGCAGCTAGAGAGATGGGCAACCAAGCTAGGGGAGGAATTGTCCGCAAGACCTGAAATATTGGGTCTAATGCGTCATACATGAATTTGTTACTGCCAATCAAAATCCCTAGGGCAATCCCAACAATCGTAGACAAAGTAAACCCGATCGCTACTCGTCCCAAACTGGCTGTGATTTGTAATCCCAAACCTTTATCTGTACCGCCATTATCAAAGAAGGGTTTAATAATCAGAGGGTCCCAGGTTTCCTGAAATACTTTGATGGGACTTGGCAAATTGGAGGTGGGGCTGAGACAGAGGATTTGCCAGATTACGAGGAGAATCGCGAGTGCAACCAGCGGACGGATGATTTTATTTGAGTGCTTTTGGATTAAAGAGAGGGGCGAATTCTGACGAACCTTACGTTGCGGACGGCTGTCAAGCTGTGCTGTCATTTTCCTGCCAATGTAATTATGTGATGGAACCTAGAGCGGGTTGGGATTTTGAAATCAAGCTTGGCTTTTACGGCTAAATCCAAATCCCTAATTCGGAAGTAGGTTAGACTTTCTTAATCTTGAGGCTCTTCAAATATTCCTCTGGTTTTTCAGGATCAAACTTGACGCCGTCGAAGAACGTTTCCACACCCCGCGAATCACTTTTAGGAATTTGTGCCTCTGGAACACCAAGAGATTTAGCGGCTTCTTTCCACAGATCGGAGCGGTTAACTTTATCAACAAGTTCCTTGACTTTTGTGTCAGCAGGAATATAGCCCCAGCGGATGTTTTCTGTCAAAAACCAGGTGTCGTGACTCTTGTAGGGATAAGAGGCGTTATCTGCCCAGAACTTCATCAACAGAGGACTATTTTGTTCAGTTCGCCCACTGCCAAAGTCGATGTTGCCTTTGGAGCGATCGATAATGTCTTTCTCTGGAACCTTCAACCATTGGCGTCCAGCAATAATCTTGACCATCTCCTCTTTGTTTTCTGGTTTATCGCACCACTGCTGAGCTTCCATCACCGCTACCAAGATTGCTTTGGCTGCCTTGGGATTTTTATCGACCCAATCAGCACGCATCGCCAGTGCTTTTTCAGGATGGTCTTTCCAAAGTTCTCCCGTAACTATAGCGGTATAGCCCAGCTGTTGATTAATCAGCTGTGCATTCCACGGTTCTCCCACACAGAAAGCTTCCATACCGCCCACTTTCATATTGGCTACCATCTGGGGCGGTGGTACAGGAACGACGGAAACGTCTTTTCCTGGCTCAATCCCATTGGCGGCTAACCAGTAGCGCATCCAAAGGTCATGGGTGCCACCCGGAAAGGTCATCGCTGCCTTTAGGTCTTTGCCAGAGGATTTGGCTTTAGCAAAGGCTTCCTTAAGTGCCTTACTGTTGTCTTTGCCAAGTTTCAGGTCTTTGTAGGTATTAGAAACCGATATTGCCTGACCATTAGTATTTAACCGAGCCAGAATGTACATGGGCACCGGCTGCTTGGTAATTTTACCCAAGGTCATCAAGTAAGGCATAGGGGATAAGATATGCGCCCCATCAATCCCACCACTTCCAGAGCCTAGTTCCAAATTGTCACGGGTGACAGGCCAAGAAGCTTGCTTGACGATTTCAACTTCGTCCATGCCGTACTTCTTAAAGTAGCCCCTCTCTAAGGCAATAATCAGCGGGGCTGCATCTGTTAGGGCAATGAATCCCAGCTTTGCCTTTTTGACTTCCGGGGGGTCGAGCTTTGCTACTGGTGTGCTCTCAGCGCTTGTGTTGGTTACTTTAGCCTCACCCGGTCTTGTGGCAGGACCAGTGCTACAGCCGTGGGCCAGGAGAGAGGTAGCCGTAGCAGCGCCTGCGGTGATGATAAATTGCCGTCTGGTAAACTTCGTCATCTGGTATGTGTTCTGCTTCGTAAGGGGGTTTAATTGTTCAATTAAGCTTGATGGATTCCCAATGCACCCCGCTGTGCTTGGGAAGTGGAGATGCACTTACCTGTTGCGTCGGTTTAGGAGGAAACTACGGCTTCCTGCCTAGGTGTGGCTCCAAACTGTTCAATCAATAAATTTTGCAATACGGGTTTTAGGTCTTCGCAGGGAATGCCCTTTTGGACACAGCTACCCAGTTGAGCGTCTTTGCCGACTTTGCCGCCCATATAGAGATCAACGCCTTCGACAGCTTGACCATTTTTGCGTACCTTGGTACCCATCAGACCAATATCTGCAACTTGCGGTTGAGCGCAGGAGTTGGGGCAACCTGTCCAGTGAATCCTCACCGGATGCGCCAAGGACAGTTCGGCTTCTAGTTCCTTAATCATTGCCAGTGCCCGATTTTTCGTTTCAATCAAGGCAAAGTTGCAAAACTGAGAACCTGTGCAAGAAACTAAGGCTCGCGTCAGGGGGTCAGGGCTAACAGAAAAACGCTCCAGTAAGGGTTCAGCGAGAAACGCTTGTAAGCGAGAATCTGGAACGTTCGGGATGATCACGTTTTGCTCAACGGTAAGGCGAATTTCACCACTACCGTAAACTTCAGCAATTCGTGCCAGGTCGAACATATCCTGGGCATACAGCCGTCCGATAGGTATGTGCAAACCGACGTAGTTTAGTTGAGGTTGCTTTTGGGGATAGACGCCAACATGGTCGCGCTTTTCCCAATCGATTTCATCTTTTTCGGCTTCTGCTTGTAGCGTCCGCCCTAGGTAATTTTCTACTTCAGTCCGAAACTTTTCGATGCCCCATTCATCAATTAGCCACATCAGTCGTGCCTTTTGTCGGTTCGCCCGCAACCCGTGGTCACGGTAGACTTCTAAAACAGCACGGCATACATCAACGACATCATTAGGTGTCACCCAGGCATTGAGAGGAACGGCAGCTTCACAGCGTTTGGCGGAGAAGAAGCCTCCAACAATAACGTTAAAGCCGAAGATGCCATCTTTGTAGGCGGGGACAAAGGCAAGGTCGTTGATTTCAGCATGGACACAGTTGTCACGACCGCCCGCGATCGCAATGTTGAATTTCCGGGGTAGGTTGGTAAACTCTGGATTGCCTTTACCTTTGTTGGTGATCATGTCTTGAACCTGTTGCACCAACTCCCGTGTATCAATCAACTCAGCCGCATCAATCCCAGCGACTGGGGAACCTGTGATATTACGGACGTTGTCCATCCCCGATTGCACAGAGGTTAGACCCACTAGCTCAAATCGTCTGAAAATATCTGGGATATCTTCGACGCGGATACCTCGTAGCTGGAGATTTTGCCGGGTGGTAATATCAGCATTGCCGTCTTCGCCGTAGCGTTGCACCACTTCCGCTAGCACCTGCATTTGAGAGCTGGTGAGAATGCCATTGGGTATGCGCATCCGCAACATAAACTTGCCAGGAGTAACGGGACGGAAGAAGATTCCAACCCACTTAAGTCGATGATCCCGGTCGGTTTCGTCTATCGCTTCCCAGCCGAGTTGGGCAAATTGCTCTAAGTCTGCCGTAACTGCAAGACCATCTTTTTCTGCTTTAAATTTTTCGAATTTATTTTGGCTTGCTGCTGGCTTGGTTGCGCTTGTCATAGGTTTATCCTTAGTGCTTAACCCTCAAATGCCCGGAAGGTCGTCCAGAGCCCTGATTGATTGCTCTTTGCAAATAAGGTTATGTGCGCTGAATGGTAAAATTTGTATATAAAGTTACATAATGTTTCAGATTATGAAGAAACAGCTTGGCACTCATGCATTTTTTACATAAAAAGTAATTTCCTAGAGATGAGCTTCATCCCTAGGAATGATGCAATAAAAACTCAAAAGTCATTTCAGCCCTCAAGAACAAGCGTTTCAGGCTACTAAGACGAGGAAAACCCTCTCACAAAATGTTAATTTTTATAAACTTATATAAACGCCGAGCTGTTCTTGCTGGGGTTTAGTGATGGAGAGATAAGTTTTAAACGGAATTCACCAACTGCTCAAACAGCCGGGCGAGGATTGATTCTGGAACTCCGCCAACCAGGGTCTTGAGTACTGTGTGATCAGAACTCATGAAGAAAAATTGGGGCACTCCCATGACCTGATACTGTTCCATCTGTGGACGCCATTGAGGATCGTCAACATCGAGCATGACAAAGTTTACTTGCGAACCATACTGCTCATGGAACTTCGCTATGCTTGGAGCTACTGACTGACAACTGGTACACCAGTCTGCATAGAACTCAACCAAGGTTGGCTTCCCATTAGTCATGGCACTTTCGTAAGGAAGCGACTGTTGTGCCATTTCTCTAAGAGAAATTAGCCCCAGGGTTGGTGAGGCTGACGCGGCAGGTTGATCAAAGCGAGTCAGAAGAAAAGAAATACTAAAAAATAGGATAATAAATATCCCTGCCAAGAAATAAAATCGCCGTTTTGGCTGGGTGCTGTCCATTTGCGTTTGCTATCTATTCACACTCATCTTAAACTGGGTTTCGGAACATGACCTGGGGCTTGCGCTACAAGAAAACCTCAGTCAGAGTAAATTTAGATTCTTGCCATAACCAAAACCTTGAGATAATGTCAACTGTTTTAGAACAAGCTACTACTGCGGCAAAGCAGGGGAATTGGTCACTACTTAATCAATACTTGCAGCAACTGCCACTCGGTAAGCACGCGACAGATGACACCGAGAAGTCAGCGCTACTGAACGATGCCGATTTAGAGCAGGTACTGAACCTGGCTTTAGATGTCCTCACTGTCGGGGATTTTCAAGAACGCTGGGAAGTGGCGAAGATGTTTCCTAAATTGGGAACGATCGCGATCGCTCCTTTAATTGAAATTCTCGAAGACGACGAGGCGGATCTGGAATTACGCTGGTTTACGACTCGCATCCTAGGGGAATTTAATCATCCCAGTGTGATCACCACGCTGGTAGATTTGCTCAAAACGGCTGAGGATGAAGATTTAGCTGCCATGGCAGCAACAACGCTCTCCCATTTGGGTAACTCGGCAGTGGACGCCCTCGCTAATTTATTACCGAATCCAGAGACGAGGTCGTTGGCAACTACGGCACTGTCCCAAATTCGTCGCCCGGAAATTATTGCTCCCTTGCTTAGCGTCGTTCATGACCCTCAAGTGTCAGTACGTGCTACGGCGATTGAAGCCCTCAGTAGCTTCCATGACCCTAGAATTCCTCCTGTCCTCCTCAATGCGTTGGATGACCGTGCGGCAACTGTGAGAAAGGAAGCGGTAATTGGTCTAGGTCTGCGATCTGATCTTCAGGAAGAATTAGACCTACTCAATCGGCTCAAACCGCTACTCTATGACTTCAATATAGAAGTTTGCCAGCAAACAGCGATCGCCTTGGGGCGCTTGGGAACTGATCAGGCAGTTGTTGCTTTATTTGACGTACTTAAGTCACCAGCAACGCCACTTCCGTTACAACTCGACATTATCCGTGCATTGGGTTGGGTAGGCAGTGCCAAGACTTTAGACTATTTGCAGCCGACACTGGCTCAGTCATCGCTAGAGTGTGCTTTAGAAGTTGTCAGAGTGCTGGGACGTTTTGAACAGCCACTCAACACAAAAGCTGCCCAGATTCTGGGCGACTTTCTCAACTCGGAACACCCAACAGCAAGAGCCACCCCAATTAAACAAGCTGTAGCGCAGGCATGGGGACAGTTGGGAGACGTTAATGCAATTGATGCATTAGTCGGGCTATTGGCAGATCCAGTGGATAGTGTCAGATTGCACGCGATCGCAGCGCTGAAAAACTTCCCAACTATCTACGAGAAATTAGAGCAGTTGACAGCTGACGAGCAACTCGCACCAGCCTTAAAACAAGGAGTAGCGATCGCGCTTGCGGAATGGAAAATCTAAGGATTTCGCTGTACTCGTTTATATGAACTACCTCGACCTGCAACGCGGAGGTCGGGGTTTCTGCATCCCCGACAGTAGGTTGAGATTTCAGACGTTTCATCTGGGCTAGTTGCTTCATCCCTCCGCAACTCTTGCGAGTCTTAGGGGAAGAAGTAGAGCTAGATCCATCACCGTCTACGAGGTTCGTTCCAAACCCTGGCAGCGTTCCTTGAACCCAGTAAAGACAGACCTCAGCAGAAGCAATATCGCGATCTTGTTGATAGCCGCACTCAGCACAATACTCAGCACAATGATGAATAATACGTTCATCCAAAGTTTTTGGCTGCTGATGCCCACATCTAGGACAAGTTTGAGAAGGTTTCACCTTGCGGGTAGGAACTTCAACAAATTGTCCCCCACCCTCCTCAACTTTGTACCGAATTGCACACTTCAACATTCCCAACCACGGAAGGCACAGGCTGTATCAAGCTCTACTAAACTCCAACAGCAAATCTATTATTGTCATGGCATTACAGAATGTAATGTTATTTAAATAACTATGCGGATCGAGCAGTTACAAGCCTTTCTGGCTGTTGCTGAAACCGGTAGCTTTGGACAAGCCGCTCGCAAGTGTGATGTCACTCAGTCTACAGTCAGCCGTCAAATTCAGTCCTTGGAAGCCGATTTGGGTTTGCCACTGTTTCATCGCACTAGCGTTGCTAAGTTGACATTGGGAGGGGAACATTTATTGCCTCATGCTCGCAAAATCTGTCAGGAGTGGGAAAATGCCACGCAGGAATTAGCCGATTTGATGGCAGGAAAGCAGCCAGAACTCTGTGTAGCGGCAATTCACTCGGTTTGTGCCTACTATCTACCTCCTGGATTACAGCAGTTTTGTCGTGACTACCCCAATGTGCAGTTGCGGGTGACGGCGTTGGGAAGCGATCGCGCTCTGAAAGTCCTTCGAGATGGCTTGGTTGATATCGCGATCGTGATGAATAATCGCTTTTTAACCTCCAGTCCGGACATGGTTGTAGATGTGCTCTACAACGAGTCAATTGAGGTCTTGATGGCGTCAAATCATCCCCTGAGTCAGTATGAACAGATACCTTGGTCAGAACTGATCAACTATCCACAGGTCGTATTCAAGGATGGCTATGGGATGCAACGCTTGGTACAAGAGCGATTTGCTCGGCTGGGAGCCAAGTTGCAAGCCGTTATGGAGTTAAATAGTCTCGAAGCGTTTCGAGGCGTTGTGCGACAAGGAGAAATAATTGCTCTGTTGCCTCAGTCAGCTTTAGTGGAGGCTCACCATGACCCAACCTTAGCAATCCGATCCATCGCTAACCTCCCACCGTCAATCGATACGCCAAGCAACATTGTCAGCAATATCTCGATACCAGATTCTAGTTCTAGCTTGACTCGTCAGGTCGTCTTGGTCACGACTCAAGACCGCCTACAAATTCCACCGATTCAGCACTTTTGTCAACTGATTCGCCAGCTAGAGCTACCAACTATTAATGGATTCAGCAGCCAGAAGCCAACTAAGCCTCATAAACCGCTTGATAGTCACCGATTAACGGTCAACGGTTAGCTATTTAGAAAATAAGCAGGGGAGGCAAGGGGAGCAAGGGAAGAAAATTTTCTTATTGTGCGCTCGAGCGGATGGCATCTGTCTAGAAAATAGGCAGTGGGGAGTAGGGAGTGGGAAGATAGATTTTTATTCTTTGTTGTAAGCTTTCATCTTATTCAAAACCCACAGGAAAGAACGAGAACTGCCATGAGTGATGTCTTTAGGGAACTTTTAAAGAAAGTGGGTAGTGGCGTCCACACGGGTAAAGATTTAAGTCGTGAGGAAGCGGCAATGGCTACCCGAATGATGCTGTTGGAGGAAGCCACACCCGCACAGATTGGGGCATTTATGATTGCTCACCGGATTAAACGACCCACCAGTGAAGAAGTGGCAGGGATGCTGGATGCTTATGACCAGCTAGGCCCAAAGCTGCAACCTTGGGGAGTAGAGAATGGGCAAGATTCTTCAACAAAGTCCACATTTTCCCAACCTGTGACGGTATTTGGGACGCCTTATGATGGGCGATCGCGTACTGCACCAGTGACTTCTCTAACGGCTCTTATCCTCGCTACCGCTGGGGTGCCTGTGCTGATGCATGGGGGCGATTGTATGCCGACTAAGTATGGAGTCCCTTTGATTGAGATTTGGCAGGGATTGGGAGTTGACTTCTCAAAACTAACACTGACACAGGTTCAGCAACTGCTGGAAACTATTGGTCTGGGATTTATCTATCTGCCACAGCACTTTCCTCAGGCGCATGGACTGGTTGCCTACCGTGACCAAATTGGGAAGCGTCCTCCTGCGGCAACTATGGAGCTAATTTGGTCTCCTTATGCAGGAGATGCTCATATTGTGGCTGGGTATGTTCATCCCCCGACGGAAGAACGATTTCGAGTAACGTTTGAGTTACGGGGAGTTACTAATTTCACCTTAGTCAAGGGGTTGGAGGGAAGCTTTGACTTGCCGCGTGATCGCACTGCCATCATTGCAATTAGTCAACCGGGTACCAGTACAGACTTTGATCGCCTCCTGCTTCATCCCCGTGACTATGGTTTTGCCGGTGCAGAAGTGCCTCTCGAATCAACAACTGAGTTGCTAACACAGATGCAGGATGTTTTAAAAGGCAAATCTTCACAATTGATGCCAGCCGCCATTTGGAATGGTGGGTTTTACCTGTGGCGTTGTGGTGTCTGCTCAGATTTGCCTGAAGGTTTTGCCAAAGCTGAAGCCCTATTTACTAATGGTCATGTCGCCCAGAAGCTAGTGGAGCTTAGGAAAGCGATCGCATCACTACAGCTAGCTCATCAGCGGTGAATAAAGTTATTATTTCCTGCTTTCATCCCATCGCCAAACTCGAGTTTGGCGTGGGGCTTTTCGGTGATTAAGCTAAACAATTCGTTAGCTAGTTTCAACACCGCCCGCCCAGGAATCCCCATCTTCGGTACTTTTTTGGGGAGGAATGGGCGGTCAGGGATAGTGGTTAGTTGTTAATAGTTAGTAGATCGTAACTCTTGTTAAATAGGAAAAGAAAACTATAAATCCTACTAACTACTATTCACTGTCCTACTAACTCAATCCCTGCCTTCTTAAGGCGGGGTTGTCAAGGCTTAACTGGATTAATGGGAATGTCCTGCCTAATCTGATTGGTTGGTACCGATATTGTGTTCGGTATAACAGGCGGCTGAGTTGGTAGTGGTGGTGGCGGTGGCGCAACGGTAGGAATCAAATTGCGAGGAAAATCTTCGGCAGCAATACAACTATCCAGTAGTCTGGGGATAGTATAGTCAACTTCGCGACTCAAACCGGTCACACACTCAGAAAAGCGGATCGGCAGCAGACTGCGGCGGCAGTAATCAAGAACAGCCAGTACTTCTGAGCTTCGGGTTCTGTCACTGATATCAGACACACAACGAGATAACTCTACAGGGCGTCTTACTTTTGTACAAGTCACCAAAGCGTCCTGCTTAAGAGCTGGCGTTACCAGACTAAGCGTTACAACGCATCTGGATAAATCTTCAGGACGTAGCGCCTTAGAACAAGCACCTAACGCCGCGTCCGGAGCAACTCCAGCCAAACGTACTAATTCAGCCGCACAGATTTGAAACTCAGTGAAGGCGGCAGCAGGTTCCTTGGGAATGGCGATCGCAAACAAGCCAGCGATTACCAACTTAGTTGCACAGAAGCGGGAGAAAGGCAAGAGGAAACGATTTCTACGGCTCGGAGTGCATCCGATACCACTTTGCCTACGCATAATTGTTTCAAATGAAAGATTTCATTAGGATATGCTACCCGGTTAGAGGCATTTTGATTCACCGTGCCCATCGGGTAAGACGCCAAATGTAAATAAACACAAATCCACAGACCAAGGCTCCTAGATTCCATTTGACAGAATTTTTGAGCAGAGCAAAACGTTGATTAACCCGTAGCTGCTGATACTGAGTTGGTATTATTGTCTGTTTAGCCGAACTAAATTGTGATAATAGTTTCTGTTTGGATTCCTGTGAATTTTGGTTGTTTAGTGATTGACCTTGGCTTTTGAAAAAGCTCTCTAAATCTTCGTTTTGTACGGCGCGAAGTTGCTTTTCAAGCTGTTCAATCCGAGTTATATCCTGCTTGTATTTAATACTGATTTCATTATTGTTTTTTGCATTTATTCGCATGGTGTTACTGATCCCCAACGGAATCATCAACAGAAAGAATATCCCCAGTAATAAACAAATCCAGCAGAGAAACTTCAAAAATAGCTCTTCCCAGGGTCTCCGATAATTGGCTTCTCCATAAAAAACTAGCCCTAGCGCCAACAAGGGAACAGGTGCCCGCTCAATCAAGGCTCCCATCGTCTGAAACTCCCAGACTGGATCCATCAAGTGCAGCGGAATTATTGTAACAATGAAGTCCAATAATGCTAATACTAGTAAACCGTAGCCAACACAGCGAAGCACAGAGGTAGACCAGGGTTTGTTAATTTGTGAGTAAATGGATTTGTCGCTTTGTATTGGCGTCATAGGAGTCGAACCTTTTATAGTATGAGTCGCCCTTTGTGATGGGATTAAGGCTTAAGGTTTTGGAAAGCGTTGCTGCCACCACGGGTACGCTGAAAACAAAGTAGTTTTAAGAATTTCGTAGGCTTGCTGAGAGGAAGCACCCTTGACAGGAGCAGACATATTTAGCCAGAGACAGCGTGGATCTCTAAGATGTTCCTTACCGAGTAACCAAGGTAGAAAACGCTCCAGCTTCACATCGTGAGTGTTACGGTTGTTCATAAACTGTTGAGCTGTAACAGTAGTGCCACCGCGTGGGTTAATGCAGGTGTTCAGGTAGGCTTTTCCCTGGTACGTAAAGAGGCTGTAAAATCCCACTCCTTCTTGATGATATGTATTCGACATCAATGCAGCATTGGGTGGGATAGACGTCAAATTTTGGAGGAAGAACATGATATCTCCATCGGTATCAACGATGTAGCGCATCTCTAGCTCCAAACGAAAACCGTTGCGAATATATTGATATTGCCTTCCAAACAGAGATTTTGGCTGTTTGACATGTGAGCTTAGAGGACGGTTTGCCAAAGGCTCCCATCCTGATAACGGCACTTCTGGAGGGAAAACTGAGGGAGCATTAGTATAGATACTTGTGTTTGGATCAGCCAGGATTGACCTTCCCAAAACGAATAAGACGCTACCAAAGATTGCAGCCAGAAGTGAAATCCGCCAGGATTTCCAACTCTTCATCACCCTTAGGACTCCATAGACTCCTGATTTTCCGGTTTAGCTTGTTGAAGTAGAAGCAGGCAAAATAGCCCGAACAACAGCACAGCAATCATAGAGAAGAGCACTGAGCCGTCCCCTGTATGCCAGTAATTGAATGCTTCTTGCCTAGAGGAGGCTACCAAAACAGCCATTATGGCAACCCGAATCCCGTTGACGACAAATGCCACGAGGACAGCTACAATCGGCACAAAGATTTTTTTGATCCCCCTTACGGGGAACATGATCAAAAAAAGAGCCGATAGACTCAGTAACTGTGTTATGGATTCAATGCCAGAACAGCCAGGATATACTTCAACATATCCAGTTGGAAGCTCAATATTGAGTCCAGCTCGAGATACCTCAAAACCTGAATACCAAAGGGTAAAAGTCGCAAATTTAGCCGTTAATAGCGATGGATCAACCAGCGATGACAGTAGTACCTGAGGCCCGCCAAGAAAAAATAGACTTGTTAGTTCCTGCCAGTACTGCTTTAATCCCTTAAAGTCAGAAGCCAGAAGGGCAAGACCGAGGGCACTAATAAGTGGTGAGAGAAGAAGGAAGTAACCATCAGGCAGGGACGTGCTTTTGAGAAGTACCAATGCCAAAATTGCTGCACCCAAACAGCTGGCGAAAATTCCACTATTTAGCTTTAATCTGTCACGTTTGTTCCACACTAGGAATGAGGTAGCTAGCCAAAACAGGATACTGTTGCCCAAGAGGTTAATTTTATCAGTTTTATAGATCAAAGTTAGGTGAATCGCTATTAAGCCAGCAGCGATTCCCAATAGCCAAAATTGGAAGTTTCTTAACGATCTAGCTGAGGAAAGGTAAGTGGCTTTCATGGATTTTTGAGCCTAATTGCAGTTAGCCATCCCTCCTAGCTCTCCTAACTCAGAGGGAAAGCAATTTGATAGTAGTTTTCTGCTTAGAAAGGAGTGAACGTTTAAATAGAGAACCAAGTAACTGGCACAGCGAGCGATTGGCCCTGTAGAAGTACTTCTTGACAAGCTAGGAGTAGAGGTGATATTCAAGAACCTTACCTTTGCAAGGATACACCAATACTAGGCAACCGAAGTCCCAGCTATCTGGAGCATTTAGCCAGATATATTAGCAAAACTGAGATGCTCTCTAGGTGCTTAGCCAGCACTGGCTTGGCTGTACTACCTCTGTAGATACTAATGACTAAGCACCGCACCCTGTTGAACTAAGTTAACTGCTAAATTTTATTGCCAAGTCCAGCCAAAGTAGAAGAATAAGTAGATGAAGTAGATGAAGTAGATGAATATCTTTACTGTAGTGTTTGTAACTGCTTGTAAAGCGTCAATATAATTTTCAAAGCTCAGGTTAAACCTGATTCAGAATTCAACTGATTTCTGGTGATGACAGTTGCCTCCATCAAAAACCCTATGCACCAAAAAATCTAGGCCTTAGGCGTAAGTAGTCTTCAATCCCAATCAGGAGCGTTAGTCCTAAAACACCGAGGCTTAAATTACTGAAGAGGACTTTAGTTTTTAATAGAAGCGTCTTTAGAAGATGCTAGCTTTTTCCTCATGCCCCAGCCAAAGCAGACAGCTAATAGAGAGCCACCAATAGTGAAGGGTTCTGGAACAGGCGAGACACGCAGTTGAGCTATAGAAAAACCATTAGCAGCACCTCCGGATTTGTCTATGAGGGTAATACTTTTAATTAGATCGCCACCGGTGGCGTAAAATCCGAAGTATTTGGCACCACTGTCACCAGTTACACGCTGCGATAAGGTTGCCGTGGACGTTACACCATTCATTGCTGTCACCGCAATCTCAAAGAAATCAAAGACTTCTGGCTCGACGTACAAGTCAAAGGCAACAATATCAGGGGGTAGTGCAATCTCTAAGGTCGAAGCACCTTTGTTATAGTACACTTCGCCTGTATAGCCATTGCTCCATGTGTTCCAGCTAGAACCAATAACCCGTTTTTCAACGGGAGAGCTGAAGTTCAAGTTACCAAAGGGTGACCCAAGCGTCGAAAACGATGAAAGTTCAGTAGCCGAACTTTTAGGAAGCGTGACCATGTTGAACCCTTGATTAGCAAGCGTGTTTGACCCTGTTGTCCACGACCCGGAATCACCCACTGCCACAATAGCCGCATTGGCAGCCGATGGATTCACATATGCGGCTCCAAGAGAAACAAACGCTGCTCCTGCCACCGCCATCGACAACTTTTTCAGCTTACTCATAGAATTTATTGCTCCAAAAAAAAGTAAATTTCGAAGGTACTTACTCAGCAGCGCTTAAGCCTTGCTCAGCTCCATCTATTGCAGGGTAGTCTACTTGTTTTTTTAACAACAAGTGTTTCTACGGAGACTTCATAAAAAAAACATGAGTCGTGGGTTCAGTATGAAGATTATCAAGAATACGTCAGCCGAATTACAGATTGCTTTTGAGCGAGAATACGCCTAACGATAAGAGTTTTATCGAAAATCATTTATCCTCTGAGGAAGAAAACTCTCTAAATCATCTATCTATGGACTGATATGACCGACGAAGAATTGGAAGTCAATAACTAGGGGGAAGACGACAACTTTGTAAAATTTAAAACAAATAAACTCTAGGTGAAAAGAATACCTCGTAATCGCTCAACAGTGGTAAGGTACAAGACAACAATTTCCCAGCTCAAGTTCCTTAGATTAGTGAGCTGGAGCACTTTCAAGACTTTACTGTTGTACTTGCTGATAAACCAACGTCTAAAAAGGCGATCGCACCCAACAAACACCAGTAATTCAGTATCACTGCTTGACTGTGTGAATACTACCCCAAACAGACCAGCCGCCGCCGCTACCCCCAAAATAGATTTTAGTTCCTAACCCCGACAGCTGAGACGGTACTAGCCATAAAGCTTAAGGAACTGCCCCGTTGACAATTAAACTGAAAGCAGCAGCCAGAGCCATCACTAATTTAGGTATTAATGCGCTCAATATCATCAAAGTTCTAGCACAAGTAAACGTTCGGTACCTAGCTATAGTACTTATCTGGATCAGCTCTGCTATTTATGCAAGGAATCTAGGCATTTTCTAGGAACGCGCTTCTAGTTCAACGCTCATGCTTTGGCTGATTGTGTCATTGATCGCTCTCGGCTGATTGGGATTACAGCAATTTCAGGTAAGACGGAGAGTAACCGTACAGACAACGCGCTCACCTGATTGCTTCCCATCCATGACAACAGTGTTAATAAGGCTTAACAGTGAGGTGAGAACTAGCTGGTTCAGACACAGCACCATTCTCAGAAAACAGTTGATTTCTTAAAAAAGCAGCATAGTCTTTGGCATCAGCGCTAACTAAATGCGTTCCATCATAGGTTGTCCAGTGCCTAGGTGGTGGTTCTGGTAGCCACTCAAACTTGCCTATTGGGAAAAGCTCACTCGTTAATGCTTCTATTTGTTTCGCTCTTACAGTATTCTGAACACGCTGTTCAACAGGTATATTAAATAAAATTATACGTACTCCATATTTGCTTAATTGTGAAATTTGGTACTTAATAAACTCAATTTATTTTCTCAATAAAACTTTTTCCTTCTCAGTTAAAGGAACTTTATTTATCTCAATTTGTTGAGCTATGAGCTTATCTGTTAAGATGGGATCTATATTAACTACTTGTCTAATATTACTAAGATTATTAGTTACACTCTCTCTATTCATTAGTCTATGTTTTATAGAACTGAGCATTGGCAAAAAAACACTGACTGGCTGGTATTCCTGTCTAAGCATGGGAATGTAGAAACGAGTAGAGTATAAAATTGGATTATAGATATAATCAATATTAGATTTCTCTCGAAGAGCGTCTACTAAAAGGCTTATTCCCTCAAAGGTATAGAAAGAAATACCTATCGGCAGGGGGAGATTTAAGAGTACTGATATTATTCCATCATCAGAGTTACTAATATTTTTAGTAGTTGAGTTAGCCAATAAGGCTCCATATTTAAAAGTAGCCAATATAAACAAATTAAATAATATTCCTATTAAAATAAATTTGAATCTCTTGTTTTTGCTTACATAAGAGATTTTGAAGCTAGTAATTCCATTTATAAAAATAGAAAGTAGCAGTAGAACTAATAGTTGAGGAGAGTTCCAACTATAAAAAATAAAACTAGAAACTATAAGGGTTATAACTTGTATATTAATAAATGCTGGTATGTAATAAACAAAAAATGTCAGTACTAATAATACTAAAAAGGCAAAACTATTGAACAACATTATATATAACTAAATTAGTTTATCAATTTTTTTAGATTCAAATGTCAAGATTTAGCTCTAAATGGTACGAAGTTAACCAGGTTTGTAGTCCGCGCTTTAAGCTTACAGTGCTAACGACTAGCCGTGCAATGTTCTTAACTTAGTACCATTCTTGTTAAGACAGAAGATGCTCACTCTAAGTCCACATAGTCTTCCAAATCTGTGATTTGGGGGTCGGGGAACTGCTTTAATAAACGCCAAATCACAATGTAGCTCCCATCAGAATGCTGATGGACCGGTTGAAAAGCGATTAGCACATCGCTGCTGGGTGTCTCTAATATCTGGTCAAGGTAGCGGCGTTGCGCCCTAGAAATCGATTCGCGTTTGAGAAGCACCTCTGGCAACTGAAACTGAATCAATCTGAGCAAATAAGTATTATTCAATACTATTGGTGCTTGAGTGGATACTGATAAGCTCACAGCAGGAAAAGCTGCTTCATCCTTACCAGTGAGCAAGCGCCGTCGCTCAACTTGTAGGGCTTCCAGTTGTTGCGGCGGGGAATACTTGAGGAAAAGTTCTCGCTGGTTTTGGGATAGGGTACGAATATTTTTTAGAGTAGCACCGAGGTTTTCTAGAGACACTTCACCCAAGTTCACCATAAACCCGTAATCTAGTTCCGGCATCGGAATCTGGAAGTTATCCTTTTCAATCTGAATGGCAAAACGGGGTGTAAAACCACTGGTGCTTTGTTTTAGGGGGGCAAACGGAAATCGCTCTGCTACAGTCGGTTGCAGACGATTTCGTAGCTGATTTGGATCAAGGCGGTAGCTTTGGGCTGGTAACACACGGGCAATGCCGGTGTTAGGCTGAGCAAGAAAGTTCGCATACTGTTGAGGTTCTGTAGATAAGAGTCCATAGGTGCCGCGATCGATAATCTCCGCATTCGGCGCTGGGTCGAGAATCTTGACATCCGATGGAAAAGCGGGCAAGGCTGAGAGTAGTTGTTTCCGTGCTGTCGAGAGAGCAACAGTGGTTGGTTGAGGCGGTGCGATCGCCGGCTGAAATGGCGGTTCCTCAGCAATGGCTGTCTTCATCGGTAAACCAATCACTGGTGGTTCTGGAACTGGTATTTCCGATACTGCCCTAAATCTGGGTTTAACTGGATTCTGAAAGTTGAGCGGTGAACTCAATAAGGGTTCATAGGGGGATGGTCGGACAGTGGGGGCAGCTAGACCCGCTAGCATGGGTAAACGCAGATCTAGCTGTGAAACTACTGGTTTTAGTTGCTGTGTTGAAGCATAAAGAGCACAGAATACTTGTCTTTGGGGTACACTCAAGCCACTAGCTACATTTGGAGAACTGGTACTATTGCCACATAGAAAGCTGGGAATTCGGTATTGGCTTTGAAGAAACCGTTCAACCTCTCCCGACTGAAGAACTAATCGTCCCCGCACCGCTTCCACCTCATTGAGATCTGGCTGAGCGATCGCTCTTTGAATTTGAGTAATTAAATAGAGTTGATCTTGCACAAGTCGCTGTGCTTGAGACCAAAAATCCTGCGAGGAGAGACTTTGGCTCAGCACATTTTGTGAGTCGGCGGCTGACGCCCCTAGACTTGGTAACAAGGCTGAGAAAGGCAGCAACATTAGTAAGGAAAAGTAGCGCATATTAGATGCCAAGCAGTTTATGAAGCTCAGTTTGCCCAAAACTCCGGCAATGGTTATCACGATAGGGAAAGTATTTAGAAAAGTACGCTAAAGTCTATAGCGATAATCTTACAAATTAAGCTCATCCTACGCATAAATAACGTGGGATGCAAGCGTTAGTGGTTAGTGGTTAGTGGTTAGTAGTTAGTGGTTAGTGGTTAGTAGTTAGTGGTTAATAGTTTTTTTTCTCACCACTAACTACTATTCAGATCTTGCACCAGCCTACTCACTCTGCCAGGGACTTAAGGATACTGTTGGCGAATTCAGAAAACCTAACCCCCCAGCCCCCTTCCCTGCGAAGGAAGGGGGAGCCGGAAAGCCCCTCTCCTCTTAGGGGAGGGGTTGGGGAGGGGTCTGCCCCCCCCCAGTTAATTGACCAACAGTATCCTTAAGTCCCTTGCTCATAGATCAAGTCCTCTCAAGAGGACTAAATGCTTTTTCTACAAGAATTTCAGGGGAGCATCCCGTTTTTGCAAATGTACCTCTGTAGGGGCGCTCTTGCCTTGCGCCCCTACAATGCTAAACAAGAAAAATTGGGAGCATCCAAATTTCAGTCCACTTCAGTGGACTTAATCTATGAGCCGGGAGTTCAAACTCCCGGCTGTTTAGCGAATTGCTCCTAACCAACTCAAAAATCAAAATTTTTCGGTGAGGGGAAATTGTAGTGTAAAAGTTGTTTGACTTTTAGAACTGTTTACCTGAATGGTGCCCTTCAACTGTTCTACCAGTTTTTTAACCAGTGCTAATCCCAAGCCAGTTCCGCCATGTTTCCAAGGGTCATTATTCGGAATGCGATAAAACTTATCGAAAATGTGCATGAGTTCCTCCTGCGGAATCTCAACCCCAGTATTGCTCACGTATACTTGTAAAGTATCATTTACAGCTTGAGCGGACACCGTAATTGTTCCTCCTGGAGGAGTGTACTTACAAGCATTGTTAAGCACTTCAGTTAAAATTCGCTCCAGATTGGTTAAGTCAGTAGTAAGGGTAGGCAACTGGGAGGGAATATTAATCTGTAAGTGTTGCTGCTGATTCTCTGCACGTTCGATGAAAGGTTCTGCAATGCTGGGAATCCATATCTTTGGGTCAATCGTCGTCAGCATTAAGGGTTCAGTTCCTGCCTCAATCCGTGACAAATCCAGCAGATTATTGATCAGACTGATTTCTCGCTGGCACTCGTCCTGCAAGATATGGAAGTATCGAGCGGCTGCCTTGAGGTTACCGTCGAATAAGCCTGTCTGAGCCAGTTCCATTTCCAATAATTGAGCCGCCATTCTGATGTTGCACACAGGTGTGCGTAACTCATGAGAAACTGTACTTAGGAAATCATCTTTGAGACGATTGAGTTTTTCCAGTTCCTCGACTTGAGCATGTGCGGCTTGGTAGAGGCGGGCTTGACGCATGGCGATCGCACATTGATTCGCCACCTGTTGCACTAGCCGGATATCTTGCTCAGCAAAGCCATAGTACTTATTATTCAGTAACCATAAGTCACCTAGGACTCCCTGATCATCAAAAATCGGACAGACCAATTTAGCAATCTGACCCTGAACCGAGTCGGCAGAAACTGAGCAAAATTGGAAACACTGACCTTGTAAAAGTTGACTATAAATCTCAGGGAAGGCTGTCATCTGAACCACATTCCTTAGGGTTGGAGAATCTAAGGTCGTGTACTCATAGCAAATCGTAGAAGTACCTTTGTCGAAGTCGTACAAGGCAGCATTACAACCATTCACCCCAAGCCCAATGGCTAGTTCCTGCACAGCTGTTTGCAAAATCTGAGCTTCATCAAGACTGTCACGCACCCGGTCAGTAATCCGTTTAAGTGTCGCTTCAAACTCAAACGCTAACTCCAACTGAGCCGTTCGTGCTTGTACCTGGCGCTCCAAGTTAACGTTGAGTCGCTGCACCTGCTGAAACAGTTGGGATTGTTGAATAGCGATCGCCAATTGGTCAGCCACTGCACAAGTTAACTCCACCTCCACGTTCTGCCAAGACGAGGAGGGATTATTTTTCACTAAACTGAAACTGCCCCAGACTAAGGAGCCAAAGTGCAACGGAACTAACAACCAGGCTCCAGGAAAGGTTTGAGCAATCTTTAGGTTAATTTCATCCTTACAAGTGCTAAGCTCGTCAATCCGAACAACTTCTAATCGCTTCAGGCGAGTGGCAATCTCATTGCCTTCATCGGGAATTTCTAGCCCTAGAGCACTTGGTAAATCAAGATTTTGGCAATAATGAGCTACATTGAGCCAAACCTTTCGTTCTGGCAGATATTGTACAATCGAAGCTCGGTCAGCTTGCAGAAGATTGGCAACCTCAAAAGTGGCTGTGGAAAAAATGGTCTTCAAATCGAGGGAATTGCGGATGGTTTGAATCACCCGATTCAGTGCCTGCTCTCTCTGAATTTGATGTTGAGTTTGTTTGTAAAGTTCGCTCTGTTGAATCGCGATCGCTAATTGGGTTGCCAGTTGTTTGAGAAGATCGATTTCAAACTGCTGCCACTGCCGTGGTTCACTACATTGATGGGCAATTAGCAATCCCCATAATTGTTTTCCTTGCAGGATGGGCACCACCAATTTAGCCTTCACCCCAAACTGTTTTACAAATTCTGCTAGACAAGGTGACACCTCAGCCTGCTCTATGTCGTTAATCGCAAGAATTCGTCCTTGGCTGTACAATCGCTGGGACGCTTGAGGAAAAACTTCCTCTGGAAAAGTCTGCCCCAAAACAGCAGGCAAGCCAGGAACGACAGCCTCTGTCACAGTACTCCCCGTTCCATTGGACCAAACCCGATAGAGCAAAACTCGGTCAGCTGTAAGAAACTGCTGCACTTGCGCTACCGTCGTGTTGAGAATCTCCTCCAAGTTCAAGGACTGGCGAATGTGTTGAGAGATAGCCGCCACCAAGCGCTCCCTTAGAATCTGCTGCTGCAATGCTTCCTCAGCTTGCTTACGTTCAGCAATTTCCTGTTGAAGTTGTTCATTAGCACGTTGAAGTTCGGCAGTGTGTTCTCTGACCAACTGTTCAAGATGGTGGCGGTACTTGCTTAGTTCTTCCTCTATCCCCTTTGGTTCCGTAATGTCACGCAGTAGCCAATGCAGAGCGACTAACTTGCCAGTGCGATCGCGCGCAGGAGCTACTTTTAAGGAAATGTCACTGTACCAGCGCTTACGCGGTTGCAGACGTACTACGCATTCGTGTACCTTGTTTCCTTTGCTAGCTAGCTTCAGTTGAGAGTCAAAAGTCAGACGCTCTGACTGAGCAACGAAACTGATCAACGATTTGCCTACCAAAAACGTCTGTGAGAAAGTGAGTAGGTTAGCAGCCGCACAGTTGGCTTCCTGAATCATTCCTTCTGCATCGGTTACCAAGTAACCATCTGGTGCAAATTCAAATAGCTCTCGGTAGCGCTGGCGTTCGGCTTCCACAGTCTGATGAGTAACCACCAACTCCTCATGCAGCTGTACGAGGTCCTCACTCTGCTGGCTCAGCTGCTCTTGGACTACAAGTATCTCTTCCAAGCTGCTGGAAAGCTCCTCGCTAATGTCCTTTAGTCGTTGCCGCTCATGAGGCAACTCAGACGCGGCTTGCGTTGCTACCGTGCTATCAATCTGTTTCAATAGGGTGGCTATACGCGATCGCCAGTCCTTTACCTGCTGAGCCAACTCGTCTATTTTCATGCCGTAACACGGCTGAGATTCTTGTGCGACTATCTCCACCGCTTGGTGTTCACTAAATCCCTCGCTAATCAATAAATAGACGGTATTGACCCCTGTGCCTTGAAGAGCTTGAGCCGTCACGGTTACGGATACGCTACTACCATCCTTGTGGAGCAAGCAAAACTTTCCCTTCACCACTTGAGCTGGATGTTGTGCTAGATCCGTAAACTCGGCTTGCAGCTTTGCTCGGTTTTCCGGATGAACAAGGCTGAAAACTGGCTGCTCAATCAATTCCTCAACAGCGTAGCCTAAACTTGCTGCTCCCACTGGGTTAACAGCGAGCACCATTCCCGTCGAGTCTAAGGTGAAATAAATAGATGGAAGGCTCCCCTGAGGGATGCTGCCCCCCTCCGGTTCATCTTCAGTTGGGTGCACAGCGGCTACAGATTGCCTATGTTCTGAGGGGGTTTCACTGGTGCGATCATTATCTAACATCAGTTGAGGCTTGAGGCTCATGTTGAGATACCTGCCTTCGATTAAAACTGATTGGCTTGAGACAAGCCTTTAATTGCCAAAAGTATTGAGGTTAAAAAAAATTAACCCTAGAAAGCTGATACACCCAGTTTTCTGTGCAAACTTGTCTCTTTCTTTAGCTTCCACTATTAAAGATGAAAAATTGCACTCTGTTAGGAAAGGAAACATTATACCTGTAATACAAATCATACCTAGCGTTTTACGAGCACTGAAGGGCTAACCCCTTGACTCTCTGGCACTCGTTTGGGTATTTAGATATATTAATTCTACTCGTTAGCCAATTAATAGGAAAATTATTATCACCAGGTCTCACTAAGACAAATATCTAGAGAAACAACCAGCTCCTATTGGCGAATCAGGCTTAATATTGTATCTATTTTCCCTTGTTATTCAGCAAGAAATAGACAATGACATTAGTGACTGAGAATTAAATTTATTTTAATTGAGAAACTTAAATACGTTGCCCTAAACTATATCCTAAGATAGAGGCACTTAAGTCTTATTGAAGTCTTTTCATCCCAGCGCCGGCTCTATGGGGAGGGCGTGGGGCTTCCCTATTAATTAAGTTATTTATCTATGAATTAAGACATTTCGCAGTGGATTAAGCTATCTCACATTAAGTTGCCATCTCATCGCTTGGGGGGAAGGGTAAGGGAAAAAGGCTTTTAAATCAACTATTACCTATTACCTATCACCTATTACCTATTACCTACTACCTATCACCTATTACCCATTACCCATTCCCTAGCCGCAATGCAACTTAAGCGATCGACAGCTTAGCTAACTCTCAGCAGAGCGTTTCCGATGCACCTGAACGCGCTTATCCGGCTTTTGCTTCTTAACCCAAGAGAGAAACTTTTGCATCTGGGGTTCACTTGTTAGCTTTTCTAGAGAATTGAGTTCCTGAGCTAAACGCTTGTTGTCAAACAGATTGTGTATCTGCCGATGGCAGGGGGAGCAAATGTTGACTGTTGGTCCAGGCTCAGCCTTTTTTTGTTTGACTTTCTGTTTGGGAATCAGATGATGGACTGTTAAACGATACACTTCTCGTTCACACAATTCACACTTCATGACATAAGGTATTGGTGTTTAACTAGCTATCCGCGATCGCACTAGTGCCGCTCCCTTGGAAGTCAAAAGTCAAAACCTCAAAGGGGCGTGCTTCCTGTGCCTGCTCTTTGCTGCCTTGCCCGGAGATCAACTGGGGGGCACCAGCAACCGGAAGTGGTTGGGGCACCCAGCTCGACTACGTCCCGCTATGCTGCTATCGCTATCGCTAACACGCCTCAAAACTTCCTTGAGGATAAGGTGTTCAAGCGCTTGTAAGCTGGTCACTTATTTCTGCCAGAGAGCACTAGCTACCCAGCCGAGGTGATCAACCAGCAGATTTAAGCACGCCATGCTAGCTTGCCTTACTACAAATATAGTACCAGTGTAGTATAAAAGCTCTTAGAAATCTAAATCGGTGAATGGTCTTTCGCGATCAGCTAAATCCGAAGGGGGGCGGTCATTACTCCAAGCCCACCACACACAACCGCATTGACATCGATAAAACTCTTGCCACTTTTTGCGATAGTCTTCAGTCAGTACAGGTGAGCGTCTGTTGATCCAAACTAAGTCAGCCTCCCTAGAAGAAGCGGAACAACGAGGGCAGCAGAACCCTAGGGTATGAGTTGCGGATTTTGTCCATTCAGGAGGAAGTGGGGAAAAAGCGTCCATATTATAGCTATCCTTATAAATTTATTAACTGCCAATGAAAGTGGCTAGTGGTTGATGGATACTGTTTCTCTTGTAGCAATACTTAATGTTGCTTCAACCTTAAATTGAGAGTTTTGACAGGCTTCTGTGCCTATTTTAGGGTTCCTATCGTGTCGAAGCCCCTCCTGATCGGATATGGTTTTGAATAAATCTTGTCATCTCCCTCAAGATAGGGATAAAACCGAAAATTTAACAGAATTCCCTAATTATTTGAGATGAGAGGTATACCACCTCATCAGAAGGACTAAGCCCATGTCTCATCCGTTTTATCTCAACCTGATTTCCTTTTTCGGCATCTTTGGTTTGTGTGCGATCGCTTGGCTGTTTTCGGAGAACCGCCGATTGCGACTCATTCCCTGGCGTGTCATCCTCTGGGGGATTGGGTTGCAACTGGTACTGGGATTTCTAGTTTTCCGATTTCCGCCCACAAGAGCGGCTTTGAATGCCTTCAACAACTTACTCGATGGCGTCTTTGCCGCTGCTGACTTTGGTGCCCGGTTCGTCTTTGGTCCGAATATCGTCCCCTTACCAGATAAGCCCCCAGATGTTAATTTAGGCTATATTTTCGCCTTTCGCGCCCTACCGACTGTGGTATTTTTCTCTGGGTTGATGGCATTACTTTATGCCATTGGTGTGATTCAGCCGGTGGTAAATTTCTTTGCCAAGATATTTTATAAAACAATGCGCTTGAGTGGAGCTGAGGCATTGAGTGGGGCGGCAAATATCTTTGTCGGTATCGAATCCGCGATCGTCGTCAAGCCTTTCCTAGCGAAAATGACTCGTAGTGAACTTTGCGCGATTCTGGCTTGTTGTTTTGGCACAGCCGCCTCATCAACATTGGCGATTTATGTCAGCTTCCTTAGACCCGTCTTTCCCAATATTCTGGGGCATTTAGTATCCGCCTCGATTATTGCGATTCCAGCTTGTTTCGTTTTATCGAAAATTTTAGTCCCAGAAACCGAAACTCCCGTTACAGCGGGTGGGATTCCCACGGAGGAAGCGGCCAAGGCAGAAGCCTTTGGGGATGAGGAAGAGTTTAAACAGGAAACCGTTGGCGGAGAACCCATTGAGCGCGTTAGCCCCATGGATGCTGCAATTGTAGGAGCGCTGGATGGCGTCAAAATGGCAGTTTCCATTGCGGCTGTTCTAATTTTGATTTTGGGCTTAGTTTCTTTAATTAATCAAATTTTTGGGGGGTTAGCCAGCTTAGAAAATTCAGATAATCCGGTGCTGGGGATTATAGGGCAGTTCTTCACTATCGTGACCTTGCAAAACATTCTCGGTGCCCTGTTTTATCCCTTAACCCTATTAACGGGTGTTCCCCTAGATGAATCCTGGACAGCCTCGGTGATTATTGGACGCCGACTCTTGGAAACCGCGATTCCTCCCTATCGGGCGCTGGCAGACGCTGCCAAAGCAGGACAGGTGAGCGATCGCACCGTGTTAATTGTTAGCTATGCCCTTTCAGGATTTGCCCATGTTGCCTCTGTGGGGATTTTTGTAGGAGGCACCTCAGCCTTAATTCCCTCACGGCGTCGAGATGTTTCTCAACTCGGTTGGAAAGCTTTATTTGTTGGCACGCTAGCAACTATTATGATTGCCTGTATTGCTGGTGTTTTTGATACTGGCGATCCCAGTATCCTGGGAGAAAAAAAGCCACAGCCTGCAATCACTGCTCCGGCAGCACCAGTTGCAACGCCATCTCCTAGCGTTCCCCCTGCTGCCCCGGTAGTACCAGTACCCCCTAAGGCGACTCCTCGCCCTACTCCTCGCGCTACAGCCTCTCCAACCCAGGCAACTCCCCGCCCTACCCCTCGCGCTACGGCTTCACCCACTCAGGTAACTCCTCGCCCAACGCCTTAATCTACGGTCACTCGATTTTAGATTTTGAAAGGGCAGCTTAACTAGAAACCCTAACTTTTAATTATCAGCCCTTAGTTCGATGAATCCAGAGCCTGAAATTCGCCGCTTGATTGAACTGATGCCTGCTTCTGGGCGGATGCTGACAAAAATCGTTAGCAAACCGCAACAAAATAGGGTGATTGAAAGCCCCTTTCCCCTACCGTTGTCTCAGGAGCGCCCAATTTTTATTAACTTTGATTTGTGGCGTCGTTTACCTAAAGCACAGCGAGATATGTTGCTGTTGCGGACAGTTAGTTGGCTGATTGGCATTAAGTGGTTTAAGCCGGACTTGTATCAAGCAGTAGTTCTGGCAGGACTTTTAGGAGGGATAGTGGAGTTGATCCAGGGAGATGCCGTGGGCATTGTGGTCGCTACAGGATTGAGTGCGCTTGCTAGTACTCAAATTTGGCGTGGCACTCGCAGTACTGCAACCGAGCTGGATGCCGATACGGAGGCAATCAAAGTCGCAACGCGGCGGGGTTACACTGAATCTGAAGCGGCTCAACATCTATCGGCTGCCATTGAAGCTGTTGCTCAGCTTGAAGGGCGTTCTAGCTTGAATTTTACGGAATTAGTTCGTTCTCAAAATTTGCGCGTGATCGCAGGTCTTTCGCCTGTAGGCGTGCCCAATACAGTGAAGCAAGATTAGTCGTCAGGCACGATCGCCGAGCACTACCCTTAGAAAATTATATTTACAAGTTAGTTTCATCCCACTTAAAATCGAAGATGCACTGATCACGCTAATCAGGTTTTTTCATCTACCTTGAGTAAGGTTTAATTCCTTAAGTCACTCAACTAGGTGAAGCTCTCGCGCGAGAGCTAATAGATAATTTTAGATCATTGAGACTAATAAGCACCTTCAAACACAGGGCATTTACTAAGTGTGAAAGTGCGAGAGCTGCTTGGCTTTCTTAACATATCGTCAACAAGACACATAGTAGTTTTTGCCGAAATACTGGTATTGCTTGTTGAAGTAACCTCTTGCTCACCTGTGGTTAAGTTATAGACGGATTAAAGCATGCGATTACATACGCCGATAGGGAGAAAAGGATTGTGAAGACTGTGCGATCGCTCCAACCATCCCAAGATAATGTCTTATTTATGCCGGTGGCTGGAGGCATCTTCGTCGGATTAGGACTTTTGTTGATTTCCTCTGGCAAGTTAACCACACTCACTTGTAACCGAGTGGGCTCAACACTAGACCAATGCCAGTTAGTATCATCAGGCATCCTAGGGTCACTTATGCAAGAAACCCGACATATCGAACTACAGGGTGCCAAAGTTGAAGCTAACCCGATGGATGACGACGCCTCGCGAGTTATCCTCTTAACCAAGAGTGGAGAGATTCTTTTTACCTCCTCCACTATCGACAATGACATAAAGAGTATTGCTACTGCCTCTGACATCAATGACTTTGTTAAGCAAGTCAAAAAGGCATCGCTGACAATTCACAACGATGAGCGATGGCATTATGTGCAAATGGGAGGATTTATCATTAGCTTTGGTTTACTCACTTGGGTGTTTTCTGCGCTAAGCAGACATAATCTGGGAGTCAGTGAAAAGCCAGAGCTAAGAGCAAAGAGGTAACTCGATTATTGGGCACATCTACCACCCAATACTCAGCGCTTCCTAAGGATTCGTACAGTAAACACTTTCGTCCCCAATCATCGGGCCAGGGAAGTAGTGACAACCTCAATCACTAAATCTGGCGGCGGATAGCAATCCAAATCTACAACACCGTCTCCTTAGGTGAAGTTGAGCGTGTTCGCCAACTGAATAGGACATATCGGGGCGGCACTCAATAACTCCTTCTTTTCTGTAGCAACAGTTAGTGAGTTCATTTGAGGGAATGCTTTTGATACTGCAATACAAGCTTATTCTTGTCGGGCAGGTGTCTCGTCTGCCATAGATATAGGGCACCCATTAGGCGCATCCTAACAAATTTCAATCACCCGGAACTAGCAACATCCGCTTTTCTTTGCTTTTTGTGAACATGTTTGTTACTAACAGCTTTTATGTCCACAATATGCCGTTTCGATTGGCTGTTCGAAATATGTACTTTCCTAATATATCCTCCGTTAGCTAGAGGCAACGGTATGGGAACCAGAGCTAAGTTTGTAGCCTTTACATACGCATTATTTAAGAATTAGAAAGTTAAATGTGGACACTTTTTAGACTAAAACTGGCTCAGCTACTACCTTTTCATCTTCTTAATTTTTATCCGGATAGAGCATGGAGAAGTCCGAATCAGGCAGTATAAGTTCCGACGAGGACATCAACAATGCATTTTTACAGCACTATCGTATTAGGTAGCTTGTTAGTTACTGGTCTAGCCAGTACCTTCCCCAGTGTCGAGAATCGCGCTGAAAAGCTACAGCAGCCCAATTCAGTGCAACAATACCTACTAGCTAACAACAGTTGTACATCTGGGGCAACGAAGAGTCCCCCTCCTGGCTGTGGACGCAGAGAATAAATAGGCAATTGCGGTACGTTGAAAGCCACTTCGTCGGTCAAGACGGCATATTCCATGCTGTTTTAGATTGGAGAGGCATTGCTCGTCTCTCTAATTCAAAATTTACTCATGTAAACTTCAAAAACCTTGAAATTTTAATTTTGAATTTTGAATTCCTGTCTCAGGTGACCGAAAATCTCGTGTACCTACTTCAGAAAGTCAAAAGTCAAAATTAAGACCCCATAAATAAATTTAGGGGATTGCAATCAAGCTCGGTTACAAACTAAGCAGGTTTCCACTTCCCATGAAAACTATGGGGAATAACATTGGGTAATCCCAGCCGACAGACTGGTTCCTCATTCAGAGCGTTGCTATCAAACACCACTACCTCACTCGTGTCAGAATTGCCATCATATACAACCGTCAGCACCCAACCCTGTTGAGGATTGATCGCATCGGGAGCATAGAGGGCTTCTGATGGATAGCAGTTCTCACCCAGATCAGCGACTGTTAAAATGTCACTTTCTTGGTCAAATCTAGCGATCGCACCAAATATTTCCTGGGTAATATCCGCTCCATCGCGGTGTACTGATAAATACATGTAAGGTGAGGCTTGCCCTACTAGCTGATCCGGCACAACAGGAAATTCACAAGCTCTGTCGATTAACTCTTCCAAGCGTGTTACCTTACCCATCTGAGGATTGAGACGTGCTTGCCAGAGAGTTCCCTTGGTCTTTGTATGAATTTGACCTGTTGCAATTTCTTTGAGATACTGATTCGTCTGAAAGTCTGGATAACGCACAAAATCAATAACGATTAAGCCATCCCCGTCCACATAACCATTGCCGAAGTGCCACTGGAACCAAGGTTCAGCTTCAGTGCGACTGACTAAAGAGAGTGTTTCGCGATCGAGGACAATAATCTGAGTTGCCTGATCAGGTTGCCATTGCAGAGCATCACTGTAGCTACTCAAGCCCACTGCTGTTGGCAGGAGATTCACTCGCAGTGGTGGAACAAAAAATACTAGATATTGTCCTACCATGACAAAATCATGCACTAGAGGCAGACCATCTAGCGGTACTGAACCTTGTTGGATAATCTTGCCCGCGCCATCGCTTTTATAAGCCCTTAGTGTCGCATTTACTCCAGGGGAAACCCCAAAGTTAAAAATCTCGCCTGTCTTCGGGTCACGCTTGGGATGGGCAGAAAAAGGTGCTCCTTTCTCCAACTGGGTTAAATTATCGATTCCTCGGGTTTCCAATGTCTGGAGGTCGAGGGCATGAGGATTTCCACCTTCCCACAGGGCTAGTAGCTTATCAGGTAATGGCAGCACCGAGGTATTAGCCGCGTTCTTAATGGGTCTGAGCCATTGATTCCAAAGTGCTCCTGGTGCAGTCATGCCGTAGTTACCGTATAGCAATTCATCGGCTGCGGCTTCTTTTTTGTAACCAGAGGTTTGCACGTAGCGATAGAGTCCCGTAGCACCAGCATCAGTGAAATGTACTCCCAAAATTGCCCCATCACCATCAAACCAGTGACCGACTTGTACACCACCCCGTTCTAAACGTGCTGGACCATTACGATACAAGACACCCCGTAAGCCTTCTGGAATCTTGCCAGAGAGGATAGGCAACGGGGTGAGTGGAAATTCTTTTGCGGGTTGGGCGATCGCGTTTGCCCAAGCTCTACGGGTTAATGGCTTGCTGGTTGTAGTCATGCTGTAAGAAAATTCTCGGATCAGCAGATGGTTATTCAAGACTGCTGCTACTGTTATCTTATTAATTTTTATTACATCTAGCTGGTTCGTTCCAAAATACTGCCTAAAGGCAGACTTTGGTTTTACCTTTGAGGAAAAATCGTTTTCGGCTAGTTGGTAGTTGCTTAGTTAGACGCTGGACAGTAGTAGTTAAGACTGCCGAGTTTTGAGTTAAGTTACGCGGTTGACTTGTAACTAACTCAAAACTATTAAGTCTTGTCAGAGGGGAGTTTAGCTAGATTTTTGTGGAGTTGGTCGTAATTTTTTTGAGTTGCTCAAGGAGTTCCGAAGGAAGGTGATGCAAGGCGCTTCCCTGCCATCCTTTTGAGTCTTGATATTGCAAATTTCCGCAATAGATATTGCCTTTGTGAATATGCCAACCGCCAGTTGCTTGACTTATTTCATACCCAGCTTGCTGGAGGCTTGAGACAAGAGCTGATGTAAGTTTTTTAAGGTTTTTTCGGATTCTCATAGTCAATAGTTCTGACCTTTATAACTGAGACTTTTAATTGGCTGTTATGATGTAATATTGACAGGGAATTCTACATTTTTTCACTATCTAGTGGTGGATTTACTTGCACATACTTCTCTCCAAATGCGTATTTCATTAGGCTAGAGGACTCTAAAAACTAGATGAGAGCTGAGTGGATGGAAAAGTCAAGAGCAGCATTCTCTCTGCGCTGGAGTACGACATAAGGTTCGCACTTAAGTTAGTTAACAGGAACGACGGCAAGACTGTCTCAAGGGTAATTTACAGCGAGGATGGAGCTTTCCAATTTTCAGAAACCAGGTTTGATTACTGTTTGCGGTTCGACGGCTACTGGCAAGTCAGGACTGGCTTTGGAACTAGCTCAGCGGTTGAGATGTGTAATTATCAGTGCTGATTCTCGTCAGGTTTACCGGGAGTTTGATATTGGCACAGCAAAGCCCTCTGCGGCTGAACAACAACTGGTGCCGCATTATTTAATAGATATCTGTGACCCGATCGAGACGCTGACGCTGGCAGATTACCAGCAGCAGGCTCAAGCCTTAATCAGCCAGTTCCATCTCCCCTTCTTAGTTGGAGGTACGGGTTTATACATTCGTTCGGTGGTGCAGGGATTGAAAATTCCCAGAGTTGCGCCTCACAATGAATTGCGATCGCAACTTTCCTCTCTCGGTCAAAACCAGCTCTACCAATTCCTACAACAAGTTGACCCCCCTGCTGCTCAGAAGATTCACCCGAATGACGAAGTGAGAACATTACGGGCATTAGAAGTATTTTATGTGACTGGACGCCCAATTTCAGAGCAGCAAGGAGAGAATCCCCCCGACTATCCCATTCTCCAAATTGGTTTGGAATGTAGCAACAGCGAAATCCTTGAGCGCCGTATCCAACAGCGCACTGAGCAAATGATAGCGGCGGGTTGGGAAGCTGAGGTGAAAGCCCTGTGTGAGAAATACGGTTCAGATTTACCGTTGCTAAACACACTGGGTTATCAGGAAATGAAACAGTATCTTGCGGGCGACCTTTCCCTTGATGAAGCAAAAGAACTAACCGTATTGCACACTCGCCAATTTGCCAAACGACAACGTACCTGGTTTCGTGCTTATCCAGAAATTGAATGGTTTGATGCAGATAATCCTGGGTTGCTAGAGAAGGTCTGGCAGCTAGTGCAGCAGTTTATTGACAATCTTAAGTGAGAGTATCCGGAGCAATACCCAAAGCCCGTAGCTGTTCTGCCAGTATTTGGGCGCATTGTTGAAGAAGGCAGAGGGCAGAAGAAGGAAGGCAGAAGAAGGAAGGCAGAAGGGGGGATTGTTTCCCCCCAGTCACTCCCAGCCACTGAATACCTTCAGTGGGGGATTGTAACCCTTGATCCAAATCCTTCGCCAGAAGCCTTGGGAAGAAGGCAGAAGGAAAATCCTTCTGCATAAGAGCCCTTTCCTTTGCATAAGAGCCTTTCTTGTTCAGCTTGTTCAGCACGATGTTGCTGTTGCTCCTTGCTCCTTACTATCCAACTTTATGCCGAACAAAGCGATCGCTTGAATCAATCACTATGATGAAGTTGCCCAGACCTATAGCCAGATTCTCTAACCTGAGGTGATATTTTTGAGTTGATTGATAACAAGGAAATCTTCACCCATGACCAAGTTACTTGAACAAGCGCTCGCAGCCGTCTATCAACTTCCAGAACAAGATCAGGACGCGATCGCCTCACTGATTCTAGATAAAATTGCATCTAAAGATATAGAAATTGTCCCCTCTCCAATTTCCAAAGCTCACATTGAAACCCTAGAGCGGTTTTACACCCTGCGGGAAAGACCCGAAATTTTACCGTTTCTTGAGAAATTTCCGTTTCTCGTTCCCCCGTTACTAGAAGCACCCGATAAAATTCGCCAACACTTTCCCGATGCAAAGCTATTCCTTCAGGTAGTTGATGACCCTGAAATTATCGACTATGTACATCTGGTTCTCTCAATATTGACAAAGATTGACCCAGATGATGCAGTTTCCAAACTCAATCAAGTAGATAAGGAATGGGAGTTAGGACTTTCTTACGAGGTACGGAAGCGCTTTTTTACCGCTCTAGAATAATTGATGCGTGCTGTAGTCGTCGCATTATCCTGATTTGACAAAACAACTACCTATTTTTTCTAAAGTTAGTCAAAAGATTAGCTTTATCTGCTTTATCTGTATTGAGAAGCGGTTCCGATAAAGAGCAAGCACCATCTTCATCCAACTTCTACACTAGAAACATGAGTGAATCCAAGACCCTGACTATCCAGCTTTCTTCTGAAGAAAGGGCTCACCTTGAAGCTGAAGCAAAAAGGCTTCATCTGCCTCCTGATGCCTTAGCAGTTATCCTATTTCAGTTCAGTCTAGCTCAGGCGAAGACGAATCTATCCATCGATTCCCTTGCGGCGCTATGGCGTCTTCATGAACTTACTAAGGATTTGCCTGGCGTTGACCCCGTAGAATTAATACACGCAGGTCAAGAAAACCTTGAAGAGCGAGGTATTTTCTAGTCAATGGCTGTTGTATTAGATGCCAATTTTTTGGTTGCTCTCATCACTCATCACCCATTGAGAGAAAATGCCTACAGATTGTTTCAAAATTGGATAGCTCAGGGGATTGCCCTATACGCTCCGGAGTTAGCTCGTTACGAAATTACCAATGCCTTAACTAACCTGAGTAGAGCGAATTTATTCCCACCAGAGGAATTAGTACAAGTCTATGCCGAGCTTTCATCCTTACCTATCACCTACCATACCCTCACCGCTGAACCACGAGTCGTCGAAATTGCTGTATTCTTGCAACGCAATAGCGCTTTTGATGCGGCTTACTTAGCATTAGCAGAAACTTTGGGAGCCGAACTATGGACACTAGATGAACCACTTTATCGCAATGCAGCGGCACTTGGTTTTGCTGTGCGGCTACTAGGTGAGTCTTAGGCAAGACTAGGACTGAAGGGTTATCTCTAGTTATCTAGAAAAGTACCTCAATGTATCCCTCAGGGAAATATTAAGTTCAAGATATATACCAGTGGATAAGATTGTTCAAATTACTTTGTTTCTTTCTAGTTTGCTTAATATATTATTTGTAGGGCTGGGAATTGTTTTTGTTTCCAGAAAAGGTGGCGTTACTTATTTAGTTCGTAAACTCTCTTTATTGCAAAACTCTCAATCTAGAATAATCGCTATGTATGACAATCCTTTCTACCGCGACAAAAAAAGCCACTTTGAGACTCTACCAAAATCTGAAGAAAACATAATATTTTTGGGAGATAGTCTCACAGATTTATGTGAATGGGCAGAGGTATTTAGAAATAACAGAATAAAAAATCGGGGAATTTGTGGAGACACAACAGACGGTATTTTAAATCGTATAGACAATATCGTTGCATCAAACCCCCAAAAGCTTTTTATATTGATTGGCATTAATGACTTAAATCAAGGTAGAGCACTAGAAGACATATTAAGCAACTACAGGAAAATATTAGAGATTTTTCAAAGTCACACACCCGAAGCAAAAGTATTTATCCAAAGCGTTTTACCAGTTAACAATCAAATATTTAATAATAATGGCGTAAATGAGAAGGTTTTGCTCTTGAACGCTAAACTAAAAGACTTAACCAAAGAGTTTTCTTTTAAATATATAGATTTATTTTCTTGTTTCTTAGATAGCAATAATCAATTAGACACTCAATACACATCAGACGGAGTGCATTTGAACGGACAAGGTTACTTAATTTGGAAGAGAATTATAGAAAAAGAGGTACTTAACTAGAAGTGTGGGTATCACTGGTCAACGCCTGCCCCACACGGAATCCTTTCTTCTTAAATAGGGGAGGAAGGGCAGCTCAGGGGTTAGAGGATACTAATCCCCCCCACTATCTACTAACCACTAACTCAATCATCGTGCGATCATCAGTATTGCAACTACCTTTCACCAACCACCTATGATTGCTCAAGACACACAACGCAATTGGAAACCCATCATCAAGCAATTTGAGTCGATTGTTGGCAAAAACGGTGTTGTCCAGCGTCGTGAAGAATTGCTGACTTACGAATGTGATGGTCTGGCAAGCTATCGCCAGCGTCCGGCGTTGGTGGTGCTGCCGCGAACAACCCAACAAGTGGCAGAGGCGGTAAAGATATGCGATCGCAATTCTATCCCTTGGGTAGCGCGGGGTGCTGGGACAGGTTTGTCAGGTGGGGCACTACCAGTCGAGGATTGCGTTTTGATTGTCACTGCCTTGATGAAGCAAATTCTCGACGTTGACCTGGAAAACCAGCGAATCGTCGTGCAACCCGGTGTCATCAACAACTGGGTTACGCAAGCTGTCAGTGGTGCCGGGTTCTACTACGCCCCAGACCCATCTAGCCAAATTGTCTGCTCAATTGGTGGCAATGTTGCTGAGAACTCCGGTGGCGTCCATTGTCTTAAATACGGTGTCACCACTAACCACGTCCTAGGATTAAAACTGGTTCTTCCTGACGGTTCTATTGTTGATGTAGGTAGTCCAGTGCCAGAAATGCCCGGTTACGACCTCACGGGTCTATTCGTGGGTTCTGAAGGCACCTTAGGCATTGCCACAGAAATCACTCTCAAAATCCTCAAAACACCTGAATCAATTTGTGTCCTTCTGGCAGACTTTACCACTATTGAAGAAGCGGGTGCCGCTGTTGCCGACATTATCGGTTCAGGAATTATCCCCGCTGGGATGGAAATGATGGATAACATCAGCATCAACGCTGTGGAAGATGTCGTCGCCACGGGGTGTTATCCCAGAGATGCTGGTTCCATCCTCTTGGTAGAAATCGATGGTTTAGAGGTGGAAGTGGCAACGAATAAACAGCGCGTTGCCGAACTTTGCAAAAAGAATGGGGCGCGGAATATTACAACCGCCAGTGACCCAGAAACCCGCCTGAAATTATGGAAAGGTCGTAAAGCTGCCTTTGCCGCAGCGGGTCATATGAGTCCTGATTATTTCGTCCAAGATGGCGTCATCCCTCGCACTCAACTACCAGCTGTTCTCAAAGAAATTGAATCCTTAAGCGAGAAATATGGGTACGTAATAGCTAATGTGTTTCACGCTGGTGATGGCAACCTTCACCCACTCATCCTTTACGATAATTCGATTCCTGGTGCCCTAGAGAAGGTAGAAGAATTAGGTGGAGAAATTCTCAGACTCTGTGTCAAGGTAGGTGGTAGCATATCTGGGGAGCATGGTATTGGTTCGGATAAGAAATGCTTCATGCCGGATATGTTCAGTGAGACAGACTTAGAGACAATGCAATGGATTCGCCAGGTATTTAATCCGAAAGGCTTAGCGAATCCTGGGAAGATTTTTCCGACTCCGCGTACCTGTGGAGAAGCCGCAATTACTCAAAAAGTAGGGCAGTTTAAGGAAGCCGAAGTCTTTTAAGGGTCTGTTGTTTAATCTGTCAATACAGCAATAGGGTGAGCCTTGCCCACCCTAGCTCTAAAACTATAAGCTGTCGTGCATTTAAATCACGTATTGTCTGTTCCCCGTTCCTTGTTAAGGAGTTCTCTTTCACCAAAGCCTTATACCCTATTTAAATGCTGAACAGCTTAGTGAAAAAAATTTCACTCAGTAGCTCGGTTTTTATCGCTAGCCTGCTTGTACTGTAAGGCAATCCGAGGACGCAGCTTCAAAATTGAGTAAATATTGAAGGCACTCAATAATATCAATACTATGACGCCTGCACCCAATAATGCCCATCCTTCTCCATGCACTGAGTCTACAATTCCTTTTCCTGCACCTCCCAATATTTTCTTTACAAGCCAGAAACTACTTTCTCTGTTCCTCCAGACAAAACATTACCTAATTTCTCAATTGCAACTGACCCAGTATCCTTAGCCATATTTGCTGTTGCAGCTGCCACATGACCTAAAGTTTCACCAGTAGCTGAGGTGGCTCTACCAAGCAAATTCACTGTACTAGATGCCGCCTGACCGACTGCCTCACTTGTAGCTGATGTAGCTTGCTGAATTAATGTGCCAGTACCTTTTGTTGCATGACCTAAAGTTTCACCAGTAGCTAAGGTGGCTCTACCGAGCAGATTCACTGTACCAGATGTTGCCTGACCGACTGCCTCACTTGTAGCTGATGTAGCTTGCCGAATTAATGTGCCAGTACCTTTTGTTGCATGACCTAAAGTTTCACCAGTAGCTGAGGTGGCTGTGTCAACGAGATTCGCTGTACTAGTGGCAGCTTGACCTATCGCTTCACCCACAGCTGACGCACCTGTAATAGCCTTTTCGCTAGTTGATGAGGCAGTTTGTTCGACAGACTTGGCAGCTTCAACTACTGCACTACCCACTGCTTCGCCCATGGACTCAATTGATTGAGTGAATGATTTCCAAGTCATACAATTAACCGTAGATCAAGATTGTTGAGTAAATCCTAATTGAACTCATAGTCAGCTAGCATCCTGAATTACCTCAGTTGTTTAAGCACGGAGAATGTTTAATCAAGTAAATATACGGCTATAAAAAAGCAAAGATTAAGCTAATGAAAGCGTCCTAGAGTTACTGAGTTTGCCTCTTGTCAGTATTTCTCGCCAATCCACTGATAGCCTAGGACAATATGAGGGAAGCCGCTCACAATAGTAAAGGATGCGATCGCTCAAACAAGCTGATTACAGCGACAACTCTCATGTCCTTTGTTCCTAGACGGTGGTGGCTCGTACTCCTACTCTGCCTGTTAGCCCTAGTGCTAGCTCACGGCATGGCACTGCTCTACCGGATTGGGCCAGCCGTCTCTTTGTGGTTTCCCCCGTCGGGTGTGGCGATCGCGCTTACCCTGTGGTTTGGGCCCATCGGAGTTGTCCTGACAGGAGTAGCCTCAATCCTGGTGGCACCCCAGTGGGGAAATGATGGCTGGACTCGAATAGTCGCCTTAACCGATGCGACAGAACCGCTAGTTGCCTGGTTCCTCTATCGGCATTGCTTTTCCGGTTCGCTGTTGCCCAATCGTCTTAGGGATGCTGCTGCATTTACCTTAAGTGCGCCCTTAGCCGCCTGTGCCGCCTCAGCCTTGACTGGCAGTTTAGCCCTAGTGGCTGTGGGTAAGATGCCCGCTTCAAATCTGGCGGATAGCATCCCGCATTGGTGGCTAGGTAATGCGATCGGGACTTTAGCTCTAGCCCCTACAGCCCTGTTAGTGCTAACTCCCTTCTTGCAACGCTGGGGCTGGCTGCCGCCTGCCAACCAACCGAACGAACTGAGTGCTTTTGCCCATGCTCCCTCCCGTCGCCTAATTGCAGAGATAGTTGGGATACTGGTTTTGATTGTCAGTACGGCGGCACTCACTGTCTCAGAAACCCATAGTGCAGGCTTTGCCTTTCAGCAGCTCTCGTTTTTGAGCTTTGTGCCAATTATTTGGGCAGCGACCCGCTTTGGAGTGCTAGGCGGGATGCTGACCTCAAGCTTCTGCGTTCTGGTGACACTGCTTGCCTACCTTGTCGCCTACCCTAATGCCATTTCGTTGCCTAGTTTCCCCGTGCCGGCGGAAGTCTTGCATGTCCACAAGCTCAGTCTTTTAATGCAGTGTGCCGTCAGCTTGTTTGTGGGATGTGCCATCACAGAACGGGCAGCGACTCAAGTCGCACTGGCTGTGGAACGGGTGCGGGCGATGGAGCATCAGACTCGTGCTCAACTGAGTGAGCAGCTTATGCAACTCAATGAACAACTAAGAGCAGCCAATAGCCGCTTGCAGGAATCCAATCGCGACAAAGATGAATTGCTCTTACGTGAACAAATTGCCCGCGCTGATAGTGAAGCGGCACGAAGTGCAGCGGAGTCAGCAAGAAAGCAAGTCTCCCAAATTCTTGAAAGCATTACTGACGGCTTTATCGTCTTTGATCCCGAATGGCGCTTCACTTACCTGAACCATGAAGCTGCCCATATTTTAGGTCGATGCATAGAGGAACTACTCGGCAAGAACCTATGGGAAGAGTTACCAGAGCTTGGCGGCACCAGCTTCGGTCAACTTTACCAACAGGCAGTTATTGAAGGAGTACCGCTCGAGCTGGAAGACTATTACCCGCCCTTCGATATGTGGTTTGTTGCTCGCGCCTACCCTTCTGAATCAGGTTTATCCATATACTTTCGCAACATCACAAAGCGCAAGCAGGCGGAGCAGGAACTCTTGCAAGCTCAAGAGCGTCTGCGCGTTGCTATTAAGAACTCGCCGATTACCGTGTTCAACCATGACCGAGAGCTTCGATATACCTGGCTTTACAATCCTGTCTTCGATTATTCGGTCAATGTGGTGGTGGGCAAACGTGATGAAGACTTGATTCCAAGTGATGATGCAGAGATTTTAACCCAAATCAAACGCCGTGTACTGGAAACGGGCGTTGGGACGCGTGAAGAGGTTAAGATCACCATGCAAGGGCAGGATTGGTATTACGACCTTACCGTTGAGCCGTTACTGGATGCTACAGGCGCGGTGATCGGAGTGACTGGTGCTGCTGTGGACATCACCGATCGCAAGCGGACAGAGGAAGCACTCCGCGCCAGCGAAGCCTTTTATCGCACATTGGGTGAGGCAGTGCCAGACTTTGTCTGGTCATGTGATGCCGAAGGTCGTGTGGACTACGTAAACCCGCGATGGGTTGAGTATACAGGAGTGACGCTCAAACAGCTCAACGAGGGTGGACTGGAACAGGTCAACTATCCGGGTGACTTCCCTTCGCTGATCAAGCAATGGAATCTAGCTAAACAGAAGGGCGAGTCATTCGAGGCGGAGTTCCGGTACAAGCGCAAAGATGGGGCGTACCGTTGGTTTATGGATCGTGCCGTGCCGCTTAAAGATGGTGCTGGCAACATTGTTAAATGGATCGGTACAACCACCGACATCCACGAACGCAAGCAGGCTGAAGAGGAACGCAATCAACTTCTAGGTCGTGAGCAAGCCGCGCGTGCTGAAGCTGAGGCAGCTAATCGAATTAAAGATGAGTTTCTCGCTGTTCTCTCTCATGAACTGAGAACTCCCCTCAATCCCATACTCGGCTGGTCAAAGTTACTCCAAAGCCGTAAGTTGGACGAAGCGACTACGGCTCGTGCGCTTGAAACCATTGAGCGCAATGCACAATTACAAACACAACTCATAGAAGACTTATTAGATGTCTCACGGATTTTGCAAGGCAAGCTCAGTCTGAATGTCTGTGCTGTTGACCTAGCACCCACCATTGAAGCGGCTCTAGAAACAGTACGTTTATCCGCTCAAGCCAAGATGATTCAGATTCAAACACAGCTTGAGTCAACTGTAGGGCAAGTTTTGGGTGATTCTAACCGCTTGCAGCAAGTATTCTGGAATTTGCTCTCAAACGCTATCAAGTTTACACCTGCTGGGGGTCGGGTGGACGTGAGGCTGTCAGTGGTCTTCGATCGCACTTCCTATGCCTCAAATGAATTGGGGCATCCAGCCTCGGTCAGTCGTCAGTGGTCTTCGACCGCACTTCCTATGCCTCAAATGAATAGGGGCATCCACCCTCGGTCAGGCGATAGTGGTCAGTCGCAACCAATAACAGACAACTATGCCCAGCTCCAAGTAAGTGATACAGGCTGTGGAATTAACCCCGACTTCCTACCATTTGTCTTTGATTACTTTCGTCAAGAGAACAGCACAACAACAAGATCGTTTGGTGGACTGGGGTTGGGGCTGGCTATTGTCCGACACCTAGTCGAACTTCACGGCGGCTGTGTCAAAGTCACCAGTCCCGGAGAAGGACTGGGATCCACTTTTACCGTGACACTACCCTTAATGAACTTAAAGCCTCAAACAATTGAGGATAAGGGCGGGCTGGATAGATCCCCTAATCTTAAGGGGATACGGTTACTAATCGTGGATGATGAGGTGGATACCCTTAAGTTGCTAGTCTTCATCCTCGAAGAGTATGGGGCACAAGTGCGTGCCGTTACCTCAGCAACAGAGGCGCTGGAGGTGTTTGCACAGTGGCAGCCAGATTTATTACTGAGCGATATTGGGATGCCTGAAGTTGATGGCTATATGCTGATCCGTCAAATTCGATCGCTACCACCAGAGCAAGGAGGACAGATTCATGCGATCGCCTTAACAGCCTACGCTGGTGAGACTGACCAACAACAGATCCTCGAAGCAGGATTTCAAAAACACGTTACTAAACCAGTAGATCCAGTAGAGTTAGCAGCAGTGATTGCCGACCTAGTGAATAGATGACCAGAAACCCACATTCCGCACTAATCAAGTGTCACACAATTTGCGAATGGGGAATGAGGAACTCGGGGCCCCCTTTGGGGATTAGGGGCAATTGGGAAGGGGAAGACTATTCTACGTAGTTCATGTATAGCTGTCGCCATAAAGGTTAGGACAGATTTAATGGCTGAAACGACCTAGTACCAGTGATAAACCTTCTGCCCTCTGCCCTTTGCCTTGTGCCTTTTGCTATATAACTAATTACCAATTACAAAAAAGCGATGATGCCAGTTGAGGGTGCCCAATGTCGGCAGAAAAAGGTTAGAGCATCGATTTGTCACTAAGGTTGACAAAAAATCACCGAACAGTAGCTTAGCTGCTCAACATTGCAATGTTGAGTAGTTGCATAAGGCAGAGGGCAGAAGAAGGAAGGCAGAAGGGGGAGTGTCAGGGGGATTGTTTCCCCTAGTCACTCCCAGCCACTGAATACCTTCAGTGGGGGATTGTAACCCTTGATCTAAATCCTTCGCCAGAAGCTTTGGGAAGAAGGCAGAAGATTTTCCTTCTGCCTTCTTCCCTTTGCATAAGAGCCTTTCTTAGTTCATAGCTTCTGCTCAACCGTTAATTCAGGGAGTCCATCAAGTTTTTCGAGGGGCTGAATTTCTGTTACCATCGGCACCAGGATTGTTAAGCCACCGGGAATACACTCAACCTCAACGGGCGTAGTGCCAATAATTTCTCCATCTATGACAACTTTTTGAGGTGGATCAGTGGTTACTTTAATGCGTCTTGCTCGCAGATAGCCAATATCATCTCGATCAGCAGCATCACCACTAAGGGCTGTTTGTAGTAAATGATAGGCTGACGCGATCGCTCCTGCTCGGTTCGCTGGTGCTACTACAGTTAAATCTAGCAGTCCATCATCATAAATAATGCCAGCTGGCCCTTGAGCTAAAATTGATGTCGGCGGTGCCGCATTGGCTACAGTCACAGCACAAGCATTAACAGTGATTACTTTCTCATCTGTCTCTATCGTCGCCTCAAAGGTTTCAAACTCTCGCAACTGTTTTACCCCAGCTAGGATATAAGCCAGCATTCCAAAGCGGTTTTTTGTCTCTCGATCCGCTTTTTCGACTACTTCTGCCTCAAATCCAATCCCAGTGAGCAAAACCATGGGCTTCCCGTTGCACAATGCAGTATCGACAACTTTCGTTGCCCCATCCAAAATCGTTTGACAAGCCGCTTCAATCGTGTCAGGAATTCCCAAAGCCGATGCAAAGGCGTTGGCTGTCCCTCGTGAAATCACACCCAAAGGAATCCTTGTTCCCATTAATGCCTCAGCTGCTGCTGAGAGAGTACCATCACCGCCAGAAGCAATAATCATATGAACACCCCGTTCAATGGCTTCATTCGCCAGTTGACCTGCATCAACGTCGGGCGTTGTCAATCGAATATCTAGATCAATTTCCGGCTCTAAAACCCTCTGGATTTGTAACAAATCTTGCTCTGGGTCACTTTGACCGGCAACAGGATTGAAGATGAGGCAGGCGGAACGTTTCATAGTCATTAGTTATTAGTCATTAGTCATTAGTTAGTAGTCATTAGTCACTTGTCAAGAACTAGGGAATAATGACAACGAACCCTAAATAAATAAGCCTTGCGTTGCGTTTGTATAGCTCCTTAGTCCATCGATAACTAGATTGATGTAGAAGAGTTTCTAGTCCTATTCTCACCAAATCCTGCAAACTTTTTCCTCCCCTTTGGGAAGAACTTCACCATAAGTCTGTTTACCAACGACTACTGACTACTGACTACTGACTAATCCTCAACTTGACTAACGCGGCGCATGTTCAGTACATCGCTCATTTTTCTAATTTGGCAGAAGCTATTTTCCAGTTGTTTGTGGTCGCGGATGTCAATGCACAGGTCGATGATCGCAGGATTACCTTCTTTCGTCCTCACCTGAGCATGGCGAACATTAATATTCTGGTCACTCAAGCGGGACAAGATATCTTTGAAGACGCCTACCCTGTCGATGACTTCCATTTGAAGATTGACGGGGTAAGTTTGAGGACGTCCATGTCCGCTATCTGTGGGGTTCCAGCTGACTGGAACTAGGCGTTCTCCTGGCACAGTCTCCACATTAAGACAACCCTGCCGATGTATCGAAATACCGCGTAGGCGTGTAACGACACCAATAATGGGTTCACCAGGAATAGGATTGCAGCAACCGGCAAGGTGATGGAGTAATCCTTCGACACCAGCAATCGGTTCGATTTTACTACTATGGGTCGTTGGGAGTTTTGCAACGGGTGTTTGGGGAACTATTCGTTCCTGTGGCTCAACTTCAATTCGTTGCTGAACTTTTACAGTTTCTCGCAGCCGATTGACCACGATGTTCAGTGTCACCTCGCCGTAACCCAGAGCGGCAAGTAAATCTTCTACACTGTGATAGTTACATCGCTCTGCTACTGCCTGCATCGGATCAGATTTCAGTAACGCTTCAAAGCCCTTCTTGCCTAGTTCCTTTTCTAGGAGTTCCCGACCTCGAGCGATATTTTCGTCACGATGCGATCGCTTGTACCATTGCCGAATGCGGTTCCGGGCACTGGGCGTCACCACAAAGTTCAACCAGTCCAAACTTGGGTGGCTATTTTTCTGCGTGACAATTTCAACAATATCCCCATTCTTCAATGGAGTACCCAGCACACACCACTGCCCGTTGATCCGAACGCCTGCACAGTGGTTGCCTACCTCTGTGTGAATGCGATATGCAAAGTCTACTGCCGTTGCTCCCCGACTCAGGGACACAACATCCCCACTTGGGGTAAACACATAGACATCGTCATCAAATAAATTGTCCTTGACACTTTCGAGATATTCTTGAGCATCCTTTAGGTCATTCTGCCATTCCAGCAATTGCCGCAACCAAGTGAATTTCTCATCCTCAGTCGAGATCCGGGTATTGCTAGAACTGCCCTTTTCCTTGTACTTCCAGTGCGCTGCAATTCCATATTCAGCAACATGATGCATTTCCAGGGTGCGAATTTGGACTTCAAGGGGACGACCCGTCAGACTGATAACGCCTGTATGCAAGGATTGATAGCGATTGGGCTTCGGCAAACCAATGTAATCTTTAAACCGACCGGGGATCGGTCGAAAGGCATCATGAACTACGGCTAGCGCCCGGTAGCATTCTTCCTTCGTCTGCACCATCAGCCGCATTGCAGCAATATCGTAGATTTCATGGAATCCTTTTTGCTGCCGTTGCATCTTTTGATAAATACCGTATAAGTGCTTTGGACGCCCACTGATCTCAAGGCATGTAACCCCAGCCCCATCAAGGCGCTCTCGCAGAATTCCTGCTACTTTAGTCAAACGCTCTTCCCGATCTGAGCGTCGTTCTGCTACTAGGGCTTGCATTTCCCGGTAGGATTCTGGTTCCAAATATTTAAACGATAAATCTTCCAATTCCCACTTAAAGCGCCCAATTCCCAATCGATTGGCTAAGGGGGCAAAAATTTCGCGGGTTTCCAGGGCAATACGACGTTGTTTTTCCCCACTCAAATGTTCCAACGTTCGCATATTGTGCAGTCGGTCTGCCAACTTCACCACAATCACCCGAATATCAGCCGCCATTGCCAGGAACATGCGACGGAAGTTCTCAGCTTGGCGCTCAGTTTTACTAGAGAAGTTAAATTTAGAAAGTTTAGTAACGCCTTCGACTAGCTGTCGAACCTCTACTCCAAATCGAGACTCTATCTGTTCAGGGGTAACATCTGTATCTTCAACGACATCGTGAAGAAATCCTGCCGCAATCATCACGCTGCTACCACCCAGATCCCTTAACAGACCGGCAACAGCAACGGGATGAGCAATATAAGGTTCTCCTGATGCTCGGTACTGATCTTGATGCAGTTGGTATGCAAATTTAAACGCTCGCGTGATTAAAGCGATGTCATCAGGTATTGGTTTATCGGCAGCTAGTTCCACTGCCGTGAGACACTCTTGCAGCCAGTCAGGAGTATCAAAGTTTAGAGTGGGGGTTGTGGCTAGGGCGTCCATAATTCTTTGCTTAGCAAATAAAAAATAGATTTGAGAGTTTAGCAGATCTGCTGTGAGATCATCAGGAGTGTTGCTGGATGAGAATGGTTGCGCCTGACCACTCGTGAGCTATCAAAATCATCTAGGGCTGATGTTAAGGAGATTGTCTCGCTTTTAATGATTGCTAGAGCGGCAAGCGCTTGTGTTTGCTTGTGTTTGTACGACATTAAAGCGAGAAGACCGTCAGGCTCATCGCTCTTCGGGCATGAAAACTGACTTTGGGTTTAAGCTTTAGTCCAGCTTTCATGACAATCGCCTTTATTAAATAAAGACAAAATTCTTTACGTTGATTCTAGACCAATAAGAGCCATAATGTTACAACCAACACATCGCAAATGCTATCGGGAATTTCAACAAGCTCTGGAGCAGTTATGTAAAACCGCCACAAGCACGGATTTGGAGGTAACAGAACTTCGGGATCATTTCCATGACGTACAACAGCTGTTTCAAAGCCAAATCATCCCTCTTAATGCAGATGACATAGCCCCGGATTTTGTGTCTCGATGGCAATCTCTTCAAACAGAAATTTACAAACAGATGCGGTTGTTGGATACAGATATGATGCTGTTGCAAGCGTCGCGGAGTTCTGCAACATCACGTTCTCGCAAAGAAGGTGTACGCGATCGCATCAACACCCTGATTCAATACTGCGAAGCGTTACTCCAACTCTAGCGCGAAGTACTAGGTATGGGGAGTAATAAAACAGCAAACCTTGACAAAGTTTCTTAATAATGCTTAAAACTCTTCCCTACTCCCTAAATTAGGGATGGGCACTCTCACAGCATTCTTGTAGATTTAATTAGGGAAAGACGACGCTTTGAGGAAGAAAAATCTGTGTACTGTCCGAAATGTAAGAACGTAACCCTATTAGACGGCGTTCTGGAGGAACAGTTAGCCGTGAAGTACTGCCAGGAGTGCAAAGGTACCTGGATTCCCGCTACTGAATATGAGGATTGGCAGGTACGGCAACCCTACAATCCAGTACTACCAGATTTGGACTCTAGAACACTCAATGTGGATTTTGTACAATCTCCCTTCGATACTAAAGCGGCATTGTGTCCAGAGTGCAGGCGGTATCTATCGCGAGCGAAGGTCAACCTGAAGACACCGTTTTATGTAGAGCGGTGTATGCATTGTCGAGGCATTTGGTGCGATTACGGGGAGTGGGATATTTTGGAAAGGCTGGGACTGCATACAACGATTGAGCAGTTGTTTTCTAATGAATGGCAGACACGAGTGCGATCGCAACAATTCTTTGAAAAAGAGCGTCAAGCAACCGTCGAAAAACTAGGACTGGAAGTGGCAGAACTTGTATTTGAACTCGCTGAAATTTTAGAAAAGCATCCAAACGGAGATTTTGGCGTTGCCTACTTGATGCGGCGAGTCTCAGTTAACGTTCAACCCCAAGACCCAAGGACTAATATCAAATCTGATTGAATACTACCTATCCGTTAGTTGCTAATGGCTTGTAAATCATTAGCCATTAGCCGTTAGCTATTAGCCATTACCAAAAAATGAGTGAAGCCTTATTTTGTGTAGAAAATTTGCGGGTTGCTTATCCTAGCCGCCAGTCAAGGGCGATACCTCACTGGGCGGTAGATGATGTTTCGTTTACCCTAAATGCTGGGGAGCGCATGGGATTAGTGGGGGAATCAGGCTGCGGTAAGTCAACGTTGGGACGAGCCACTATGCGATTGTTGCCGCCATCTACACAAATTGAGGGACGGGTAAGGTTTTCTGGGCAGTCGGTCTTTGATTTGACACCTGCCGAAGTACGCAAGTTTCGAGGGGAAGCAGTGGCTCTAGTGTTTCAAGACCCAATGACCCGCCTTGACCCACTAATGACGATTGGGGAACATTGTATTGAAACATTGAGAGCGCATCAACCCCAGCTATCACGACGCCAGACTAAGGAAAGGGCGCTTGAGACGTTGGAGGCTGTCAAGATTCCAGCAAGCCGATGGGCTCAGTATCCTCATGAGTTTAGTGGGGGTATGCGGCAACGGGTAGCGATCGCGCTTGCTCTTTTACTCAACCCCAAGCTAATTGTTGCAGATGAACCAACTACGAGCTTGGATGTCACAGTAGCGGCGCAAATTTTAAAGGAACTAACGCGACTTTGCCGCGAACGACAAATGGCACTGCTGCTGATTTCTCACGACCTAGCAATGGTAGGAGAATATTGCGATCGCATTGCTGTGATGTACGAGGGACGTATGGTTGAAACGGGTGCTGTGGGATCAATTCTGCAACAACCTCAGCATGAGTATACGCGATCGCTGCTGGAAGCTGCCTTGCATATTCAAGCCATCAAGGAGGAGGAGCAGAAGCAAACAGAGGAGCCGAGAAGCACAGGAACAAAGGAGAATTCTCATTCCCCACTCCCCACTCCCCTTCTACGAGTTAGAGACTTAAAGCAGTACTACACTCTGGAAGGTAATTTCATTGCACAACTGCTTTCTAAGCAAAAGGACACGAGCGTTATCAAAGCCGTAGATAATGTCTCGTTTGACCTGTATCCGGGTGAAATTCTGGGATTGGTAGGGGAATCGGGCTGTGGCAAGAGTACCCTGTCCCGCACCATCTTGCAGCTCATTCGTCCGACGGATGGAACGGTTGAATTTCGGGGACAGAATTTAGAGCAACTCGATCGCCAATCTTTACAGTCAGCTCGTCGTCAAATTCAAATGGTGTTTCAAGACCCTCATGCTTGTCTTAATCCTTCGATGACAGTAGGAGAAAGTATTGCTGACCCGTTATTCATTCACAAACTGGCAAACCCAAGTGAAGCGAAAAGCCAAGTCATGGGAATGCTGGAACGGGTAGGATTAACGCCGACAGATGAGTATTATAATCGATACCCTTCTGACCTTTCAGGCGGACAACAACAACGAGTAGCGATCGCTCGTGCTTTGATCACCCGTCCCAGTCTGCTAATCTGTGACGAACCTGTGAGTATGCTGGATGCCAGTGTGCAGTCGCAGGTGCTGGATCTGATGCTGGAGTTGAAGGAAGAATTTCACCTCACTTATTTGTTTATTACTCATGACCTTTGGTTAGCGAGATTTTTGTGCGATCGAATCGCCGTGATGAATAGCGGTCAGATTGTGGAAATTGGTCCCACCCACAAACTGTTTACCAATCCCCAGCACCCTTACACTCAGACGCTACTACAAGCCGCTCCCCTACTAGCGACACAGCAACCCTAAGTTTGTGTGTTTTTAGCTGTAGTTCCTGATGGATAATGGGTCTAGTTAATTGAGAAGCTAATACATATAACCGAGGCGATCTGCTGCTTGCAGCAGCGCTAGGGCAACGCCTCGCTAACGCTAACGCGATCACATTTGATAATCTGTTCTCTATCCGGAGCGATTGCCCTTCGGGCACCGACAAAGCGATCGCATGGTTATTTCGGTGAGTGACGATGCAAATAGGCAAGTCGTTGTGCGTGAATCTCCGAAAGTCGGTTGAAGGCTTCTTCTGTGTACCTTGTAGCTTCTCGCTCAATGGCTGACCAGACTAGCTTGAGTGCTTTCGAGTCTCGGCAGGCACGAATCAAAGTGCAGCAAGCGGCTACCCATTGCTCTAGCTGACGTTAGCGAAGCGGTAGCGAGGAACGAGCGTCTAGCTAATGAAGTAGCCGCCAATGCCTTGAATATGCACCCAAAGTACATGCTTCCACTTTTCCCAGCGCCAAACTCGGCTAGAGTCAGTCTTTAGATATTTGGCGAGTTGTTTGCGGGTGATGACAAAGGTTTCGGGGTTGATGCGACGGCGCAGAACGTTCATGGTTGTGGTGGAGTCGGTGCAGTCTGGTTTGAGTTGTCAATATCTCGAATCACCCCTCCCCAGCCCTCCCGACAACAAAAGTTTCTCCTTGCATTCCCCCCTTAATAAGGGGGGTAAGGGGAGGGAGCAAGAGAATTTTGATGCTCTTGAGAATAAAATCCTATTCCCCCCTTAATAAGGGGGGTTAGGGGGGTCATTCCGGGGACTTTTGCACGCAGGTTTCTAGTTCGTCTGGCATTACGTCAAAAACAATTTCAAAGGGAATGCTCGGCATCATTTGCTTGAGGATTCGCAGATGCCCCTCGGCGTCTACTCGACGGCGAAAGCGTCCGACGATGAGTGTTCGCATATCGGGGAAGGGGCGAATGATGCACCAGGGATGCAGCCGTTGTAAGTAAGTCATGATGCTGTCCTAGTCAGGGAAGCGGGTTGCTTTTTTAGGGCGTGTTGAATGATGGCTTCGATCGCTTGGCGTCGGATGTCGTTGTTTTGCGGGTAGAGTACCCAGGCGCTAATCGGGGCGGGTTGATAAGTCAGTTTGTAGAAGCGATCGGGGGTGATGATCACTTTCCATACAGGCTGTTTGGGTTGTTTGCGAAGTCGGTAGCCGCGTTTGTGGAGTGCTGCTTTTATCGCAGCAATGTCTGTGGCGACTCGGAGTGCTTCCGTCGCTTTGGATTTTTTCATTGGTAATCTAGTTAATGGAAATGACTGCGATTGCCCAGCAAGCGGTTTACGCTCTAGGCAATTGCTTTTTTTTGTTTTGCAAAGACACGTTTATACTATAGCTTTAACAATTATTCTTCAACGCTTAATTTTTAACGCTTAAGCATTTAGCCTCTAGTTCTGGTACGCAAATGCTCATAAGCTGATGGACATGTACCGGGTTAAAGTCAGAGTAAAAGAGCTTTGTCAGGAAAAAGACTGGAGCCTCAACGAATTGAGCTTGCGTTCTGGTGTTACTTACAGCACCGTTCGGCGTTATGCAATGCAGCCATTAGGCAAGGTAAACATGGATGCGATATGCAGAATCAAGGAAGTATTGGGCTGTTCCTGGGACGAATTACTGGAAGTACAAGGGGATAACTCGTTCGATGAGTAAGAGTGACGACAAATGTGAGTCGTTGGGCAAGTGAGAGTAGAAACCTTTGGGCTGAGGTAGCAGTTGAGATGAGGCGGGGACTTCAGAAAATCGATCCGGCGGCAGCTGAGAAGTTTGTGATGCTTTATATGTATGAGCCAGGTAACGATGAGGAGCAGTCATAGTGGAAGAAGAGCGATGCTCTGAGCAATCTTAACCCGCGTAGGCGGGTTTGGTTTGTATAGCCCCAGATTTCAATCTGAGGGCATCTTCTCCGGATATAACATCTCTGTGTGTTTCTCAATCATATTTATTGGGAATCATAAGCTTGGCGGTTGAAACCGCAGCTACACAACCGAAACCCGCCTACGCGGGTTAAAGAAGCATGAGGGCAAATTTTACGCAGTTGTATGTTCATTGCGTTTGGGCAACTTGGGATAGATTGCCTTTGATTACACCAGATATTCGGGAAGTTATCTATGCATCAATTATTGGGCAGTGCCATCAATTAGGAGGCACGGTAATTGCTATTGGTGGTATTGAAGAGCATGTACATTTCTTGACAGGGATTCCACCGACTTTAAGCGTGTCTGACCTAATCAAAAATATTAAGGGTAGCTCCTCTCATTTAATTACTCATAAAATCAAACCTTGTGAATTCTTCAAATGGCAAGGCAGCTATGGAGCATTTACTGTCAGCCATAACGATATTGGTCCTGTGGCTAATTACGTTAGGAATCAAGCATTTCACCATCGGAATAAATCAGTGTTCTCTGATTGGGAACTGCCTAGTGGGTAGCTTGGCGGTTGAAACCGCAGCTATACAAATTTAGCTTGGCGATTGAAATCGCAGCTATACAAACAAAACCCGCGGACGCGGGTTTCAAAATTCTTGATTTTTCCTCAGTCCGCGAAGGCGGACTTCGTTTGTGTAGACGCGAATTCCATTCGCCCGATCTTAAATATGACTAATTCTAAATCTTA
>DATNPH010000127.1:0-25067 GCA_036703315.1 Coleofasciculaceae cyanobacterium
TTTCGACCCTAGGAGATCGCTCGTCCTGATCACAACTGCTATAGGTAGAGAAGGGTGACACATTTCCGATTAGGCGTATGACTGGATGAATGATGGCTCACCCTACCTCTTTAGACCTGGTAACGTCGCATCCCCAGAGGGCGCAATCTGCTACAAGTTGCTGCAATCTATTATTATTGCTGTGTCTAACGGTTAGACAGATAGGAAAAAATTGGCGGGTAACTCACTCATATCACCCCTTCAGTTATTCAACGGCAACCCGTTCTATCTCTAACTGGTTCATCTTTCCTAACCAGTACGGCTGTATGACCGCAGGCGATCGCCACCTCTGCCAGCGCTCCTCTACAGGCTTACTTGTGGGACTTTAGAGCGCTCTTAGCTCACTAGACCTGGTAGGCTCACATCTTTAAAATGGGCGATCGCCTTGATTTACGCGAACTTGTATCGTAACTCCGAGCGCTTTACGCGAACCGCTCATACCCTCGGACTTTTTTTCCCTAGGGTGGAATTGATGGCGCTCGCTTCCTTGAATCGCTCCTCCCTCTGCCCTCTAAAATCGCCTCTACCAGGTTCAGGGTACTTTCTTCTCGTCCATCCCTATGTGGCATCGGCTCTTATTTCCCGGCTTCTGGTCAGACACGCGCTGCGTTTTTGAAGACTCTGGTGGAAACGTTCGGAAGGGGCAAGGAAGTAGCTGTGAGGGTATTGGGCAGTAATATTTCTCATTTGAGTGCCTTCTTGATTCCTGTGAGTAAGGGTAGCAGTAATCCATCAGTAACAGATGATTCAAGGCGCTTAGCTCGACTCCTACCAGAAACTACCGGAAACCACCGCAAAATCTTGTTGCCAGCTCAAAACGTGTGTGATAGAGTGAAAATTTTTCCTAAGTTCCATCAACCGCACCACTGAACACTAATATTTAAGGTATAAAACAGCATCAACTATTATTAGGAAGGTTCCATGTGTCTTCCGTGTAGCTAGCGATTTCCTCATATCCTGAGATAGGAGCGTTAACATCTATCGCAAAGCAATGAAAATAAATATCTGTATCGGTACCTCTATAATGCTCAATACCATCTTCCATTGCTTTAATCGCAAGTTCATATGATGTATAAACTCCTAACCCTTCGCCAAAACTGCATTCAGAGCTTAAATCAAAAACAAAATAAACTTTTTGATTTTGCATTTGTCAATTCTCCCTGATAATCCAAGTTGCAAACTCTGTAAAAGTATATACAGCAATTAGTTTACCTTCAACTTGACTTTTCGCCCATTCAACAGCTTTTTTACCAATTCCCTTATTCATATACTGTCCATCGATAATTAAAACTGTTTCAAAAGGATACCTTTCTTTTATATTTAAAATTGTATAAGGTAGCTTTTGATAAGCACTACCACCAATATCTTGCCACTTAGATTCAACTATAAGCCCATTTCGGAAGCGAGGTATTCCTTGGCAGAAAATATCAACTACTAAATCATTATCCCAAATTCCCTTAGAAGGTAATTGATATCTAGGTCGAACTTTATATCCTCTTTCTTCCAAAAGACTTTTAATTAAATATTCTGAAGACCTTCCAGAAGCATTAGCACGGCTACCTCCACTTATAGCAGGTAGCACAGAATCGTCATAATTGACGCTTAATTCCCACCTTGAGCAATTAGTCTCAGCACCAATATCTACATTATCTAGTCTTTCAATCTTCAACTCTACGCAATAATGTCTTTCATCTCTGATAAGAACATCATGCATACAATTAGCACAACTGACGGGTGATTCAGAAGATATTTCCACCATCTTGAGAAATAATTAAATTAGAGACATTATAACCAAGATTGTAGTGACAAGTTTTATTACAAGTTTTACACTACACCATAAGCCAATGTATAGTAACGTAGTGACAAAGATTTCCAATAAATTGACACTACAAATGGCATTCATAAGAGCTAACACAAGAAACGGAAAAAACTACTATTCTTTAGTGGAATCTAAACGTGTTAGTGGAAGTAATACACCTAGGCAGAAATCTAAGTATCTTGGAACATATCAAAAAGCTTGTCTTGCTATCAAAGAACTGAACATTTCGCAAGACGAGAAAGAAAATTTTTTGCTCTGCATCAAGGAAAAAGAAGGAAAACAAAATCCTGATCTTTATAACCTACCAACAAAAAAGTATAGTTGTATTGTTATTGATCCCCCTTGGTTCTATAAACTAAGAAAAGATGACAATACACATAGAAATCGAATACCTTATCCACCTATGAAAATAGAGGAAATTCTAAAGTTACCAATTCCTGAACTGTGTGAAGAAAAAGGAACTGTATTATGGTTATGGTTTACAAATAATCATATGATAGAAGCTGGAGAATGCATACAAAAGTGGGGATTCACGTTAAAAACAATTCTTACATGGGAAAAAATTTCTAAAAAGGGAACGACTCGAATTGGAACTGGACATTGGCTGAGGAATTGCACAGAACATTGTATTCTAGCAACTCATGGTAATGTGACTAGCTTTTCACACTCGAAGCGATTGACTAATGAACCTACAATTTTGAAAGCTCCAAGAAGAGAACACTCAAGAAAACCTGATGAATTTTATAGTTTAGTTGAACACTTATGTGATGGTACAAGGCTAGAGATGTTTGCTAGACAACAAAGAGAAGGATGGGATACTTGGGGTAATGAAGTAAACAAGTTTGATAGAGATATGGGAGATAGAGACTAATCTCACTTCTGCTGAGACTTCAGAGCCTCACTATCTAACAATCGCTCGTTGACCAATTCCAAAATCTTGGTAATTTTCTCAGCTCCGTGACGCTTGTTGTAGTAAGTCTCAGTCTTAGTAGGGTCTTTAGCATTTTGCATTCCATGCTTACTGTTGTGGCTTATGACCTCATTGGCATGGCTCTTATTTCCCAGCTTCTGGTCAGACACGCGCTGCGTTTTTGAAGACTCTGGTGGAAACGTTCGGAAGGGGCAAGGAATTAGCTGTGAGGGTATTGGGCAGTGATCAGGGGCTTGGGGTGTTAAGGGATATTACTTTTGAAATACCGAAAAATTTTGTTACAGGAATTAATCTCTACCCTTCACTCTTGCTCCCATTTCGGCATTTTCAGCCCTTCACGCAGATGATTATCGGAACTAGACCGCAACATTCCTTAATTACCCTTCAATCGCTGTTTGACCGACGCTGGCAACGGCAACAGTAAGCCATCCAGCAACAGATGATTCAACGCTGACAGCTCGACTCCTACGAGAAACGCTGCCACCTTCTCCCAATCAATCGCCCATTGCATCCGCTGTAAATCTGGGAACACAAGCCAGAGCGGACTGACCAAAGCGGCTAGGTAGCTGATTACTGATGACTGAGCGCAGCTGTGGCTGGAAAAGGAGCGATCGCTTTGGCGACGAGCGCTGGCTAAAGTTGTCACGAATACGCTCTAACGAGTTCATCAAACCTAACTAGTTCCCTCGAACAACACCGGACTATACGCCGGATACATAGACACAGTAGACTAGACAATCTTCTAGAATCTGTGAGCTATGAGGAGTAGAATCTAAACGCCACAGATATAAACGCTATTGGAAATGAGGCTACTGAGAATTGGTAACTATTTAATCAACCCTTTATGTATTGTTCAAGCTTGGACTAATTTTGATGCCTCAGAAGTAAAGATCCGCTTGTTGTGTAACGACACAATAATAGGGGACTTAAGCCCGTGTGTCGTAGAAAGTGAAGGAAAGTTAGAAAAAATGGATAATACAGACCTTACTCTTATTGGAGAGGAGGCTCAAGCCCTAAAAGCTTACCTTGATAATTTTGAAGATTTATATTAGCCCAACCAAGGGGGATTTTAAGAGGTCATTATAAATCTCCTATCTTCCAAGCAATACCATACTCAATTCGAGCCAGGTTATTCATTTCCTAACTCCTTAATCCTTGCTTCTAGATTCTTATAGGCTTGATAGTCTTCAGTCTTTAGAGTCAAGCCCATCTGAACAAGTTTTAGCTTCAAAAGCACTAGGTTAGTTTTAGTCGTCGCTTCACTAATAGCTTTTTTACATTCAGCTAAGCGCTTATCAATTTCAGGCATTCGTTTATTAAAGTCACTCACTCGCTTTACCTCTCTTACTTACCGATAACCCACATCTGTTTTAGCCAATCTTTTTTTGCAAGATGGGCAGTAGTGGCGTCCATCTTTACGGGTCGTTAATTTTGCGTCTGGATGCTGTTTACAAATAGGAGAACCGAAAGAACCTCTCGAGCCATCAAGAGCCGTTACCCCTGCGTAGTCTGGAGAGCCAGGCTGTCTTGGTTCTTCTTGCTGTGTAAGGGTTTCAGCTTTGGCGCTACCCTTTGAGTTACTGTTAGTTTTGCCAAAAAAGCCTGTGTAATTGGCTGTATTTTTATCTTCTATTAATTGGACTAAACTATCAGGAATTGTGAAACTTTCTCCTAATAACAACTCATTACAGTTAATTTCGATAGAGTCAGGACGTGGCAATTCAATCCATAAAGGACTTTTACCAGGAATAACAACTAAACCAAACAGGTATTTTTCGCCATCGTCTAAACCTTCATTGACCTTTTCATAATGTTCTGAGAGTGTTATGTAATCCTTGGTAAGCTTGTCTTTCCTTGGCTTGAGTTGTGGGTTAGTTTCAATAGCATCAAAAGCGCTAGCACCCATATAAATACAGTTCATTTGCTGCATATCAGACCATTCAAAACCAGCCCTCCCTACCTTGGGATTTTGCCCTATCAGAATTAACTTCATACCTAAGTGACGGATACGGGAAACCAAATCAATAAAGGATTCCTTCTTTTCTTTCCTCTCTAAATGAGTGTCGATTTCATCCAAAGTGTCTAAGGTTGTCACATCCCACCCATTAGCCTCGCGGTAAAGCATCTGAGATTCAATACCCTTGAGCGCTTGCTTGAGTTCATTACCTGACTTAGATACTTTAGGGATTCCCCAGTAGTCTTCACTACTACCATGCTGCGGGTCATGTAACCGACAGTACCAAGAATGATTAGCCAAGATGGACTTAAGGAGATATCGCACCATCACACCTTTACCCTCGCCAGTCGCACCCATGACGCGGATAGTGGGCTTATGAGAGAGATTGTCTACCAGCTTCTTGACCACCTCATCTACAGGGGTTAGTAATCGCTTAGCCAGGTCGGTATTATCAACCGCTGGCTTATTTGCCCAACGGACTAGCAGAGTTAACAACCCTGTTTCAGGGTCTAGTTTGAACTCAGGTTTATTTAAGGTATGGGTAAGCTTCTGTAAGGCGTCTGAGTGGTCATTGAGGTCTTTAGGCAGTATTAACCGTCCTGTACGGTCTGAATTGAATTCTAGAGTCGCCTCATACTGTCTGTATTCAGTCCCAGCACGGTCTAGAATCATCCCCAGCCGATAAAAGTACTCAATAACGATATTTGCTATCTTCATATCGCTTCTGATAGCACCTGGGTATTTTAAAGGCTTGCTAAGTTCCTCTACTTTTTCCTCTAGTCGCTGGATTTCACCTTTTAGCTGTTGTACAAAATCCGTTGCGTTTTTCCAGTTCGCTTCTACATCGTCAGCCGTTTTTACAGTGAATTCCTCAATAATTGCCTTAGCATTATTAGAGTTTTCAATAGCGTTCCGATTACATTCGTCTACTTTGGAGCAATACTCTTTAAGTAGTAACTTGTATCTCTCCTCAAGCGCTTGGTAACTTTCATTCCACTCGTCAAGGTCTTTTTCTTTTTCTTGATTTGAGAGTTTAGCTATAGCCTGAATACACTTAGTTTTGATGTTGGCTAAATCATCGTTGCAGACATAGTAAAGGCTCAACAGGTCTGCTAGGCTATCCCACTTCTTGGGCGTTTCACTAAGCTTTGCCTCGTATTCTGCAATCAATCCTTGCCCTTCTCTCAACAAGTCAGTTAGCCGCTCGGTAAGTTTTGGGTACTGTTCACGCTTGGTATTGACAAGGGAACAGAGCCTAGTGTCCCATTCATCCAGTGACTCTTCAACGGCAACTCTTGCCGTATCCAGTAAGCGGTCTAATTCACCCGTTACTCGCTCTAACAGCTGCTGCTGACTTTGACGCTGTGCCATCAAGCCATCAATTTGGTTTTGTAGCTGGGCTAACTGGTTTCCTGACTGATTTAACTCCTGACTCAAGGCTTCTATCTTCTTGAATCTTTTGCCATTGTCAGCTCTCAATGTGTGTATTTCATTGTCTTTTGAGACAAGCAAATCATTTTGCAAGCTCACTTCAATACGATGATGTGAAGTCAAATCATCAACGTGTTGTCTAGCTACCTGCAAATGCTTCCTTCTGGTAACTATCGACGCTGTGAACGCTCCTAATCCGCTTCCTATCCCGATGTATCCCACGGCTCTAGCTGGGGAGAATAGCAGGATGCCACTGAGTACCACACTGCCTAAACTGAGGACACCAAAAAAGTCAGTTGAGTTATTGAGTTTCGCTTCTAAATCTTTCTGCCTTACCATTACCATTACCCCTTAAAGAAATCCCCTAGACAAAAAGCTAGGGGACTGTTACCCAATCGGACTAATTCAAGTCGTCTAAGTCTTGTCTGAAGCTCTCTGAAAGCTGTGTGAGCTTTGGCTCTAGCGCTTGCTTGGCTTCTGTTGCCGCAATCCTCAAGCTGCTAATTTGGGAGTTTTTCAAGCTCAATCGCTCATCCCATTCCAAATCGATTAGGTCGGTAATCCGCCGCATACCCGTTAGCGTCTTTTGCCCTTGCAATAATCGCTCATTAGCTTGGTCGAATTTGTTGACGGCAATATCTTTGTTAACCCCAGCTGTTTGGAAATTGATGTATTTAGTCTCGTTATTGACCCCAGTTATGGCAAAATCAAGAACCAGACCTTCCAATTTGCGATAGTCGTTAGCCGTTCTAACAACGTCCTGATTCAACCCAATATTCGCCGCTACAATCCGCAGGGTTTGACGTTTCTTTTCTATTGACTCAACCGATTTATCTGCATCCTCCTTTGAGGTTTCTTGCAGGGAGGATGAGTTACTGAACAGGTCACTAGCAAAGTAGTTGTTAGGCTCAAACACTGGGAAGGTTAAGCCATGGTCAATTTGGGATAAGCCCGTATATGATTTAGGGTCGCTAGCTCTTTCTACAACCGTAGAAGCTTTTGATGAGCTAGGAGAGTCTTGAGGTGCTGATGAACTCGATGTAGGTGTAAGACTTGGTGCTGACTCCGTTTCAGATACAGGTGGCTTAGGTGGACGCCCTCTCTTTTTTTGTCCTACACCACGAGATTTGTTAATGAGGCTCTTTGCCATAAGTTGCAGTTCCTATCTAGGCTGTAAACAAAGTGAAGCCCCTACGAAAGGGGCATGGTTACAATTAGCGGGGCTTTGATGCGATCGCGGTTGTCTGTGAGCGTGAGCCATCCGGACGGCTCACGGTCGTGGTGACCACAACCCAAGATTCATTCCGGCTTATGGTCTGGCTAACGCTTGGAATTGGGGCGAATTCTTCTGACTGCTTGCTCATTGGTTACTCCAGATAAGTTGTAGGGTCATTTATCACGGTCAAACCTTCGTTGCATCCGGCGATCGCGTCACTAATGGCTGTTGTCAGGTCAGCTAGTTGGGGGTATCTTTGAGCCGTCCCAAGTGCCGATTCGAGCTTCACACGGCATTCTGTGAGCACTTCAAGCAGGTAAGCTTCATCAGCCGGGGTAAAAGCTGATTGAGAAGGCTTTGCCCCTTGTATGGGCGATCTCTGCCATTGCTGAAAAGATTGAAATTGAGGGGATATCATTGTGTTTGCCTCCTTGATGTGTTGGGGCAGAGCGTCAGCGGTGAGTTTTTGCAGTGCTAGCCGTTGGCGCTCTCGACCCGATTGATTTACCAGTAGAGTGAATCCCCGATCGCATAAATTCCCGATTGCGCTTGAGGCGCTTGCTGCCAGAGGTCACGGATTTCATTGAGTATCGATTTGATAAATTTCACGTTGGGTTGCTCCGTTGGTAGTTGCTGCTGTAGCTGCTGTTCACGCTGGTAGTAGTCTTCAAAGTCAATCTCTAGTTGTGCTGCTGTAGCCTCGAATTCTTGGAGTGATTCAACTTCGCTAAGGCTAGAGGCTATATCCCAAAAGCTGCCCTCATCTGGACTAGCTGACTCTCGAAGGAGTCGAAAAAATCCGACGTTTCCTGATGACGGCTTGCAGTTGCTTGGAGCAACGCAGTCTTGAGGAGGTTTTCATCCTCACCACTGGCTTGATTGTGGTCACTGATTAGCTTCATGAGGATGTCGAGGCGCATCTGACGAAGCTTGGAGAGTGCCGTCTGGAGTTCTTGAGCCGTGCTGAATGTATCCTGAGCAACGTAGTTAAGAATTGCGGTTTTTGTTTCCAGATTCTCTTTGCCAAATTGCTCCTCAACCGCTTGCTGAATCTGTTGCTGAGTTACACCTAAGTCGGTACTAGGAGACTGAGAAAGGACAGAAGACCGTGATGTAGCCAAGGTGGAATTAGAAGACTGTGCTGTGGGTTGTGCGGGGGTCATTGGCTCGACTTCCTGATGTTGTTGGATAGGAGTTGATTCTTCAGTGGTAGCCAGTTGATTCTCTGGCTCATGAGACGGCGCAAGGTATTGCTCTTCCAGTTGCTCGATAACAGAGAGAATCTCCTCATCTGTTGGGGATTCTGGCTCAACTACGACCTGTGTATAGACTTCACGTACCTGGGACTTAGAAACGCTGATTCCCTTACGGCTAGCGCGTGTCTGAAGGCGTTTGATGTACTTATCCATGGTTGATTAGGCTCCTAATTTGGTGGAATTTGTAATCTTGTAGATAAAAGCAGAAGTGAGAACGCGGGTAAGCTTTTCAGGAAAGTAAAGGCGTGATTTTCGAAACCCTCCAAGTGATTTGAACCAGCGAGAAATTGTTGCAGGATGAGGGCTAATTCCTTCCTTATTCAGGATTTCTAAAATCTCAGAACCTTTAATTTTTGATGAGTTGATAGCCAGTAGCTTTTCGGCTTGCTGATAGCACTCGAATACTTGGAGGATTCCTACAGATGCTCTGGGGATTTCCTTACGGAGTTTGGCAAAAAACACCACAGTATCGGGGGTAACATCCATCCCTGAATCAGAAAGAGTTCGCTTCACTGATGACCAATGGCTATCACTGACTCGCTTTCTCAGAAATGTTTCATAGGCTGTTCTGGCGTCCATTTTCTCCACTTGCAATACAAACTTTAGCTAACGTTTCTCTGCACAAAGGACTTGCACGGCTTAATTGCGGATGCGTGTTGAACGCTGATGCTTACTTTGCGGATGCGTGAATGTGACCTTGTGAAGTACTTATATCCCGACTTCCTTGCACCTTACGCACTCTACAGAGCATCAAGGGTTGTAGCGTTTTTTAGGTCGTGCAATCTTGTGCTGTTGTTGTTATAGTAGGTTATATACAACCTGAATGTCAACTGAATACAGGTTGTTTAGAGGTGAAAACTATAAAAAAGAGATTTAACCCCTCAGCGTAGCGAGCTTTTGGAGGTAATGAAAAGATGAAATTCACCTTGTAACTCACCTATATATAAGAGAAGATGGAAGAAGCAAATAACCCAAAACACACCGGAACAATGCAGGTAAGCGTAAATATATCGGACGAAGAATACAAACTACTCACAGAGATAGCAGAAGTAACAGGTAGATCAAATTCAGCACTTGCAGGTGAGTGGATTAAACGAGGGATCTATGAAGAGATCCAGAATCTCTCAAAAGTAGATGAATGGAGACGCAAGCGCTTACCGCAAGAAAAACCAAAGAGTAAAGACTAAGGCGATCGCCATGCCAACAACAAAAATCCACCTACTCACAATCACTCGGATGGGAATCCTGATTGTTTACCATAATCGCCTTTGGCAATTCCGAGTACTTAGCTCTGATGGAGCAATTTATGGGCACACTAGCCGGTACTATACCTCTGAAGCGGCTGAGAAGGCGGGTCGAGAGTGGGTCGGGGCGGAAAAAAGATAATTGAATTTCTCCGGCATCAGGGTTATTATTTCTTAGGTTATGTTTGCGGATTTCTCAGATAGTTTTGCCTATCTGTCTAACCGTTAGACAGATAACCAAAAAAGCTAAGCCCAAGCTTTGAATGGGATGCCAGACCGAAAGGAACGGATGCCCGAAAGGGATGCCAGAGGACAATTCCATACATTCAAACCTCCAACGCATACATCCTGGGGCAATTTATGTTTTTAAATTTTGCAAAGCTACTTCGAGCCAAGATCTCGACGCTACTGAAATCCAGCAGCAAGTTTTTTTTTACAACAAATAAAAACGGTTGATTCCTCTAAATCCTGCTCGAACAAGCGCTTCGCAGGCGCTTACAGGATCTGCGAAACCAACCGCAATCCTTACATTTATCATTCCTCAGCCTAGCATTTCTAAAAATTTCGGGCATTCTAGCATGGCTGTTTTTGGTCAAGGCTTGGTGAGGGAGTAGGGCAGGAAGAAGGAGGATGCAGCCACTATTGGAGCATCCATATGAAAAATACTCTGATAATTTTCCCACAATCCCGCAGGAGCTACAATAACAATAATCATTCTCATCCAATAAAATTAGACCCGAAGCCACAGATCGAGAGCATTCCAGGTGTTTCGCTCAAGCGACGCGATCGATACAGGGTAACTCTTGGGGATGAGATTTTGGGTGATCGGCTCGATATTGATCAAGCCCTTGAGTTAGCGAAAGGAGGGAAAGCATGAATCGCCCTCCTCACATCGATCAAAATTTTTGGTATGAACTTACTCAAGGGAGTGCGATCGCCCCAGAACTGGCAGCGCTTAATACCAGATTCATCCAGGGGGATGAGAGCTATGAGGTCTTGCTCTATGCCAAGCCGGAGAAGGAAATCAGACGCAATGATGGAAGGTTGCGTGATTATTGGCTCAACAGATATCGAGATCTAGCAGAAGCAGGAGGACTATACTTCACCGGACTCGATCCTCAACAGAACTGGGAGCCGATGGAATGGGGACGCTTTAAGCCAGTTGCACCACGGCTCGACAAGGAAGGTAAGCCCCAAAAATATGAAAGCCCTTTAAGACCCGCTAGCAACCGTGTCTCTTACTTCCGAGTCAGTTTGGAGAGCTGGGAACTGGTAGCGACCCGCTACAACGTACCGATGCCGGAAGATGTCATCACGACGGCAGCGGGGGAAGCGATAGGCTTTTGGAGTTGGGTTGTGAATCACCCTCAAATTCCTATCATCCTCTGCGAAGGGGAGAAGAAAGCCCTCTGTCTGCTCAGCTTGGGGTTTGCAGCTATTGCCCTGCCTGGTATCTGGGGCGGTCGGGTCGGGCAAGCGTTCTTAGAAAAGCTTCACCCAGATTTGATGCCAGTAGCCCAGAAAGGGCGTAGGTTCATCATCTTGTTCGATTACGAATCACGGGACAAGGTTAGGTGGGAGATCTTTAAGGCTACCCGTCGAACAGGTCAATGTATTGTCAATGCTGGATGCCTCTGTGAGGTCACTGTCCTGCCAGGGGCGGAAAAAGGGATCGATGATTGGGTAGTTGCTCAAGGGGCGAAAGCCAACCAGGCTGTAACTGCCCTGATTGACGATGCTCTAACGCTCAAGGAGTATGAGCGATTGTTCTTCATTCCGATCCGGGGACTCAGGAAGTACAAGCCTAATGTCAAGGTTAATGTCCCAAAACTGGGTCATGCAATCAAAAGCCTGCCTGCCTCTGGTCTGGTGTGCCTGCTCTCTGACATGGCAACGGGTAAGACCTGGTTAGGCGAGAAATATCGGAGCGATCATCCAGAGGAGCGCTTCCTTAATAATGGTCACAGGGTCAACTTGTTAAAAAATCTGGCAAAACGACTTCAGACCCAGATGTATTCTGCCGTCAACACTGGTGATTTAGGGAGAGCGAAAGCTTTATCCATCACCATCGACAGTCTCCACAAACTGGCGAACAACCTACAAGGCTATGGCTGTCTTTTTATCGATGAGGCAGCACAGTATCTCGCTCACCTATTGCGCTCCAAGACTTGCAAAAAGTTCCGAGCCGAAATTTTAGAGACACTGGAATATCTGGTTAGGAATTCCAAGTTGGTAGTCTTGGCAGATGCTCACCTGGATGACGTGACAATCAACTTCTTTAGGGCAATGCGTCCTGATGGCGAAGAACCCTTTATCATCCAGAACGACTGGAAGAGCGGTGGGCGTGAAGTACATTGGTATGAGGGCAGCAATAGCAGCGCTCTTGTAGCAGCGATTCACGCAGCTTTGGTAGAAGGGAAGAAAATTATCGCCGTCTCGGATTCCAAGCGTTTCGTCAAGAAACTGGAACGGAGCCTACAACAATCGTTCAACCAGGTAGAACTGAAATCGCTCGAAGAGTTGATTGATGAGGAGCAAAATCCGGAAGAGAGCAATAAACTCAGAATTTGGGCGTTAACGTCAGAAAACTCAGGGAGCGAGGAGAACGTAGCTCTAATTGAAGATATAACCAATTCAGTCAAATTGTTCGACGTTCTCATCACAAGTCCCACATTGGGAACGGGCGTGGATATCTGCGGCGGTGAAGGAGAGCATCACTTCGACGCCATCTTTGGAGCATTCCATGCGGTTAGTCAAGCGGCAACGGATTGCGCTCAACAGCTTTGGAGGTATCGTCCCAACGTCCCCATGCATGTATGGGCGGCTCCCCGACCTCCATTTGGATATAGCGAATGTAATCCCCGGAAGATCAAGGAGCAGATTCTAGCCAAAAATGAGATGACCGCTTTCCTCATCCGGATCGACCGCGAGACTGGCAAGAGGGGAGCTGAGAAGGACTGGGCGCTTGATGCCTACTGTCAAATTGAGGCAAAACGTAACCGCTCAATTAACAATCTCCGTCAAGACCTGCGCTCTCTCTTAGAGGAGATGGGCAATACCATCGTTCCGATGGGCGACAAGGCAAGTGCAAAAGCCAAGTCCTGGATGAAGGCGGCAGGAGAGGCGATCGACGAGGAGCATTGTTTAGCCGTCGCTAACGCTAAGGACATCGATAAGCGAATTTTCGAGAGCCGCCAATCGCAGGACTACCTAAGCCCGGAGAAATTCCTTGAATGCGAGAAGTACCGCATCCGGGACACATACGGGATGGAGGTCACACCCGAATTGGTCAAAAAGGACGACGGAGGGAAATATATCCGCAAACTCACCAATCTTGAGGTGCTTCTAGCAGATCCAGGGGAAGTCGTGATCGATGCAAAAGGACGAGAGTATATCACTCCACCTCAGATTGTTGTGGAAGCTGATCAGAGCGATCGGGAGAATCTCCCCATATGTACTGATTGGAGAAATCAATCTACTCCTTGGCTGATGCGACAAAAACTGGGATTGAGAGAGTTGATAGTCGAACTCGTAGATGGGCTTGAATACACCGACAACACGCCACTAGTTGAAACGGTAGGGGAACGATCGCGGAAAAATGCGGCTCACGTTAAAGCCCTACTTGGACGGACGATCGCACCTGATGCCAGTAACTGCAAAATCGTAGGGGAGTTCCTGGAACAACTAGGTCTCGTGACCCAATCGCGGCGATTAGGCTCAAGGGACGATCGCCAGTATCACTATCGGCTAAAAGCAGAAGACCTGAACTTCGCTATGCAAGTAATTGAATACCGCCAGCGCAAACGAGACGAACGGGAACGAAAACGAGAGGAGGAACGGGAGCGGCAACAGCAGTACTCGGCTGCAATACAGTCTGTATGGGGAGTTCAGCCCGTGTCCACACCCCCCGAAAATGATGGGGAATTAGAAAAATTGGGGGGTGTGGACACGACCTCAGAACAGGTACAAACACTTACTGAAGATTGGAGAGACAACCTCAAAATTTATGGAGAGATGTTGGCTGAAGCAATTGAGTACGGGGTAGAAGCGGTTGAAGCTATCCTCAAGCCCTGGTCATCCGAGGAAAGATGGGGGGCATTCTTAGAAATCGAGACTCTGGCTCCGGAAAAAATGGAACAACTGGCACAAATTTGTCCAGCTTGGTTTGAGTGCATTTAGTTATCGCTAAATCAAGGAAGCGGAACACGAAACTGACCCCATGCTAATTGTTGAATATTAAAATTATGGACTATCTACTCGATTTGAAACGTCAGGTGATTTTGGGAGAAGAACGGTTGGAGCGCACCAGGCTGAGGCTCGATGAACTCCAGCAGCAGCTACAGCGAGAGCGAGAACAGCGGCTTGCTGATGAGGAGCGATCGCACCAAGCACAAATAGAAAATCAGCTTCTGGGTCAAATTGCTAAGCATTGTGTGTCTGGAGCAGAGCAACATCTTCTCACCTTGCTGAAAGCTGAGGATCTTTTGGAAGTTGAGGGCGATCGCATTTCAGTTAAGGTGAAAAATCAATACGGTCTGCCGGAAACTGTCTCGCTGCAAGTAGGTCTGCCTCGGCTAATCCAACAGCAGTTTTCACATTTTGTGGTTGAGCAGGAAGATGCGATCGCCCCTAATGGAATTGCTAGCGCCCAGAAAGAGTCATCTTCCCCAAGAGCTGAAGAAATTGCTGAGATGACCGACGAAGAGCTTTTGCAGGTGATGGAAAGTCCCCAAAAGTTGGCAGAACTATGCGAAGACTTTCGATGAGCCAATCCTGGATGTTACCCGCTAATTTTTTTCCTATCTGTCTAACCGTTAGACACAGCAGATAGCGCAATCGGTAACAATCTGCTGTAAATAGTAGCGGTTTGCGCTCGTCCCGAATGTTTCTCAATGGTGCTCCTCCTGACGAAACAAAGTCCATGTTTGGAATCTCTCCCCTCCCTGGAGTACCTTCCCAGCTAATCCGGGAAGGTACTCCATTTATGAAGCCAGATTTTAGCTCAAGCCGTCTGGTACGAGTTCGGTTAAGTTAATTGTTTCCTTGATTCCTGGCTTTCCACGCTTCCTATTACTTTCGATAAATTGATTTAAAACTAAATTATTAGTTGCTGCTGGTTTATAGAAGCTGAAAATAGATTTAAAAATCGCCAAAACCCTCTCTCTGTAAGCCTTTCAGAATTTTCAATTATTTGATAAAATGCAGCAAGGCATTGCAGGAAGCCCTGAGAAGCCCTGCAATGCCTTGCTGTTTTGTACTCGAATTATGAATATTTTATCGAAAAACGCCTCCCTACGAGCCTTGAGCGTTGCCGGAGCCTTTCCCTGGCTTCTCGCTTCGGGTAAGAAGCCAATCGAGCTGAGGAGCTGGGGGGAAAGGAAGCACCGCAACATCACGTTGCTTCACTCTTCCTCAAGTTCCTACTACGAGGCTTCCTTCGTACAGCATCGTGTTAGCCGCCAGCAATGTCCTAAGTTTGCCTTCATCGGGGCAGCTACCCTCGTTGATGTAGTTTGCTATGATTCCCGCCAGAAATGGGAAAGAGACATAGACAAGCACCTCTGGGATGAGGATTACGACGTTGTTCTAGGTTTTTACGGGGATCGCCCTCCCTATGGTCACGTCTTCGACAATCCAGTTTTGTTCGATGAGCCAATCCTGGATGTACCTGGAGCCTACGGCTACTGGCAACCGAAAAACGATCGTCAAAAGAAGGGATTTGAGCAAGCAATGAAGCTGCTAGTGGCGATCACCCGCTAATTTTTTTCCTATCTGTCTAACGGTTAGACACAGCAGAGAGCGCAAGTAGTAACAATCTGCTGCAAGAATAGAGGTTAGCACTGGGGATGTGGCAGTGAGTTGTGCTAGTGGCGATCGCCCGCTAATTTTTTTCCTATCTGTCTAACCGTTAGACAGATAGGAAAAAAGTCTTCCAGTAAATAACAAGTTACAAAAAGTAGAACTGGTTATTAAAAAATTGTAACAAGTTAGATATAATAGAACTAGTCTAGAACAGCTAACCAGATGAGCAAAGCTTTAAAGGCACAGGTAGATCAACTGTTTGAAGCCACTAAAGACTTAGAAAGCTACGACGAAATCAAGGTTCACTGCGATCGTTTCAACGAGTGGGTCAACACTCACACCAACTACAGCACCAAATCTTTAGGGACGCTCCTCAGTCGCTATGGCTTCTATAAAAAGTTCAAGAGCATTCCATTGGACCAGGGACTTAATGCCGAAACCGTCCAAAAATATGATGAAAACGGGAATGTCAAAGGTCAGGAGCTAAAGCACTACGCCGTATTGATGTGCGGCTTAGACCGCCATGACTGGAAGGACCGTAATGAGACAACAAGAGTCATCTCTCGACTGGGCAATGATCAAGAGATTGACCCCGATACCTACTTAGAAGTTACTGGTCAGTTACTCGAAAGCTCAGACCCCCACGAGCTAGCAGTAGGACTGATTGCTGCTACTGGGAGAAGACCCCATGAAATTTTAGCCCGTGCCAAGTTTGCCCCGATCAAGGGCGAAGCTTACCAGGTACAGTTTGAAGGTCAAGGCAAGAAGCGAGGCGATAAACCAGTATTCCCGATCGCTACCCTCTACCCTGCTGAGTACATCATCAAATGTCACCAGAATTTGCGTCGAGAAGCTGGCACAAGAGCATTGCTCAAGGAAGTAGCTAATGAGTTTCCCAATGATTTAGCTGCTCAGAATCAAGCAATTGATAGTCGCAGAAATGGCTCTCTAAATCGGGTAGTCCGGTCTTATTTTGGCAATAAAGGAGATGAGTCACCTGCCTTGGCTTTTCGACATGGGGAAGAGCAAGACAACTGCAAAGCCTTGAGAGCCGCTTATGGAGCGCTGGCTACCGAGCGTGATTGTCAGCGATCAGTAGGCTCCAAGATGTTGTATTATGCTCGTCTCCTAGGGCATTTCGTTAAAGAAGAGCCTACGGATAAGGAATTACAAAATGTTGCTACTAGCCTGGGCTACGCCGACTATTTCACTTCCAAGCCAGTCTCCTTCCCCTTGGCTCCAGAGAAAGAGAAGATCCACCAGGTCAGAGTCTTTGAAGAAGATTTTGAGTTAATCAAGCAGTTCCAGGAAAAATGGGATCTCCCAAATCAGCAGTCAGTTATCAATCGCTTGATTAGTTCTCAGCCGAAATTGATCCTACAAGGCAGAGAGTTGGTAGAAGCCAAGGAAACAATTAACCAGTTACAGAAGGAAAAAGCAGAAATGTCACAAGCTCAAACTCAAGAAACCAATGTTGTCTCGCCAGAACTAGAAGCTACGATCGAGCGCATAGTTACAGAAAAAATACGGGAAGCTCTAGCAGATGTTATGGTGACAGCTCAAAATAAAGCCACATCAGCACCTACCAGGCAGGCAGCAGAGGTGATTGATTGGGAGAGTAAGTCCAATGCTGAATTGTGGGGCAGTAAGGCTAAGGGAGCATCTGAGGAGAAGGTACGACGCAGCTTCAATGCGATCGCCCTCTACAATGACACGGTAGCGACTGGAGATGATGACCGATTGGCTATCACCAACCAAGCCTTGAGAGAGCTGTCAGGGGTCAATGGCTTGTTAGTTGGAGATTGGCTCAAAGCTCATGCCGATGAGGTTATAAGTCACAATTCTAAGTATGGGATGCAGAATGCTAAAGACCCTACCAAGACTGAAACCTACTATAACAAGCGTCATGGAGCTGAGAAGATTACCAAGATCCTGAACTTGGTCAATGAGCAATTCTTGGATGGTGAGGCGTTGAAGTCTCAGCAGAAATAGCACCATACAAATTTGAGGCGACCGATTCGGAAAATGGCTGAAAGGCTGATTGTTTGGTAGACCCCCTCGCCACTTTGTTCTGTAAGGGTTATAGAGATTTTTCACGAATCTTTTGCAAGTTTTGAGGTGGAAAAATCTGACCCCCTCGCTAACTGGCTCTAGACACCAGGCTAGGTAAAGGTTTTAACTAATGGGGGTTTTGGGGCGGATAAGTCCCTCGCTATAGATAAGGGCGATTTAAGACAACGTAGTTGTTGCGCCCGACATTTTAGCGACGGGATACAGCCGCCACGCGAGATGTTCATGGGGGAAACCCCCAAGACCACACTCGCTCCCCAAGTTAATTTCACGGGGTTCAATACCTCTGAAATTAACAGTAGATGTAGGTTTATAGACCCGAATGTTCGTATTAGAATTTGTAGCATGACTGTGATTATGAACTACGGCTACCGAATTTATCCCGATGCCAGCCAAGAGCAGACGATGCTGCACTGGCTGGAAATTTCTCGCAAGGTGTACAACTACGCTTTGCGGGAAATCAAAGATTGGGTCAATTCGCGTAAATGTAGTTTGGACTATTGTTCGCTGGAACGAGAATATATTGTTCCAACTGACAAACCCTTTCCTACCTATTACAACCAGCAAAACGCACTTCCCAAAGCCAAGAAAGAATTTCCACTGCTGGGTGAAGCTCCTTCTCAAGTTTTGCAAACTACTATTCGCAGATTGCATGAGTGTTGGAACTACTTCCAGCAAAGAGGTTTTGGTTTTCCGCGCTTCAAGAAGTTTGGACAGATGAAGTCTATGCTGTTTCCTCAGTTCAAAACCAACCCGATTACTGGATGGCAGATAAGCCTCCCCAAGGTTGGGAAGATACCTATCAACTTGCATCGGCCTATCCCAGAAGGATTTGTGGTGAAGCAAGCAAGGGTATTGAGAAAGGCTAATAGATGGGAGGTAGTCTTCACAATAGAGTCTGACGTATCGATACCCGATGCTCAACCTCATGGTGATGCACTGGGTATCGATCTGGGATTGTCCAAGTATTTGACAACCTCGGATAGAGAGTTTATCGATAGACCTCGATTCCTGACATCCTTGTACCGCAAGCTGGAATTGCTGCAACGCAAGTATGCCAGAACCGAAAAGGGTTCTAAGAACCGCCAGAAAGCTCGAATTAACGTGGCCAAATTCCACAACCACATCGCCAGCGTTCGGAAGGATTGGCAGTTCAAACTGGCTCACCATCTGTGTACAAAAGTTGGTATAGGGATGGTGTTTGTTGAAGACTTGAATCTGAAAGCAATGTCTAGGGGAATGTTGAGGAAACACACCCTTGATGCCGCTTTCGGTCAGTTTCTTAATCTGCTGGAATGGATGGCGAAGAAACATCAAGTCTACTTCGCTCGTGTCAATCCAGATGGAACGTCTCAAACTTGTCCTAAGTGTGGAACACATACGGGCAAAAAAGAGCTTTCTGAACGAGTGCATCAATGTAGTGAGTGTGGATATGAAACGGATAGAGATCATGCAGCATCAGAAGTAATTAGGTTGCGAGGTCTAGAACTGAGTACGCAGGGACTCTGCGAAATAGAAAACGCCTATGCAGTCGGTCTGCCGGGGGTTGATAACAGTCAACCTAGGTCAGAGGCGAAACCCCGCAAGGGAAAAACTAGGAATGCCCAAAAGTGATTTTGGGAAGCCCTCGGTATAATCTTCGATTTACCGAGGGAGGATGTCACTAAAGGTTTATTAGGGAAACTTTCCCACTAGTTGGGAAAACTAATTGAATGGAAACTTGCAATTTAATAAAGCTTGGGCATCTTCAGCGTTGCTTTCCCACTAGTTGGGAAAACTAATTGAATGGAAACTGAAGTTCTATAACGAGGGAGAGGCGTTGTTGCATTTGCTTTCCCACTAGCTGGGGAAACTGATTGAAGGGAAGTGTCACGGCTTCCACAAAGTCCCTCAACTGTTACAGCTGGGAGACTTTGTGGAAGCGATGCAAGGGTAAATTGGTAAGCAGAGGTGAGGTGGCGATTTGAGTTAGTTCCCGCCAATGCTTCCGCCGCTGTGTCTAACCGTTAGACACAGCAAGAAGGAGCAAAAATAATAGACTGCTGCAAGTAGTAGCATGTCGTGCCCCTCCAGAAGTTTCTGAGAGGGGTTTTAATTTGATGATCGCCCGTCCCGGTCTAGGGGTCAGTGCTGGGGATGTGCCAGTAAGATATGCCAGTACCGATCAGAGGTTTTGGGTGAAACTAGTTAGGAAAAGAAAACTGGTTAGCCATTAAGAACTAGTTGCGTATCCGGTTAGAAAACCTGCGTCTAGTTAGATAGCTTGTTGGAACCAGAATAGAGGTGCCAATCAATAAAATAACCGGATATTAAAATGGACTGCTTTCCGCCTAACAAATCCCCGCAAGGGGACTGAAACAACACGACGCTACCATATTCGTTTACAAGGTCTAGTGTCTTTCCGTCTAACTAATCCCCGTAAGGGGACTGAAATATTGGTTAGGCAGCGATCTCCTTTACGTATCGTTAGGTCGAATTCACCCTAACGGCTTTCTATGGCTTCGGTCTTATCGGGCTTTAGAGCCGCTTGAAGGACAAATGGATTTCTGACATTCTTGACGATCTCAGAATAGGTAGCCTAAATTAGGTATAGCCAAATAGGTATACCTAATTTAGATTGTAAATTTAGGAACTAATTATGCCCTATTATTTGTTTGAGATTCCTTCCGTAAGCGGTCATCACGCGGATCTGGTTCTTGCAGATCCGGATAATCCGAATGCACCCGCTTACTCTCACTACGCTTTTACCATCGGTGCTCCCGCGAACCCAAACGAATTAACACAGCGTCGGGGGATTCCATTTGGCAGCTTTCGTGACTGGGAAAAATTGTCTAGCAACTTTAATATCGAGGAGATGCTAATTCCACAGAAGGCATACCTCCCTGGAGGGAGTGTGCTTGGGGAAAAAGATTTAAATCCAGCATTTCAAGCTAAGACTGCTATGCGACTTGGTGCGCTGGAACTACTTGCCAACATCTTTTCAGGTCGAATCACCGCCAGTGACAAAGATCCTTTCCCCCATCAGTTGGCGCTGCAACAGTACATGAAATCTCATCAGACACAAGTTCAACGTCTTCTTATTGCTGATGAGGTTGGACTTGGGAAAACAATTGAAGTTGGTTTAGTATTACGAGATTTGCTCGTTGCACAGGGTTATTCCAAGCCGCTTCGCTGTCTTTACCTGACAAAGGGTGGGCTTTTAGATGATGTCAAGCTAAAGCTTCAGTCAGTTATCCCTGGTGTAGATGGTGAAAGTATTGTTCAGGTTGAGAAATCTTTTGTTGAATATGGCAATCGTACTGACGGAATTCATATTGCCAGTATGGATGCTGCGAGACGTTATGTAAAAAAAGTACAGAAGAAGAAGTTGCCTACGGGGGTTAGCCCTGAGATTTTGATTATTGACGAAGCACATCACTGTGCAAGTGAAGATGGCCTGACCAGCCCACAACGTATTGGCCTAAAGGCAACTACAAGAGCTTATGAAGCTGCTTACCAAATGATTACTGGAGAGTTTTGGCAGGATTCCGCACCTCCAAAGCTAGTACTCTTTATGAGTGCTACCCCGTTTCGATCTAAACCTCAATTTATTAACCTGTTGCGTCTTCTTACACATCAAACTTCAGAGATTAAAAATGCATACTCTCCTGAGTTAACTGACGTAGAACTCGTTCAACTTTTAGCTTCTGATGACTCATCTACGGCAGTTATTTGGCGGCAACAGGATGATGTCCGTAGCTGGTCTTATAAACGCTTATTTCCAAAATTAACAATCGAACGTCCACCTCTCCAAGCAAGTGAAGAGTATTTACAACTAATCAGAAATATTCGAGAAAAAGTTAAAGATATTTGCAATACTAATGGTGAAACCTTTGGTGGATTTGCAATTCGGCAGCTTGAAACACGATTAACTAGCAGCACCCTTGCTGGCGCAATGTGGTTGTTCCGTTGGTGCATTAAGCATCAGGAATGGAAAACTCAAAAAGAATATAGGCAAGATATATCTGAGAGTACAGAGAACCTCCGGAAGCTCATTAAAGGAATTTCTCAAAAGCTTGCTGCCTATGATGAAAGTATTAAATCTGGACACGTAGATGTTTCCTTTCCCAGCGACAACTTTACCTTTGAAGCAGGGAAAATAGGACAACCAAATACAGCAGAAAGGAAAAATGCAATAAACGAGATTTACGATTTCAACAAAAAGCTTCGTAGAAGTGAAGAAGAAGATGAAACTTTTCTCGCAGACAGTCATGAAATTTTAGAATTAACTGAACTGGCGATCCAATTACTGAACTTTGCAGATTTTCATGGTGAAGATGAAACTGGAGCGGAGAATGCTAAGCTAACTTGGCTCAAAGAAATTTTGACAAAGTATCCTGAGTCAAAGTTTCTAGTTTTCACCGAGAGTTTGCAAACTTGTGAGATTATCATTAAAGCTCTTCCGAGAGAAAGTGAAAAATTGACTGGGGACATGAGTTTTGCTGAGAGAGAAACTGCTGTTGCCAAATTGCGTGATGTAAACAGTCCTGTAAGAGTCCTAGTAGCGACTTCAGCCGCAGATGAAGGGTTTGATTTTCAAGTTGCAAACCGCGTTATTCATTGGGATCTGAGTCCAAATCCAGCAGTACTAATGCAACGAAACGGTCGTGTTGCTCGACTAGGGCAAATCTCAGATGTTATCGCTTACTACTTAATTATTGCTGGAACGCATGAGCAAAGACGGGAGCAAGCATTAGTTGATCGCTTCACTCAACTTGGAATTACAGATCCGAGAATGCAACTCAAGATTCTTGGATCTCTCAGCATGGAACAGGAAGAGGAAATTTTTCAGAAGATTGAAGAGGAAGATTTTTCAGTAATTGAAAAAATCCTCAAGCAAGCTGAAGCCGACCAAAAAGATATGGAGGAGAAATTAGGGGAACTTCAAACTCAACTCAGTCAGCAATGGGTAATCAGCCGCGAAGAACTGGCGAAGCGGCTTGAGCGATGGATGGAATTAGGCTTACCTGGTGTTGATCAGAAACATGAACTTACATTTAGTGAAAAGGAGTGGCACCGTCCTTTATTCCGTGACGAAGGTACAGTAATGGAAACTGCTCAGGCTAAGATTGCTATCATTCAGAACAGAAAATTCACGTTTGATCCAGAATTCAAAGTGTTTGGCAGGGAAAAGGAAAATATCCTGCTTGCTGGTCTTTATCCCTGGCATCAGAAGGAATGGGAGGGAGTCATAAAGCATCGACCGCTTCATAAGTCTGATCCAATCGGTTGTCTTGCGTGTTCTTTAGCTCGACAGTGTAAGGCAGACTTCACAACAATCTCGGCGAATCAATTGTATGAACAATTTCCTAATTTGCGAGATGCTCATTATCTCCTATTTGCCACTCACCCGCTTCGTGAAGTAGAAAATCAGGCATCAGCCAGCACTGATTCTTACTTAACATTTTACGCTTTCAGTAGTGACTTATCCCAGCCTATAGAAGCTAAAGGAGCATCAGCCAAGGAAGTTTACCAGTTAATTTCCCTGTTGGAGAAAGATGCACTTAAAACAGATTCAACATGGGTGGAAACTAGTGTACTTGAAGCTGCACAAGGTGCAAGCCGAGAACTTGCAAAATGGTGGGAGCAGTCCAGAAAGCTTGGAGGACTTACTAAGAAGTCATATTTTCTCCCAATTCCAGTGGCACTTGTTGCAGTGCTTACGTAGAAGAGATATAGATCTGGGGATGTCCGGGTTGGTTGATGCCAACCCCCCCCTAGGGAAAACTTTCTCTAGGGGGTTAGAGGAAGTGATCACGTTTTTGGTCAGTAACCAGCCGTGGCAGTTGAGTTTCGCTTCCTGCATTGGCTGATGGCTTATATCGATGTATTTGCTGCTCACAGAGCCAAGTTTGGCTATGTTTGGGCTTAGAACTTTTCAAAGTCTTATTAGGAGCTTATTCCCCTTCCCCCTCAGTAGTCTCTGATGAGAGGGTTGGTCGCGAGCCGAGTTGCAATCATGGGTTGGGTTGCGAGGGGAAGAAGTGTCTAGTACCCAGAATGAACTTTTTCGGCAATTCATTTGTAATATCCCTTAACACCCCCTGTAACCAGTTAATTATTTAATAACAAGTTATTGACATATCCTAACCAGTTAACTAGACTATTAATACGTTACAAAAAGGAACTAGCTATTAAATGTCTAAAGCACTATAAGAACAAATAGACCATCTATTCGAGGTAGTTAAAGACCTCAAAAGTTTGGAGGAAATTAAGCCTCACTCCGATCGCTTCAATGAGTGGCTCAATACCCATACCAGCTACAGCACTAAAACTCTAGGAACGGCTCTCAGTCGAGCTGGCTTCTATGAAAAGTTCAAGTCCATCCCCCTAGAACAAGGTAAGAATGCCGAAGCGATCGCTAAATACGACGAGAATGGCAATCCTAAGGGTCATGAGTTAAGACATTATGTTGTCTTACTGTGTGGCTTAGCCGATGACGGCTGGAGGCAACGCAATAAAACAACACGGGGTATTGATCGTATCGGCAATGACCAAGAGATTGACCCAGACATCTACCTAGAGGTCACGGGTCAGTTACTCGAAAGCTCAGACCCCCATGAGGTAGCAGTAGGTTTGATTGCAGCCACAGGATGCAGACCATACGAGATTTTAGGCTGTGCCAAGTTTGCCCCGATTGAGGGTGAAGCCTACCAGGTACAGTTTGAGGGTCAAGGTGAGAAGCGAGGCGATAAGCCAGTATTTCCGATCACCACCCTCTACCCTGCCGACTACATCATCAAATGCCTTACCCGCTTGCGTAACGACCTAGCAGCACAAAGCCAAGCAATTGACAGTAGGAGGAACGGTTCACTTAACCGTGTTGTCCGCTCTTACTTTTTGGACAAAGGCGATCAGACCCCTATCTTGGCTTTTCGGCACGGTGAGGAACAGGATAACTGGAAAGCCCTCAGAGCCGCCTATAGTGCCTTGGCAACCGAGCGAAAAGGTCAGTAAGATTCTGAATTTGGTGAACGATCAGTGTTTAGATGGTGAAGCCTTGAGGTCACAGCAGGGGTGATATGAGTGAGTTACCCGCCAATTTTTTCCTATCTGTCTAACGGTTAGACACAGCAGATGGGGAAGGTCATAGCAAACTGCTGCAAGTAGTAGCAGATTGTCCCCTCTGGGGATGCGACGTTACCAGGTCTAAAGAGGTAGGGTGAGCCATCATTCATCCAGTCATACGCCTAATCGGAAATGTGTCACCCTTCTCTACCTATAGCAGTTGTGATCAGGACGAGCGATCTCCTAGGGTCGAAA
>DATNPH010000133.1:0-25429 GCA_036703315.1 Coleofasciculaceae cyanobacterium
CGCCTTTAATTTGTCGTTGTAGACAAACTTTATTTGAGTTGTATCTTCCAGTTGCTGTAGGGGCGAAGCATTCTTTATTGGTGTCAATTTAAGCCTTGGCGAATGGAATGATACCGTTGGTGAATTCGTGAGGGTGTTATCCCTCACCAGCAGGGCGAAGCATTTGCGTTCACTCTTTGTAACCACAAACCTACACCGTCGAGCAAATGCTTCGCCCCTACCCACCAATTTTACGGCTGGAGGGTCAGACCCTTCGCTAATTGACCAACAGTATCATGGAATTCGCGGCTACATAAACTAAGTCCGCCGCCGGAGCTTTAGTGAGGACGGACTAACAAAAAATTGAGGTCGAGAGAAACCTGCGTAGGCAGGTTTTGTTTGTGTAGCTGCGGTTTCAACCGCCAAGCTTCCTTAAGTTGACACCGGTGCCTGTTAACGCCCTCCTGAACCCTCTGAGCCTTCTCCTGAACTAGGAGTAGTAGGAACCGTGGGGATTGTAGGCTGAGCATTCCGCATCCGCTCAGGTGTCCAATAATCTTCTGCTCTAGGAGCGTTAGGAAGCGTGGGCATGGCAGGCTGAGCATTCCGCATCCGCTCAGGTGTCCAATAATCTTCTGCTCTAGGAGCGTTAGGAATTATGGGTCGGGCTGGCTTGGTGTTTCGCCCCTGCTGAGGTGGCCGAGCCTCGCCTGAATTAGAAGTATCAGAGACTGTGGGCATGGCTGGTTTAGCATTGCGCATCCGCTCAGGTGTCCAGTAATCTAATACTTCTCTTTGTGTCTGACCAGTATTTGTCTGCTCAGTGCTAATGCCTATCGGTTGAACCTTAGAGTCTTGTTTGTTCATATTTCTTGACTCTCCCTTAGCGATCGGTGAAATGATCATTAGCCCTGCTAGGCTAGCAACAGTAAAGGTTGATATCCACAGCTTCCTACACATCGGTTCTACCTCGCAATTGTAATTGAAGTTTCTAGCCAACCCACTTTTTACCTACGTGAAGAACAACCGAAAGTCTTGAATAAAGAAGAAGTTTACAGACTTCTATTGTTGCAATCCACTCTTTGACGCTTGGTTGGTTTATTAACTCTTTATATAAGTGACCGAAAAAACTTTAACAAGTTCCCAAGAGCTTGTGCTATGTCCCTTGTAAGGATAACAAACTAGCTTAAACTCTTCACCTCTGGCTTTGAGCTACTCTTGATCAAAACAGCTCAGTCTTTAGATATCAACAAGACCTGACTATTGAAAACAGTACATCTAACATGGCTACATAGGGTTCATACTGTAACAATTCTGGCTGGGCAAGGCTTTAGCCAGACAATCTAACTTTTTGAGTAAATCCTTGCTTAGTAATGCGTCCCAAGAATTGATCACAATAATGAGGAACAATATGCCAGTAAATCCGTCCCAAGAATTGACTTTACCAATTAAGAACAACATGCAAGTATTTGTTAGACAGTCATTGACTATTGGGGCAACTGGATTGGTACTCAGTTTACTGGGTACTTATGGGACGCTCGCACAGAATTCTAGTTGCACTAATTTTCGGGTCAATCCGAAGACTGGGATACAGGAATGTTTAGGTGGCAGGACTAATTCCGTTCCTTCCACTCAAAATCAAGGTCAGAATCAAGCGGGAACCGTCTCATCTGATACTGTCAATCAGTTATACAAAAATCAGAAGTTCGATACTTTACCTCCAAACCAGCTTCGACCACGGATGCCAATAGATTCGGTTACGGCTCCAGCCACCGCTCCCTCCAACTCAGGTACTATCAATGGTAATGTGGGTGCGGTAAGAGGTTCAGATTGAGAGAAGAGGCTGACCCAACTCAAGTTAGTTTAGTGTTCCCAGTTTTTGCAAGCCGGAAAAGGTAAAAGAAGAAACAATTTTAGGACTTACGTATTGTACATCTGTACTATACAGAAATTGGTCATTTCAACTATTTCTGGTATTTCCAGCACCTAAAGAAGTAGGAAATTAGTTGCCTTGAGGGCTGAGCCAAAGCGATCAAAACAACCAATCCTATAACGCACACTATAGGTGATTTGTACGGTACGTAACTCCTATTTTCGTTCTACTATTTGAAGTGCGAAATGTAGGTCAAAGCATCCTAGGTCTACTTTGTAGGGGCAAAGTACAGCACTCCCTCATCTGCATCCAGCGTATAAAACAATACCAGACGACCAGAAGCATCTAAGGCAATGCGACGTACCGATTGAAGGGCGGATAAGAATTGCGATTCCTGGTTCATCACAACCGCATCACAGCCCCTTTGAGTTGCTTCCAATGTCCCAAAGGAAGGTTTGTCATCAACCATATTAAAGGTGCCACTGAAGCGATTACACCCCCCAGACCCATTCACCTGATTGTCCTCAAAATGCAGAGACACCTCTGTTTTGGGCACAAGCGCAACAGCAGAGCCTTTGCGCTCCCAACGCTCAAGTCGCCAAGAAGAATTTTTCAAAGCAACACGAGACGGCGGAGAGTGTTCGGAGGACATAGGAGATAATTGGGTTGAAGACGACTTTGTACATGCAAATAAAGCAAGGCTGAAGGTCAGGGCAACGCCCATAATACTTAAAACAGAACGCACCTGAATTAAGAGAACTTTGAAAGAAACCATCCTCGTTTGCATGATGCGTAACCACTTATTCTGGATGGATCAGGAAGTGTTATCAACATTTTATAGTGGAATCTAAACCTTTAGAGGTTAAGGGTATATCGCCCCTAAAGGTATTAATTCCACACAATCAAGAACCGCTATACGTAGGTAGGCGTAACTGAACAATGGCTACCAAGTAAGGAAAGAGCTTGAGGCACAGCCATTTTATATCTAATTCGGTTTAACCCCTTAGGTGCAACGCCCACTACTTTGGAGCTTCCAGCCATAAGGGTTATCGCAAGCGTCATAGACAAGTTTTCCGATGTTGCCTGCCCCACGATTACCATAAGCGCCGTCGGGGAATTCTACGTTTTGTCCAAACCAAGACGAACCCATTCGCTGCTCGCCATTACCATAGCTTGTGACTCCGACAACAATATTACGGATGTTTGCAGAGCCATAGTTTCCTCCCTCCGCATTATCGCCAAAGTTGACAAGCCATGGGCCGCCGCTAGACCCGCCAGTCATAGCTGAGCCTAACCAGGTATTCTTTAGATTGCCGCTACTGTAGAAGGCACCATAAGCCGTGTTGATTTGCATCTTCAAGCCTGAGTCAAAAGAGCCAGGATATCCGAGCTGAGTGATCGACGCAAATAACTTATTGCCAAAGACGCCTTGATAGCTGCTAGCTGGGGTGGCATAGCTGTAGCCATTCCAGCCATAACCGTACCAGCCGACACGATTGCCTGCCTGTTGCCCTTGACTATTATTGCCTAGCGCAACCAGCGCAATATCATTGTTGCAAACAACGCCAGTCTGAGTACAGGTATCAGTTCCATTGAAATAGCTGCTAGCAATCATGTATTGCGTGCTTTCGTAGAATAGATCGGGTTCGCTAGCGTTGTCTTTTGCAGGAACAAACTTCACCTTTGTCGCCCACCCAGCGTTTCCTTTTCCATAATCATGGACGCAGTGTGCTGCCGTAACCAGAAGGCTTCTTCCAATCATAGAAGCAGAACAAATATAGTTGTAAGTGCTTCCCCCAAAAGCCATATACAACTTGCCGCTTATACGGTATGGACTGGTCTGGGCAGGATTATTGGTGCCGCCTAAAACACGGGAAGTAGAGTAAGGGACTTGAGACGTTCCATACGATAATGGGGAATTTCCTTGAGTATTTGGGTTGGAGGTACCAGCCGCACCTCTTACCGCACCCGCCTTACCATTGATAGTAGCTGAGTTAGAGGGAGCGTTGGCTGGAGCCTTAACCGAATCTCTTGGCATCCGCACTCGAAGCTGAGCTTCAGGTAACGTATTGAAGGGCTGATTTCTGTATGACTGATTGGCACTATCAGATGAGACGGTTGAAGAGCCAGACTTTTGTGCGAGCACCCCATAACTACTCAGTGAAGTGAGTAGCAATCCAGTTGCCCCAATAGTCAATGATCGCCTAACAAACACTTGCCTTTTGTTCCTCTTAAGCGTGCTAAATTCTTTGGACGCCTTATTGTTCATTTGATCTAATCCTCATTTCAGAATTTATTGCGATTAAGTTTTTGAAGAACGAGCTGTACTCTACTTCATACCAATTTCCGATAAGTGTACGTAACTTGTTCACGACTTTCCAAAGTCTGGAACAAGCGTGTTAGTTAAAAGAAATTGGCATCAAAAATTAAGCAAGCTAACAAGTGAGCTTGGCAATTCTCTATTGTTATTCAAGCCAAAACCTTAACGTTACTTAGCTTTTTTTGAGTATCAACTCATACATCTCATACTAGTAACGTTTCATTTGTCACTAATTTATCCCTCTCAAATTGCTAAGTATACCTGTAAATTAGGCTTCTTACCTTAAGAGCTAATAGTATGCATGACAAAGTAGCGACAGTTGTTGGCTGAGGAATTGGCTAAACTTGTTTAATTCTTGAATGCAACTAATCCTATGTTATTCCTCTAGATAAATGCGAACTCTTTAAAATTTATTCACAATTTATTTTCTGTTTATTTTTAGCATTCCTATCCTGCTCTAAAAACTTAGTTAATGAATAATTTTTTGCATCACAAATTAGCCTGCAATATTGGCAGGATTTACGCTTTGAAGATATTAAGATGTAAATTACTTCTCAGGGCAATATTCAAGAGTTACGCAAGCTGTTACAAAAGTTTTTATTAGTGGTTGCGTATTTGGAAAACTAATGAATTTATTGGATTCTAGTTGAATCCCCTGCACATAGGTTTCAGACCATCAAAACGTAAGCGGCACTATCCACGACTGAGTGCGCCTTGATAGCTGTAGTTGACAAATTTGTTTGTAGATCCAGGCGCGATCGGCTAAGGATATGGGAAACTGCTATGGCAGCAAGCTATTGAAACCGCACACATGTTCGGGTTTGGTCATCTGTTGAGCCTATATGCTCCACAGGCTGAGGAATTTTATCAGGTGATGGAAAATAGATCGCACAATTGCCATCGACTGTCCCGTTTGGGTGCCTGTTTCCGCTGCTGCGCTTTTTCGTGACTTAATGTAATTTTTTTGAGACAGGGGTTGACATGATTCCAGGGGAAATACTGGTACCAGAAGGGGAGATTGAACTTAATGCTGGTCGTCCAACTGTACAACTGCGGGTGGCAAATACAGGCGATCGCCCCATTCAAGTGGGTTCTCATTTTCACTTCTACGAGGTGAATGAAGCGCTGAACTTCGACCGAGAGCAAGCTAAAGGTATGCGGCTGGATATCCCCGCCGGGACAGCTGTACGGTTTGAACCAGGGGATGAACGGGACGTGACGTTAGTTCCGTTTGCGGGTAGCCGTCAAGTTTACGGCTTCAATGGCAGTATTAATGGTCAGCTAGACGCTTAAGCGAGGGGAGAATTTATACAATTTGTTGCAAGGCAGTGCGGTTGCGAATGAGTGTTTCCGTCATGGTTGCTAGTTTCTCCAGCTTCGCCTTATCTTCAGTGGCTCGTTTTTTGTAGAAAAGCTTCCGCTTAAGAGCCTCACGCGCCAAGTCTTCCCTGCCTTGTTTAACCGCTTGCTGAGCAACTTGATGCCAAATTTTGATTTCCTCAACAGCTTGGTTATATTCCGGTTGGATATTATCCCAAGTTGCCCCGATAGTTGATAAAGCCTCACTCAAGGATTGTAGAGCGTTATTTCGATCGCCTTTTTTGAGGGCTTGCAGAAGAGGGATATCCAGATTCTCAGTGTTGATATTAGCGATCGCCGGAATAAAATCTCTGACTTGCTGAGATCCGCTAACACCTGTCTTGCACCAAGTGGCAAAGTGTTCGCAGTTATTAAACAGCAGATTGTAATTCCTCTCGCCTAATCGACTCTCTGCCCGTTTAATTACCACATCTGGGATAAAACTGACTTGGTACTGCCTTACATATACCTTAGACTTGGCATCAATCATGAAGGTAGCAAAAGAGGTGCGCTCGATTGTTTCGGTTCGCTTGCGTAAATGAATAACTGTGCCATCGCCACAGTCGATGCCATGATGCTCGTAGACACCTTGGATGTTGAGAAATTCTCGAATTACGTAAATTTGGTCACCTCGCGCCATGTCTCCCTTGTCCTAAAACCGAGATTCCTGTATTTCATCCAAGTGAAAATCGCCTGATTCCTCAACGTGCCCTAGCAAAACCTTTCAAGTCGGGTTATAGCGAGGAAAACTGGGTAACTCAATTGCCGCCAATGACTTACGCTTTTTGGGAGAACGTAGGGGATAGAGGGTGGGCGACGGCCAGTTGGATTGGGGGAGAATTACATCTGGCTCAGCTTGCTCACGAGTTGCAGAATCTACCCATAAATCCTCACTAGGCAACTGCACCCTATCTACCTCCCTGATATTCTCTGCCGAGGAAGTCTCTTGAGCCTCACTCAGGTCTGGTAGTGCCTCATTAGAGTGTAGGTCAATCTCTGATTCTGGTAGCAATTGCCCTCGGGTGTCAGCTAAGTCTGATTGGAACTCTGACAGACCAGCTGCCTCTGCTAGAGAGGTCATTTCGGCAAGGAGTTGCTGTTCCAATTCCAATTCTGTGTCTGTACTTTCTTGGGAAGAAGCGATCGCTATTTCAGCTGACTTAGAGGTACCTACCGTTAGACGATCCGGTTCTCTAAGTCGTCTAATTTCTAAAGGTTCTGTATCTGAGGGATATACCGCTTGCAGGGGATCAAGCAGAATTGGGAGCTTCCAAATTGTATCGAAATTAGATTTTTCTTTGAGTACTTCTGGTTGGGCTGACCAGGGTTGGATAGGCTGCGTTTTGGGGAAAACAGGTGAGGTAGTACTGCTACTCCTATAAGAAAGTTGCTGGGTTGGAGTACTGGAGGTTGGCATTTCCAAGGACTTCTCCAGTGCTACCTTAAATTGCATGGTTTGTTGTTGCTGTCGATGCAGGCGTGTTCTGAGTTCTCGACAGGTATTTGCGGCTTGCAACAACTGATGGGACTGCTCATTGTAGCGTTGTTGGGTGAGGGCACATTCCCGCTCTAGTTGGGCAACTCGCTCCTGAGAGCTTTGTAACTGCTCGGATAATGTTTCTATCAATATTTGCTGGCGTTGAGCAGCTTGATGAGAGGATTCCAGTGCCTGGAACATCCGAGTTAATTGGTCTTGAACGGTACTCAGTTCCTCCGCCTGTTGAGCCAGTAGTACTTCTTGCTGTTGCGATCGCGTTTGCTGTGAGTGTAACTCCTCCTGTTTCTCCTTGAGCGCTGCTCTGAGCTGATTTACTTGGTCAAGTAAGCGACGATTGCGCTGGCGCATTTTTTGAGCCAAGGCAAACCAATCAGCATCCTTTGTTCGTCGCTCAGAAACATCCGCCGTCTCTGTAGTACGGTCGTCTCCCTCTGTAATTGCCGACCATGCTTTCGTGGCAGTTTCTGACTCTATTGTCAAGTCGGGTCTCCACGGTTGAATCGGATCTTTTACATCCGGCAACTCAGAGGATTTGACAATTTGCGGGTTATCTGATATATCCGTAGCATCTAGCGGATCAGCTGAACTGTCATCCGTTGATGCAGGAAGTTCAGGGAGGGGCTGGTTGTTTGGGGTGTCAGCGTCACTCATCACTCTTCATCCAGAGGGTCACGAATCCACAACGTGGGCAAGTAAGGGTCAGACAAACGCGCCAAAGATATTGGCAGCAACTTTGGGTCAAATGCAACGCCGGAGAAAGTGTATAGGTAGAAAATACCAGTTAACGGCTTTGCCCTGACTTGAGTTTGGGTGCGGTTGTCTTTGATTCCCTCACCCCTCTCTCCATACAAAGTAATGCACAAAAATCGCCAGACCACAATTATTAAGCTAAACAGAATGTAACAGAGTGTCTTCGCTACAACTCAGCTTACGGTTAAGAACGTTTCCGTCAATAAATCCTGATGCATTAGTGCCCGGTCTATCAATGACTGAATTTTGTCGTTGGTGAGCGGGTCGCCATTGACGTAGTGTTCTAACCAAGTTTGACTGATTAGATTGGGGTCATCTGGCAGCTGAGCTAAATCCCATCCTGGCAGATCAAGTTGGGCCATCAGTTGGCTAACTTTAGGATCATAACTAAGAGCAAAACATCGGCATTCTTCTGCTGCCGCCATAATCAGGCTGTGGTAGCGCATCCCAATTGCCATCTCTACGCCCCGATATAATCCTTTCAATTCTCTGGGGTTTTCTAACCGGAAAATTTGATTAGGGCCAGTCAGCTGGGATTGAATTGATTCGGCGATGCTCAAGTCTTGAGAGGCTTGGAAGGGCACTAATAAGATACAGGTTTGTGTGGCTTTTTGAAAGTTAACTAGAGCGTGGGTGAGGTTAGCGAGGCGTTCAGGGGTTAGGGTGGGGTGCGATCGCAACGAGACTGCCACTCTCGGTGCTGGTAAGTCCCACAAGCCTTTTACGGGTGAGGAGTCTAGCGCCCAAACTGGATCGGGAGCTTGAATAAAGGGAATTTGCCAATTGGTTAAGAGTTCGGCTGAACCGCGATCGCGCACGCTCACCGCCGCACAAGTGGCAAATGACTGCCGTGCTACCCGACATGTCAGTTCACGCTTCAGAGGTCCAATACCCTGCGCCCAGGCAATTGTTTTCAAGCCCAACTGCCGCGCCAATCCCATCAAGCCACAATAGTAGAAAGGGCTAGCTGCACTGGTAGCATCTTGGATTAAACTGCCGCCGCCCCAGATGAAGGCATCAGAGTGACGCATTGCTCGCAGCACTTGGAAGAAAGAGGAGCGATCGCAACTCTCAACCCCATAGCGCTTACGAGTCTGAGCAGGGTTACCAGAAAGCACCAGAGGCGTCACTGACTTTGGTAGCATTTGCAGCAGCGAAGCTAGCAGCGCCTCATCGCCGCCATTACCCTTCCCGTAATATCCACATAAAACTGCCCGTATTTGTCCCATGCGAAAACTGTACCAGCTTTCGCTCAACGATGGATTAAGGGGTTGAAGGTTGAAGGTTAGTTTAAACTTTCAACCTTCCAACCTTAAACTAGAACAAAATGTCTCAGTAGACTGCGTTTATCTCTAGCTTTGTATTCCTTAAGCCCCAGCCAACCCTTAGCTATTCTGCGTCTTGCTTTCCTGCGGGTAAAGCATTGCTGTGTTGATATAACTCCAAATTTAACGGTAAGGTTTTTTTGCCATCAGACAAAGGAAATTCTTGGCTATACAACAACCCCGCCTCATATCAGGGCTTGTGGCGGCGGAGGACAATCATTACCCCAAGGCTTATGGTAAGCGCAATTACCAACGCGATCGGGTGGTGAATCAGCGTAGAAACCAGGATAGTAGCAGTGGACAGGACAAAGGCAACCCAAAAACTCGCCAATCCAGCTACACTCTCGCTAACCGACCCAAGAAAAGGGATGAAATCTAGAAAAACACTAATCGGGTTAGAGGCAAGTGCTAATCCTATCCACATTATTAAAAATCCGCTGAATCTGAAGAGCCATATCGCAATGTCGTAGTTGGTCTTTAGTGTAGCGATTGCCTCATCCCTCGTTCCTCGAAACACCCAGTACAACTTGGTATTCTTCTTGTGAAAGTAGGGAGTAATCCGATCAGGACTTTCCAGTTTGCCAAAGACAGTAACTGTAGAATCAGTCGGAAGAACAAGATACTCGATACGCAGGTCACCGACTTGAGGATTTTCGAGTGAGCCAATCCCCTTGTAAAGGTAATTATCTGCCAGAGTAACATTACCACTCAGCCTAGTATTTTGCCGATTTAAAGGGAGTATATCGAATTTCGGGCGACCAATTCTCTCGCTTAGTGTTATACCCCCACCTCTGTTGACTTTATAATTGTTGCGATAATCAAGGCTGCCTGTATCCAAGCTATAGATTCCGACTTTAGCATCTGAGACCATATAATCCAGACTGGTGACAGATTTAGCAGGATTTCGATGTCCTTCAGGGTATCTAAATGAGCTAGAGTCCTCTGGATTAGATGTCCATTCTTTTGTGTAAGTGTAGGTTGTTGTTTTAGTAGCTGAGCCACCTACATTCTTTTCAGTTGTGGATTCTTTGTTTTGCTTCCAGGCAAAAATCTCGACGGTTCTAGAGACGATAATATACTTTCCCGGCTGCAAAAATAAATCGTCTCCCAATAACTGACTAGATGTAATGGTGCCAGTAGTTGAAACTAGTTTACCTTGACCAGTGCTGGGGGAAGACGCTGAAATTTCTACCGCCGTCTTAGCTATTTGTGAAACGTCTACTCTGCCTTCATTCCAGTACAAAATAAAAAAAGAGGCGAATAATAGGATAATTCCCAAAATCGCTCCAACACAGGAGCTAGTCAGCCTTCTTCCCCAACCTATAACCTCTATTTCCTGATATTCGTCGCTCATATATATACTATTTGCCGTAGCCATCAGATTGGATGGTTACTATTGCTTTACTTCAGTGCTGGTTACAAATCTCTGTAGGTTACTCAAGATTAATTTTGGACTTTTATGTATTTGCGATAAAAGTTTACGTAACGCTTGGATCTTCCCAACAGCGTGTCTCCCAGCGGATAGATTCATACAGTTTCATGTTGTTCTCCCTGAAAATACTTTTGTGTCAGGCTTTTGTTTATGACTCTGTAATTACCAAGGGTTTTTTTGCAAGGGTTACAAAAGTTAACAAAAACTGGCGTAAGCTAGCGCGATTAGCGAAACTTAAACGAAAAGACTCGAATCAGCCGAGGATTTAGCCTGATTGCGGATGATTCAGGACACAGAAAAAGTGGGAATTTCACAGTGGGGTAGGACGGCAATACCTGGGAGAAATCGATACGCATTAAGCCGACAAAAAGGAAAGTTTGTCAGATAGCGATCGCCTCTCTTAATCCTCTTAACGGGACTTGAACAATTTCTAAGTCCAAACAAAGCCTAAACTCGCTTTGTAAACCTAACAGCGATCGAGATAGATTTGGGCAACCGTATCCATTGGGTTAATTCTCAAGATATCTTCAAACCGTTGTGCAGCGTCCCTCATTAAATGCTGCTGGTAGAGTAACAAACCTTCTTCAAAAATTGTTTTCGTAGCTAACTTGCCTTCTTTGATTTCAGGCTCATCCCCATCAAACACTTCAAAAACTGTCACGGCTTCTGACTTCCCCTTCACTTTGACTTTCTCAATGAAGCGGATACTATACTCATTTGGGTCGTGCAGACCTATAAAAGTTTGCTGAGAGATTAACAGTGAAACTCTATAATTTTTCGTTAGACTTTCCAAGCGAGAGGCTAAATTCACCGCATCACTAATTACCGTACCATCCATGCGATTTCTTCCACCCACTGTCCCCAGCATTAACAAACCTGTATTGATACCAATCCCAATTTTGATTGGTACATCACCTGAATTAGCGCGATGTTGATTATAGTCAGAAAGTCGGTGGAGCATGGTAATCCCGGCTTTGACCGCATCATCAGCATTACCGCTAAACAGTGCCATAATTGCATCGCCAATGTATTTATCAATAAACCCATTATTTTCGATGATTGCCGATTCCATACGAGATAGATAGGCATTGATAAACTTGAAATTGTCTTCCGGATTCATAGTTTCTGATAAACTAGTGAAATCGCGGATATCAGAAAACAAAATCGACATCTCTTGCTGCACATTTTCGCCTAAGCTAACATCAACAATACTTTCCTTGTTCAACAACTGGAGAAATTTATGCGGGACAAAGCGACCGTAGGCGATGTTGAGGTTAGACAATCTTAAATGAGTTTTAATCCTCGCTAATAATTCGCTTTTTGAAATGGGTTTAGTCAAATAATCATTGGCACCGATACTTAACCCTTCCACCAAGTCATTGACTTGATTTTTTGCCGTCAACATCAAGATAGGTAGTTCATTGGCAGGAAACTTTTCGCGGATTTTTTGGCAGACTTCATAGCCAGTCATCCGAGGCATCATCACGTCAAGCAGGATTAAATCGGGTTTGAAACCCTGCTCGATCGCTGCCAAGGCTTCTGCGCCATTAGAAGCTTGGGTTAGGGAATAGTTTTGTAGGGAAAGATGGTTGATAAGCACCTGAAGATTCACTGGCTCATCATCGACCATCAGGATTTTGAACTGTTGAGAATTGTTATGAGTTTGTATTAACGGATTGAGGCTCTCTGACTCATTCACTTCTTCCCTAGAACGCAGAACGCAGGAGAGATAAGAGCGATCGCTACCGTTAACCGCAACCTGACCCGATGCCACTGGCAGGGTGAAGGTAAACCGCGAACCCACTCCTACAATCGATTCGACTCGAATTTCGCCCCCGTGCAACTCCACAAGCTTTTTAGTGACTGCTAAACCCAAGCCAGTGCCACCATATTCACGCGCTGTTGAACCATCGCCTTGTTCAAAGGATTCAAAGATTCGGTCTAATTTATCGTCTGGTATGCCGATACCTGTGTCGGAGATGGTAATTGCTAGATATTTGGCTCGATCCCCCCTAGCCCCCCTTAAAAAGGGGGGAACAAGAGCGGTTGAATTGTGTTGCTCCCGGCTTTCTAGCAGCGGAACCAGAGCAGTTGAATTGTGTTGCTCCCGGCTTTTTAAGCCCTGTTGGGGGGGATCTACGACAACCGCTGAGATTTCTACAATGCCTTTTTCAGTAAACTTAATCGCATTTCCTACTAAGTTATACAAAATCTGTTGCAAGCGATTTTCATCAGCTTGGGCTGGGGGAATGCCTGAGGGAATAGCGTTAATAAGCTGCAAATCTTTGTTTCCAATCAGAGGTTGGCTGAGGGTAAGAACAACAGAGGCAATTTCTCGTAGTCCTACAGCTTGGAATTGCAGTTCAATTGTTTTGTGTCTCAGTTTAGAAAAGTCGAGGATATCATTAACTAAAGTTGCCAATCGGTGTCCGCTTTGGACAATCAGCAACAAATTTTTTCGTTGCAGTTCTGAAACTTGTCCGGTGGCTCCATCCATCATCGACTCGGCAATACCAATCATGCCGTTGAGGGGTGTGCGTAGTTCGTGAGAGGTATTGGCAAGAAACTCATCCTTGAGGTTGTTCAAACGCTCTAGAGCTTCATTTTGGCGTTCTAGTTCTTGGATGAAATGAATCCGTTCGGCTTCGGCTTGTTTGCGTTGCGTGATGTCAGTAAAGGCAACAATGGCAAAAGCAACCCTTTCCTTTTCATCAAAAATTGGCGTAGCTCGTGCTTCCAAAGGAATAAGCGTTTCTCCTTGGTGGATTTCTAAATCTTCAACAGAAACGCTCTCGCCCTTAAGTGCACGAGTGCAAGGCATTTGCTCCGGAGGGTATAACTGGTCAGTTCCGGCAATGTAGACTTGATAAACCTCTGGCAATTGTTCGGGTGTGGCATCTGGTCTGATGCCCTTGCCCATTAAATCCTGTGCGGTGCGATTGGCGTAGTAGATTCTGCCTGTTGCATCATGTACGCTGACACCGACTGGCACTGCTTCTAAAAATTGAGTCAGCCTGCTCTCACTTTGAGTCAGTGCCTCGTTTAAGACTTTCATCTCAGCATTTTTGCCTTCTAGGGTGGCAAAGGATTCTTGCAGTTGCCCTGCCATACTGTTAAATGACCTGGCTAGTTCCCCTAGTTCGTCAGAGCGATCGCTTGCTCCAGACACTTCAAGATGCTCCCATTTCCCCAAAGCAAGAGCCTTGGCAGATGCGTTCAAGCGCAAAATTGGTCGGACAATCCAGCGAGAGGTGAAAATGCCGAGGACTGTAGCCACTATCAAGGCTGCAATACACAGTAGGAAGGTGTTTCGCCTGTTAGCGTTAATTTCCTGCATGAAGTCAGCTTCAGGAACGACCACCACGATTAGCCAATTCAAGCCCAACTCATCCCGCCAGGGCGTTACTTGGACAAGCTGGTGCTGACCTTCAATCGTCAATTTGAGCTGTTGGGTAGTGTTAATCTCGCTGAGTTTTTTATAGTGTTTTGTCAAATACTGGGTTGTTAATTGAATTAAGGGTTCTTTACTATCTAATGCCCTTAATCTCTTAGCCTTACCATCAACAACTGTGAAGGGTTTTTCGGTACTGGAACTTGCTACCAGGAGTCCGTCCCGCTCCAAAATAAAGGTCTGTCCAGACTTGCTAACTTTTATCTGGTTGAGAAATTGACTAATCTGCGAAAGGAGGAGATCGATACTCAGGACTCCTGCAATCGTCTTCGTTTTGTTGTAGACAGGATAACTAGAAGAGATCGATATAACTTCCGGCTTATCTTCCCATTGGTAAACTTTACTCCACAAGGGTTTACCAGCTTTCACGGCATCTGCATACCAAGCCTCTCCTCTAGGCTCCCAGTTTTTGACTTCCAGCAGCTTGGTGCGATTCCCCTGGTTATCGGTAGTCCAGACAAAGAGTTTACCAGGGTTGGGCTTGGAAACTTGATTGATCAGCAGGCTGCCATTATCTAGGCGTTCAACTCCAATAAATTCACCGTCTTTGTTGCCAAAGGAAATGTAGCCAACATTAAACACCTGCATCTGTTTCCAGAAGTAGCGCCCCGTAGTTTGAAAGTCATTTAGGTTTAGCAAGCCTAACTCAATGGCATCTAAATTAATTTGATTAATCTGATTGGGGGTGGCTAAGTAGGTATCGAGGTGTCGGTCGATGCGATCGCTCTCTTTACTCTGCAACTGAGTAACCAGCTTGTTAACGGCTTGCTGCCCGTTTCTGAATGAGAGATACCCCGTCAACCCCACCGCCGCGAAGATTTGCAGGACGAAGGGGACGATGAGGACGGTTCGGAGGGGAACTTTCGGTGAAGCTTTGGACACTAAGCGGTTTAGAAATTTTACTGACATGAAAGCAAGAGCTTTGTGCAGGAAGGTTGCTTGCGTAGTGGTACTTACGCAATTAAACTACTGACGCAACATTCGTAGAGTTGATGCACAAGTCCTGGTAAGTTGTGGTGTTGCCTACCTCTAATTGTGGCTTGCCAATCCAAGCGATCGTGTCAGTGTTATCCTTTTGGGTTAGTTCTTCTAATATCGATTACCTCAATGTTTGCTACAGATGGTCGATCCCCCCCAGCTTCTCATCCTCACCTTCGGCTCCAGTCGCTCCGTCCTTAAAAAGGGGGGAGAATCCACTCAAAGTCCCCCTTAAAAAGGGGGATTTAGGGGGTTATTCAATTTGTTGCATTCTTTTTTCTATTTGATATATAGCAAAAGGCACAAGGCAAAGGGCAGAGGGCAGAAGGTTTATCACTGGTACTAGGTCGTTTCAGCCATTAAATCTGTCCTAACCTTTATGGCGACAGCTATAACGCTCTGAGCTTGGTTGAGATAACCAGTTTTGGGGGAGCCGAGTCATCTCTCTGCCATCTGAATTTACAGCACAACCCCTGACAAAACTATTAGGGGTTGGCTTGGTTTTTGTTTAAGTTCCGCTAAAAGCAACATTTGCCAGGAAATTAATTCCCTGGTTCATAGAGCAAGTCCTCTAAAGAGGACTAGATAATCACTGCCTATAAATTCATATAAATTTCAGTCCATTTTAATGGACTTTTTCTATTAGCCGGAACTTGAGTTCCGGGCTGGTTTTTTGGGTTTACGGAGAAGAGTGCAAAATCTGATAAACGTATATCCCTACTTACAAAAACACTATCGTAGTGGCAGCTCGATCGCAAACTCTGTACCTTGACCAAGCCGGGAGTTACAGTATAATTCCCCGTGATGTTTCTCCACTACGATCGCATGCGATATGGATAAACCTAAACCAGTGCCTTTGCCAATCGGTTTAGTGGTAAAAAACGGGTCAAACACGCGCTGTTTAACCTTAAATGGAAGACCGCACCCATTATCAGCAATACGAATTACAATCTTCTCAGTTGATTGTTGACCATTTCCTCTCAACACTTCCGTAGAAATCCGAATTTGAGGAATGAGCAAACAATTCTCCTTCATCCTTTCTTCAAGGGCATCAATGGCATTACTCAAGATATTCATAAATACTTGATTCAGCTCACTGGGATAGCACTCCACCAATGGGAGGTCACCGTACTCTTTAATTACTTGGATTCCTACTCTATTGGGTTGTTGCTTCAAGCGGGTCTGTAAAATTACCAGGGTACTATCTAGTCCTTCGTGAAGGTCAGCTTTCTTTCTTTCTGCTTCATCAAGGCGTGAGAAGTTGCGCAGGGATTGGACAATCTTCTGAATTCGGGAGGCTCCTTCCTGCATTGAGCGCAGCAATTTTGGAAAGTCTTCCTTAAGAAAATCGAGGTTAATTGCTTCAATCTCGTCTTGGATTTCAGCAGAGGGTGTTGGATAGTGTTGTTGGTAGAGGGAAATCAACTCAATTAGGCCAGAGCTGTATTCCATCGCTGGAGTGACATTACAGGAGATGAAGCTAACAGGATTGTTGATTTCATGGGCGACACCTGCAACTAATTGACCTAAACTCGCCATTTTTTCGTTCTGCACTAGTCGAGCTTGAGTGTGTTGGAGTTCTTTCAAGGTTTGCTCTAGTTGCAAAGCTTTCGCCCGTTCCTGCTGAGTCAGCGCCCGCAATGCCTGTTCTGAACGCTTTCGTTCAGTAACATCTTGCCCGATGCCGATCTGTGTGCCATCTTTTAGCCGAATATTAGCCCAGGAGGTATCCAACACGCGACCGTCACGAGTTCTAGTCTTGAAGTCCTGCCATTTCCCGGACGCTGTTTGCATGAAATTCCGAACCCTTTGGCGGTACTTCGGGTTGGGATAGCAAAACGTTAACAGGTCAAGGTTTCCCAGTTCTGCTAGAGACCAACCTAGGACACGTTCTAACTCGCGGTTCATTAACTGAATCTGACCCGTGGTATCCAAAAAAGCCACCATCACAGGGATGTGGTCAAAGATAGTTTGCAGCAATTCTTTCTGCTGCCGTAGCGCCGACTCTGTCTGCTTACGTTCTGTGATATCACGCACGATCGCAATAAATTCATCGCTATCTTTTGCTACGATGCGAGCCTCATAATCATGCAACTCGTCCTCGCTAGGTAGTTGATACTCTACGATTTGAGTCTTGTCGGACACTATAGCTTTCTCGTAGGCTTGCATCACCCGCACTGATAACGGTGATGGCAAAATCTCCTGCAGCTTTTTCCCCAGAAACGCACTAGGTGGCACAAGTGTTTTGATGTCTTTAGCCGGTTTGAAGTCTACAAAGGTGCCATCAGCGCGACAACGGAACATCATATCCGGTGTGCCGTTCAGGAGTGCGCGATTAGTAGCTGCACTTTGACGCAGTGCTTCCTCCGCTTGCTTGCGTTCCGTAATATCTTCGTCAATACCAGCGACGCGATATACCTCACCCTGCTCATTGTGAATGGGAAAAGCATGTGACCCGATCCAGCGCATCGATCCATCCGGTCGCACAATCCGATATTCTTTGTAGTTCCCGTCTGGGACATGCTGGAATGCAGCCATCATTCGCTCTCGGTCTTCTGGATGAATTGCCTCAAGCCAAGAGCTGGGTTTTTCATACACACCTTGACAACTGCGCTGCCATATCTTTTCATAGGCAGGACTGACGTAGAGGATTTTGTTGTCATTGGTAGAAACCATCCAGAAAACTTGATGGATATGCTCAGCAAGCTGGCGGAACTTGGCTTCACTTTCTTTAAGCGCTTCCTGGGTGCGTTTGCGATCGCTAATATCAAGAGCAATCCCCGCCACGCGATAAATCTCTCCTTTTTCGTTCCGCACTGGAAAAGTACGGTCAAGAACCCAAACTATTGAGCCATCCGGACGGATCACTCGATATTCTGCCTCTACAGTTTCTCCCTGTAACAGATGATCCCAAGAGTTTATAATTCGCTGGCGGTCTTCTGGATGGACAGCCTCTAGCCAGCTATCGATGCGCTCATACGCGCTTTGGCAAGAGCGACCGTAGATTTCTTCATAAGCTGGACTGATATAGAGAACTTGGGTCATCTCGGCGTCCGACATCCAGAAGCATTCGTGAATACACTGAGCCATCTGACGGAACTTCTCTTCGTTCTCTTTAAGCGCTTTTTCTACCTGCTTCTTATCGCTAATCTCTAACAACATGCCATCCCAAATCAGGGTACCATCCGGTTGTTTCTCCGGTCGCGCCACGCCCTGAAGCCATTTGACGGCACCCGATCGCGTAATAATTCGCCACTCCATACGCCACTGCCCGAGGGTTTTTGCCGAGTGGTTAACCGAAGCAATAAAAGCACTCAGGTCATCTGGGTGAATAGTTGCCCATATTAGCTGGGAATCTTCACAGATAGCTTCTGGTTCCAATTCATAGAAGTCGCGAACTCCTGGACTAATGTATGTAAACTTGTCGGTTCCGTCGGGATACTGAAGATATTGATATATTACTCCCGGCACATTTTCCGCCAACTTTTGCAACCGTGCCTCAGACTGCCGCAAGGCTTCCTGTGCCTGTTTGAGTGTGGTTTGGAAACTACTTTCTTGGACATTATCATCAATGACACAGTGATAGTTCTGCTCACTGCTTTGCAGAGCTTCTTGCATTCGCTGACACGCAATAGACGCTATACTCGTTGCGCTGCGTCCGACTGCGCCCATCCCATCCTGCCTTGCGATCGCCGCTTGCAGCGCTGCGTTGCGCGCCATCGCATAACGCAAAGAGCGAATTAAAACTCCTCTCTCAATTTTTCCTTTGACCAAATAATCCTGCGCCCCAGCTTGGATTGCTTGGAGAGCGAGTTCTTCGTCATCTATTTCACTTACAACAACAATAGGAGGACAAGTATCAATGTTGCCCCTACAAGCGTATTCTTTAAATGTGGAAATGGTATCTAGCTCTTTTCCGTCAGGCAGCGATAAATCTAATAAGATCACATCGAAATTTTCTTTCTTAAGAGCTTCTATTGCTTCACTAATGTGCTGAACACGCGTTACGGGAACCCTAAATTCCTTAGCTTCTAGCAGCAACTCTCGGAGCTGTTCCGTCACAGCTAGGTTGTCTTCAACTAGGAGAACCTCAAAAGCTGTGTCTTTAAGCTTTGGCTTAAAAACTGATTTCATATATTGATTTCCGGAAAATATATAGATCCCATAAAAGACAGTCGAATCGCTTTGTTATGTTAAATTAGTCCTATCTAGTTGTAACTCCACCTTAAGACAAGATTCCTCACTACATTATTGCTAATTATTAAGGTTTGATTACGAGCTTGATTATCTTTGAGTCCCTAGCTCCCAGTAATAGCAACAGCTTAGCGATGTGTTTTGGAAAAAGATAACAAAACATAACATTGCTGTCCATTGAAATCCACCTCAGCTCTCCCTAAAACACATTTGAGTCAAACGATCGCTCCTTCACTTTCCACGGCACCGTCAACCTGGTCGTTTTATAGGTCAGCGATCGCTGTTACGACAATTGCAACAATAATAAAGATTGAGATACGCCAAAAATACGACTAATCTGTGATCGCAGACTAACTAATTTAGCAATCGTAATCCCACTCGCCACTCCCCTATGCACGCTCTGTCAATTCCCACCTGGATTATTCACGTTTCCAGCGTCATCGAATGGATTGCCGCTATTTGGTTAATCTGGACTTACGGCGAAGTTAAAGGCGATCGCTCCTGGTGGGCTTTGTCTTTAGCTATGTTACCCGCTCTTGTGAGCGCTATGTGTGCTTGTACCTGGCACTTTTTTGACAACCTGGAATCCATGGAGTGGATTGTTACTCTTCAGGCTGCTATGACGGTTGTGGGTAACATTACCCTCTGTGCTGCTGGCTGGTGGATTTGGCGTACAGCCCAAAAGCTTGATAAAAATACGACAAAAACTGCTAAATCTAAGACAACTGTTGATAGTCCCTGACCCAAATTATGATTTCAAAAGAGACCTTATTTGCACTTTCCCTATTTCCTTACCTAGGTTTCTTGTGGTTTCTTACTCGTTCTGGGCAGGCACCACGTTTGGCACTAATTGGCTTCTACATGACTCTGGTTTTTGTTGCCGTCACCATCCCAGCCGGAATTTATGCCCAAGTGACTTATGGCAAGACATTAGCAAACGTTGATTGGTTGCACGGAAGTGCTGAATTTTTCTTAACTCTGTCCAATATTTTGATAGTGCTAGGCTTCCGACAAGCTGTGATTAAAGCTAAGCAGGTATCGAAAGAGCAGATTCAAAACTTACCGCTAGACTAAAGTCTAGGGCTACACAAACAAAACCTGCCTACGCAGGTTTCTAGAGACGCGAAATGACACTAACCTGATCGGCTCAGGCAAAATAGAGAATAGATTTGCGAGTGCTACCCGAATGAGCTACTGCCTCAATCCCCACTGCCCAACGCCTCAGAATCCAGCCGACAATAAATTTTGTCAGAGTTGTGGATCAAAGTTACTACTCAAAGATCGCTACCGAACAATTCAACCGATTGGACAAGGAGGCTTTGGCAGAACGTTCCTGGCAGTAGATGAGGATAAGCCCTCTCAACCTCCCTGCGTAATTAAGCAATTTTTCCCCCAAGCACAGGGTACCAATACCGTTCAAAAGGCAGCAGAGTTATTCACACAGGAAGCAATACGACTTGATGAGTTGGGCAAACATCCCCAAATCCCCGAACTCCTGGCGTATTTTTCCCAAGACAGCCAACAGTATTTGGTGCAAGAGTTTATTGATGGGAGAAACTTAGCCGAAGAACTCGCAATTAGTGGCACTTTCAATGAAGCGCAAATCCGATCGCTACTCCATGATTTGCTGCCAGTGCTGCAATTTGTTCATCAACATCAGGTCATTCACCGGGACATCAAACCAGAAAATATTATCCGTCGCACCTCCCCAACCTCCCGGCTTTCAACCTTCCCCCTTACTCACGGGCGAATCGGTGAACTTGTTCTCGTTGATTTTGGGGCATCGAAAGTCGCCACTGGCACTGCCTTAGCAAGAACGGGAACAGCCATTGGTTCGGCTGGCTTTGCCGCACCTGAACAAAACTATGGCAAAGCACTTTTTACCAGTGATATTTATGGTCTTGGCGTCACTTGCATCCATTTGTTGACGGGGATGCACCCCTTTGACTTGTTTGATGCCAATGAGGGAGTCTGGGTGTGGCGAAATGTCCTGAAAAGTCCAGTAAGTGACGCCCTAGGCCGCATCCTGGACAAGATGATAGTCAGTGCCACCAACCGCCGCTACCAATCAGTCGCTGAAGTTCTTAACGATTTAAATGCTCAGACACTCCCAGTGGCGGTAGTAAAGCAACAGATATCGGTGCAACCTGGGGTGACATCTCCTGTAAAATCACAGCCGGCTGTGGCGAAGTCTGCTAGTAAGCTTGATGATGAATTAGCCGAAGTAAAGTCTCAGTTTCTTGGTACTCCTACTCCCAAAAGCCCAAGTCAAAAACCAGCACCCCAACCAGCCTCGTCTCCCACTCCGCCAAAATCTACAAGTCAAATTGATCTGGAATTGGAAGATATCCGCTCGCAGTTTCTTGGCTCTGCCAGTCCCAAGAAGCCTCCCACCCAGACCTAGAACATCGCTAAAGTAATCCTTGCAGCCCTCTCTGTGTCAAAGGAGAGGGCGTTTGAGGGCGGGGTCATACCCAATCCACCCGCTTATTCCCCAACAGGGGGAGAAGAGTGTTGGCAAAAAAGGGGTTTTCTTGAGCAGATTCAGTATCATAGGCTGTTGCAACTGATAGAATACTTTACAAATCTTTAATTTGTTTAATCGGTTATGAATACTGAACCCTTTGTGAATCCCCCAATTTATACCCTAATAATGGTGACCAATTTTTTTGCGATCGCGTTTGGGTTCATTTTCAAAGACATGTTGGAATACCGGGTTGCTCAATGGAACACCAACCGTCAGTTACTCAAACGAATTGATTACCAGACGCCAAATATAACCATTGCCTATTTAGGTTTGTCTATCTGTTTATTCCTATTTATGGCAGCCAGTCTCTCCGTATTTGGTCTTGTCTACTGGCTTGCCTGGCTTGTTGCTGCAATTGTGGTGTTGCCAACTGCCTTGCTTGTTTGGGTACAACTAGGTTCAATGCTGAGTCTACTCGTCAGTGGCGGCTCTGAGGCGGTAGACATTGACTCCTATGGAGCGGGACAACTGTTTGATGTGCAGGCTCCAAAAGCTAATAAATAAGCATTGCACAATTCAGGGATGACGATTTATTAAGCCTGTTTTCTCAAGAAATTTCTGTAGGGGCGCAAGGCTTGCGCCTTTACGATTGGGGCGCTAAGCGATAGGTTGGAGGGGCGTATGCCATACGCCTCTACCACAAAATCATTCTGTTATTGGGCAACACCGATAAAGAAGCACTGTACATCTAATTTATAGCTGTCGCCATAAAGGTTAGGACAAAGGAAGATACTGAAACCTTCACCAGTCAATCTTTTCCCTTGTGCCTTCTGCCCTCTGCCTTCTGCCTTTTGCTATACATTCTGGTAGGAGACACGAAGCTAAGAGAGCTAGAAATCACAGCAGCTATGCAACAGCTTAGTCCAATTCAAGAATTGCAGTATTAACCAGTAGTGAGTGAAGAAGTATGAGCGGGGAATCCGGCAGCTTTGAGATCATGAACGGTTGCCTCACAATCCTGCACCCAATACTTAGAATCAAAGCGAACAAATTGGCGATGATGTGACGAGGTTACTGTTGCTAGCACAGGTACCCTTGCTTGATTTTTCTGCCCTGAGTGTGCTTGCAGAATAGATTTTAGTTGGCTGAGTTCACTTGTGGTAATTTGCGGTGGTTGTAGTTCCACCACCACCATTGGTAAAGATTCAATTAACTCGGCATCCTCAATAATCATTTGAATCTGATCGTCTCGCCGATCTACCTTACCCCAAACAATCAGACGAGCATCTGCTTGGATGAGTGAGCCAATGCGTTCGTAACTTTGAGGGAAAACAACGCCCTCAGCTTGACCCGTTAGGTCTTCCATCTGTACAAATGCCATAGGTTTGCCGTCTTTCTTGGTAAGGATCGGCTTGACCTCAGTGAGCATCACAATCGCACTAATCATTGTTCTCTTGTTTTGATCAGCTAAATCATTGAGGCTAATTGGAGATAAAACTTTAGCAATTTCGTTCACTGACTTTAGAGGGTGGTCAGAGACATAAAAACCTAGTAATTCTTTCTCTAGACGTAATTTTTCCTGAGGTGAGAAATCACGAGCCGGAGGAGCCTTTGGAGCGGATTCCCAAGCCGCATTATTGGTCTTTTGATTCCCGTTCTTTGTTCCTAATAGATCAAAAATATTAGTTTGACCTAAATCTCGGTCTTTAGCTCGGTCTTGCGCCCAATTGATGACTAGTTCTAGATCGTCGATCAGTTGCTTGCGATTGGGTTGGATGCTATCAAAAGCCCCCGAGTAAATCAAGGCTTCCAGGGCACGGCGGTTAACGGCACGCAAATCAACGCGATCGCATAAATCTGCCAGTGACTTAAAGGGTTCGCCCGTCTCACGGGCATTCAAAATAGACTCGATCGCTCCCTGTCCCAAATTCCGTACCGCTGACAGCCCAAACAAAATTTTGCCGGATACGGGAGTGAAATCAACTTCAGAACGGTTAATATCGGGTTGCTCTACCTTAATTCCCATACTCAGACAGGTGGCGATATATTTCTGCACTTTGTCTTGGGTTCCACTACTAGCCGTTAGTAGCGCTGCCATGTATTCAACGGGATAATTTGCCTTGAGATAGGCTGTTTGATAAGTTACATAACCATAAGCCGTTGAATGAGATTTATTGAAGCAATTTGAAGCAACTAAACCATTTGCCAAAATAAAGTTATGGTCGCGTTCTACCCCAATGTCATAGACAGGTTGGGTACCCAAGGATTTGCGACCAATAATTTTAACCATGTTTACCGCTCCTTAAATTGCCTCAATTTTAAAGGATAGCCAAGCTACAGGCACAGCCAAGAAGGTGAGAATATTAGGCAGCATCAGCTACTAACTTGCGCTTAAATCCATCAGAATTCCGCCGAGGTACTGCCACCATAGCCCGATAGGGTTTGGTGGCACGGGGGATAGGCGGGTCGCTGGAGGGACGGAAGCGACCAATTAATCTTTGTTGTCACGCTTAATTTTCCTTTTGAGAGTGCGAATGTATTCTCTGAGTACATCTGTCTGATTCCTCCCTTCCTGTTCGCAATAGGCTTGCAATATTTCTAATTCTTGCTCTGGCAGTCTAAAGGTAATAGCTTTCATGGCTTGTTTTGTATTGCTATATGCAATATACTACCAATATGCTAATGACTTACCAGTATCGTCTCAACCCTACTCCCGAACAAGCGTCCACGATGGAAGCCTGGGGAGAATTGCTGCGTAGGCATTACAACTATGCACTGGCTCAAAGACTGGATTGGCTACGTTGCACTCGATGCCAAGTTGACCGATGCAGCATTGTGTCAGAACCGATAGGTAATATACCCGAAAAAGTTGATTATTATACTCAAGCATCGGAGTTACGCCAAACTAAAGAACTATTCCCTGAGTACAAAAACATCTATACTGACTGCCAACAGCAGAACTTAATGCGACTGGATAAAGCCTGGAAGCGTTGGCTAATCCCTGACAAAACAGGTAAGCGGGGTGGTCGCCCTCGGTTCAAGAAACGCGGCGACATCTGTTCGTTTACCTTTCCTAGGGTTAACAACGCTAAAGCAGGAGCGCATCTAACCGGGAACGTCCTGAAGCTGTCAAAGATTGGTGAGATTGAAGTTATTCTGCATCGCCCAATTCCTGACGGGTTCACGATTAAGCAAGCCACAATAGTCAGTAAAGCTGATGGCTGGTATGCAAGTTTCTCTCTAGAAGATGGCACAGTTCCCGAACCGTTACCAGTGGATGAAGTTAAGTCTGCTGTTGGCATAGACGTAGGGCTTAATAAGTTTTTAGCGACATCTGATGGGCAAGCTGTTGTGATTCCGCAGTTTTATCGGAAATCTCAACAGCGTCTAGCTCGTCAACAGCGACAACTGGCACGAATGGAGAAGGGTTCTAAGAACTACCAACGGCAGTCCAATAAAGTTGCTCGTCTTCACTTGCACGTTGCCAGACAGAGAAAAGACTTTCATTATCAAGTCGCGCATTGGTTATGTGACCAGTACGATTTGGTAGCGTTTGAGAACCTGAACATTAAGGGCTTGGCAAGAACCCGACTTGGCTTATCGATATTGGATGCAGCCTGGGGCAATTTCCTGAATATTCTGCAAGCAGTTGCGGTTAAACGCGGGTGCGATTCGTTCAGCCGAAATCCACAAGGAGGGATGGCTGGCTTCTTCAGAGTAACCTTCGGGTAGAGTTCGCACTTAAATCCTCTGGAGATGACAACTTGATATCCATACAGGTGAGGTAATCTAACTGAGCGCAA
>DATNPH010000141.1:0-9634 GCA_036703315.1 Coleofasciculaceae cyanobacterium
TGCTTTGTCGCGGATCTGGGGGTATTTCTCTATGAGCGTTCCTTGCAACGGGAATTTGACCTGCGGCAACAACTGCAAGTGTTTCTCCATGCGGTTTCTCATGATTTGCGTAATCCTGTATTGGGCATGGTGATGACATTAAAAAGCTTTTTGAAGCCATCGGGTGAAGATGCAAAGATTCCTCAAGAGCTACTAGAGCAGATGATTGCCAGTGCCGATCGCCAAGTTGAACTGATTAACTCTCTGCTGGAAGCCCATTCTACAGAGTTGCATGGAATTATTCTTCACCGTCAGCCAATCCAACTGGATACCTTGGTGAATTCAATCATCACTGATTTTCGACCCTTCTTTGAGCAAGCCAAAACAACGCTAACCCAAGTCATTCCATCTAACCTACCGTTAGTGAATGCCGATTCACTCCATCTGCGTCGGGTGTACGAGAACTTGATTTCCAATGCGCTGCGATACAACCGCCCTGGCTTGCATTTGACGCTGAATGCAGAAGTGATTGAGGGGAAGACACGGAAACAAGGAAGAACACTGCAACCAAAATCTAAAATCCAGGTCGCTTCTTATTCCGGAGGTTTCCTCCGGAACCCAGCGCCCCAAAATCCAAAATCTAAAATTCAATGGGTTCGCTGTACGGTGAGTGACAACGGTGTTGGCATGACTCAGCAACAATGCGATCGCGCCTTTGACCTTTACACTCGCGGACCTAACAAACGGCAATCTCTCAGTCTTGGCTTAGGGCTTTATATGTGTCGGCAAATTATTACCGCGCACGGAGGTGAGATTGGCGTCATCAGCAATCCGGGGAATGGTGCAACGTTCTGGTTTACGCTACCTATTCAGTAGATAAAGCAACATTTTTCAAGCTCGAATTATTTTCTTTTCTTCTTATCTTCTTGCCAAAATCGCAGTTTCCTTTATCTGTAAAAGACTGTAGGTAAACTAACTGGTTTTCGACAAGTATTCTCCTTAAACTTACGGTGATAGAAACTCTCCTATCTTAAAAGATTAACTATTTGAAAACCAGGAATTTTTCTTCAAAAAAAGGTAAATATTTGTTGAAAAAATAAACAGCGGTTTCGACAAATCAACCATTCGGATGAGACAACAGCATGAAGTGCGACAACCTTTTTACTTCGTAACTTATTTGTAGGGATAGAAACATCAAACCTACCCTTAAGAGCAAAGCAATTCCTAAGAATATCTCCTGTAGCACTCCCATGAAATTAGAAATTAGAAACCTGAGCAAAACCTATCCCAACGGTCAAAAAGCACTCAAAAACCTCAATCTTGATATTCCAATGGGAATGTTTGGGCTACTCGGTGCTAATGGTGCAGGCAAGTCCTCGCTAATGCGGACTTTGGCTACTTTACAAGAAGCAGATAGTGGAACTATTACCTTTGGGGATATTGATGTTCTCAAAGATAAAACCCGGATGCGCCAAATTCTTGGCTACTTACCCCAGGATTTTGGTGTCTATCCAGGTGTTTCGGCAGAACAACTGCTGACTCACCTAGCTGCCCTCAAAGGTATCACTAATATCCGCGATCGCAAAGACTTAGTGAAACACCTCTTACACCAAGTCAACCTCTACTCAGTCCGAAACCAAGCCGTCAGTGGCTACTCTGGAGGAATGCGGCAGCGCTTTGGCATTGCACAAGCGCTGATAGGAAATCCCAAGTTAATTATTGTAGACGAGCCAACCACCGGACTTGACCCCGCAGAACGAGTGCGGTTTTTAAACCTTTTGAGTCAAGTCGGGGAGAATGCAGCAATTATTCTTTCCACCCACATTGTCGAAGATGTGGCAGAACTTTGTTCCAACATGGCAATCATTGACAAGGGACAGGTGCTGCTGACAGGGAATCCCTTAGAACTCATGGAAAGCCTGAAGGGAAAAATTTGGGAAAAAACGCTGAAGCGAAATGAATTACCTGCCTGCCAACAAACGTACCAAGTAATTTCAACACGGTTTTTTGTGGGTAATATAATTGCCCGGATTTTCGACAACCGACTTCCTGATGCTAGTTGCATTAGCGTATCGCCCACCTTGGAAGATGTTTACTTTTGCACGCAAAAACAGTTGATAAACAATTCCTGTTATGCCGCGTAACGGTTAACGGGAGCTTTATCCCAGAACTCACCTGAACTTGCAGAGAAACAGTTAACGTTCTAACACTTATTCAGCCATGATTAGAGATTATCGAGACACGGATTTAGATGAGGTAGTCATGATTTGGTATGAAGCCTCTAAAATTGCCCATCACTTCATCTCAGAAGAAACTTTAGCTGTTCACAAAGACCTTGTAATCAATACCTACATACCAATGGCAAAAACGTGGGTTGCGGAGGAAGATGGAAGTGTTGTCGGTTTTATTTCTCTGTTAGAGAACCTAGTGGGTGGTTTATTTGTATCACCAAGAAGCCAAGGCAAAGGGTACGGAACTCAGTTAATTGAGTATGCCAGGTCAATCAAAGGAAGCTTGCTGGTAGAGGTGTACAAAGAGAATTTCAATGCTCGTAAGTTCTACGAAAAGTGTGGATTTGTCTTGATGGGAGAACGTCTGGACGAAACTACGGGTTTTCCGCTCTTAACAATGACTTTAGACGCAACCGGGGCTTCCTGATTGCTAGGTTCGATGATTGCATCTCAGCCACAAAAAATTTAACACAATGCAAAGACTTACTTCCCAACGTGCTAACTCTGGCTTGAGTCCGGTTTTGGAAATCGCTCGATTCGAGTTGAAAAACCGCATCCACTCAAAAGCAACTTATTTGTATTTCACTGCGTTCTTTGGGTTAGGATTCCTGGCTATTAACCTATTAACAGGTCTAAAAGCCACTCATGTATCTATCGAAATTCCCGGCATGGAGTATGCCAATGCGCCCTTCACGGTGATGACAGTTTTGGCAATTTTCAGCGCTCAGGGATTGGTGTTTGCAGCAGGAATTTTTAGCCAAGCCACTTGTAAGGACTTTGAAACCAAGTTCGCCAATATTCTGTTCAGTTTTCCCATTGCAGAGTGGCAATATGTGGCAGGTCGTCTAATCGCTGCTGTTGCGGTAACACTATTTATCTTATTGGGTTTGGGCATTGGCTACCTAGTAGGTGAATGGATGCCCTGGCTAGACCAAGAAAAACTGCTCGCCTTCGATGGCTGGGTCTACCTTCCTCCTTACTTTTACATTATCATCCCCAACATTTTAATTTTTGGCGGCTTGTTTTTTGGAGTTGGATTACTTACGCGCCAAACCTTGATGGTTTATCTGACAGGTATTGCCCTATTCGCTGGTGGAAACATCTGCAATGGAATTTTCAATAAAAGTGCTTCTTGGCTTGCTAATTTGCTCGACCCAACAGGGATTTCTGCATTGGTTAGTATCACTAAATATTGGAGTCCGGCTCAACTAGCCAGTGAGTTTATTCCCCTATCGAGGGATTTAATCACCAATCGTTTGCTGTGGTTCTTGCTCAGTGGTGTGTTTTTAGGGTGGAGTTTATCGCGGTTTCACTTCTCTCAATTGGCAACTACTTCCAAGCGGCATTCTCGCAAAACACAACCACTTGAACAACTACAAGAGTCAATTTTGCCAACCGCCCTAATCGCACCAACTCAGGTTCATCAGTCCTTTAACTGGATTGATCAACTCAGTCTACTAGGGAATCAGACATTAATTGAGTTCCAGACTCTGCTCAAGAACCGTTGGTTTTTGGCGGCACTCTTGATTGCCATTTTTCCCTCTATGGTGGTTGCTGGCGGTAGAACCAAAGAGTTGTATAACACGCCAATGTTGCCCCTAACTCACCTGTTGGTGCAGGAAGCCGCTTCTTTGTACGCCGATTTGTTCAAGCTGCTGATTATCTTCTTGGGGGGTGAAATGGTATGGCGCGATCGCACCAACCGCATCAATCAAATCACCGATACCTTGCCCATTCGCACCTATGTCCCCCTACTCTCAAAATTAGGTGCGCTGGCGCTAGTCGTTGTGTCAACCCTACTGATGATTCTGGTATCGGGTGTAACGGTTCAAACCATCCTCGGCTACCACCGCTATGAGTTCGGGGTTTACTTCACCACTCTTTTTACCAAACTGTTTCCCGAACTTTTGTTAATGTGCGCCTTGTCATTTTTCCTGCAAGTCTTGGTACAAAACCGATACTTGGGATATTTTCTAGCAGCATTGGTTTTGTTTGGTTTACCTGCACTGGGCAAATTCCTTCCCCAAATTCCCAAGGTGTTTATTTACGGCAGCTTTCCCGAAGCTGACTACAGCCAGTTTGACGGATTTGGTGCCACTCTTGCTCCCTTGCGCTGGTTCCAGGCATACTGGAGTGCTTGGGCAATACTGTTGCTCGTGATGGCTTTGCTATTCTGGCAGCGGGGAGTTGACACCAGCTTCAAGCAACGGTGGCGCATTGCTCAACAGCGCTTTACCCGTCCTGTGCAAGGAGTGATGCTGGGTTCGTTGGCGGCTGTCTTGGGGTTAGGGGGTTGGATTTATTACAATACCCGCATTCTCAATCCTGTATTGAGCAAACAGGATGTTGAGAAAAGCCAGGTGGAATACGAGCAACAATTCAAACTTTACGAAGCAGTTCAACCTCAAATTACTGATATTAATTTGCAGTTAGACCTCTACCCTGAAAAGCAGCAGTTGATAGCTAGGGGAAACTACATTCTGAAGAACAAAACTCGAACTCCAGTTACCAAAGTACTGGTAAGATTACCACTAGTCAATGGTGCAAAGCTGCAAAAAATATCATTAGGTAAGGTAACACAGCCGACTTCCACAAAAACCCTGGCATTAGAGCCTTCACACTTAACGGCGGTACATACCTTTACCCTGCCTAAGCCCCTACTCCCAGGACAAACCACTACTTTAGACTTTGCTGTAGAGTGGCAACCTCGTGGCTTTCAAGAACAACAGCAGTCAACCGACATCATTGCTAATGGTACTAATTTTGAGAGCCGATTTCTGCCGCAAGTGGGTTACTTAGAACGGGTGGAATTAAAAGAGCAGGAGTTAAGGAGAAAGTACAACCTACCCAAATCGTTTTCAGAACTTTCTCTATCAGAACAACTGCTGCATCCTGACAAAATACAAGAACCTGAGTTAGTGAACGTTAAAGCGACTGTTAGCACAAGCGTGGAGCAAATTGCAGTCGTTCCTGGATACTTGCAACGCGAATGGATTGGGGGAAATCGCCGCTACTTTGAATACAGAACTAGCGAACCGATTTGGAACTTTTTCGCGCTGTACTCAGCAAACTATCAGGTAAAACGCGAGAAATGGAAGGATGTCAATCTAGAGATTTACTACCTCAAGGGACATGAGTACAACAGAGATCGCATCATGAAAGCCATGAAGACATCGCTTGACTATTTCTCTACTAATTTCAGTCCCTACCAATTCAAACAAGCGCGTATTTTTGAATTCCCACGCGGACAATACGCGGTTTCATTTCCCAATACAATTGGCTTCTCTGAGTTTTTGGGCTTTCTCCCTCGGATTGAGGATAACAATCCAGAAGGTGTGGATTACACAAGTTTAGTCACTGCTCATGAAATCGCTCACCAATGGTGGGGACACCAGCTTGTTCCGGCTATCGGTATCAAAGGGCAACCGATGATGAATGAGGTGATGGCTCAGTATTCTGCCCTAATGGTAATGGAAGAGTTATTTGGTACCCAGAAAATCCGTCACATTCTCAAGCAAGAACTCAACGCATATTTAGAGGGTCGCAGCCAAGCGAAAGAAGAGCAACCTCTAATTAGTTCAGATACCAGTTACGTTTACTATCGCAAAGGGGCAATGGCAATCTATGCTCTGAAAGATTACATCGGTGAAGAAGCCCTCAACAAAGCACTAGCAGCGTATTTGCAACAGCATTCCAAATATTCCCAGAACGTACCGCCTTATCCTACTGTTGTCGATTTGGTCAGTTATCTACGAGAAGCGACGCCGCCGCATCTACAATACTTAATTACTGACCTCTTTGAAACCATCACCGTTTACAACAACCGTGCTTTATCAGCAACTACAACGAAACGCCCTGATGGTAAGTACGAAGTTAAGTTGACTGTAGCTGCCCAAAAGTTGCGTTCTGATGAAAAGGGCAATACTAAAGTTATTCCAATGGATGAAATGATTGATATTGGTGTGATGGGCAAAAACGGTGAGATTATCTATCGACAAAAACAAAGATTGAAATCAGGGGAGAACACAATTACGGTTGTGGTGGATAAGGAACCTGATTTGGCTGGCGTTGACCCCTTGAATATGTTGGTCAATCGCATTATCGGCATCAATCTGATTAAGGTTAACCAGCGTTAACTCTGGTAAAGTAAGCTCTTGATTATAGTTTCAATAAACTTCTTTGGTGAGTGGCTCAAGAAGAGTATTTGCGGTGGAGCAGTTCGGCAACTCCAACTCCAAACAAATTTAGTTTGGGTGGACTCGCTTGATCCATCCACCATTGAAGCGATCGCGAAATCGGGGTCACTGCTCAGGTGTTTTCATCTGTAGTACTATGGCATATCAGGGCAGTCTCGATAAGATACTTTTCCATCAGGCATAATGGTTGAGCAAAGGGAGGCTGTTTTCAAATCGAGATCATTTCCTAGTGAATCTTTTAGAGAAGCGTTACTTAGGTTAGCCTCGAACAGGTTAGTACGATTTAGCTCAGTATCTATTAGGGAAGCATTAGTTAGATCAGCGTTAGACAAGTTAGTGCAATTTAGATTGGTAGCTACTAAAGAAGCATTATTTAGATCAACTTCACTCATGTCAGCCTTATTAAGGTCAGCTTGAAATAAATTAGCTCCGCTCAGGTCTGCCTCATACAGGTCGGCACCACTTAAATTGGTATAGCTTAGGTCAGCAAATCTCAAATTTATCCCCCTTAAATTTGTATTGGAAAGATCTAAGCCTTCTAAACTAACGCCATCTTCATTCAAATCTTCCAGTGCTTTTATCCTTGCATAGCTAGTTTTTATTCCCTGTGCGGCATCAATGACTTGCCAAGCTTCATAGTGCTTTCTCTGCTTGCGGTCATGCCTCTCAGTAAGGTATAAGACAACACCTCCAACGATTGCCATAGTTTCAGCACTTTCAAAAAACTTAGAAACCTTCTCTAAAATTGTTTTAGCCTGTTCATCTGCAATGGCAGACCCCTAATCCAATGGCAAGCGCGACACCAACAGGCATAGACCAATTCCTTATGCTTTTTATGCTCTTTCTATACTTCTTACTCTGTTCCCGAAACCAGTTTTTCCGCTCTTGAGATAGTTTCATTTGATCAATCTGATTAAGGTTAACCAGCAATAAAGTCGTGTACTACTTCAAAGCTTCAACTTATCGAACAATCCTATGTGGACTGAACCGTGACATTGAAAGACTGAGGGAACTTTGGCAAAGAAGGGTTCATATAATCCCAAGGTTGAGCGCTATCCGTGTAGAGATCCATTGCCGGACGAAATTCGCTTGGAACGTCCAGACTGCTTGCCATAATGCTCATAAAGTCAGCGCTCTGCCTCTGCCCAAATAAGCGAGAACCACAGTTGGGACAAAAACCACGGCTCATTATCTGCCCGCTATCTCCTGTCACATCGTAATATTTGACCTCGCCTGTAATGGTAACTGCATGGCGAGGGACAAGCATTGCCGCCGCAAAAGCGGTGCCTGTAGAGCGTTGGCAATCCCGACAATGGCAATTTCCCATAGTCATGGGTTCTGCCGAACATTGATAGCGGACTGCTCCACACAGGCATCCACCTGTAAAAGGTATTTTCATTGGTTTTCCTCTCATAGATTTAGCTTTGATAACCATGATGTCGTCAAGGCACTGAAAGCTTGGGAACCAACTCAACTCGCCTTAACGGATGAACCGACAGAGTGAAGGCATCGCGAATTCACCCTGTCATCATTAGATCGATAGGAATTGCTGGAAACCGAGCCAAAGCAGACGAATCCACTCAAATTCTAAAACAACATTGCTACAGTGCTCTCGTTTCAAGGTTCTCAGGCATTGCAACTCCCAAACCTGCCAAGAGTCAATTTTCTGTCAAGACCTCTTACGTGTCGTTGCATTTCCTAACCGAAAACGAATGCAGGGCGAGAGGTCTAGTCACCCCATCCGTTGAAATTTGTGCGATGAAATCAAACATCATGTCACTGGCATCAGTCGTCCTGATGCTGTCTTTAAGCAGTTGCGCTGCTGTCGCTAACCGCCAAAGTCTCGATATATCAACTCAAACCAATCCTTCTGGGGTGAGTGCGACACAAACTCAAGCCGAACAGAATTCTAAAAGTGAACTCCGCCTGAAACTCTTACTTGAGCGCACAACTGATGGCTGGACAGTCGTTCAAACCGATACAGTGACCGATGCAGAAGCCGCCCAACCCGGTCATCTGGCAGCGTTTGAGGCAGGATTCACTCAGCCTGACGCGAAGACTAAAGAAATGCTGATGAGTGCGCTCAATCCCTATGTTAGCGATCGTATGCGAGCAGTTACCAGCCACGACATTAACATCCTTTGGCAGAAGTACCCCACTTTGCAGCAAGGGCGAGATAGCAACACAGGCATCAATGCTGAAGCTAACGTGGTGAACCGTTATCGAGACTTCAAGCTAACAGGAGGCTCTCTATTGCTAGAAGGTTACGAGCCATTAAAGGCAAAAGTGTCTGGAAATCGCGCCGAGGTTCTGGTTCATGGGGTTGAAAGCTATTCGTTCAAACCCAGATAACACGTCCTGTTCATCGAACTATGCGATTAGTCTATTTAACCTTCACTGAGGACTGGACTTAGTTTTCTCGAATCCTGCAATCCACAACAATGAACTGCTTGCATCGCTTGTGTTCTCTTTGCCTTCCACCCAAGAAGTGAGAAATTAATGAGACTACCAACTAAACCGCCTTTTGCCATTGCTTTAGGCATCACTATTTTACTGATGAGCGCTCAAGGTTTAATCGCCTGTGCCGTCTTTCCCACAGCTCAGGGTCAAGAGGCGTCGAAAATGCAACCACTTCCGCGATTGGAGGCGATCGCAACCCTTAAAGACGAAGGCAACTATACTGAGTGTATTCGGCAAGCTCAACAGCTCGTCGAGCAGACTTCAGCAGACGTGCAAACTAGGGAGATTAGCTTCAAAGCGCTCGAACTGAAGAATACCTGTCAAACTCTCTACGCTCAACAACTCGCCGAACGGGGTCAGTATCGAGAAGCCATACTAGAAGCAGGCAAGCTTCCCCGCGATAGTGCTTTGCCGGAATCGCTAATTCAAAGCTGGGCAGCTCATCTGAACCTTACGGGTAAATGGTGGCTGTGTGGTGTCATCGGACGTGCCACCATCACAGATGACCCCAGTTTAGTGGAAATTTACCAATCCAGTATGTCAGCAGGCGATCCAGCGCAGCAGTCCTATTGCATCCAGATTCAGTAGTCCGCAACGCGGACTGATGAAGGTCAAAGTTTTGACCTTCATCAGCACATGACCTAGATGTTCTCTCAGTAGATTTCTCAGCGTCTGATCCGAGATATTGATGCCGCAGGTTCTCAGATAGACGGGAAGCCGCTCTCCCCAATCCCGACCGCAGCCAACTTCCCCATTAGAGGCATCTTC
>DATNPH010000164.1:0-10943 GCA_036703315.1 Coleofasciculaceae cyanobacterium
GAGCCTTTCTCCGTCTAGAGCTGCATTGGTTTAATACAGGCATCAGTTGGTACGAATCTAAACTTAGCATTGTGCGGGAGGCAGTGCGCTCCTACTTAGCCGCTCCTTGGCTCTCTCTTCCTCCAACTGCGTAAGTCCTGATCTTATAGAAAAGTACCGAGGCGACCTTGATGATTTTTCCTGCCACAGCCTGCGCCATACCTTCTGCAAAAATCTTGTGGATGCTGGAGTGAGCCTGGAGAAAGTGGCAGCGCTGGCAGGTCACGAAAGCCTTGAACGACTCGGCGCTACTGTGAACCTTCTCCTCATGACCTAGCACTGGCTGTGGAATTGATCGGAGAAGAGGATTAAAGAACAAAGCCCGTGACTTTTAAGTCAGGGCTTTTAATTATCGTAGGAGTAAACTGTCGAGGCTTCTCCCTTGAAACCACTCTGAAACTACGGGCTTAAAGGGTTCAGTTTGTTGACAATCTTTTTATGCTTGTCAACTACATCAACCACCTCGTTAACGAAATCCTTCTGTTCTTGCGACAAAGGGCATTTTAACGTTGGTTCTTTCTTCTGCTTTTTGCTCATGAGGTTGCCTTTTCAGGGATATCCGCTGGTTATCTATATCTAATGTCCCAGATTGATGTTTACGTTTGTGTATACACCAATTAAATCAAAAATCAAACAGAGCGCAAACGTAATCGTATACAGCAGCTTGAGATAGTTGAATATAGAGCTTGAAAAGGTTACTTATGAACACTCAGATAAAGCAAAAAAAATTTGGAAACTTCTCCTAAAGTTTATTCTTAAACAAGGTGCCAAAGACTTGTTGGCTTAGGAATTACCAATAATAGGTATAACCTTTATACCGAGCGACATTATTAATTGGCTTCAAGAAACTATTGACTCAGCTGATAACAACATTACTTAAAATTCAATTCTTTATTAACTATGACAAACCGATCGAAATGTGAATTAAGCCCCCTGGAAATGCTTAGGCTTGCCTTGGAATTCCTATGGCAGATGTTCGACTAGACCGCCCAAACAAAGCGACCTATACTGGGCTGCGAGTAGGGGAAGCAGTGGGATTGACCTGGAAGGATGTCAGTTTCACTACCAAGCATCTCTATGTCAGGTGACTGAAGAAGGTTGTTCCTAAGTTCAATTGGTACACCTGGAGCCGAGAGCAAGGGCGTAACTTTCTGTTCGGATAATACTCAAACCCCGAATAGCCCTAACAGCAGGTCTGTGGATACCAGCCGCACTGGACAATAAGAAGTTACCTCAAAAATGAGGTAACCATCTTTAAATAAAATCCCTGCTAATTCCCACAACAGGGATTACTAACAAAGCAATCTAAAAACATACCTAATCAACCCTAATCAACAAAATGGCTTGGATACTAACTAGGTTTCTTGGGCTGGGACTAATGCTTGGGGGAGTTGGCTTCTTGGCTTCCAGCATTTTTATCGGAACCTTTCATTTAATGTATCTCCCAGCTTCCGGCTCTCTCATGCTGTGTATTGCTGGAATTTTAGTTCTAACAAAGCTTCATCAGAGCTGGGGCTGGATTCTGATCACAGTGGGAATTGTAATAGCTTTTGCCAGTGGCGGTATTATCATCACCTCAACAAGCCTTTTATCCTTCATGTTGACATTTGGAGCGCTATCGACTGGATACCAGCTTTTTACTGCTGGAAGAGTCAGGTTTTAAATAAAAAAGGATAGCTGATGGCTAACAAAAGCGATTGGTTTAGTGAGTTTATCACTGACATTTCTGTTCCATTGCTACTTACGGCGAAACCGCGCGCTTTTGAGCAACGGAACAGAAACTTACGCTAAGCTCCTTCAAGCTGAGTGCTCGGGGAGAGACAACGCCATTACGTGTTACAGTAAAAGGCAGAAAGTATTGAAAAAATTAATTCAGAGAAAAACTTATGGCAACAGAACTTGAGCTTCAATCTCTTTTTAATACCTTGGATACCGATCAAGATGGCAAAGTCTCGATTAATGAGCTTTTTTTAAGCCCTGGGTTAAGTGCAATCATTTCAGCCGAAACAGGTGTTAGTAGCCCCCAGGAATTGCTAGCGCTGAATGGAGATAAAGGCGGTAGTATCACCTTTGAAGAGTTGAAACAAGTTGTTGAGAAAGCCGGGAATTTAAACTAACAGTCAAAAAAACAAGGGTATCCTACCCCCTATTAGGGGTAAAAGTAGCGAAGAGATATTTTGCCGCCACGTAACGGCTGAAACTTTTACCGTGACTAGGTTGTAGAAAAAAAAATCTGTTTTCAGTCTAGATGGCTTGACTGCCTGTGAGGATTTCTTGTCTGCACCATAACTAATTAGTCATGCCTTTGTGTGGAGAGGGAAGCGATCGCTTTTAATCGGCTTTTGGTTGTTCTGGTCACTGCCTTGATACTCGTGGTTTGTAGACCGTCAGATGGTATGTGAAGGAGGCTAACTCTAGAGGTTCTGCTTCTTTGCTGGTACATTCACGGATCTTTCAAACCTTGCCAAAAAAATAGAGAGTCACTACAAGTGGCTCTCTCAATTATCAGGATGCATCTACTAATCTCAGTATTACCTCTAGGGATGGAGGGTATCACCCCCTATTCAGTCAAGAGTTGATGAAGATTTATCTGTCTAACGGTTAGACAGATAAATCTTCCAGTTTAATCTTGAATTTGTGATAACGAGGGAGAAAACTAAACCACACCTACAATGGCTGGCTAATCACATCCAGTGAACAAGAATTACTTGCTGACCCACTTATTTAGGTGCGATCGCTTCTTTTGAGGGGAATTTACAGCAGCGATCGCTACTCAAATTTTTTCGGATTCTAGCTGCATAAGTACCGCTTAGCTCAGAGAGAAGGTAAGACAACAATACCCGACTGTTTTAAATAACTTTATGACAGTTCAGATTCTTGATACATTCCTTTATAAGGCGGGGACTTTGGCTTTTGTAATCGAGAAATTTTAATTAAAGAGTGTAGTTAGTTGTTTACACTCAAAAAGCCCCTGGCCTTATTGTCCAGGGGCTAATTGCTTTTGAATTAATAGCTTTAAAGCCTACCGACTAATCTTCCTCTCAAGCCCTAAAAACAAACCCCTAGCAATTAAGCTAGGGGAAGATGGAGGTATTTTTGATTGAGTAACCAATGAGTTGTCTGTGGTCTTTGAGGAATCGGGCAACTCCCCTAGCTAATAGAGCTAGCGGCTAAGGAAGTCAAAATCAGTAATCCAACGAACAGAGTAGCCACCGCGCCTTGTATAGCGTAACGTTGCTGTTCCCAAACCGTGGGATACTCGGCGTAGTAGATCGGGGTTTCAGGAGCGTAGTTGTTGAGAACGCCATCTTGATTAACGGTGGTGTACATGCCTCTGCTCTGTTTGTTTGTAGTTTCTCTATAAATAGATTAAAGGCAATATTTACAAAAGGACAAGGGTTGATAGATGAGGAATGTTTGGGTTGTTAATAAGTATGGCTCATCTATCTCACAAGGCGACCTGAGAAACCCACTTCTTTTAATACTTAAATTTCCCCAACCTACCAAGTGCTCTCGTTTATTTGAATCTCAATAAAGCTATGAAAAACTTAATTTTAATCAGCCTCGTGCTAAGCAACTAGGGGCTAATGATTATCTGACTAAACCCGTGAATAGGCGCTCAGCCCAGTAATTAAAACTTTAACGGGCAAGGATTTGCGTAAATATGAACGGAAAGAGGGATAAATTACTAGAGCCAAAAACATCGGTATTCCAATCTACCTTTGTGGAAAGGTTTGGCTGGTACTCAACCTGAATGTTTTTAAATGTAACGAAGATGAAAAATCTCCTCAAGACGTTACTACTGTGTGGAGTCGCTTTGGTAATCGGAGGCACAGTGATTGAGGTTTATGGGTATGCCAAGTACAGAGCGTTTCCATCTAATCCTCTGGTTGTACTACTTCATCCCAGCCAGCTCTTTTTACAAAAAACGTTCTCTATCGATCAGCGTTCACCTGAATTTAGACCAGTTGTTGCTTTTAGTGCAGATGGAAAATTTCTTGCCAGTAGCCGTGTCAATAATTCGCTGATGCTTTGGCTTCCTGAGGTCAAATCAATAAATCAAGGTACAATGTTCAACTGGATCAAAGCGATCGCGTTTCATCCAGATGGACAGATTCTAGCGGTTGGCAGATCGGATGGAACAGTTGAGCTAATCGAAGCAAAAACGATGGAGACTATCCGGACTCTCCCCATAGACCCAGAATCAGTCCGAAGAGAACAGCTAGGACTGCCCGAGATTACGTCTGTTGCCTTCAGCCCTGATGGAAAAACAATTGCTGTTGGCAGCTTTAACAGTACGGTAAAACTGTGGGATTTAAAGACGGGCCAAGTCGTTCGTACCTTCTCTTGGCAACCATCGACTCTGGGCGTAGCACAAATCGCTTCCCTCTCCACACAATTGCCTTCAGTCCAGATGGACAAGCGCTCGCTATTGGCATTAATGATGGTTCAATCAAGCTTTGGCATCCGAAGACAGGGCAACTAATCCACATCCTCAAGGGACATTCAGACTCAGTTTTATCCGTCGCCTTTAGCCCGGATGGAAAAACGTTAGCCACTGGTAGCAGCGACAGAACAATGAAACTGTGGGACTGGAAAATAGGGCAAGAAATTCGCACGATTTCTCCTGAACAAAGTTCGGTTTTTTCTGTCACCTTTAGCCCAGATAGTCAGACTATCGCGAGTGTAGGCCCCGCCCAAGAAATCAAGCTTTGGAATCGCCATACTGGAGAGTGGTTACGTACCCTGAATGCTTGGGAAAATCAACGGTCATTGGGATTTTCTTCTATCGCTTTTAGCCCGAGGGGAAATACTCTGGCTAGTCAGAGTGCAGACGGCACAGTCAACCTGTGGCAGGTGCAATAAGCTTCGTCTATTTTTGTTAATCACTGTCAAACACGCCTTTTCTGAGGTGGGGGGGAGCGATCGCCCAATACCTGTCTGATGGGTGTTCATGTCTAACTGTTAGGCATCAACAAGGCGATGGGGTCAGGGGGTGCGATCGCCAACTCTTGCAACACCAACTCCAGTAGCTCATCCTCATCCCAATTGTGTGTCATTTGCTTCCACCAAGATAGATTTATCTGTCTAACGGTTAGACAGATAAATCTAAGTGGCTTAGGTCTATTCGCAATTAGTGAGGAAAATTCTCAATAAGTGGGTACAGGCTGAGTCGGTTACCATCCTTCGCTACGGAAGGGCAGGGGTTACAGCCGCTATTACACGAAAACCAGATATCGTGTAATCTAAGATAAGTGAGAAAAATTAAGGCATGAAGGTCAACGGCAACGGACAAGGAAAAGTCCTGACCCAACAAGAATTGAGACGACTGTTTACCGAGGGATTAATAACCCCACGGGATAGAGCAATGTTTGGCATCTGTTTGTTTGCAGGTTGTCGGGTCAGCGAAGCGTTAGCACTCCAGACCACTGACATCAAAGGTGAAACTTTAACTCTCAGGAAGTGTACCACCAAAGGGAAACTCAAAACCCGCGTGGTGGATATCCAGCCGGGATTGGCTTCACTGCTGGAAGCGTATCAACCCAAAAAACCTGGCTTCTTATTCCCTGGTAGGTGTCCTGGTCAGCCAATGACTCGGTTCATGGCAGACAAGATTCTTAAAAAGGCTTGCGATCGCATCGGCTTGGTCGGTGTCTCCACTCATTCATTCAGAAGAACGGCTCTCACCCAGATGTCCAGTGCTGGTATACCACTACGCCACATTCAGGAAATATCTGGTCACAATGACCTGGGAACCTTACAACGCTATCTAGAAGTGTCGCCAGACCAAAGACGAAAAGCTGTTTCAGTTATTGGTTTTTGACCTGTGCCTCTATTTATCATGAGGACAGAAACAATTCTGGAGTCGTAAAGATGTCCATGACCATTGCAGACTTAGAGCAACTACAAGCCCAGCATCCAGACTGGCAGATGGAATTAGTAGATGGGAGCATCGTGGTTATGGGGCCGTCCGATTACGAGTCAGACGAAATTACTATCGAGTTCGCTCGTGTTATGGCGAATTGGGTACGCCCTCGCAAGTTAGGTCGGGTTACTGGCTCTGCTGCTGGGTTTATCCTACCCAGATCTGAAGAGGAAGAAAGCTCGTCCGAGAACGGCTCTAATGGTCGGAAAGAACCGAGAAACCTCCGCGCTCCCGATGTATCATTCGTGCAAGCCAACCGACTCAAGAGAACTAAGCGCGACTTCGTGGAGCTGGTTCCAGACTTGATGGTTGAGGTCAAATCTAAGACCGACCGAGTTACGCCACTCGTTAAGAAGATTGAATTGTTTCTAGAACTTGGCGCTGTTGTCGGCATCCTCATCGACCCGGACAAGCGTACACTTACGGTCTATCGCCCGAACCAATCACCCGTTACCCTCTGTGATGGCGACACCCTCACAGTTCCAGAACTGTTACCCGGATGGGAGCTAGCCATATCAGAATTGTGGCCCCCTGTGTTTGATTGAGTGCGATCGCTGATTCCAAAGCTGGATGAGACATCGGCATATCTCCAATAAGCCGCCCGCATCTTCCAAAACAAAGCTCCTGGCTCATCACCAGGGCTTTTTTGATTGGTAGGCTTTGCCCTCATTGAGTTGGCAGACAGACCATAGCCTCATCACTCGGGGGAAAAGTAACGAAGCTGTCATGAAGTGCCAAATTCCTTCAAACCATTACCGTGCAATTGTTTCAGCTTGTCCTTTTCTCAACGGGGATTTTTTCGTTATCTCCTACTAACTTTGCCTAGTTCGTTCTCTTTTAGGCAGAGTATCGTAGAGACAGATACACAAGCATGAGGTTTAGACTCATGCCAGCCGCAACAACTCCACATCCAGCAATACTGGCTTGGTTAATAGCTTCTTTCGTAAGAGGAGTTAACTGTCTTTTGAAGACAGTTGATTGAAAAAAAACATGCACATAATCTGAAGAAACTAAATCATTAGGTAATTCAAGAGCGTAGTTGTTAAATCCTACAATTGCATCTCCATGTTCTTCTCCAAAAACTGCGGATTTACCAAGTCTTTCTAAGCTATTTACACAGTTTAAAATTATATCACCTGGATATAAACGGCAAGAATGAATTTTATCGAAATTATCTAAAAATTTAATTTCCGCATCTAACCGCAATTTTCCATTTAACAAATTTCCTGACGTAATATATCTAATACCTAACCCATTCTGGTTGCATTTTAAGGATGGCCCTCTTTTAATTTGAAGTATTAATTTTGAGAGGCTATCCCAACACCATCCTTGAGGGAGAGGAAACATGATTTTATCACGCTTAATAGCTAATTTTGACTCTTTTATTTTTTTAATCTTTCCTTCTTTGATTAAAAAGTCTTTCCGGGTCTGTACTTTCTGAAGAAGCAATGAAGCAGGCTCATCTTCTGGATTTTGCGAGACTAACTTCCCCCGCACCGCCAGGTCTAAAATAAGTGATCGCAGTTTTGGAATACCACCGGGAGCTTCTGCGATCGCATCAAAATTTTCTAAAAATGTCTTGAAATCCATCAACTCTCACCTCGTTCCAGGGCTGCTACCAGGCTGTCTTTTAACGCTTGACGGTCATTCTCTGCCTTAGTGACAGCTTCCTGATATTGCTTCAGCAGCACCACTGGGTCTTCATGAATATTTCCTGGGGCGTTAGGGTTCTTGATATCCAGGTTGTAGCCATTAGCAACAATCGTTTCAACAGGCACCTTCCAGGCATATTCATTTTCCTCCCGCTTCTCCCACCAAGCTTTCTCGGCATCAAACTCCTCAATCCGCATCGGCTTAGTCTTGTTGTAAGACTTCACTCCCGGTGGGTAGGGATGCTCGTAATACCAGACCTCTGTAGTAGGTTTGCCCTTAGTAAAAAACAAGACATTGGTGCGAATACTGGTGTAAGGACTAAATACCCCATTCGGAAGCCGGACAATCGTGTGCAGGTTACAGTCGCGCAGCAGTTTCTGTTTAATGCGAGTCTTGATGCCCTCCCCAAACAACGTACCATCCGGGAGAACAATCGCAGCTCTGCCCCCATCCTTGAGCAGTTCCATCACCAGCACTAAAAACAGGTCTGCCGTTTCCCGCGTCTGAAACTCCGTGGGAAATCCCCGCTCAATTCCATCCTCCTCCATGCCACCAAAGGGTGGGTTCGTCACCACAATATCTACCTGGTCATCACGCCCATAGTCCCGGAGCGGTTTGCGGAGTGTATTGTCGTGACGTATCGTCGTCGGCACCTCAATCCCATGCACCATCATGTTCGTCACACAAAGCAGGTGAGGCAGTTGCTTCTTCTTCACCCCCAGAATGCTCCGCTTCACCCGTTCTAACTGTTCAGATGAGTTCGCCTGCTTTTTCAGATGTTCATAAGCACAGGTCAAAAAGCCACCCGTACCGCAGGCAGGGTCAAGCACCTTCTCGCCCAGTTGCGGATTCACCATATCCACCGCAAACTGAGTCACGGCACGAGGCGTATAAAACTCTCCCGCATTCCCGGCACTTTGGAGGTTTTTGAGAATCTGTTCGTAAATGTCACCAAACAGATTACGGGTCTGCGACTGGTTGAAGTCGATGCTTTCGTTAATCTTGTCTACCACCTGCTGCAGCAGTGTCCCCGACTTCATGTAGTTGTAGGCATCCTCAAACACACTTCGCAGCAGCTTCGCCCGTTCTAGAGCGATTCCGTCCAGGTCATCAACTGCAAGTTCCTTAAGTTTGGGAAACAATTGTCCATCAACTAATTTCAGCAAGTCCTCTCCCGTGGGCGCATTCTTGCCCAGACGATTACTATCTGCCCACTCATCCCAGCGCAAATCCAAGGGCAGTGGTGAATCATAGTTATCATCATTCAACTCCAGCTCAGCATCCTGGTCGCTGAAAATTTTGTAAAATACCATCCAGCCAAGCTGACCAATTCGCTGGGCATCGCCATCCACGCCGACATCCTTTCGCATGATGTCTTGAATCGATTTAATGGTGGCACTCAGCGACATAAAAACGTCCTTGTCTCAGACACTAAGAAACAGTTGTACTTTAGTTAGGTAAAAGCCTCAAGCCCTTTGGTCTTCGTGCAACAGGGATTCTAGCTCTCGAATTGCGGCTTTGTACTGCTGTTTGTTACCAAAGCTGCGGACAAGTTCCACCGGAGTTCCCAGTTTGGCAAAGGAGTCAAGCTGTAAGACCTTCGTATCTTCGATCGCGATGATGCCCTGGTCGGCATACTTATCTAATAGAGCATTCAAGACGGTACGAGCAGTTTCACCATATTTGGCGAACACATCCCGCTTCCGTACTTTATCAGCCCGTTCCTTACGAGTCAGGGCTGGACGGTCAAAGGCAACATGGCAAACCAAGTCGAAGAGGTCATAGTCCTTACCAACCATATCCTTCAACGCTTCTAGAATCACCCCATGCCCTTCCAACTCCTCAACGATCGCTTGTTTACGATCAACTTCGTTCCACTTATTGAGAAAGCGATCAAGAGATTGGTACGCCTCGCTGACAGTGCGGCGGGTATAATCTTTCAACGACTCTGTAGTCAATTGTCCATTGTTGTAGTAACTCACCCGCTCCGCTATTACCTGGAACTCCTGCCGACCCACTCGATACTTGTTAATGGGAACTGACGGGTCAGTACTGGTGCGATCACGATTAGCTCCCACATCATCGCCATCACCATTCCCTTTTGCCCCTGTCTTGGTAGCTGTTCCAGTGGGTTGGCTCACTTTGCCAAAGTCTTCATCCTGAATCGGTGGGCCATCCCAATCCGGGTCATCAAACAATTGGCTGGCGTTACGGAAATCAATAGACCTCTTGCAAAAGTCGTCGCTGGGGTACTATAGGGTCTGAACAAAAGCGATCGCTAGGCGTCAATCATCAATTTTGCTTATTATTTGGCTGACTCAGCCGAAGTTCGTAATTGTACAGCCCAGCTATCAGATTAAACCTTAAACCAAATCTTTTTCGACGATTTCTATAACGGTCAGCTAAAATTTTAAATATTTTCAGTTTCCGGTTAATATGTTCGCCAATAACTCGTTTCCTAGCTAATTCCCTATTTTTCCTTTTATCTGAGTCACTCAACTCCCCTTTTCTTGGCTTTTTTTTGGGGATTTGGCTGTTGGCATGAAGTTTTTGCATCCCTTGGTAGCCTTTGTCTACCCAGCATTCAATACTTTTGCTTAAGGCAATTTGGCTCTGCTTAAATAAGCAAAAATCATGCATTTTTCCTTTGCCATGCGCTGTACAGATAATTTCTCCTGTTTCTTGATTGACTACAACTTGAGACTTAAGGGTATGCTTTTTCTTCTTGCCACTATAGAATTGCTTTTGTTTTTTTAGGACGTTCGATAGGGCTTTCGGTCGCATCAATTCCAACAGCATTGATTAAAGAATCTGATTATAAAGATACTTCTTTCCTGGCAAAGTAAAAACTCTTGCCTCACTTAAAACTCTTTCAATTTTCCGGATAATAAGGGCATGCTGTAGATTCCGTCACTCCCCAAGATTGACCTATATGAAAATAGGTTCGATATTCTCGCCAATACTCTAATGTCATCAACACTTGGTCTTCCAGACTGATTTTTCCAGGTCGTCCAGCCTTCTTCTTTTGTTGGCTGTGTTGCTGGACTATTTCCACCATTTGTTTAAAAGTTTCTTGCTTGACGCCCCAAAAGCGTTTGAATTCTCCTGGCTTGAGATGTTGAGCTTGTTCGTAATTCATCAGCTTTTCTTATGAATAAGACCTAGCGATCGCACAAAACGAGTGAGCGATCACCTAATTTCAGACCCTATAGTACCCCAGCGATGACTTTTGCAAGAGGTCTAATGCCCAATTGTTGGTTCGTCTTCGCTCAGTTTTGCTACGATAGCGCCTCGCTTGGTGGGCTGTCCCGGAGGTAGGATCTTT
>DATNPH010000177.1:0-10227 GCA_036703315.1 Coleofasciculaceae cyanobacterium
TGATTATCATTATCCTCCTTGAGGGAAGCTACCAACAATTGCACTCAAGGGCAAGTGAGAAGCTCACCCGTCCTGATGTAAGCTCCCTCCAACCCTTTGTGTTGTGGGCACGATCGTATGTGACAGTTGCGTAAGTCCTGAACTTTTGTCTGCCCCTGTCACGACGCCACCTTTAGCCCTGATGGTAAAGTGCTTAAAGGTCCAGCCGATAAACCACTGCCTACTTACGTAGCTAAAATCGAGGGAGACTCGATTCAAGTGAAAAAGAGCTAGTACAGCTTCGCCGTCTGTTACAGCACTGAGGGCTCCCAAGGCTGACATCTCCTACAATCTGGTTAGCTACGATACATCTTCTAGCCAGCCTTGGGAGCGAACTACAATTAGCTTGGCTGTTCTAGCGCCAGAGAATTAGGGATTTTGCAGTATATCAAGAACTATGCAATGCTTTGAATACCTGACAGTCTATATCAATTCCTTAGGGGCTTATCAAACAGCTGATGGAACCTGGAGAAGTATTCAAGAACTGGGTGATCGGGGTTGGGAATTAGTTTCAGTTGCTAACAACTTAGGCGATCTAGTAGCCTTCTTCAAGCGACCAAAAGACTAACGTTTAGTTGTGGAAGGCTGCTAAGTGTTGAAGTCGTTAGTGTGAGGGACAGCTACTTGGAACAATCGGGACAAATCCAGCTTCTTGAAGCATTGACTGACCTTTAGGAGTTAAAAGCAAGTCGCCGTAAGCTCTTCCAGCTTGCTCCTCGTCGTTTTCCTTTCCTTTAAAGTTTTTAGTAATCACAAATAACTGCCGAGTTACAGGATATTCTCCTGTTTTGAAAGCTGTTTCATTGACTTGATTTTTTTGATTTGGACACAATTCAGGAGGAACCCTATTACCTTGATAAGGGGCGATAAATTTTCCAGGTTTCTGTCCTAAGGGTAAAGGACGGATTTTACATTGAGGAACAATTTCTAGCGCTGAAGCATAGTAGATGCCTCCCGGAGTTGTAGCCACTGCCTGTAACCCTATAGCTGTCGAATTGACAAATTTGACCTTTTCACTTAGGGGTCTTTCGCGTAGAACATCATAGATAAAGAAGTCTACAGTACCGACTTGTTTTTGCGGACGAGAAAAGGCTGTAATCGGCAAGTTCGGACCACCAACTTGCTTCCAATTGTTAATTTTACCGATGTAGATACCTCTAAGCTGATCCACCGTTAAACCAGGAATCTGAAGCTTAGGATTTACCGCTACCGCGATCGCGTCTATGGCAACGCGCTTTTGTTCGAGGAACACTCCTCGCGCTTTAGCGCTTTCAAATTCCTCTTTTAGGAGAGGGCGAGACGATTGAGCAAAGGTTAGCTTTCCTTGGATTAACTTCTCAATGGCTTCACCTGAGCCACTTGCAGGTACATATCGACCCGGCAAATTCGACCAAGCTGACTTTATGACAGGGTCAATGCGATCGCGAATGATCGCCCAACTGCTACTACCACCATAGTTAAACAGTTCCCCACTAGGAACACTTATCCGAAACTTTAGACGAATATCCCTAAAGGAACATATCGGTCTTGTGAGCCACCAGATCATTACTGAAAAAGAAATTGCACCACTCACTAACCCAATCAGCACTATTTTCCAGATTGACGAAGGAGTTGGGGAAGCCATTTGTGGGGGTGACAATACTACCTCATTCGCTGTTAACGGCTCTGACGATACTTCCCTATTATCCAAAAACTGTTCCCACTTTACAGGTAATACGGCTGGATTTTGCAAAATAACAAGCAACAAACTCATACCCGGAAATTGCCTGTTTATGTCTTAGACATCTTAAAGCCCCCAGTATCCAAAGAAGCGATAGGAATAACTAGGCTCACTTGAGATTACTTGAGTTGGCTGAACTTCTAGCGATCGCTCTGACCTATGTGACAAATCCTACAGGAAACTCCCCGATGTTATTACAAATCTTTACATTACACAACTGAATTCTTGCAAAGGACTACTGACTCGAATTCTAATGAGGATAGCTAGGAAGATGATTTCCTCTGTTGATGGCAATTAGTAAAGCAGATGTGTTGGCTACGCAATTGAGATTCACTGAAGAGCGACTAAATTAAAAAATTGGGAGCCTCAACCTTTACTGAGACAATGCAAAACGTTTTGATCGAAGAGTACAACTTTTTGGTGTTCTGGGAACTGCCCTGTATAAAGACATACAGCAGATTGCCCCAAAAATTCACTCAATAGAATCTGCTGGAATAAAAGGTTGTCTGTAAAAGACATGAAGTAACGAGCGGCAGTACACTCTCCTTGCCAGCTAAAGTCTACATTGAGTCTGATGTGATGCAATTCATGAATGCATCGAAAAATCATGTTAATCTCTGAACCGAGCAAATCAGATTCGTTAAATTGAGTGCTGATCAGCATACTTCCTTGGTTAACATCAGCATACATATCTTCTAAACTCAGCTCTGCCCCTCTGAAATAAGGCTGAAAGTCAACATACTGAAAATTGATCCCTTGCAATTCTACTTGCGCTAAGTCGATGACAAATTTACGAAACTCCCTGATTACAGAAGAAGGCACTTCATAAGCTGGAGTAGCAATGTAATGACGAGCAATGTCTTGAGTATTCATTGTTTCAATGCTGTATCAGATGTCGATGTCTAAATGCCCCCTGTATAACGTTCTAAGTGACTAGAAAAATTCTACTTTCAGAGTTAATCATTGACAGACTTAACGTAAGACTTGTAAGACGCTTCAATTGTGTAATTTTTGAGCCGCAAAAACCACGAGGCAATCACGTAAACTTCGTGGGATCAAGAAAAGTTGTTTAAAAGACTGACCGTAAATGTACTTAAATAGCTCCACTGGAGGTATGTCAAAAGTCTCACTACCTCAGCTAGTTTTAACCGGAAGTTCCCTTACACAGAGCACTTTGACTTATGGAAAGTTACGATTATATGCCTTTAATTGTGAAGAAAGTATATTTCAGTTAGAGTTCTATACCAGAGCGGCTAACTCGAAACAGGCATGGAAGTTAAAATATTTTTAGGTGTAAGACACCTGTCATCTGTTCTATTTTTAACGTTTAACGTTTGACCTTTGAGTTTTTAACGGTAGCGTTACGGTAAACATCGTTCCTACTCCAACAGCACTATCTACAGCAATCTGACCTTGGTGCAATTCCACACAATTTTTGACAATTGCTAACCCTAGTCCAGTTCCCTGAATTGTGCCAACATTACTGGCTCGTCCAAAGGATTCAAATAGGCCGTCTAAGTCTTCTGAGGGAATCCCAATACCACTATCTCGGATACGCAGAATCACTGAACCCTGGTTGCCAATGAGGTCGAATTCAACATTGCCTCCGCTAGGGGAATACTTAATGGCATTTGAGAGCAGATTAGTAACAATATGCCCCAACAGTTTTTCATCCATCTGGGCATTGCTACAATCGCCATACGTCGAAAAAGTTAGGGTATGCTGAGGAGCCGCACTAATTTGCATACTTTCGACGATGTTTTGGCAGAAGGCGACTAAATCGATGGGAGTCGGTTCGAACTTGAGTTTTCCGGCTTCAGCTTGACCGATGGTCAGAATGTCATCCAATAACTCAGTCATCCGTTGCACAGCATTGTGAATGCGCTGGTGGTGAGTGTCTTTTTTCGCCTCCGACAATCTATGACTGTAGCGTTCCAACATTTCGTTAGATGATTGAATCGTGGTGAGCGGTGTGCGGAACTCATGGGAAACTAAGGACACAAAGCTAGAGCGAAGTTCGCTGAGTTCTTTTTCTTTTTCTAAGGCATTGCGAATGTCTGCTTCCGCTTGCTTAAGTTGTGTGATATCCCGTCCCACAGCCTGACATTCAATAAAATTGCCCTGTTCATCAAACAAGGCTCTATCAGACCACTGCTGCCAACGAATCTCTCCAGTCGGAAGAATAACTCGGTGTTCGTAGGTATTAATTGGCTTCTCAATAGAAAGAGAACGAAAGTTCTTGGTGATGAGAGAACGGTCTTCTGGGGGCATTTGTGGTAGAAATTTTTGTCCAATCAGCGACTCGCGTTCTCTATTGAAATAGCGGCAGTAGGCATCGTTGACGAAAGTCATAGTACCATCTGGCTTAAACCGACAGAGGAGTTCAGTTTGATCTTCAATAATCATCCGCAAGCGTTCCTCACTCTGCCGCAAAGCTTCAAGAGTCTGGCTTAGCTTTTGGGTACGCTCTTCAATTCGGACTTCTAACTCCGAGAGAGTCTGTTGCCTTAAAATTTCTGCCTGTTTTTGTTCAGTAATGTCATGAAAGACTAAAACGGCTCCTTTAACTTTGTGAGTTTCATCTTTAATTGGGGTAACAGTATAATCAATCGGGATTTCCGTGTTATCTCTCTTGATCAGGAGGGTGTTGTTTCCACTAACTTTCACCTCTGAGAGCAGGGTAGAGACAGTTGGACTCTCGACCACCTCTCGCGTTCGTTCGTTGATGATTCTGAATGTTTCAGACAACTCTAGACCCAAAATGTCTTCTGAATTCCAGCCTGTTAGGCTTTCGGCAGCCGGATTCATAAACGTGATTAACGCGTTAGAGTCCGTGGTAATTACAGCATCGGCGATACTGGTGAGGGTAGTTCTTAGCCATTGCTCTCTCTCTTTGAGTTGTTGCTCCCAAGCGTGTTTGTAAAGAGCGAGGTCGATGGTTGAGACTAATTCTCTGATTTCAAAGGGTTTGAGAATATAACCTAATGGTTGTGTAATTTTTGCCCGTTGTAGAGTTTCAGAATCGTCATGGGCAGTTAGATAGACTACTGGAATTTTAAATCGAGTAGAAATTTGCTCGGCTGCGGTGATACCATCAATCTTTCCAGGTAACCGGATGTCCATCAGCACCAAGTCTGGCAGGGTGGATTCTGCTACCTTGATGGCTACCTCACCCGATTGGACAACAGCTGTTACCTGATATCCCAGTTCTTCTAATGCAGTTCGAATATTTAAGGCAATAATCCCTTCGTCTTCAACGACAAGTATATTGACTTTCTTAGACATATTGTGACTTGTACTATTAACTGAATCACTCCCTTCAGTTGTATAAAATTTACGAGAACTTGGGTATGGTGATTACTGACTACATTAACGCTTTAGAAGTAAAGTAACCGAGACTACTTGGTTCTAAGTGTAGGAGTATCAACCCAAGCCGATATCTAAGAGCATCATAACGGTGAAACCTACCATAACGCCTATTGTTGCTTCTTGCTCCTGACCTTGGCGATGTGATTCAGGAATAATCTCATCGCTGATGACAAATAGCATTGCACCAGCAGCAAAAGCCATAGCTAAGGGCAAAATGGGTTGAGCTACCGCAACCACTCCAGCACCAATCAATCCACCAATCGGTTCTACTAATCCAGTGAGCAGAGACACCATCAGAGCGTAGCTAGCCGAGTAGTTTTGAGAGACCAATGACACGGCGACAACTAAACCTTCTGGGATGTTTTGCAAACCAATACCGACAGCTAGAGGGAAACCATTAGCAAAATTACCCGTGCCAAAGTTGACGCCCACAGCTAAACCTTCCGGGAAGTTGTGGATTGTAATTGCCGCAATAAATAGCCAAATTCGCTTGAGATTTTGTGCGTTGATGCCTTCTGAACCTTTAAAGAAATGTTCGTGAGGGAGAAATTTGTTGGCTACTAGTAGGAACACAGCGCCCAATAGCAAACCCACTGCCATCAAAATGGCGGCTCCCATCTGAGAAACCCCTTGTGCAATAGCCGCTTCTGTACCCGGAACAATCAACGAAAACGCAGAAGCTGCCAACATCACCCCACCGCCAAACCCCAGCATGATTGCTTGAATCCTCTGAGTTAAGTTGATGGGTAACAAAACGGGTATTGCACCAACAACCGTGGCAAGTCCGGCGCATAAACTAGCAATAAAACCGGAAAGGATGGAGTTCATACAAAATCCCGCTCAAACTATGCATCATTTTTAACCATACATTCAGCACCATTAAGTATCACCTCATCGCACCTCTATCATTTAGGGGAACTGGGGACTGGAAGGGAGATAAGGAGGGCAAGGAGGACAGGAGGACAAGAGGGGGATTAAAAGAGCTTCTGATACTCTCTTGTCTTCACCTGCCCCTAATCCTTAATTGTTGGTTCCGAAAAAATTAATTGTGCCAGTCGAGGCTGCGAAATTTGGGTTCTAGGAGCTGGTGGTAGCATCAATTGCGCCTTACGTGGCTGAACCTTCAGCACAAGATAGGCTAGATTTTCCAGTTGCTTATGAGCTGCTGTCGTTGGATGGTAACCATCCCAGAACAAATATTGGTTTGGGTTAGCACATACACTAACACTGGTTAGACAGGCATCAGTCACATTCTTCAAACCGAATGCCCCTGGATATTTGATGGCTGTATTGAATAGGGTATTAGCATCCAGCAGAATGATGTTGACCTTAGGGCGAAGTGTCTGACTCAAGCCTTTGAGGGTTAAAGCGAGACTGGTGTTATGTACCTTAGTCAAACTGCTGAGTTGACTAGAAAGCTGACTATTGACTCGTGTAGCTGGAAACTTACCCAAATCTGTCAGGTTAACCACCATGATTTTTTTGGCACCAACGGCGGCGAGTGCGGTTACGGCTGTTGATATATTCTTAACTGGTACCTGAGGGTCAGTTACTTTCTCAAATAAGTAATCATTGCTACCTGCTCCAACAATATAGAGTGCATTGGGGTCAGCCGATCGCTTAGCTTTCGCCAAGCTTGCTGTAAACAAGCCAACCTGCGCTAGCAATCCTGGCAGTGGTGCATCCGGAAAAACAACATTCTTGTATCCCGAACTAGACCCCCCAAAAGCATAGTTGATACCATCGGGTGCGTTAGAACTACCAAGAGGGAGGGTAGTGTACGGAATTGGATTTAATTTTAGCTTTTGTCCAAGATATTCCACCCAAACTATGCCATTGGAAAAACGTCCTTTAAAGTAGGGCGGGGGAGGATATTCAGTTCCCGTGAGTTTGAGGGCATTGTACAGATTGCCAACATCGGAGACGCTGTCGCCAAAGTTATAAATCTTCTCAACTTTCTGTGCCGCCGCCTTGAGGGGCAACATCAATGAAAAAACAACAAATCCTAGCGTTAGAATTTGTTTTTTCATATTATTTCTCCTGGGATTGTGACTTACCCTAAAACTTTATAGGTGAATCCATAAAGAATCTAGGGGTAGCGATCGCCTAAACCGACTCACTTCCTGTTTCTTCAATGCCTACAGAGACTGAAGTACCCCCTTGTGATGTTGACCTAGCCACTTGACAATAAGCGGATTGACAACATCTGGTTTCTCATCATGAGGGCAGTGACCTGCATTAGGAATTGCCAAAAACTCCACATCCGGTCCCGTCTCACGCTGCTGTTGATAAATTGCTGCACCAGCAATTGGTGTCCAAGGGTCATCTTCTCCCCAAATTACCAGTAGAGGATGCTTTGCCTTGGGTAATAGTTCAGTTGGGGAAGGACCAGGAGGGGCAGTGAGAACCGAGGCAAATACTTGTTGGGCACCTGGGTCACAGGAAGGTGTGTAAAGTAAGTCCACCAATTCCTCAGTAATCGCTTCAGGGTTACGGTAAACCTGAGTAAGAGTGCGGCGGATACGGGGTTTCTGGCGAATCAGGTTAAACAAGAATGAACCCGTAATTTTGGAACTCACCAGCTTTGTAAACCCTCCCATTACCAGGCGCAGAGGCAGATTCAACTCATCGGGACGGTGATTGAGTCCACCAGCACAGTTAATTAAGACACCACCCGCAGCAATTTCAGGATACTCCGTCACAACTATCAAACTCAGCAAAGCACCGATGGAGTTACCGATAAATACTGTAGGTTCCTGAATATGGGTGTCCCAGAAATCTTTTAGTTGTTCCTGCCACAAATCTAAGGTGTAATCTAGTGAGGGTTTATCGGAACCGCCGAATCCCAGGAGATCGATCGCAAACACCCGGTATCCTCCTTCAGCTAGAACCGGGATATTCTTGCGCCAATGCCCAATGGATGCGCCGAAACCATGAATTAGCACTAAGGGCTTACCAGTACCCATGACAGTGTATTGAATTTGGTGCCCTTGCCAAGTCCAAAAGTGCTTTTCAATGGTGTTTGTGGATATCGGTTGTAGTGTAGCCACTATGTTTGTGAAGTTTTCTTAACGGTTTTTTCCCATAGTAACGAAGTTTCATAACGATTATTAAACGATTTTTAGGCGGGTCGTCTGTGATCGCAACCACTGACCAAGAGACCTATCGGTAAAAGTAAGTTCTCTCTTCTTCACAGGGAACCGAGGAAACTCATCCTAATTCTAAGTCTGGCAGTTCTTCACGGGGTAACAGCACGCGGATAGTACGGGTTACCCTGAGCAAGTCAGAGTCGTCAAAAAGTAATTAGCATGGGTTGAGCTGACCGTTTCAGGTAAATTCATTGTTTCACGTTCAGGTCAGCTATTGAACTTCATGCATTGGATAGCCCACACCATGAGGCAAAGAATTCTAGAAACAATCATTTCTACCTTAGAGCCAAAAGATTTTGTTTTAGCTTTATGGCAAGGAGGTTCGGCAGCACACAAGTCTACAGATGAGTGGTCTGATATCGACATTCAGGTGATTGTTGAGGATGAGTACGTTCAAGAAATTTTTAACATCCTTGAAGAATCTCTGAAAACTCTCTGTGAGATTCAATTCAAATGGAGAGTCCCCGAACCTACATGGCACGGTCATTCTCAGTGTTTTTATCAATTAGAAGAAGCGAGCCCTTTCTTATTTATTGATTTTGTCGTTTTAAAGCTCAGTAGTCCTAATCACTTTTTAGAGATGGAGCGACATGGAAAATTAGCGATCGCATTCGATAAAGCTAATCTCTTAGTCCAGCCTTCTTTAAATCGCAGTGAGCACTTCTCAACAATGCAAGAACGATTAGCGACTTTGAGAGAAACCTTTGATTTTTTCCAAATTATTGTAAAAAAAGAGATAAATCGCGGGCATTTAGTGTCGGCGATATCCAACTACCACAGCTACACGCTTCAGCCCTTAGTTGAGCTTCTGGGAATAGTGTACCGACCGGAACGATACGATTTTAGAACCAAGTATTTTTATCGAGATTTTCCAACTAAAGTTATCGCTCGTGTGGAGCGGCTTTATTGCGTGATGAATCTCAGTGATTTGGCTTCAAAACAGCAACAAGCAGAGATTCTTTTTGCTGAAACTTTGCCTCGTGTAGAAGAGGCGCTTCAAGTATGGAAGTGAGTTCGGTGCCAATAGTTTGTAAATTGCTCAAGGATTTCGACTTAGTAGCCGAAACCCTGCTCAGTTAAGAACACTGGATCGATGCTGCGGATGTCCAAACTAAAGCACAACAGGTTGGTATCAACAGCCCAATTACTTACTTAGTTGGCGCAATGTATTGAACTTTTATTAACTCACTGTTTGAAGAGTACATCTGACGTTGGTTTGTTTACAGCAAGTGTGAGGTGTTGATACCGGGAAAAGGAGCAGTCTTACTGTGTGGGCTGCTTTTTACACTCCATCACATCATTAACTTGGTAGCTTACACCGAGAACTGGCTTGTAGTGGTGCTAGCCTCATTAGGTGTGTTTCTTGCGGGAGCAATATGGTCGTGGTGTTATCTAATGTACCGTTCAATCTGGTCTAGTTACTTCAGCCATGTTCTTGCAGATTTAGCGATCGCGATCGTCAGTTTGCAACTCCTCTTCGGGTAACTGATACTAACAACCCTAAGGGTAGATACTACTCTTGCTCCCCCCTGATTCATGGGGGGTTGGGGGGGTTAACACCTGTCAGCAATAGACCATTCCTCAATTCTCGAATCTTGGAAGCTATTGTTTCCAGAACACCATTTAGGTTTTCATACACATCCTGATTTGTAAATCTTAGGAATTGGATTCCTGCTGATTCAATAAAGATTTGCCTCTCCTTGTCATATTGTGCAACCCCTTCTTGAAAATGACTTTCACCATCAATCTCTATTGCTAGCTTGAGTTCAGGAGAGTAAAAATCTAGGACGAAGCGATCAACGCTGTACTGGTTACGAAACTTACAGTTTTCCAGCTGTTTACACCTGAGTTTTTGCCAAACGATCGCTTCAGCTTTGGTCATGTTTGTACGAAGTTCTCGCCGTTTCAACTTTTCGGATGTTTTGTTGAAGAGTTTGGTCATTGGTGTAC
>DATNPH010000202.1:0-3578 GCA_036703315.1 Coleofasciculaceae cyanobacterium
CGCGCCAACTTGGGATTTGAAGTGATGCACGAGCGTAATGCTCACAACTTCCCCCTCGATTTGGCGGCTGGTGAAGCGACTCCTGTGGCTCTAACTGCTCCTGTTATCAACGGTTAATCATTAGCTTTAACTGAGTAAAAAGCGTCTCCTCTGGGGGACGCTTTTTTATTGGAACTGCTTTAAACCTGAGAGAGTCTGATAACAGGAAAGCGCTCTATTAGAAGAAGCAGAACTTGCCTCACAAACGAAGTATTGCTCCGAGTTGGGGGCAAGAGGGTACTCCCTCCGAGCCTAGTCTTGGCTGCACAGATCTTATAATTGAGCCGTTCTAGCTTTAATGACAGTTTTTATATGACTAAGGCTTTTGCCGCTCGGTTTAGCTTGACTCTGCTCCTTCCTGCAACTTTTTTGGCAGTGAGCTTAACTGCGGCAGCAGTGAAAGCGCAGAACCAGCTTTACAGCCCAATTGTGATGCCTCCCAATAACGAAGTCTCTGACACGCTCACAGACAAAGATATTCCTGTTGAAAAGGGAGGTTTTGCCCGCGATTATGCAATAAACTTAAGTGCTGGTGACCAAGTTGCCATTGACCTCACATCAGAAAGCTTTGATACTATTGTCACTCTCCTGGGATCTGACGGCTCTACCGTAGGAGAAAATGATGATGGCCCTGACGGCTCCACTAACTCTCTTTTATTTGTGCGGATTACCGAGGCAGGTCGGTATATTATTCGGGTACGTGCTTTTGGGGCAACAGGTGGCGGTTCCTTTAAACTGAAGGTGACGCGGTTACGACCAGTTAGCTGAAGGTAACGCGACGGTAATAACTAATCCAATAGCCTTAAGACTTCAGATAGTCGTAAAAAGGCACAGAAACAGAGCTTCTGTCCATTCCACTATTGCTCCGTAAGTGTCACCCGTGTGTCCACCTAGCTGACGGTGAAACCATGCCCCCGTCAAGAGGGCGATCGCACATCCCCCTACTGACATTTCTAATGATACCCACCACATGCTTTTGTCCAGCAACACGGGCAATCCGCATAATCCCAGTAGCAATGATAGTCCCGACAAGATATCTTGGGGTGTACGAATCGCTTCTTTGTGAAATGCTCCTTTACCTGTGGGTTTGAGATAAGGATAGAGAGCGATCGCAACCACCTGCCCCCAACGTCCCCAACCCGCTGACACCATCACAGCCAAGTATCGGTAAGCCTCTATTTCTGTCAAAGCGGCAGTTTTTAATAGTAATAGGGCTACGGCTGCCATTGCGCCAAACGCGCCTGTAGCGCTATCTGCCATCACTTCTAGACGCCGTTGTTGGTCTTGAACAGCTAAACCATCCGCTGTATCCATCACGCCATCTAAGTGAAGTCCACCTGTTATAGCAATCCAGCTGACAACGACTAAAGCACTGCGAGTCAGTATCGGCATGCTTAAGTGTTGCAAACCGATGTCTAAAATTCCCAGCATCCCCCCAATTAGCACTCCGATCAGCGGTGCCCAACGAGCAATGCCCTGAAACTCTAACCCCCAGGTGATTGGAATGGGTATACAAGTATAAAAGGTAACAGCACCTAACAGAGAACACCAAACTTGTTGTCCCCATCTGGCTAATTGTTGAAATGTGAACTGCTTCATTGGGGACTTTTCGTCACAAATTTAGTAGATTGCCGTATTAGCAGCTGTGAAATCTTGGGATAGTATTGTCTCATACCCTACTGTTTGAGCCGCAAGTTTCGTATTCAACCGAGCTATTCAGATAAACATCCGAACAGCATTGCGTCATGTATTTCTCGGAATTGCCCTTGCTTCACAGTTCATCCCTACCTTGACCTTTGTCACTACCATGACCTAATGTTTTGGTTTCTAAATATAGGGTCTGAACAAAGTAAGTACACTACTCCGTTGCATGATCATGTCAGCCCCCTTTGCATCAAAGGCTTTTACCAATGAGTTATTCTCAATCCTCACACCAGTTACCGGCCCCCTGCATCATCGATACCGGCATCATAATCAATAAGCAAGATATGGGACGCTTGCTTACTGATTTAGTCCGCGTTCGGTACATCCATACGCTTGAAGGCAAGCTGCAAAGCGAGGGCGAAGGGTGTGTGCTGGAGGTCTTTTCTGACCTTCATCGCTCTACCCTGATTGCTAATCGGGCGCTCTATCTTAATGTACAGAGTTTTGATTATTTGCAGCTGAGCCAGTCTCCCGAGAAAGAAGCTTACTTTGATCTGATTCAAGACAATCGTCAGTTAAGGCTCATTCCTCTATCTAACCCTTTGCAGGAGCAGTCCAACCAGCATCTTAATGCGGATGCCCTTGAAGCAATGGTGACACAAGTTCTAAGCGCCAAGTGGGATGTACAAATTGACGATGATGGCGAATGCCCCTTCTAAGGGGTGCTGGGCGGAGTCCTTCCCGTTCGGTGCAGCTGTTCCCGAAGGGTAGGGTAGGTTAGAAGCTTTGAGCTCTTAGAACCTTCAGGTTTCAACTCTTGTGGCTGCTAACTAAAGACAAAGACCTTAATCAACTGCGTTGGAGTAACAGAAAATTAAGTTTTCGTTTAAATGTCAGGCGTCCTGTAGCCATACAAAAGCGCGTGCTGGTATCTTTGTTACGCCTCATGGCTTGGTAGAGACGCCTAGGTTCATGCCAGTGGGCACCTTAGCGACTGTCAAGACCTTAACACCAGCGCACCTAGAGGCAGCTGGGGCGCAAATGGTTTTGGCTAATACTTATCATCTCCACCTGCAACCGGGGGAAGGAATCGTGGAGCAAGCAGGTGGACTGCACCGATTCATGGGTTGGAGTGGACCAATTCTCACTGACTCCGGCGGTTTTCAGGTATTTAGCTTGAGTCACTTACGTACAATTACGGAAGACGGTGTAACTTTCCGATCTCCCCGCGATGGACGGATGATCAATCTAACACCAGAGCGCTCAATTGCGATTCAACATGCTCTGGGGGCAGATGTGATTATGGCGTTTGATGAGTGCCCTCCTTACCCAGCTGAGCGTTCAGAGGTTGAGATGGCAGTTGAGCGTACCTATAGGTGGCTGAAGCGTTGTATTGACGCCCACTCACACTCGAGTGAACAAGCGCTGTTTGGGATTGTGCAGGGCGGTAATTACCTGGATTTGCGTCGTGCTGCTGCCCAGTCATTAGTATCGCTAGATTTACCGGGTTATGCCATTGGTGGCGTTAGTGTGGGGGAACCCGTTGAACTAATGCACCAAATTGTTGAAGCAACTGCACCTTATCTACCAGCAGATAAGCCTCGTTATCTGATGGGGGTTGGGACTTATCGAGAAATGGTACGTGCAGTTGCCTCGGGTATAGATTTGTTTGATTGCGTGATTCCTACGCGCTTAGGGCGTCACGGTACAGCATTGGTGCAGGGAGAACGCTGGAACTTGAAAAATGCCCGATTTCGAGAAGATTTTGCCCCTTTAGATGCTAGTTGCCCTTGCTATAGTTGTCAACAGTTCAGTCGCGCTTACCTGAATCATCTGGTGCGATCGCGTGAAGTTCTCGGCTACATGTTGCTCTCCCTACACAATGTCACTGAACT
>DATNPH010000218.1:0-41073 GCA_036703315.1 Coleofasciculaceae cyanobacterium
GTGCAAGCTCTCGGTTGTCAAATCTCTTCTTTATATTCTGTAACAAATATGGCTTACTGTTCGTCTTTTACCACCTGTTCGATATACTTCTGAACCAAAGGCACTTGGAAGCGGTAGCCGGATTCTGTTTTCTCCAAAATCTCTTGGCGCTCCAGTTTTCGGAACACGGAATTATCTTGCGCTGTCGGAGTTTCCCCTTGGACTAGACGCCGGAGGAGATGGCGATCGCGTAAGCGCGGCTCCAGGCTGTTAACTACTCAAGTACACTACATAAGGTTTATAAGTCGAGTGACGATGAAGAAAGTGTGGTTCTGCGGCTTTTGCCTATCCTTATTGGCTGTTGGTTGCACAAGCACTAATTCCAGCAGCAGTGAAGTTAAAAACAACGGCCGAACAGATACACCGAAAGAGATCACAACGTCCAGTACTAATGCTCCGTCGAAAGGCGAATTGTACGACCGGATTGAACAAATATCTCGTGCTGCTCAAGGGCGCGTTGGGGTTGCAGCTACAGTGCTGGAAACCGGAGAGTCAGTTGCTCTCAACGGGGAACAACAATTTCCTATGCAAAGCGTTTATAAGTTTCCCATTGGGATGGCGGTGCTGGCTCAAGTAGACCAAGGAAAGCTCAACCTAGAGCAGAGGGTTCGTGTTGAGAAAAGCGATTTCGTTTCAGAACTTCAGCACAGTCCGATCCGAGACGATAATCCGCAAGGGGTGGAACTAAGCCTAGCCAAATTGCTGAAGTACATGGTGTCCGAAAGCGATGGCACCGCTTGCGACGTGCTGTTGCGACTTATCGGCGGACCAAAGGTTGTCACCGAGTATTTTCGTAAGCTCGGCGTCAATGGCATCGTTGTAGCTAACACAGAGAAGGAGATAGGGCAAGACCAATCTGTGCAGTATCGCAATTGGGCAACGCCTGAGTCAGCAGTCGTTTTGTTACGCACACTGCATGAGGGGCGAGGGCTTTCAGAATCTAGCCAAGCGTTGCTGCTGCAATTGATGACCCAGACACCGACAGGATTACGACGCATCAAAGGACTGTTGCCTGACGGGACGGTTGTGGCACACAAGACTGGTACATCGGGCACTGTAAACGGGGTGACAGCGGCAACGAATGATGTGGGACTCGTTACGCTGCCGAATGGGCGGCACTTGGCTGTGGCGGTTTTTGTTTCAGATTCTAGGGCTGACAATGCCGCACGCGAAGAAGTTATAGCAAGGGTGGCGCGGACGGCATGGGATCAATGGCAGTAAAGTTTATGCAATCTGTTACCGACATTGGCACACTGATTGTCCGTACATCTGGAATTTGCGGCGATCGTCCTCGGATTGCTGACACCAGGATTTCTGTTCAGCGGATTGCAGCTTGGTACAAGATGGGACTAAATGCAGAAGAAATTGTCGCTTGAGAACGTGACTCAGTTGAAAAACAAGCATAGACAAACTGATACTCGCTCCCGTAAACACTCACTTCCTTGCGGCACGCCACCACTAGCATCAAGGCGTTGTCATTCTTGAGCGATCGCAGTGGAACTGCCAGGTTATCGGTGAGCCTGCTCCGTTTCCAGCCAGTACAGAAGCAAACCAGAAGTCATGAAAAAATTTTACTCTCAGTCTAGCGTTGGCTCAACGATCAGCCTTTAGACTCAAATTTTTACTGCCAATACCTAGCTTCTAACGGATTTTTGGCAGAAATAATTGCAATATCCTTAACTAAGGTATAAATTATATATTTTTTCTGAGGCAATAAACTCAGAAATGCAGGGAATTAGCGTCTTGCTCAGTAAATTCACAGAAGCTAGTGCTAATAGCACTCAGTAGGTTCGTGGAGATCGACCATTGATACGCTGTAGACTAAAACAGTCTGCGATAATTTCTCCTTTGCCAATAGCTAGGAGAGTTTGTCACAATTAAATTTTTGCAAATTTTGGGTGTTTCCTTACATGCTGGTGCAAACATCGACAGCTGTTGTGCCATTTCTCGGCTCTGAAATCAAATCGTCCTACGAGGCATCGCGAGTAGTTATTTTACCGATTCCCTACGAGGCGACGACAACGTACCGGAAAGGCTGTGAACATGGACCAGATGCCCTATTGGAGGCATCTGTACAACTGGAATACTACGATGATGAACTAGACCGGGAAACTTGCTGGAATGCCCGGATTTTTACTCACTCCTCTATTTCCGACACCCGCAGCGATCTACCTGTTTCGTCGGAAAAGATGCTTCAAGTCACCCGTGAGACAGTGTCGCAGCTAATTGAGGACGGCAAGTTTGTGATTGCCTTAGGTGGCGAACATAGCATTACTACTGGGATTGTGGAGGCTTACCGCCTTGCGTCAACAGAACCCTTTACAGTAATTCAGATAGACGCTCACGGCGACATGCGCCATGAGTACGAAGGGTCAATTCACAACCACGCCTGTGTGATGCGCAGGATTGTGGATATGGAGTTGCCAACACTGCCAATTGGCATTCGCAGTGTTTGCCAAGAAGAAGTGGATTTGATCAAGAACAAATCGATCCCAGTGATTTGGGCACGGGAAATTGCCAGACAGCCCGATTGGATAGAACGTGCGATCGCCAGCATCTCTACTCAACGAGTGTTTATTACGATTGATTTAGACGGACTTGACCCAACTCTCATTCCTGGTGTAGGAACACCAGAACCTGGTGGCTTGCACTGGTATGGACTCACAGAGTTTTTACGGCGAGTGTTTGAAACGCACCAAGTCATTGGTTGTGATGTTATGGAACTAGCACCAGTGGCTGATTCTGTAGTCTCTCAATTTACGGCTGCCAAGCTTGTCTATAAATTGATTGGCTATCAAGTCACGGCACAAGGCTGGTAGAAACGAATGAGTGAAAGTTTCGATACTATCAACTTACTGGGGCTGATATCTAATGGGTTCGGTGGAAGTAAAATTGTCGTTCACGCAAGGCAAGCCATATGAGTCTCATGGAAAAAACTGGTACTCCTGTGGGCAGTTATGCACCAGATTTTGAGCTGCCGGGAGTTGATGATAACGTCCACCACCTCTCCCGCTACTTGGAACAAAGCAAGGGAGTGGGGGTAATTTTTCTATGTAACCACTGTTTTTACGTCACCTCGTATCTAGATAGGCTTAGGCAAATTCAAGCCCAGTTCCAGAACAGAGGTTTTACGTTGATTGGGATTAATGCCAATGATCCTCAGCAGTCCCCGGAAGACAGCTTCCAAAACATGAAAAAGTTTGCTCATCGTAGCCAGCTGAATTTTCCGTATCTGTGGGACTCAACTCAGGATGTGGCTCATAGCTTTGGTGCCCAGAAAATCTCGGAGGCTTTTCTCATCGATCATATGGGCATTCTCCGTTACAGTGGTCAAATTGACGATAATGTCGAAGAGCCAGAAGCCGTGCAGGTACCTTATCTGCGAAATGCGATCGCAGCTCTACTCACTGGGGAAGACATTTCACCAAAATGGACGGAGCCAATTGGTAGCCCTCTGAAGTGGCGAAACTAGACTATTTTTTCCCGTTGGCAATAGAGACATAAAACTTTATGTGCTGTTATCGTATGGGGATGCAATTAGAGAAAAAAAGAGTCGTGGCATGGGGATAAAATACCGACGGGTTTTACTAAAGTTGAGCGGTGAAGCCTTGATGGGCGAACTGGGCTACGGCATTGATGCAGGAATCGTTCAAGAAATTGCCGCTGAAGTGGCAGAAGTGGTGGGCAACGGCGTCCAAATGGCAATCGTTGTGGGAGGCGGCAATATCTTTCGCGGTCTCAAAGGAGCAGCAGCAGGCATGGATCGGGCAACGGCTGACTATATCGGCATGATTGCTACAGTGATGAATGCTATGACCTTACAAGATGCATTGGAGCAGATCGGGATACCAACACGAGTACAAACGGCGATCGCCATGCAAGAAGTGGCAGAACCTTATATCCGGCGTCGAGCTATCCGTCACCTGGAAAAAGGACGGGTAGTCATTTTTGGGGCAGGGTCAGGAAATCCGTTCTTCACCACTGACACAACTGCCGCCTTGCGTGCCGCAGAAATCGATGCTGAGGTAATATTTAAAGCGACTAAAGTGGACGGGATTTATGATGCCGATCCTCATGTCAATCCTAATGCCCGCCGCTTTCACAGCCTTACCTACGGCTATGTCCTCGCGCATGATTTGCGGGTGATGGATAGTACAGCGATCGCATTATGTAAAGAGAATAATATCCCGATTATGGTATTTGATCTTACGGTACGGGGAAATATCCTCAGTGCTGTAAAGGGAGAAACTGTCGGAACAATTGTGGGAGGTTCTTGTGAAGTTAGCTGACGCTGAAAGCCATATGCAGAAGGCTGTAGAGGCGACTCAACGGTCTTTTAATACTATTCGCACGGGTCGCGCCAATGCTAGTTTACTCGACCGGGTGATAGTTGAATACTACGGTAGTCCAACGTCCCTGAAGTCTTTGGCAAGTATCAACACGCCGGATGCGAGTACGATTACTATTCAACCTTTCGACAAGACCAGCCTGAATTTGATAGAGAAAGCCATTTCGCTGTCAGATATCGGCTTGACCCCCAGTAATGATGGTCAGGTGATTCGGTTGAATATTCCACCATTGACTAGCGAACGCCGTAAAGAATTTGTAAAGATGGCGGCAAAGTTTGCCGAAGAAGGCAAAGTCTCCATTCGCAATATCCGTCGTGACGCCGTTGACTCAGTTCGTAAACAGGAAAAAAACAGCGAAGTTTCTAAAGATGAAGCGCAAGATCTTCAGGACAAGATTCAAAAGTTAACGGATAAGTACATAGCCAAGATTGATGAAGTACTAGCTGAGAAAGAAAAAGATATCACTACTGTTTAACACCGACAGTAAAGAACTGATTAACACCGACAGTAAAAAACTGGATTGCGTGTTCAAGAGCGAGTTTTCTAGTAATTACAAACATGTAATACTCGCTCTTTGTTGTGTGCCTAAAAACAAATCCCTAAACTGAAAGCTCATAATCTCTACTGTTTTAAATTTTTTTAAAATAAGCGTAAAGCTTTGATGAACCTTATTAGAACTTAACGGAAAAGTTTAGACTCCGTGTAACTATTGGGTTTAGACTAACGTGGGTTTAGTCAGGTGACCTAACTACAGAAAGTCAGACAGATGACATCCAAAAAAATGCGGATATCATGGTGAAACCAGGGAAAAATAGAAACACCCCAGGCTTGGTTTAATACTAAAAGCTATGGGTTTTAAATATCTGGGCGGTTACTGAAAATATCATCACCAAAATTTGTCAGTACCCAGAAATTAGGCACTTTGACATTAAAAAGAGGAGAATCGAAATGGGACTTAGCGACGGTCTAAATGACCCAAATAAAGAGGCGAGCGTCGTGGCTGACTGCGTAAAGTTGATAGACGAGCAGGTCGCTGGAAAAGGCGGACTTGGTGGTCTCGGTTTGAAAGCCGCCTACGGCGCTGTAAAGGGGGTCAAGCCCGGTTATATTGAAGGAGCCATCGAGCGGCTTCTACCGGAAGTCTTCGCGGCGCTAGACCCTATGTGGAGTGAGGGCATACAGACGGGTGACCCGGTCGGATACCTCACCCAGAACCGCTCTCGCACGGCAGAAGCGCTGCTCAGTGTCACCGACGCCAGGATCGAGAAAACCAGCAACGGGATCGTGCGAGGCACATATAGCAAACTCCGCGGCTCAGCTAAGAGTGACGTGGAGGAGGCGGTACCAGGTTTAGCCAAGATAATCGATAACTACGCCAAAGGTTGATCTGAAGGCTGAAGTATGAAATGGGAACTGCGTAGATAAACGTTGGGGATTGAAACAAAGACCCTAACAAATGGCTGAAGTGTAAAGTATAAAGGCTAAAGTGAACTTTCATACTTCATCCTTCAGATTTCATAAGCAAGATGTTTGACTGTATCATCGTAGGTGCTGGCCCTGCTGGTGGAACTGCCGCTTATCACCTCGCCAAACGTGGGCGCTCCGTGGTGGTTCTGGAAAAAGAATCTTTACCGCGATATAAGCCTTGCGGCGGCGGTGTTTCACCCATAGTGCAACAGTGGTTTGACTTCGACTTTTCACCCGCTATATCGGTGAAAGCAGATGAAATTCGCTACACCTGGAAGATGGGTGACCCCGTGGACGTGAAACTGCAAGCAAACGAACCCGTATGGATGGTGCGGCGAGACGTTTTTGACCACTTTTTAGTCGAGCAGGCGCAAAAACAGGGTGCTGAACTCCGCACTGAAACGGCAGTGACTAGCATTGAGTTTAAAGGCGATCGCTGGCAAGTCAATACAGCCAATGAACCCGTTGAAGGTCGTTATATCATTGCCGCTGACGGTGCAAAGGGACCGATGGCAAGATTGTTAGGCTTCAACAAACGCAAACGACGTATGGCAGGAGCCTTAGAGGTAGAAACTCCAGCACCAGTAGACAATCAGCCTGTAGTTCATTTTGACTTTGGTCTGGTCAAAAATGGCTACATCTGGAATTTTCCTAAGGCAGGCGGCTACTCTATCGGCATTGGAACGTTCCGAGGTGGTGGTACTCAAGACCTCAAAGGGATAGTCTCTGAGTACGCCAAGCAGTTCGATGTCGATCTCAAGACCTACGATCAGTACGGTCATGCCCTATGCCTGTGGGATGGTGATCAGAAGCTGCACACGCAAAATGCAGTTTTAGCAGGGGAAGCGGCTTGTGTAGTCGATCCGTTTACAGCTGAGGGGATTCGCCCTTCCATGTTTAGCGGCATGAAAGCGGCTGAGGCAATTGATAAGTCGTTGGCAGGGGAAGGAGACGCCCTGGAAAAATATACCCAGGTCATTAGTGAAGAATGGGGAAGCGATATGGCATGGGCTAGTAGATTAGCTGGAACCTTTTACAGCTTTCCCAAAATTGGCTACAAAGTGGGTGTTGAGCGACCCAGTGCCACTCAGATTATGCTCAAGATTCTGTGTGGGGAAGTACGTTACTCAGAGGTGGTCAACCGTGCTCTCAAACGCTTAATACCAATATCAGGAATGGAAAGTTGATACCAATTTGCTTTTCAGATGTCACGTTTCGACCCGCCACCCCCCCAGAATAAAAGCCTATCCTTGCATTCCCCCTTACCAAGGGAGGAGCAAGAAAAGTATCTGTAGCAAGCATTGATGAAATTGGTATGAGAGCTTTTCAAGGGGTAAGCTCTATTTATGGTAGTCTTCTTAGCTGGAGTACAGATTCCTCTTCCTCCTAGGAGGAATGTTGCCGTTTGGAATTGATAGTCTAGTAACGTTGCTCTATTTTCAGGTTATGGAAAATACTGATGTGCTAAATGCGGTTGCAGGCGGTATGGCGATCGCAATTTTCATCGGAGGTATGCTAATGATGTTCACAACGGTTTGGACTACTAAGAAGAAATAAGCAGAGTCAAGCTGCAATGGGCTGAGAATGGGCAGCAGGGAGTGGGAAATACATGCCGCTTCACGAACTGAACAATTACAGACAAAAAACATTTTTGTTCAGTCAAGGCAGTCTCGTTACCAAAATCGTTACCAGCGCTATGTCACTGGTCAGTTACCTCTACAATCCAATTTAAGTTAAGACTCCTCATGCCGAACGCCGTGGAACCTTCAGTCCCACGGTTTTTTATTGAAAATGAGTGAAGTCTCAGCCGTGAGTTTGGATGAAGTCTAGTTTACTTAGTTACTTCGTTGGTTGATTCCATTCCACTGGCAACAGCTTTAATTGATAACGATAGAGAGCCACTGGTCGCTCTAAAGCCTTAAAATAATCGGGGTCTTGGGGTGAGAGGTAAATCCCTGTTACTTGGTCAGCCTCGATCGCTATACTTGATGATTTCACTAACTGATAGGCTGTTGTTGTTTCTACCTGGTTGAAATAAGGCTGAGGTGTGCCACGAAATACCTGGTTTGTAACCTCTGTGGCAATAAAGCGATCGCGGCTTGGTGTCTCAGAGGCTCGACCTGTAACAATTGAGGTTAATTGACGCCCTGTGCGTAGAGAGGTAATTTGGCGATTGGGGGAATCAGGATCGACTTTGACCGATTGGATGGTGCGATCGCCTAAATAAGCTTTAGCGATATTCAATCCATTGAACGCTCGATCTGCCACCACAACAGGAGTTTTGATAGTTGTAAGGGCAGTAATTGTATTCTTGCCTTGAGTTTTGAGGGGAACAAAGCGAAGTGCCCAAGGAGCACCACTGGCGCTATCGCTAATTCCTAATGACGGAGGGCTAACGGTTTGAAACCTCACCAAAAAGCTGATTGGTTGATTTAGATAGCGGCGATTGCTTTCAAATCCTGGTGTAACCACCTCTGGGGCTAACGGTGCCACCTGATCGACCAACGTGCTAGTAACCTGCCAAGTACCCTCCATCCAAGCGGGATAAACCAAATCACCCTCTGCGGCGGTGACTGGTGGTTTACTCTCCCAATCAGGAAACTGCGCTAAACGGTCAGCCAACTGCCCTGCCTGCGCCTCACCTCCCCAGAAGAACAAGACTAAAACTAAGCATAATCCTAAAATCCCTCTCACAATTGCCACCACTAGAACTAGGGCAGTGTCTTGAACAGACCTAAGACACTGCCTTGAATCAAGACGATTGTACTGATATTTGCCAAAAATCAGCCGCTAGCAATGTGAGACCTTATATAGAAACCCCTGTGAGCGGTATGTTACACGAGTGGTAGATAATGTCAACTGTATTGCTGAATTTTCTTCAGCTCGATCGCTGGAGGTTTGAGACTTGGGAACTGTGTGTTGGGCAGTGTGTGGCGGGGATAGTGCAGTAGCGGCACTCCCAATTGCTAGGAGTTGGGTTTGGAGGTGTGGCACTACAGATGGTGGCAATAGTTTGGCGGAGAAGCTGTTTAAATGGGCGATCGACATTCCAGGCAGGAATTTCTACAGTACCATCTGGGTAAACGAGGCGTCCGTGAGGTGTATGACCTTGGCAGTAATCTTTAGTTTCAGGTGCTAGGGGTAGCAGCAGCATATACAGCAATACCTGAAAGCGGTGTGAGTCTCGACGCTTACCTGTCTTGCAGTCTTCGACAACTACCCAACTATCTTTGATAGCAACGATGTCTGGTCTACCCGCGACGCAGATGTCAAAAATTTTGCCGTTGACTTTGAGTGAGTTGGCATACTCTACATAGACTGTGAAGCCTTCAGATTGAAGCTGGGAAGCGCGTTGAATAACCATCTCGTCGTGTTCGGAGGAGTCATAATTGCTGGGTGGCTTTTCAAACTGGTATTGGGTAGGTAGCCATACTGCGTATTTGCACATTTTCTCTCCTGCTAGGAGTGGGGCAAGCCAAGTCACCCAGGCATAAGATTTGAAGCGTTTTTTAGCTGGTTTCGTCATTCCTTACCCTTCTAGTTTTTGCTACTCTTGCTGTTTTTTGTGTTTGGTTTATGTCTATCAATCTAATTTGAAATATTTGAGATTGGTGTCGATAGAAGTAGAAGGATGTAGAAGAATAGTCGTTGAATTTGAGGGGTAAAACTCAGATATTGGCTTCGTTCACGTCCGCCGGGGAATTAATTCCCCGGCTCATAGAAAAAATCCACTCAAGTGGATTAACTCCCTTAGAAAATCAGTATTTAGTCCTCTTTAGAGGACTTTAGCTATTAGCCAGGGAATTGATTCCCTGGCGAGTGAGTGGGTTGTACCAGATTTCACTTGAAAAGGGGAATGTAGATTAAAGAAGAAATATATAGAACTGAGGAGATGGAAAATTGAAATCTCTTACTACCCTGTTTAGAATGTTTTTAAGAATAAGATTTTGCACCTAACCAATATCTTTGTAGGGGTGGGTTGAGGGAATAGGGTTGCCAAAACAACCAATAATACCTAAACAAAACCCACCCTCGCTGTCCGTGGATCTGGGGCGGGTTTTGAAATCAATCATACCGTTTTGCAGCAAAGATTATCCTTAAACCTGCCCCTACAAATCATGGTGCAAAAACTGAGTAAAACATTCATTACGGCTATGGATTATGAATTTACCAAAATATGAAGACCATGAGCTAGAGTTTCTCGAAGCAATGGCAACCAAATTTTGCTTCTCTGGTAAGAACAAACTGGCATTTATACAACGTCTTTTGGAAGCGAATAGTGATTTAGAAGATAATGACCTAGCTGAGGTTTTAGAGAGAGAGTTGCTAAAGGGAACCAGAGGAGGTGCAAACCCTGCTACTATTCTGCGCGATCGCTGGGTAGCGATTCGCGAGAAGCTTAAGGAAAAAGGCTGCGATTTTAATGGAGTTGCCAAACATCACTGGAAGAAAGCCAAGCAGTGGTTGCGGGAAGAGCATTATCCAGAATGGTTAAAAGAACACCCAATTCTGCCCCTTACCTGCGACCAACTTTGGCAGCAACTCTGGGAAAAGGCAACGCATACCGACAAAATGAAGCCAGTGTTGGTTAAATCAGTGGCAACCCTGGATATGGGAGGGGAAGAAATAGCGGATGAGGACAAACCCTCTGTGCCAGTGAAGAGTAGGATTTACTTTCAAGTGCCACTTGAAAAGGCGGGGTACTTGCTGCTATTGGAGAAAGGCACATCAGGAAAGATGTACTGCTTATCTCCCTCAGGTGGTTATGCTCCTAACCCTCACTTGCCTGCTGGGGTGGTGAATTTACCCATGCTAGGTGCGCGTCACAGGTATTTCCAATTAGATGACAAGCCTGGTACAGAAGAAATGGTGGCGGTGATTGCGAAAGATAAGCCAACGCTGGACTGGCTACCTCAGGTAAGCGATCGCTTGTTGGAACTGCGTGAAGATCATTTGAAGGGATTGCTGGAGTATCTGAATCACAGCCGAGACTGTCAAATTCTCCGCATGGCGTATAGAGTTACTGCGTAATTCAAACTCCAAAAGTCAGCACAAACAATCAGGAATGGACGAACAACTACTCCAGGAATATGTGAATTTCATCTCAGTACTGCTGAGATGCCCTAGTAAAGAGCAAGCAGAGATTTTGCAGGCTAACTCAGACCTAATGGATGAGGGGTTTGTCATGGCGATAGAACAGGTCGCATTTGAGATGGCAGAGGAGGGGAATCAGGATGATGCTGATTGGCTACAAAATTCGATGCTGGCAATCCTCAACCAACTGTCTTTTATGCTTTGTCAGCGCGGTGAGTACAGTAGTGGGGTACTTGTTGCCAAGCCAGCATTGGAACTAGCGCAAAAACTGCTGGGGGATGAAAATGCGGATGTGGCAGGTAGCCTCAATAATCTGGCATTTCTCTACCATTCTCTTGGGCGTTTGAGTGAAGCTGAACCCTTGTATGTGGATGCCTTGGCAATGAGAAAACGTCTGCTAGGGGATGAGCATCTGGATGTGGCAGGTAGCCTCAGCAACCTGGCATTTCTCTACCAATCACAGGGGCGCTGGAGTGAAGCTGAACCCATGCATGTGGATGCCTTAACGATCAGAAAACGCCTGCTGGGAGATAAGCATCCGGATGTGGCAACTAGCCTTAACAATCTAGCAGTATTTTACAAGTCCCTTGGGCGCTGGAGTCAAGCCGAACGTTTGTATGTAGATGCCTTAGCAATGAGAAAACACCTGTTAGGGGACAAGCATCCGGATGTGGCAACTAGCCTCAACAATCTGGCATTGCTCTACTATTCTCTTGAGCGCTGGAGTGAAGCTGAACCCTTGTTATTGCGAGCTTTGGCGATGAGAAAACGTCTGCTGGGGGACAAGCATCCAGATGTGGCAACTAGCCTCAGCAATCTAGCTGCACTATATGATTCTCTTGGACGTTGGAGTGAAGCTGAAAGCTTGTATGTGGATGCCTTAGCGATGAGAAAACGCCTGCTGGGGGATGAGCATCCGGATGTAGCAACTAACCTCAACAATCTAGCATTGCTCTACTATTCTCTTGAGCGCTGGAGTGAAGCCGAACCCTTGTTATTGCAAGCTTTGGCAATAAGAAAACGCCTGCTAGGAGACAAGCATCCGGATGTAGCAACTAACCTCAACAATCTAGCAGGATTATTGGCTGCTACCAATCAGCCTACTGAGGCACTGGCACAGATGCTCCAGGCAACCAACATCGAGAACCGTCTGATGAGCCAAGCCTTTGCCGCAAGTTCCGAAAGTGAGCGCCTCGCCTATCTCCAGACTATCAGAGGTAATTTTGAGGCATTTCTCTCCCTAGTTTATAGACACCTCTACGACTCTCCTCAAGCTGTACAAGCTGCGCTGGATTTAGTGCTACAACGCAAAGCCTTAACCGCAGCAGCCTTAGCCGCACTTAACCAGGCAATCTATAACGGACGTTATCCTCACCTCAAACCAGAGTTAGAGAAACTGCGAGAATTGAGCGACCAGATTATCTACTTCACCTATACTCAACCCCAACCCGAACTCCTTGCACAACTGCAAGCCGAACATAACAAATTGCAGAAGAAGTTAGCCTCCCAAGTACCAGAAATCCAACTCCAAGAGCAACCTGTTGACCGCCGTGCTGTAGCTTTGGAACTACCAGAAGGCAGCATCCTGGTAGAGTTTGTTTGCTTTGATGTCTTTGATTTCAAAGCACTCCCCGCCCGTGGGGAAGCACAATGGCAATCCGCCCGTTACTTGGCTTTTGTCTTACCAGCCAACCAGCCAAACCAAGTGCAGATGATTGACTTGGGGGAAGCAGAACACATCGATCGCCTAATTCAGGTCTTGCGGCAGTCACTGTCTCTGGATGGTAACAATCTAGGCAATCGGCTGGATATGGGAGGCGATGACGACGACTCCGAGTTTCTGCAATACAATCCAGCAGCAGGCATCGAACTGCGTCAAGTTCTTTTCGATCCCATCCGCCCTTACCTTAGCGAATCAAAGCATCTGCTACTCTCTCCCGATGGGGGATTAAACTTAGTACCCTTTCAAATACTCCCCATCGACGAGACAGGACAACAACTGCTGATGGACGAATACACCATCAGTTACCTCAGCGCTGGGCGCGATATCCTGCGTTCCAAAATTCAGACAACTCGCCCAGCTTTTAAGCCTTTAGTCATTGCTGACCCTGACTTTAATCTGATAGGGGAAGAAAGCGCTGAAGCGACTACTACAAACCAAACTCAACTCTTCAACACTCTAGCAGGCGTCCACTTTGAACGCGCACCCGGTACTCGCTTTCTGGGTGAGGGCGTTGCCAAAATGCTCCAAGTATCACCCTATGTGGGAAAAGACGCGCTGGGGTCTCACCTCACAACTGGCGAATGTCCTAACATCCTGCTTATTGCAACCCACGGTGTTTTTCTCCCCGACTCCCCGCACTCACCCCCCCAACCCCCCTTATTAAGGGGGGAGCAAGATTGGTTCAGCTTTAACCGCTTATCTGGGGTACAAGTAGAAAACCCGATGCTGCGATCGGGACTCGCCTTCGCTGGTGCTAATGCTTGGCTAAAGGGTAAAACTCTCCCAAACGAAGCAGGCAAAGGCTTAGTCTTCGCCCAGGACGTAGCCGCACTCGACCTCTGGGCAACTGAACTCGCCGTTCTCTCTGCCTGCAATACCGCAATGGGCGACATCAAAATAGGTGAAGGTGTCTTTGGATTGCGTCGCGCCTTTGCCGTCGCCGGAGCAAAAACCCTTGTGATGAGCTTGTGGTCAGTCCCCGATCGCGCAACTGCCCTACTGATGGAGCGTTTCTTCACCAATCTGCGACAGGGTTTAGGACGTGCCGATGCCTTACAAGATGCCCAGAATTACATCCGCACCATCACCGTCAAAGAATTGCAGCAGTCTCCCCTCGGTCGGAGCGTGCTAGAAGAATTAGTAGAGAAAGGGCTAATATCACGAGAATTGCAATCTTGTCAAGAGGCTAGACCTCTAGAGCATCCCTGTTTCTGGGGAGCTTGGGTTTGTCAGGGAGATACCACACCCATATCTTCTGAGATTTTGCACTAGCCCACTCACCCGCCAGAGGTTAAAACCCCTGGCTCATAGATCAAGTCCTCTCAAGAGGACTAAACGCTGAACCTGCCTAGATTTCAGTCCATTTTAATGGACTTGATCTATTAGCCGTGGACTTAAGTCCACGGCGGGTTCTGCTAGCTACTCCTAGCCATTCAACAAATCGAACACCACCTTAAATTGCATATTCGGCACTCGCTGACGCAACAACACAAGATGTCCATTAGCATCTGAGCAATAACGGTAACGGGCGATAATCACCCACTTCAAACTTGGCAGCTGACGAGCAACCACCCAAGGCTTAAGGCACTGTTTATTCGTCATAATGAACTTGACTCCTTTTATATGGGGAGCCAGAGCCAGCGCCGACCCCGGCAAAGCGTTTGCGCTGGCTTCTGACGTTGCTGTTGCAACATTAATACTGTAATAACTTGGCTACATAAAGTCAAGTATTTTTTGTAACGAAATAAAAAATAATTTCCCAGAAGTTGCGGATTGAAATAAACCCCAAAATACCCATAAAACCGTAAGGGCACGACATTGTCGTGCCCTTACAGCAATTCAGGATTTGGTATGACTATTACAACATGCGATCAACTCCGATGGTGCCGATCGCGCAGCGTCTGGGCAAGGAGAAGGCGATCGCACCCTTAGTTATTGCACTGAAAGTTCAGGTATCCCAATTTTACGAACAAATGATTTACTTTCCTCGTTCAACCCAACAAGCGTGACTTCTTTATTGAGCTTGCGATATTTTTGAACCACTTTTGAAACAGCCGTTACTGCTGAATGATCCCAGATGTGAGCATGGCTAAAGTCTATAACAATATGCTCAGGGTCTTGACTGTAGTTGAATATCTCTAAAAAGTGTGTCATTGACCCAAAGAAAATTTGACCAGATATTTGATACAGCTTAGAGCCATCACTATCAATCGATATCGTTGTTTTTAAGTGAGTAAGTTTCCAGGCAAAAACTACAGCACTGACGAGCACACCGGCGATAACACCTTTAGCGAGGTCATGAGTCCAGACTACGATAATCACTGTTAAAGGCATCACAAACGCCTCGCTCAGTGGCATCTTTTGTAGCTGTTTCAAAGATTTCCAGTCAAAGGTTTCTGCTGCCACCATAATCATCACACCGATAAGGGCAGCCATAGGGATTTGCATAACGACATCCCTTAAGAGCATGATTGAAAAGAGAAGGAAGGCACCAGAAACAAAGGTAGATAACCGACTTCTTCCACCCGACCTAACGTTAATGATGGATTGACCAACCATCCCACAACCTGCCATTCCTCCAAAGAAGCCTGTAACTATATTCGCTATGCCTTGACCTTGAACTTCTTTATTTCTAGAACTCTTAGTCTCCGTTAACTCATCTACAAGCGCTGCCGTTAACAGAGATTCCAGAATGCCGACGATCGCTAGAGGTAATGAATAGGGAAGAATAATCGAAAGGGTTTCTAGGGAAAGGCTAATGTGGGGAATGTGAAATGACGGCAGAGTAGCCGTTATAGCTCCAATGTCCCCTACTCTCCGAATCGGAAGGTTCATGCTGATTGCCGCAATTGTCATTACGACTATCGCAACCAAGGGGGACGGCACAGCCTTTGTGATACGAGGGAACAGATAAACAATAGCTAATGTAGCGGCTACCATCACATACATTTGCCAGGGTTCTCCAGCAAACTGCTGTAATTGTGCTGTAAAAATTAAGATACCTAATGCATTAACAAACCCAGCGATAACAGATGGCGGTATAAAAGTAAAAAATCTTCCTAATTTAAAAATCCCCATCAAAAATTGAATGATTCCAGTCAGAACAGTCGCGGCAAACAAATATTCAAGTCCATGTTTTGCCACCAAGCTCGTCATCAGCAATGCCATCGAGCCAGTAGCCGCTGAAATCATTGCTGGACGACCGCCAGCTAAGGAGATGACAGTAGCCATACAAAAGGACGTGTACAGCGCTACCATTGGATTGACTTTGACGATCGCCGCAAAAGCTAAGGATTCAGGAATCAGTGCCAAAGCTACAGTTATTCCTGCCAACACATCAGCTTGAAAAGTTGGAACCAAACCTCTAATGTTTTTCAAATTCAGGTTTTGATATTTTCTCGATTTTAGTCGTTGAGGCTTAGCCTTAATGAAAAACATTTTTGCTCCTTAACTAAACGACGAAGTATCCAAGTTGTGTTATTTTTAACGCACTAGAATTTTGATTGCAATAATTAAGGTTATTTTAAGGAGTATCTTGATAAACCCTTCATAGTATTTGATTTGAATATGAAGTTTTTAAAATAGGTCTTGCTGTGCTGTGTTTGAGATGCTTTTGCCCATGCAGGAGCCAGGAAGCGATTCAAATCTAGAATTACAAAGAAATTCTATCCCCTAGTCAGTGCTGACTTGACTCAAGAGGATGAGAAGATAGGGGAAATTTCCGGTATCCTCATCGACTCTTAAACAAACACAGGACTCACGCAAATCGAGCCTTAAGACACTACCTATAGCATTAGGGTGGGCATAGCCCACCCTACAAATAGAGGTTATGCGTAAGTCCTAAAACACTGAGAACACCGTAGTATCGAGCAAGGTATGCAAGGCGATCGCTAACCTTCAACATCATTGCAAGTACTACAATTACAGCGGTTTTTAGATGAATAAGCGACACTCTACAATTGAACAGCCGCATCAGGAACGTTGAGTGACTCACCACGATGCGAAGAAGACTCGTACAATAAATCTCAAGTATTTCTTTGATTCAGGAGAGCAGCAATGCCAGCCGCCGTTGGAACGATTGAAACAGTAGGTTTTCCTGCTGTGCTAGCAGCAGCAGACGCTATGGTCAAAGCTGGCGCAGTTACGTTGGTTTACTATGGATTAGCGGAAAGAGGTAACTTTATAGTCGCTGTCCGGGGGAGAGTGGCTGAGGTAAACGTTGCTGTTGCCGCAGGGATTGAAGCCGCAGAGAAAGTATACGGGGGTGAAGTCGTTTCGCACTACATCATCCCAAATCCCAGTGAAAATGTTGTAGACGTTATGCCTATTGAATACACACAGGCAGTTGAACAGTTCAGAATGTTTTGAGCAACTTAACATTGTTCAACTGTTTTATACCAAAATACGTCAGCTATCTATACTAAGGGTCGAAACATAAAGATAATGGCATTGCCCTCAAAAGGTAGGGCGAAGATTCGTACAATTAATTCTTGGCTTCATATATTTCAACAACTAATTCAGGAGATTAGCCATGGCACTACAGGCGGTAGGATCAATTGAAACCAAGGGCTTTCCTGGTGTGCTAGCAGCAGCAGACGCCATGGTCAAAGCGGGTAGAGTCACCCTAGTTGGCTACCTCAGAGCGGGTAGCGCTCGATTTACAGTGAATATTAGAGGCGATGTGTCCGAGGTGAAAGCGGCTATGGAGGCTGGGATTGCGGCAGTAGAAAAAACCTATGGTGCTACCTTGGAAACTTGGGTAATCATTCCTCGTCCCCATGAAAATGTCGAGTGCGTTCTGCCAATTGGCTACACTGACGATGTCCAACAGTACCGAGACGCAGTGGAAAACCCCGTCATCGGGCCACAGAACGGTCGATAGAGGTAGTCAAACAGACTAAGTGATGTCCCGCGTCTCCATCGTCATCCCTACCCTGAATGAGGCAGGGTGTTTAGGACGTACCCTGCGGCAGCTGAGTCTCCTCGATCCTCCTGCTTGGGAAGTACTGGTGGTGGATGGTGGCAGTGAAGACGAGACGATCGCCATTGCCCAAAACCTTGGAGCGTGTGTCATCACTTCGGTTCAGTGTGGACGCTCAGGGCAGATGAATCAAGGAGCAGAGGCAGCAACAGGGGAAATTCTTTGCTTTGTGCATGCGGATACGTCTGTGCCAGATGACCTTGTAGCTGTAATCGAGCAAACTCTAGCGGATAAAACGGTTGCTTGTGGTGGGTTCATTTCCCTAATGGCAGGTTCTGTAACAACACGCTGGGGGGTATCGCTACACAACTACCTCAAAACTTACTATGCCCCCCTGCTTTTCCGCCCCCATTTGTTTTTCAAGGGGCTGCGCTTGCTATTTGGCGACCAAGTGATATTTTGCCGTCGCGATGATTTCTGGCAGGTTGACGGTTTTGACAGCACTCTCCCGATTATGGAGGAAGCGGATTTATGCATCAAGCTGGTGCGGTTGGGGCGAATCTGCCAGGTAAACCGCATTGTTCAAAGTAGCGATCGCCGCGTAGCACGATGGGGTTCCCTCAAAGCGACAGCAATATATCTGTATATCGGCTTTCTCTGGGGTGTAGGTGTCCCAGCAACCTACCTTAAGCAGGTTTATGAAGATATTCGGTAAGGGATGGGGAAATCCATTACTGCTGCCTCAAAACTGAAACTCTACAATCTCTCCCTAGCGACATACTTCTTATGACTGAGATATCACTAGAGGAAAACTTATATCAAAACTAGGTAAAGCCTGTTTTAGCTAGTTTTTTAAATCAACACAACTACAGTCTAGCAGGAACTTCAAAGATTTACCGATTAATAAAAGTGACTGAGATAAAACTAAATTTATTTCTTAATAACTATAAATTTCATACTTCTGGTTCATCCGATTGTAGGAGGACAAAAGATTAGAAATTACAGAAGATATCTAGTAGAAGAGGTTATTTAATAGCTCTTAAACCAGAGGAGGAACATAAAGATGAAAAAGATGCTTGCTACTATTGCTTTCCTAGGCACAATAGTCCTAGCCTCTCCGGTTAAAGCTGAAAACCCCGCTCACGTCAAACAATTGTTGGAAACTAATCAGTGTGAAAGCTGTGATCTGGAAGGAGCCGATCTCACAGGTGCCCACTTGATTGGTGCAGATTTAAGGAATGCAAATTTGCAGAAAGCCATCCTCGTTGAGGCAAATTTAGAGGGTGCTGATTTAACTGGCGCTAACCTCAGGGGAGCTAATTTGACTGGAGCTTTTGTTAATGGCACTAGCTTAAATGCGGCTAACCTGATTAATGTAAATTTCAGTGATGCTCGCTTGTATAGTGTTGATGTGGCTAATGCCGTTATGAGTGATATCACCCTAGAAGGGGCGAGTGTATACAATACTGCGATCAGCGTCGGAGGCGGTGACTAATTTAAAGTATTGTCTCAGGAAGGGTAGAAGGCGATCGCTTCAATAAAAAAATAACCGCTGAGATGATTCAGCGGTGGGGCACCTAAATTAAGCTTTCAAAGCCGATCACAGCTAACTTACACCGTCTTATACAGCGGCAGGTTCAGCCTTTTGAGATTCCCAAACGTCATTAGTTTCCGTGTTAACAGGTTGCTCATCAGAAACGTTAGCCTCAGTGTTAACGGGTTGCTCTGTTGACTCTTCTATAACCGCAACAGGCTCAGCTAGATTGAGCTTAACTACACGATTTTTAGCCGTTTCTACCTTCGGTAGTGTCAGCGTCAGGATACCGTTGGTGAAGTCAGCTTTTACCTGATCGTTTTGGACAGGGACTGGTAGAGGAATCACCCGCTGAAATTTACCGTAACGAAATTCAGAGCGGAAGAAGCCTTTCTCGTCAGTTTTCTTCTCATAACGATGCTCACCCGTGATGGCAACAGCTTCGCGAGTTACTCGAATATCGAGATCCTTGCCTTCGATACCAGGAATCTCTGCCCGCAGAACTACATTGTCATCCGTATCTTGCACTTCAATTGCAGGTTTCCAAGCTATTTGATAATCACGATTCCACCCTGTCAAATCGTCGAACATTTGATCCATCTGACGGCGTAGGGTTTCAACTTCTTGGAACGGTTGCCAACGAATCAGTGCCATATGTGAATTACCTTCCTTGCTTGAGTTCATCAACCTTTGCTTCACCTCTCTATGATGCCAAGGCTCAAACCTAGAGCCAGTGAGGGAAACCGGAATTTGCGAGGGGGATTTACCAGCATTCGGGTAGCCGTACTAATATCGTACTCACCGACAAAGCTTTGTATTAAATAGTTTGAAGTTCTGTAACCTGTTGTCTAAGGTGATGAAAGCCCTACGGTAAACTATCCCTTGATCCTGAGTCTCACTCATGGGTGGAGAACTCTCGTTTGGAGTTGTTATTCAATGTCTCATAGCGTCAAAATTTACGATACTTGCATTGGCTGCACTCAATGCGTTCGGGCTTGCCCAACAGACGTGCTGGAGATGGTTCCCTGGGATGGTTGTAAAGCCCAGCAGATTGCTTCGTCCCCTCGGACACAAGACTGTGTAGGTTGCAAGCGCTGTGAAACGGCTTGCCCCACAGACTTTTTGAGCATCCGGGTTTACCTAGGATCAGAAACCACTCGCAGTATGGGCTTGGCTTACTAGGGTGAATACAGGGTAGCGCTTCTCGCGCTGCTTCTCGCCAAAACCCTTACAAGTCAGAACCTCTTGGTCTTAGTGGTTGTGGTGTTGCTATAGTAAGCGTCTTTAAGATGCATTTGGATTTAGACTTCACGGAGGGAGCACAATAGCTTCCTCTTTTTTTACGGAATTGTCGCCATTGTCTGAGAAAAAGGTAAAGCTTCTTGACTGGGTAGTCATCAGTCATTAGTTCTTTATAGGTACATGCATGCCTAGTATGAGCGAAAAACTACACCCTCTCGTACTACTGTCAAGCCATACCCACAAATGGCCTATGGTCAACTAAGGACTAGGTAAGGGGACGACAATGTCATGCCGCTACGGACTATTGACTCCGGGAAGCGGCTTGACGTCTCATCAAGAGGCAAGTAGCTTGTAAAACATGGTGCGTGAAGTGAGGCAGTTGTAAATGTGTGGAATCGTTGGTTATATCGGCACCCAGGCGGCTACAGATATCCTGATGGCAGGGTTGGAGAAACTAGAGTATCGAGGATATGACTCTGCCGGAATCGCGACGGTTTGGGAAGGAGAACTGCACCGCGTTCGAGCGAAGGGAAAACTTCACAACTTGCGTGAAAAGCTAGAGTGTTTGGAAAATCCAGCACGGCTTGGCATTGGACATACCCGCTGGGCAACTCACGGTAAGCCAGAAGAATACAACGCTCACCCGCATACAGATAGCGCAGGGCGAATTGCGGTGGTGCATAACGGGATTGTTGAGAACTACCGGGAGTTGCGTGAGGGGTTAAAACAGCAGGGGTATGAATTTCGCTCAGACACTGATACTGAAGTGATTGCTAATTTAATCGCGGAACATCTTGCTAACTCCTCAACCTCCTCTCAAAACTCTAGCCCTCTGTTAGAAGCCGTGCGGCAGACGGTGAATCAGTTACAAGGAGCTTTTGCGATCGCAGTCATTTCTGTTGATTACCCGGATGAATTAATTGGCGCACGGCAACAAGCACCATTAGTCGTCGGATTTGGTCAAGGTGAATTTTTCTGCGCCTCAGATACCCCAGCGATTGTGCCATACACTCGCGCTGTTCTGCCTCTCGACAATGGGGAACTGGCGCGGCTGATGCCGATGGGGATTGAAGTCTATAACCTAGCAGGCGATCGCCTTAAGAAAACCCCTCGTACTCTCAACTGGAACCCTGTTCTCGTTGAAAAGCAGGGATTCCGACACTTCATGCTCAAGGAAATTTACGAGCAGCCTGGAGTCGTGCGGACGTGCCTAGAGGCTTATCTCAACAATGATTGGAGCTTGGAAGCAGATGAGGGTACACTGCCACAGGCATTCCAGCCACCGATTCAGCTAGGTATCCCAGCCTCACTCTATGAGAACTTAGAACGAATTCAAATTCTCGCCTGTGGTACCAGTTGGCACGCCAGCTTAGTAGGGAAATACCTACTCGAACAGTTAGCAGGGGTGCCAACAATGGTGCAGTATGCTTCAGAGTTTCGCTACGCACCATCACCACTCACTCCGAACACGCTCACGATTGGTGTTACGCAGTCAGGGGAAACGGCTGATACTCTGGCAGCGTTGGAGATGGAACAAAAGCGTAGAGCAGACTTGTTACCGCCCTATCAGCCACGACTCTTAGGAATTACGAATCGTCTAGAGAGTTCCCTTGGGACGCTGGTGCCGCATATTATTGAAACTCATGCAGGGATTGAGATTGGTGTTGCGGCAACGAAAACGTTTGTCAACCAGCTAGTTGCGTTTTACTGCCTTGCTTTAGATTTGGCATGGCAACGGCAAACCTTGCCAGCATCGCGCATCAAGGAAATTTTGGTTGGCTTACGGCAACTACCAGCGCAGATTGAGCTGATTTTAGAAAGCCAAGAGCGCTATATCGAAGAGTTGGCGCATGAGTTTGCCGAGACTAAAGACTTTATCTTTTTGGGACGTGGGATAAACTTCCCGATCGCCTTGGAAGGTGCCCTTAAACTCAAGGAAATCAGCTATATTCACGCCGAAGGCTACCCAGCCGGAGAGATGAAGCACGGACCGATCGCATTATTGGATGCTAAGGTGCCAGTGGTTGCGATCGCAATGCCCGGTTCTGTCTATGAGAAAGTCCTCTCCAATGCCCAGGAAGCGAAAGCACGGGATGCGCGTTTGATTGGGGTAACGCCGATAAATGACCCAGAAGCGGCGGAGACGTTTGATGATTTGTTGCCCGTGCCAGCCGTGGAAGAGTTGCTCTCACCCATTCTCACGGTGATTCCGTTGCAGTTGTTGGCGTATCACATTGCTGCACGGCGCGGCTTGGATGTTGACCAGCCTCGCAACCTCGCAAAATCGGTGACTGTTGAGTAGTACATATGTACTAATAGAGAGATTTGTGGAGGAAGAATAAAGTTGGAGAATTTAAAAAACGGTTGAACAATTTCTCCAGCCGAAGTGAGCTATTTCTCAATAACCGTAGGGTGGGCACTGCATACCAAAGCTAGAATCAATCGTTCTAGTTCTGGCAAGCAGTGCCCACCTTACATTTGGGCGGTTGAAACCGCGTCTACACAAACTGATAATGCATTTGGCGATCGCAATTTAGTATGCTCTTGTGTGGGAATAGAGGCGTATACGCAAGGGTAGTTCATGGCGTAATCGTATAGGAATTCCGTAGGGGCACGACAATGTCGTGCCCTTAATTCAGCTAGGTATTGCTCAATCCTCATCCATCATCTGACGCAGTTCCTCTTTTGCTTCCTTCGCCAACTGGACACTGTGAAGACTTGCCAGCACTCCCCCTGCTGTTGTCAGGCTGGCTTCTGATACTTTATTGAAATAAAGAAGTCCGACACCGGATAAAGTCATGAGGGCAGATGCTGCGGTGACGGTAAGAGCGAGGTTATAGCTTTGACGAACTTGGCGCAATAATTCCCGCAAAATTTCTTCTTTGATATTGCTAGAGTCATCGTTAGAATTTGGCTGATTATCAGATTGGCGTTTTCTGAAAACATTGAAATTCATTTTTTTCTGCCCTCTAAAATGTTTAGTTGTTGAATCTCGATACTGGTATCCTACTGAAGGCAAAGAGATAGTTTCGAGGGCAGATAGATTCGCTTTGTATGGGGAATTTGCCCTAGATTTTGGGGCAGATAGGGCAAAGTAGAAAAACCTAGCTGCCCTAGACAGGAAAATCCAAAATTAGCTATACCTGATGTATTGCATTTTTCCTGGTAAGTCGCAGACACCGCCCGGAAATTAATTTCCGGGCTAATAGCTCAAGTCCATTAAAATGGACTAAAACTTTATTCAATAAGCATTTAGTCCTCTAAAGAGGACTTTAGCTATGAGCCAGGGAATTGATTCCCTGGCGGTGTAGGCAATAGACGATAAGGGTGTAAAAACTCAGTCTTTTATAAATTATCGCGATCGCCGCTAAATACCCCCATGCTTCAATCTGATAAAGTTAAATCTGGTGAACAAGGAAAAATCAGACTTAGACAGGCATATAAGGAAGCAGGTCTGACTATAGAAAAACTTGCAGACAATGCACAGGTTTCCCCAGATACGATTAAGCGTCTGCTTGGAACAAAAGAATGTCCAAATGGGGTTGAGCGATGGGCAGTTACCAATATTGCTAATGCTTTAAATATCAAACCAACGGATATCGTTGACCTTAAAGACTGGAATCCACAGCAGCAACTACCACCAGAGTTTGAACCACTAATCAAAGGAAAAACTAAGACGTTTTGTGGTCGTAAATTCGTCTTTGCTGCCTTTGAAAAATTCATCAACACCAAGCCAAACGGTTACTTCACGGTAGTAGGAGATGCGGGGATGGGGAAAAGCGCCCTTGCTGCTAAGTACGTTTTTGACAAGCAAGTTTCCTGCTATTTCAATATTCTTGCAGAGGGTCGCAACCGCCCTGAACTGTTCCTGAAAAGTATTCGCCAACAATTGATTAGTCGTTACCAGTTGCAGGATGCAACCGATGACGATTTAGCGACGCTACTTACTAAAGTTAGCAAAAAACTGCCTGCTGGCGATCGCTTGGTCATTGTCGTTGATGCGCTGGATGAGGTGGAGCAAGAACCGGGAGCAGAAAATCTCTTGTATTTACCAAGAGAACTGCCAGAACAAGTCTATTTTCTGCTGACGAGATCTGCTTCAGAAAATTAGCGATTCCCTAGAACCCAACCAACGGCTGATCATTGCCATTGATGCCCTAGATGCGATCGCTCCCAACAGCCAAGCCGCTAGCTCAAATTTGTTCTATCTTCCCCGATATTTGCCACAGAAGGTCTATTTTCTCCTCACCTGCCGACCTTTTGTGAGGGAGCGATCGGGTTTATTAATCGAAGCGCCATCCCAGATACTAGATTTAGGAGACTATCCCAAACAAAATCGGGATGATGTGCAGGGGTACATACAGCAATGCTTAACCCCCCTAACCTCCTCATCCTCACTAAAGCTCCGGTCGCTCCGGCTTGGTAAGGGGGGAACAAGAATTGAGAATTCCCTTGGTAAGGAAGGGACAAAAATGGAGGAGTCAGAGTCTTCTAATTCTCCCCCCTTTTTAACCGGAGCTTTAGTGAGGAGGGCTGGGGGGGATCTAAGAAGTTGGCTAACCACCCACAATATCAACGAGCAAGAATTTTGCACTCGCCTAACCGCTCAAACTGAGAATAATTTCATGTACCTGAGCCAAATTTTAGCTGCTATCACTGAAGGATTTTACTCCCAAGCCTTGAAGCTCGATCGACTTCCGCCAAATTTAGAAGCCTATTACCAAAGCCATTGGCAGCGCATGGCGGCTAAGGAATTATCTTTAGTGGAATTGGGGGTATTGCGTTGTCTTGTTAGCCTGCAACCTAGTCTCGATCCCCTCCTTAAAAAGGAAGGGATATCGGCACAATTGATTGCAGAGATGATTGATCAGGATGAATATGACGTAGAGGCAGTACTGGAGAATTGGATTGAGTTCTTACAGCAGGAGCAAATCGATGGAGAAACCCGCTACAGTCTCTATCATTCCAGCTTCCGTGACTGGTTGGGGCAGCAGCTTAGTCACCATTAATCCCTTGCAACTTCTCGATTAACATTTGTGACTGCCTATCTGAGTCCCAAATTCACCGAATACTGTCAAAAATCCAAATTGTCTAACTTTTTTATTCCCAACTGAGGCGTTGTAGTATCCCTTCATAGCGGGTCAGATTAAGAAATTGCTTAACTTTATTTTTTGCGAACTAGTAAAGTAAACGATAAATCAAGGATTACAGAGCATAAAATTGCTTAACTTTATTATTTCTCTACACGGGTGATCCACCAAGTCATCCCCCCAAATATTAGGGCAGTAACGACACTCAAGAAAAAGGTGAGAATGACGGGATGAGGTATGTTAGTCGAAAAAGGTAGTAAGAAGGGTTTGTCAATCTGACCGGAACTAGAGGCGACGAGTCCGCCTGCACCTAGACCTATAGCTAGGATTTGGATAGTTCTTTCTAGAGAGCGATCGCGTTCTGCCAGCTCAATCTCCACCCTCGCTCGAATCGTGGAAATCATTTGCTCAAACAAATTCATACCTGGCTCATAATATTTCAGGTCTACTTGAATTTGCTCCTGAAACTGCTTGCATTTGCGATCGTAAAAATCCTGCCAAAATCCTAACTCATCACCTGTCAGACTCAACGCACGAATTTTTGCCAAACTCGCTGCATAATTTTCCGCATTTGCATTGATTGTCGTGCCATGATCTTTGATGTCACGCAAATAACGAGAAAACTCAAAGGCGATCGGTGGGGCATCATTAACTAATGCTTTTAATTCCTCTAGTTGCTTTGCCGATTGGCTTGACAAATTACTGAAAACATGGGTCTTTTTCTCTAACTGATTGTAGAGTGTTCTCGCGCGATCGCTACAAACTTGAGCGCCGTGAACGGCATAGAGAATTTTACTTCGATAACACAGTAATCGGAGTAACCAAGGCTCAGCTTTCTGTGCCAGAGGCAGGGTTTTTTCTGGATAAACATTCAACCATACGAGAATATGACATTGCGCTAGAGGATTTTGTACACCCCCAATCACTTCATATTCAAAAATGGGACTGCTAAAAAGTTCACCCTCAGCTACACAAGAAAGATAAGGCGGTTGTTCATTAGTGGTAGATTTTAAATTTAAAGCAGGGTAATCTACACCTTCAAGCAAAGCTTCAACACATTCATCAGCTAAAGCTTTATAGTCACAAGGAATTTGTGTGGGTTCGGCAAGAAGCACCAAGGTTTGCCCAAGAGTGGGTTGGATATGACGCGGTAACAAGCACCCATTGGGATTCAGTTGGCTTAAATCCTTAACCTCTACAACGGTATCCTCATCAACATAGTGCAGCGTCAAATCTAGAGCATAAGTATCGTGAAGCTGTACTGGATAAACTGTAGCCGCTAGGTAAGGATGCTTTAACCCAGAATCTGCCTGAAAAGAAAGAAAACGCTGTGGCTGCAAGAGTTCTACATAGGGTTGCTGACTGGCGAAACTTGTGTCAGCAGTCTTGAGCATTTCTGGCAAAGTTTCAAGCTGCGAAATCCCCAACTCTTGACCTAAACTAGCGCATCTGCGCCACAGCACGTCACCTTCCTTTGCTGCTTCTTGGAAGTCTTGAGTCATCTCATGCAGCAAATGAAAGGCAAATAACGTTAACTGGGGGCTTTGGAGTTTCTGAGTCAATTTTTTGGAGAGGTATTTAACTGGGATTCTGAGTCAGTTGTTTGGGAGGAATTTGAGTTAGTAGCGGAAGATTCTGGAACTTTTCGCATCTTATTTTTTAGTGTTGTTACCAGCATTTCGTTTTGATCGCTGGGTTGCAACGGTTCAACTTTGCCTCCGAATGGTCTTGCTTGTTCCGGCAAAGGTTGGGATTTAATCTCAGGCAGTTGGCTGTAGGCAATAATCAGTTCCTCCTGATTTGTGGGTGGGACTTGCACCAAAGCGCGATCGCATCTGATACAGTCTCAATATCTTCGCCGCAAGAATAGCTTAACTGGTTCAGGTCATCTCGGTGCTGCTCGAATAGAGAAGGCTGGTTATCCAAAAGCGAGATAAAAGCTTTGACGTTGTTAGCGTGAGCTGACATTGTTAAATTCCTACTGTCCAATAGCACAGAAAGCAGCCCAATATTGAGGTGACTCAAAAGGTTTGTCATCTGCTTCCATATTACGCAACCACCCCAGAACGGCTATTCTGCGAGTTGGCGTTAAAGGCACCTTTCCTTGCTTTACCCATTCCTCCAATTTCTGCTTGGTCAAATCCCGCAGCCATTTTTGAGCCTCATTAAGTGCCACTGCCACTGTAATCTCCTGGGTAGACCAAACAGAAGGTTACATCATCAATGCAATCTACCCTTGAGGACGTTTTGTGGAGGAACCGAGCTTACTAAGGGGCAAAATGTCAACCAATCGGTTGCCAAATCTTGATGGTCTGGTCACTACTACCACTAACCAAGATGTAACCATCTCGGTTAAAGGCAACTGACTCGACTGGTTTTGAATGCCCAGAAAGAATAAACAACCGTTTACCGGAATGCCAATTCCATAGCTCAATAGTCTTGCCACTACCACTAGCAAGCGTCTTCCCATCCGGGCTAAAGGCAATAGACGCTGTTCCATTGGACTGAGTAGAAAAGGCTTGCAGCTGTTTTCCAGTAGTCGGGTTCCACAGCTTAATAGCTGTGCTACTACCGATAGCAAGGGCTTGACCATCTGAACTAAAGGCAAGGGATGTAATTCCGCTCGACTGACTAGAAATAGTGCGTAGCTGTTTGCCAGTATGCGGGTTCCACAGCTCAAGTGAGCCATCCAAACCACCAATGGCACAAGTATGACCATCTGGACTGAAAGAGACTATTCGAGCTGAATCTGAGTTTCTTGCTAAATTGCCTAGCAGCTTGCCTGTACGTACTGCCCAAACTTTGATTTCTTGATCACCGCTACTAACAAGAGTTTGACCATTGGGGCTAAAAGAGATGTACCGAATTCTGCCTGGATGACCAACGAGAGTGTTTAGTACTTCTCCACTGCTAAGCAACCACAACTTAATGGTTTTGTCATAACTACTACTAGCTAACAGCTGACCATCTGGGCTAAGAGCGATGCAAGTAATTCGGTTAGTATGTCCGCTGAGGGTGTTGAATAGTTCGCCAGTACGCAGCGACCATAGCTTAATAGTTTTGTCATAGCTACCACTGGCTAAAAACTGACCATCTGAGCTGATCGCAACTGACCTAACCACGTCAGAATGCCCAAACAGGGTACGGCGCAGTTTAGCGCTTTCCCAGAGACTCGATGGTGTTGTTGATGAGAGAAAGCTTGAAATGAGCGAAAGGAGTGGTCTTGACTTTCGGGATTCTGGCTCAGGCGATTCCCTAGGGGATAGCTTCGCTTCACGCTTTTCTGGAATCAGAGGTACTGGTGGCAGTGGCGGCAAGGGGGAGACAATTTCCTCGATGCAGCGCAAAATCATCTGTGACGTTTGAGGTCGTCTGCCGGGAAAGATTGCCATCAAGTAATCGATCAAATCCGCAAATCTCTTGGAAATCTGCGGCGCACTGTCACGCCATTGCAATTTACCTGTTCGGGAGTCTTTATCAAAGTCAGTTGGCTGTTTGCCTGTCAGCAAATAGACAAAGGTTCGTCCCAGGGCAAAGAAATCGGACTGTGCTACCGCATGTCCCTCTGCTTGCTCCGGTGGCGTGTAACCGGCGGAGATAATCACTGTTCCGGTTACATTGCGTTGTTGTTTGTGCAAGTAAGTTTCTGTAATTTCCCGAACTGCCCCAAAGTCAACGAGTACCAACTGCCCATTCGGTCGAAGCATGATGTTAGATGGCTTGATATCCCGGTGAACCATTTCCTGTTGATGGACTTGACCCAGGATGTCTGAGAGTTGTTGCAACCACGCTATAGCTTGTTCTTGGCTAATCGGTTGATTGCCTTGAGTCACCATCCACTGCTTCAGATTTGGTCCCTCGATTTTCTCCATTACCAGGCAGTGCAGTGTTTCTCCAGTCGCTTCAATTAGCGTGAAATATCCATCTGGATCTACTCTGGGAATGCCTGGATGCAGTAGTTTACACAAGACCGCTGCTTCTCTCTGGAATAGAGAGACTGCCTTTTTTTTACTGTCACTGTTGTGGAACCTATCGAGATTCAGAACTTTTAGAACTTTCCGAATCCCGCCATCAGCCACCTCAAAGGTTTGACCAAATCCTCCTTTACCTAGGGGGTGAAGGACTCGATAGCGGTCTTGAAGTAATAAGCCTGGATAAATCATCAGAGCGCTTGCAATACTTGCAAAATTTAATTTTGCTATATAGCTGTAGTATTTATCTCCCTATTTTTGCCTCTTATGCAAAACGTCTAGGGTTGCGGCAATCCGCTCTCGATGAGGTTAAGCAGATTGAGAATGTTAGCCTTGGCATATCCTACTGCTTTTGCAGGTTTCCCTTGTAGCAGAGATAAAACCCCATTTAGCTGCTCTTCAATACTGGTTGTACCTCTTAACCTCATGTGCAGCCTATCCATAACCCGTGAGAGAATAAGGCGAATTTGGATTTCTTGAACATCTTCTTGCTCCTGCTCCTTTAATAAGCCCAAGCTTCTTAGCACTCCAAGCCTTTCAAGTGACTGAGTTTCGACTACAGCAATAATATCTTTACAAACCTGCTCAATTAATTGATTAGTAATATATTTCATAATCACAGGCTGTAGGGTAAAAAGTGCTGAACTGCCTTCATGGGTTAATTGTTCTTCCAGCAGCGATCGCCTTTTCAAGGATTCCAAAGCTGCTAGGATTTGAGATAAGGATGCCCCGGAAAATTGCATATCTACTTTCAATTCAGGCAATGAAATTGGCAAGTTTTCAATAGCTAGCCAGTAGATAATTTCTGTCTCTAGAGCTGACAAACGGTCAAATTGCTGATCCAAAAGATTGGGAAGAACATCACCAATCACCAAAGTACTCTGCTCTAGAAACTGGGAAATATTGCCATTAAATATTTCTTGAATTGTGGTAGCCATTATTTTTAAAGCTAAGGGATTTCCCCGATATAGCTGAATAAATTCCTCCCACCCACGCTTCGAGCTAGAAATGCCTTTTGCTTCTAATATTTTTTTTGCATCTTCCTTGGCTAACCCCTTCAATCGCAGGTCTCGAACGGGTAAAGTAGCTCCCGCTAAGGAGGAAATTTCTATCGGTTTCTCTCGGCTGATCAATACCAAACAGCTTTGGTGGCGTTCTTCTCCTACTCGCCTGATGAGTTCTCCATAACTCTGATAACCTTCTTGATATTGTCCAGCTAGTTCCCCACTCCACAGCACTGTCTCTACATCATCTAATAGAAGCAAACAGCGATGCGATCGCAAATACTCTAGGAGCCGTGAGATTCCACTCTCTGAGGTTACTTGTAAATCCGTTTCCTGTCCATCCGACAAAAATTCGATCAGATCTGGCAAAATTTCCAGGACAGGTGGAGCATTCCGTAGCGATCGCCAGATCAAGCAGTCAAACTCATGCTGAATTTGCTCTGCCAGCTTCACGGCAAGCGCTGTTTTACCAATTCCACCCATACCTAACAGCGCCACGATACGACAGCGATCTTCTACAATCCAACGCTCTAGCTGCGCTAGTTCCGTTGTTCGTCCATAAAAGATCGAGCTGTCAATAGCTTCTCCCCAATCTTGACGCCTATTTGCGTTCGTTGTGCTCTGGCGACCAACTATCTCTTCCCAGTTCAGTCCCAGAACGTGGCAGTACGCTTTGAAAGCCACCGCACTAATCGCTTGTCTGCCTGCCAAGAACCGTTTCCAAGTTCCTTCTGAAATACCATTGGCATAAGGTCCGCCTGCAAACCAGTCTTGAGCAGGCTCTAAAACCTTACTGGCTTCTACAAGGCAGGTATCTTCACCAGTACTCCAACTCCACCCCTTTTCGTTTCTGGCTTGCTTAATTCTGGCTAGTCCCAGCCTAGAGGCTTTAAGAGTCGGCACATTTGACACCCTGGTTTTCCGATTGTCAAGATCGATTTTAGATCAGCTCTCAGTTTTCTGGATCAACCCTGTAATCACCCATCACCCAATTAAGCCCTAAGTTCCATTTAAGGTTTGGCTCAGGAGTGTGGTTAAAAACCGATATTCGTCAATGTATATGCTCTTCTCTAGATTTATTCAAGGAGAGAAATCAACTTTATTCTTAATTTCCAGCTAAAAGCGTATTTATAGGGTAATTATTTAGTAATCAGAGCTTTTAAATGATCCAATTCTGATCTAGTAAACTTCGGGCAAATCAACGACTCTATAGATGTGGGAAGCGTTATTAACTAGGGTGCATCATTCCCACATATCTGGAAACATCTAAGTAGAAGGAACTGTTCATCTTCATTTTTTTGAAAGAGGCTCAAAATGGCAGAACATATTGAGTGCCCGGAGTGCGGCAAAAAAGCAGTTGTGCAACGCGAAGATAGCCTCTATCAATGCTTAGACTGCGATTTTAACCGAGATTTCTCAGAACCTCCTGAATCCACCCCATCGGAAAATCCGCTCTTTTGGCCGGGTGTCATTGCTACCATTATTGCGTTGCTCTTTCTACAGGCAAGACACGCTGCCGATCATAAAGCAGATCTTCAGCTCCAATCCTCTCAGGCACCTGTAACGATTCAATCAAAAATGGATTAGCTGGCTGAAGTGACAGTGGAATTGGTATAGCCGTTTATACGTAGACAGAAAGCGATCACAGTTTTAGCCTTTAAGGGGGTTTAGGGGATTCATAGGGGGCAGCAACCTATGACCCCACCCCCTTTACCTCAGCTGTCTCCTGCTTATACCAATTTCCTAAATGCTTGCTACAGATACTTTTCTTGTTTCCCCATTAATAAGGGGGGTTAGGGAGTCGATGTGTAGCAGATCCAACGTGAACAAGAAAGGCTCTTATGCAAAGGGCTCTTATGCAGAAGGATTTTATTTTCCTTCTGCCTTCTTCCCAAGGCTTCTGGCGACGCATTCGGAGCAAGGGTTACAATCCTCCACTGAAGGTATTCAGTGGCTGGGAGTGACTGGGGGAAACAATCCCCCTGACACTCCCCCTTCTGCCTTCCTTCTTCTGCCCTCTGCCTTCTTGAAATGGTATTACGAAGTGCAAATTGTAAACGCAGCAGCTCAATATCTCGTGGATCCAGAGCGACTCGCTTCATTCGGATCGCGATAAGAGGCGGTTTCTTTGGGTTTGCGGAACAGATTGGCTAGACCAATTAAACCGAGCAAGCCAAGCAAGCCCCAATTGGAAGAGTTGTCGTCAGTTCTTGCAGATTCAGTTCCTTGGTAAGAGGTGGTACCTGTGGTTGCGTTGGGAGACGCAGTTGTACTTCCTGTAGTTGCGCTACCAGAAGTTGTAGTCGTATCTGTAGTCCCGCTTCCCGGAGCTGTGGTTGTGCCTGACGGTGCGCTACCAGAAGTTGTGCCACTAGTACCTGCGCCACTGCCAGAAGTCGTGCTACCAGGAGCTGTGGTTGTCCCAGAAGTTGTACCACCAGTACCTACACCACTGCCGGATGTCGTGCTACCAGGAGCTGTAGTAGTTGTCCCAGAAGTTGTACCACCAGTACCTACGCCACTGCCGGATGTCGTGCTACCAGGAGCTGTGGTTGTCCCAGAAGTTGTACCACCAGTACCTGCACCACTACCGGAAGTTGTGCCACTACCAGTACCTGCGCCACTGCCGGAAGTCCCACCACTTGAACCACTGCCCGTCTGAGCAATAGTAGGAACGCTTAAGGGCAGAGTGACTATACTTAGAGCAAAAGCACCAGCCCAAACAAATTTGGTCAAATCAGAAGGTTTCATACTTTTGGTTCTTTTTATTTTCTAAATTTCTGGTAATTGTTAATTTTCAAAGGCAGAATTTAAGCAAACGTGTAATCTTTAGTTTGACCTCATTTTGCCATTGAGTATTTTTCGGCTTCTAATGGATGCACTCTTAACCAGAGTAATTACTAATGTTTACCCTGGCCTCTACCAAAAGCAGGGCTTCTAACTTCTACCAAAAGCAGTGTTTATCGTTAAAGTAATCTGTGGCCTTAAATACAGAAAATAGTTAATGATTATGAATATGAAAGTTTTTAGAAAAAGTTATAGAAGCTCTCTTACTGTTTCCCAATGCTTCCAAATGCTGACGCTCCTTCGTCGCTATAGCTTGGCTTCACGCTACCGCTTCGCTAACGCCCTTCCACGCGAGGCGTTGACGCGCTAGCTCCGCTTCAGGCGTGATTTCCGAGGTTGAGGGTAAAGCAGTAACGTACTAAGGGTATGACCAACAAGATTAAGGCGCTACTGCTTCACCTCTACAGACTCAGCCTTCTACAAGTATTGCAATTAGTCGGATAGTAGCTTTAACAGTGCCATAGCTAGATATTCATATTGTTCAGGTGTGTTGTACAGCTGAGCCGAGACCCGCACCATTTGCTGGAAAGGTGTAGTCCAGGGAATCACTGGTACTTCAATGTTGAATCGCTTGAACAACTTTTCTTGTACTACAGGCCATCCTCGTGGTTGCCCACTTTGTTCGTAAAAAGCTAACTTATCTGGTAAAGGTACAACGACCATTGAGCCAATCATCTCGGTAGGGCATGGTGGCGAGACGCCTAATGCTTCACATAGTATCTGCCTCGCCAAGAGTGCTTTTGCTCGATTTTGCTCCATCAGCTCAGACCACGCACCCGGTAGCAGCGAACCTAGGAACCGAATCGCTTCAGGGATACACAAATAAGCTGTTGGATCATCCGTGCCTGTCCAGTCAAACTCTAACTGGAAACGTGTTAGGGGAGTGTCTCCAAAAGAGTCTCGCACTTTGAGCGGTGCGTTGGCACCATGGCTAATTGTCAGGGGATGAATCGCAGACTGCTTATCACGTTGTACATACAGAAACCCTGCTCCCTTGGGAGCACATAACCACTTATGGCAGTTGCCTGTGTAATAAGTTGCTCCAATCTCATGTAGATTCAGTGGTACCATCCCAGGCGCGTGGGCACCGTCCACAAGCGTATCCACTCCTAAGGCTGATAGTTGGCTCACCAACTGCTGCATGGGAAAGATTAATGCTGTCTGACTGGTGACATGATCTAACAGCGCTAGGCGTGTCTTTGGGGACACTCGCTCTATCACTGCCTCAACCACCTGATTCGGAGACTCAAGGGGAAACGGTACTGTCGCTACTACTACCTTTGCCCCAGTGCATTGTGCAACAAAATTAAAAGCATTACGGCAGGCGTTGTATTCCTGGTTGGTTGTCAATAGTTCATCGCCTGGATTGAAGGAAAGCGATCGCAAAACCGAATTAACTCCTGTGGTTGCATTCGGGACAAACACCAGCTCATCAGCATCCCCACCTACAAACGCTGCCAACTGCCTCCGCGCTGAGTCTAGCAATGCCTCAAATTCTCGCATAAAAAAGCGCAGGGGTTGCCTTTCTAGTTGCGATCGCAATCGTTGTTGCGCTTCCATTACTGGCACAGGGCAAGCACCATAGGAACCATGATTGAGGAAGGTGATAGTTTGGTCTAATGACCAGAACTTTGCCCAACTGCTGGGTTCACCTGGAAAAGGTGCTTTGTCAGTCATTAAGAGGACTCACGCTTGCAGAGATACTTGCTCTGATTGTATCTTTGCCTCAACTGCAACTTGACTGTAGTGCGAGATTGATGTGCGATCACTAAAATTCCATAACCGCGTCTGAAATTGTATAAACTCCCCAGGCCGGATTCGAACCAGCGACCAATCGGTTAACAGCCGACCGCTCTACCACTGAGCTACTGAGGATTGCGTAGCCAACGTTTGTCACGATTATCAATATTAGCGATAACAAACACATTTTGGCAAGCACTTTCACAAATTTTCCTGAAAACGCCATTGGCATGTCGCTGTGACTCTTGGTCTGTAAGGTAAAGCTATGCTAGTTGTATCCCCTTGTCTTTTTACGTTCCATGCTGACGCATCACCGCAGGCCAGTTTGTCTTTCTGTTGTATCTACCAACCTGCCTGTTTGGTCTACTGTTGAAACCGCAGCTACGCTGTATCAAAAAGACCAAGAACGATTTCACTTGCTTTTAAGTGAACCAGCCCCTCCGGAGTGGGAACCGGAACTGACAACACCTGCTGATACTAACCAGATTAAGAGTGACACGCTTCGACTTCTGTGGCTAGAAATTTCACCTTATCGGGTAATCATGACGATACAGGCAAACGGGAAATTGAGTTATCGTCACCTTTGGGAGCAAGGTATTTATGGCATCAGTCGCTATTGGTTGCAAAGTGACTCACTCAAAGGATACGAGTCATTGCGCCTGAGGAATTACACTCGCAGCTTACAGCTAGAGGGTCGCCCCTTACCCCAACATCTACGCCTGGAATATGAACTATGGTCAGAGAAAGTCCAGTTGGGTCGTTATGTCTTAAATCTGGAAATTCATCATTAAGTTGGACTCAAGCGAATTTGTTGTGATCGCTGCAAGTTAAGAAAAAACTTGACCAGGAAGAAATTAGATGTATTACAATTATGCTTCACACATACTACCAAAGGTAGTCTGGCGAGACTAATTGTAAGTCATGCCAGTGCTGCTAAGTCAGGAGCATCATGGCAAAATTTCGAGATATCCTCAACTACTTCCGACCTTACTGGGGCATTTCTATTTTCAGCATTGCCGCCGCCAGTATCTTTGAAATTGTCGATCTCGTTGTGCCTTATGTAATCGGACAGATTCTTAACGTCTTATCTGGTCAAAGGTTGGATGAGCCAATACAAAATCTGGTGAACACCGTTGCTGCTCTTAGCCGGAGTCGCATCGACCAATTTTTATCCCTGGCTGTGTTACTAGGCTTAATTTTCCTCGTAACCATAGTCAGAGCACCTTTGCAAGTGTGGTTGAGTGGTTGGTTTCACTGGGCGATCGCGCTTCGTGCCCGTCGCGATCACTCTTATAATGCCATCAAAAAAATCCTCACTCTGCCACTGGAGTTTTACGACGAAAATAACCCTGGACGGATTGCTGGACGCGTTGCCAGAGGCATTGCTAACCACACTTGGACATATCCTGAAATCGCGGGACAGCTCATTCCAAAACTGTTTCGAGTGCTAGGCATTTTTGTGGTTATCTGGGTCATTGAGTGGCGTATCGCCATTTTGTTTTTGATTTCGTTTATCCTTATCCTGAGCTTCAGCCTCAAAGACTTAATAAGACTGACAAATAAAGAAGCAATTCTCGATAAACACCAGGAAAATACTGAAAGTCGTACCTCAGAAATTGTCACCAATATCAAAACTGTCAAAGCCTTTGCAACTGAAGCCAAGGAATTGAAACGACAGAGCGATCGCTTAAATCGTGAACTGAATGTAGTGTTGTACAACATCCACTTGGGTTACGTCAAACTTCAAGTTTGGCAAAAAACTGTTATTCAGATTTGTGTCTTTAGCGTGTTGGCTCTCACATTACTAGCGACGCTACAGGGAAAGATATCTCTGGGACACTTTGTTACGATATTAACTGTCTCCAGCATGGCTTATGCGGAGTTAGAACCCATTAGTCAATTGGCAGAAACCTTTGCTCGTCGCTATGCTTCAATGCTACGCTTTCATGAGTTTATGCAGCATCCTTCTGGCATAGATTCTGCTGGGATTGTTCTGGATTCAACTGATACGGGAAAATCCTATGGATTCACAGGAAAGATAGAGTTCTCCCTGGTGAGTTTCAGTTATGACGCCAAACGCCCCGTGTTACAAGACGTTCAGCTGTTAATTGAACCCTATCAAACTGTAGCCTTAGTGGGGCGATCGGGTTCCGGTAAATCTACCCTGGTAAAACTGTTGTTCCGGTATTTTGAACCGCAGCAAGGTTGTATCTTAATGGACGGTGTAGACATTCGCAAACTGGATGTCACAGGTTACCGGAAGCGTTTGGCGATCGTTCACCAGGAAGTCGATGTCTTTAACGGCACTCTGATAGACAACCTCACCTACGGCAACCCCAAGATTAGCTTCACGAAAGTTCAAGAAGCTTGTCGTATTGCCAGAGTAGATGAAGTGATTGAGCAACTGCCCCGAGGCTACTACACTGTAGTCGGTGAGCGAGGTGTGCGCTTATCAGGCGGACAACGTCAGCGTTTGGGAATCGCTAGGGCGCTATTAGTTGAGCCAGATGTTTTGGTCTTTGACGAGGCGACTTCTAGCCTGGATTATGAGTCTGAGCGCTCAATTCAATTAGCAATGAAGAGCATCCAAGGCACCCGCACCACAATCATTATTGCTCACCGACTGAGTACGGTTCGAGATGCAGATAAAATTGTGGTTCTTGATCGAGGGCAGATTGTGGAAGTGGGTAGCCATGAGGAACTGCTACACCGCGAGGGAATTTACCGCCGTCTGCACTCGCTGCAAGAAACTGGTGAGTTGATATGAAGTAGGGTTTGCTGTCAGCTATCACAGGTTTAGCAGGTTGCAGGTTAAAAGACACCTACTTTGAAACATTGGCTTAACCCTCTGTCCAAGCTGGAGCTTTAGTGTTAGCGATAGCGATGCGTTAGTGAGTGTGCGAGCGTCAGTGGGACGAAGTCCGGAGGTTGGGGGATCAAGACTCTCTAGGCTAACAAGGAAAGATCCCCCTAGCGCCCGTTAACTAGCCCCTGTTAAAAGACAATGCCATTCCGCTTCATTGATTTGAGGAGATTTCACAATCAAAACTGAGCAACGAGCATAGTGGACAACATAATTACTGACACTGCCCAAGATAAACTCACTAATTGCAGAGTCGTTGCAAGATGGTGGTGAAATCGGGGTATGAGATAGCAGCGGCTTCGGCACCATGGATGGTAGTCGTACCAGTAGCGTTGAGGGCAGCAACGGCAAGACTCATCGCAATCCGGTGATCCGTATAACTATTAACCTCAGTTCCTACTAAAGGAGTACCGCCAGTAATTTCCAGACCATCAGGCAATTCTGTGACACGCGCACCCATTCGATTCAATTGGGATGCCATAACAGCAATGCGATCGCTCTCCTTAACTCGCAGTTCTGCCGCATCCCGAACCACTGTCGTTCCTTCAGCAAAAATTGCTGCTACCGCCAGAATAGGAATCTCATCAATCAAGCGAGGAATTAAATTACCAGCAATAGTGCATCCTTTTAGGTGCCCGTACCGCACTCGCAAGTCTGCTACTGGCTCCCCTGCTACCACTCGCTGATTCTCTAGCTCAATGTCCGCCCCCATCATTGATAGAGCTTCTAAAACGCCAGTACGGGTAGGATTAACGCCAACATTCTCAATTAGCAGTTCTGAACCGGGTACAATTGCACCAGCTACTAACCAAAAAGCGGCTGAACTAATATCACCGGGAACAATTACAGTTTGTCCTTGCAGTTGAGCTGGCCCTGTTACCGTAACACTATTGGTTTGAGCGTCAATGCTCAGTTCTGCTCCGAATGCTTTTAGCATCCGTTCGCTATGGTCACGGGAAAGAGCCTGTTCAGTAACTGTAGTTTGTCCTTCTGCCATTAAACCAGCAAGGAGGATACAGGACTTAACTTGCGCTGAGGCGACTGGGGATTGGTAGTGAATAGGTTTGAGGTGTTGACCTTGAATCGCTAGGGGCGCTAGTGAGGCACCCTGACGGCCCCAAATCTGTGCTCCCATTTTTTCCAAGGGTTTGACAACGCGGGACATGGGACGTGATCGCAATGAACTGTCACCAGTTACCGTGAAAAAACGTTCTGGGTGAGACGCTAACAAGCCCAGCATCAGACGGAAAGTAGTGCCAGAGTTGCCAGCGTTCAAAACATCTGCTGGTTCTTGCAGGCGTCCCAACCCCACACCCTTCACTGTTACTAATTCTGTATTGAGATCAGATATCTCTGCTCCCATTGCTCGGAAACAGCTAGCTGTGCTGCGGGGGTCTTCTCCTAGGAGTAGTCCCTGAATCTGAGTTTCGCCTTGAGCAATCGCTCCCAACATTAAAGCTCGATGAGAGATAGACTTGTCACCCGGCACTGTGAGGCTTCCCTGTAGAGATACGCCTGAACCAGGGCATTGAATGAGCAATTGATGCTGATGTTCAGTAACCTTTAGCGTAACAATGGCAGTTGGCATTTAAATAAGCTGGCATGAAATTGCAAAGAGCATACTACCAAGCTTTGGTCAAGTTTACTGAAAGCCTCGTGCTGTCTTCTCTTTCTTTTTTCCTTTCCCTTTAGACTTTGATTTATTAAGTTCTGCCAGAGCTTCCTGAAACAGGTTATGCAAGTGCAGTGGTACACTGGCTATTTCTGGTAACTCTGGCTCTAGAGGTTTGTTATGTTTTTGCAGCAATGCGTCTAGGTCGCGCTCAAGTTTAAATCCTGGACGCTCTAAGAACGTTTGCAAGACTTTTTCCAGCTGAGTTGGGTAGAGTTCGGCTAATTTATGCCAAATCAAAACATTAATTGTTGGGTCTTCCAAATATTTACGAATCAGTTTATTCGTTGCTGGATTATTTTGCCAGTCTTCTGATTCCAGAATTGCTTTAAATTGACTATAAGTCGATAGAAATAGCTGCCCCCAACGCGGATGTGTAAATACCGTAACCTGTTCAGCTTTCTTCAACTCAGCAGGCAACTCAATTTTAGGCATTACCATTTCTGGTTTACCTTTGCTGCTATCAAATAGCTGAGAAATAGCTGTTGAGTCAGCACCCACTTCTTCGGCAGCCGTTTTCAATTCTTCTTCTGTAACTCCAGCTTCTTCTGCAATCTCGGACAATGATTTGGAGTCATCAATTCCTGCTGCTGCAAGACGACTCTTAGTCAATACCTCCTGTAGTTCGTTAATTTTCTTGTTCAGCTGATACCCAGGCAGGGTGACTTCGTCACTACCAAAAAAGTCAAGAAACTCCCGATGATACTCTGCTACTGATTCCCATGCCTGGTCTAGTAAATCTGGAGCATCGCTGTAAAGAGCTTCTTTATGATTTTCTTTAAAGTTACCAATTGCTACCGCTAGCTTTGGTTTACCTAAGCGACCCATCGGCATACATGGACCAGAAAACATCCAATACTCGTCAGTTACAGGTGCGATGCGAGTTAATAGAATTTCTCCCTCTTTAAACCGTACCATTTCCTCTAAGGTAATTGGATCGTTTGGCTTGACAATATAATGCTTGGCAGTAGACCAGTTCATCAGTTCAAAGCCATCCGGAAGAATTTGAATCACTGAGAACAAGCCGATGAAGCTGCGTTGCCAGTTCCTAACTAAAACGCGATCGCTTCCTGATAACTCTAAATTGTCCTCTATAAATAAATCTAGAGGAGTCTTATCTGCAATTTCTCCCTCAGTTACAAAAGAATCAATCAGTAAATTCTGTTCATATGCTGCATCATAGTGATTGGCTACTCGGCGTGACTTGGCAGCAACATAAGACTCTAAAGATTCTGCCAGCTCTCCCTCTGCATCAAGAACAAACTCTATTAGTGCTTGCTTTAGTTCGCGTGCTCTCTCTAATATTGCATCCACAGCAGAATCTCTAAATTCAACAACATTAGCTTTTAGCTTATCGATTTTATAGATAAAAAACACAAAAAAGCCTCAATCGGTGGAGTGGATTGAGGCTTTTGTGAGAGTAATAACCTGGCACTGAGCTATTTTCCCGTGGAGCAACCCCCAGAGTATCTTCGCCGCAGCAACGTTTCACAATCCGAGTTCGGGATGGAGTCGGT
>DATNPH010000249.1:0-34369 GCA_036703315.1 Coleofasciculaceae cyanobacterium
AAAAGAATATGAGCAATTGCGTCGTGACGTTGAACGAGGTGTGGAAACGGTTATCGATGAATATGGCGCAACTGACCCAGCGGAATTTTTTGCTGTTGCTACAGAGACTTTTTTTGAAAAACCTTTCCAAATGAAAAGGAAGCATCCTGAGCTTTATAACGAGCTGAAACGCTACTATAAGTTAGATCCAGTAGAGTGGATGAAAGAGCCAGTTTAAAGGCTACCAATTATCTGAAAAAAGCTTTCTCCGGATGTTTACGTATCGTAAGAGGATGAGTCCATTAACTATATTTGCCACAACTAGGTGAGCAAAAACTGATTAACGGTATCGATGAACTCTTGTGGATAGCACAGTTTAGACACGTAAGCGTCCGCACAAAGGTTGCGCTCCTTTGAGGAATTGAATTCTCTTTCTTGCCCAGAGTACATTACCACAGGTAAGTTATGGGTTTGGTCATTTTCTTTAAGCCGTCTACATACTTCGTGACCATTCATCCGAGGCATGATGATATCCAAAACTACCAAAGTGGGGCAATTGTGCTGAACCTGCTCTAATGCTTCGACGCCATCACTAGCAAAAATCACATTTAGTCCAATCTTTTTGAGAAGTTTGGAGATGATCAGTTGTTGCGTTGGATCATCGTCTACTACCAGCGCTACACACATAAGCTGATTGCCTCTGTTAATCTCTATCACTTAGTGTGTGTGATCTGACAACGAGCTGCCGTGAAAGCTCAATGAAGACACGTAAAGATTTGGCTAATTAATCCCTGGTCAATACTATTGGGGGCGTTAGCTCCCGTGGGACGCAGTCCCACAGGAGATCTTCCCGATGACTAAAAGCATCGGGAGACCTCCCAGTTTAAGTAGCGCCCTTGACTTTTGACTTGCTTATCATGCTACCGAGACTTGATATCCGCGATCGCTCCCTTTGCCATTGCCGCGATCGCTTGATCCGTCGCCTTCGGTAAGTGGTAATACTTCCCACCCGCGTTTTTTGCCAATTCCTTAGCAAAACCCGTTGAAACAAACTTATTCTCTGTATCAATCACCAACAACTGAATTCCCAGCGCCCGAATTCGAGCCGCAATGCCCAACAATTCACCCTTAATATCCGGCTTTTCCCCTTCCGTGAGTGGCTCACCTAGAGAACGAGCTAAGGGAATATTCCCCCTCCCATCAGTAATTGCCACAATCACTACTTGACCAATATCCCCGGACATCCGAGCATTCATCCCAACCCTGACAGCCTGAGTCAAGCCATGAGCCAAAGGCGAACCCCCACCACAAGGCAAGCGCTCCAGACGCCCCCGTGCCAACGCGATCGAACGAGTTGGGGGCAACAGGACTTCTGCCTGTTCTCCCCGGAATGGAATCAGCGACACCTGATCGCGGTTTTGGTAAGCTTCCGTCAACAGTTGCATCACTGCACCCTTTGCCGACTGCATCCGGTTCAGCGCCATTGAACCAGAGGCATCCACGACAAAAACAACCAGTGCTCCTGCTTTTCTAGCTAATCGTTTCCCCCGAATATCTCCCGACTCAACAATTACTTTGCGATCGGGTTGACGCTTGCGCCGACTAAGCTGGTAAGGCGCGGCGGCTCTAAGTGTGGCATCAACAGCAATTCGCCGTACTTTCCCTTTCGGTAACATCGGCTTCACATAGCGACCTCGATCTTCCGAGAAGATGATGCTACGGCTTCCAGACTTGCCCTGCCGCTGCGCCATCTGCGCAAAGTAGAGAACGCTGGGGTCGAGAATCACCCCCTCCGGATCAAAGACAAATTCTTCTGGAATGCTGGGCGGTTCTTGCTCCTGTTCTTGGTCTTCCTCTTCTTCCTCTTCCTCTTCTTCCTGTTCCTGCTCTTGCTGGGAGTCGTCTTGAGGAGGTGGTGGGGGAGGAGGTTGCGGCGGTTCTTCTGGCGGTGTCTGTACGATAGTTGCGCGAGGCACGATTACCAATTCCACTGCACGGCGCAAATCTTCAGCAATGACATTCTGCCGTCCATCCAGAGCTGCCACAGCTTTAGCCACTCGCAGAGCAAACAGTTCTGCTCGATGTCCTTGAACACCCCCTCGAATGGCTTCATCAACGAGATAGGCAATTTGATCGTGGGTAATCTGAACATCTTTAAGCCACTCCCGCGCTAGGATAATTTGCGTTTTCAGGTTATCCGTGTCTTCGTTGTACTGCTCAAGAAACTCCTGGGGAGATTTGGCATAGGCGATCGCCTGATCTACCGCCTCCACTCGTTGATCTAATGCCAATACACCGTCAGCGGAGAGGGTAATGGCAATCCTGTCAAGCAAATGTTCCCGCAGTGGCCCTTCTTCTGGGTTGTAAGTGGCGATTAATAGTGGTTTGCAGGGATGTTGAAAACTGATGCCTTCCCGTTCAATGATGTTGCGTCCTTCGGTTAGAACCGAAAGCAATTGGTTGGCGATTTGGTCATCGAGCAGGTTAATTTCATCCACATACAAGACACCTCGATGTGCCTGTGCCAGTAGCCCCGGTTGAAATACGGGTTCCCCTCGTTTCACTGACTCCTCAACGTCTACTGACCCCAGCAGCCGATCTTCTGTTACCCCAAGCGGAATTTGCACGAATGGGGCGGAGATAATTTCTGTAGGGAGATCGGCAATTGTAGAGACAGAAGTAATTCCCTGTTGATCAGACAGATACTGAGCCAACAACTGGTCATCCCACTCGCTAGGGTAACGGGGATCGCAGTTACTAATCGAATCTTTGACCACTTCAATAGGGGGCAGCAGGGCGTGGAGAGCGCGTGCCATAACAGATTTAGCCGTTCCACGACGCCCCGCGATCGCTACTCCTCCAACTCCAGGATCAACCGCTGCCAGGAGCAGTGCAAGTTTAATCGCTTCTTGTCCCACAATTGCGGTGAGAGGGAAGGCAGTGGTTGCTGGTGTAATACTAAGCGTTGGTGGCATTTCACAAAATTTTTACTAACTTTAATAGTAAATCAAGCCTGAACGGCTTAATTAATCAGTAGACCGATCTTGTAAAATATTTCTTCCGTAGCTTGCTGACTCTACTCTGTGCGAATAATTTTGCAACACGTATTCTGGTTAAGTTTTTGATATTGGGCGGATAATGTTTTTTGTGATCAAAAAAATTGTTTATATCGTCCAGAATAATTTTGAGACGTCTCGTAATATTTTCAGCTCGGTATTCTTCGAAAAACTGTTCTGGCAATGTGAGTGAATCTGAACTTTTAAGCACCTTCAGGATGCGTTGGACATCATACTCTAAAGAGTATTCTGCAATTTTATAGCAATTAAATCCGGGGTCTAAGTAATCAGACAGTCCGCCATTGACACTAGAGAAAACCTTACAACCACACGCCATAGCTTCCATTGGTTGCAGACCAAACCCCTCACTAACCCCCTGTTGTGCCCAGTACTCAGCGGAATCATAGAGATAAACCTTAGCACGATTGAACAGCCCTACTAAATCATCTACATAGGAATCAACAACCCTTATCTGACACTGATTGTGTAACGCTGGAATCAATTTATGGAGTAAATATTCAGACGATTTCCGCGCCTGAACTAAAACATCAATATCCCGCTCAAGGTTTAGATTCCGAAATTCATCAGAAATCTGATTGGGTAAATAGTAAATGAGTGAATTCGGTGACTGTTGCCCCCAGTATCCCATTGTATTTCTGCTAACTGTGATGATTGGAATACTCGAAGCGGTTTTGAATCTATACCCTGCACTGTGGGCATGGTAAACGACATTGTAGGGCCTTAACTTGGCAGTCAGCTTGGCGACATCAAATCCCCAGCTAATAACAAAAATAACATCATCTAAATTTTTTTCCTTGAGCAGGTCATCTAAGAAAAATGTGCCTTTTTCCTGTTGGCGATATGTCACAACATGAGCACTACAAACCTGTTTAGCAAGATTAAGGGTTTTTAACTCTGCCCAAAGACCACCACAGGCAAATTTGCCACCTGTTCCAGGGACTAAGAAGTAAAGCTTCCTCATGACACTACTCTTGTGTGGGAAATTGTCTGTAGGTTAGCCTACCTGATCTAAGCTCAGCCTACAGACGCTAGCGCTAATGTTTTTGTCCTTTACTTAGGTTTTGAGAGCCTTCAACTTCAATCATTTTCCCAGTCTTCACGACCCAGCAGATCGATAATGCGATCGGTCAGTAGAAAATCGTTTTTCTCTAACTCACACTCAATACAGATCCATTCACGAGCAGGAATGTGTTGATAGAGACTATATATTGGCTGCTGACGCCTAACAACTCCCTTCTTGACTAGTTGATGTGCTTCATCCTTGAGCACGCCTAGCGAGTATTGAACAGATTGAATCATCGATCCTCCTCTCAAAGCCATCACTAAGCTAACGCTTCTTTTTCTTTGATGCTAGAAAAAGAAATGGAACGGATGCCTTAACCAGTGGGGCGTTAGTCTTTCGCGTCGTTCATTTGTCAGTAACCGCGAAGTGATGCACTAGATGGGCAGCCGCTCGCCAAGCCTGTGCTTTTTGGTGATTGCCTTGCTTGTGAGATATTTCTGCCATCGCTGCCAGGAATTCCCAATCCTTGATGTCCATGTTTGCAAAATGGGTAATTGCTTCTGCCACTACTTTTTGCACTTGCTCAATACAGCCAGAGTCATACACGCTCGGTGTTTTAATCATGCTCACCTTGCCTTTCAATAGCTGAACAATCTTGAATCAACTTAAAACTTATTCTCTACTGTAATGGGGAGTGGGGAAGAAAGATTTTGATTGTTCGTTGTGTACTTTTGTTATGCACTCTGTTGCATAAATATCTGCATCACCCCTCCCCAATTCTCACTAAAGCTCCGGTTCCGGTTGCGGGGAGGGAGTCGGTATTTTTCTTGCTTTTTCCTGCTTCGGGGTGACTAGCGTAGTTGGCAAACTGCCCCCGACTTGATATTCATTGGCTGAGTCTGGTGCGGCACTCATCCAATCACAGTGAATTTATAAAGAATCGTAGCTCTCCTCACAACACTTCAGAGCTACTCGCTATACTCTTCTATCTAAGGATAGATTTTTTGTTTGACAAACAATGCTGTTTCCGGCTTGAAGGACTACAGATCCTACTCTTACTCCCTCTTTTTAAGGGGGTTAGGGGGGAGCTATCTATAGCCTCTCAAAACAAAAGCGGTAGAACGCACTCCACCAAAAAGCCTGTAGGGGGCATCATATATGCGTTGGCGTCAGAAGGGCTTCGTTTTTAGTCTGATTCTTGCAGCTAGTTTAGTGGCTGTCGTTTTATCAAATATCTTGATAGGACCGCAGGCTACTCTCGCCACGGATGAGCCTTTGCTCCAGCCCGCTCCAACCCAGCCGCTAGGCTCCTACGACTATTTTGGGAAATCGCTTACTCCCCAACAAGCCGCTCAACTGGTCAGCAGTAAGGGACTCAACCCCAACGATCCAGTTTCTTACCAGCGGATCGGAGCTGTTCAAATCACCCAGCAATTGCTGAACAAGGGTGAAGATTTATTCTTCAATCGCAAGATTGGCGATACATTTGGTCTTCAGAAAGTATTTGGTTTTGGGTTAGGCATTACTCGCGTCGCACCAGAAGTTGCCAAAGCGATCGCTGACTTGCATGGTCAACCAACCAACAACCTTCGCATTACTCTCCAAAAAGATTTAACGATAGGCAGTCGAACTTTTCGAAAAGGGACTACCGTCGGTACTGGTCTGAACGTGGAGAAATTAAACCTGGCTCCCATAGGGCTGAAGCTCAGTGGGGATGTCACCTGTGCGCTATGTCATGTCGAGCTGTCTAAGACTGGTGAACGCCTCAAAGGAGTACCCAACGGCGATCTCGCTATTCCCCTGTTGATTGCTCTGGCACCGAATTCAGCGGCAGGCTTTGCTCGCTTGAACTTCAATCCTCTTGACCCCAAATATCAGGGCAATGGCAAGCAAATCTTTGATAGTAAGAACAATACGGTCACATTACCCGATCCCAATAAATTTGAAGCGGCTTTCGACGATGCGGTGCTAGATGTACCTTTTGGGAACTTCGAGAGTTCGCCTGATCGCATCAACAACACGACTCAAATCCCAAGCACTTTTACCTTTAAGAGTGGTCCCTACCTACCAGATGGGCAGTTTGCTGTCGGTCCCTTCGGCGGACTGAGCGCTCAGACTAACTCTGTCTTCTCCTCTGAAATCAACCTGCTAGCCGCCTATCAACTGAGTGCTCAGACTATTGGCATTGATCCTGAAGTTTATCTGGGCACTGTCCTCCAGAACGCGGCTGATCCACGCCTGCGTTTGCCACCAGGAAAACCCGTCAAACCCTCACAGTGGCTACGCAAGGTTGCGCCAAACTTTAATAAGGCGGAACTTGAAGACCAAATTCCAGCTCCTGGCACGGGTTCTTATCCGAATCTTCAACCAAGCCTGTTTACGTACAATGGTCTTGTTCTTAGCCCCGATAGTAGCGATCGCTTTGACCGTGCTAGTGGACCGTTCCTATTTGGTATGAATGCCATAGCTGCCTGGGAAAATACCCTAGTGCCGCCTCCCAATCGCACCCCCGAAAACCGGAAGGCGCTTGCAAACAATTCAGTCCAGCGTGGTGCCAAAGTCTTTCAACAAGCTAATTGTGCAACGTGTCACATTCCACCCTTCTTCACCGACAACAAGATTCATCCAATTGAGAAAATAGGCAGTAATCCCGCCCGTGGTAAGTCTCGCCTTGATCTGAATAAGTTGCTTGTGTCACCGAAGATCTACACCTTAAACACTCCCGTTCCTGCTCCTGCTAATGCTGAGACTCTGAGTGTGCCGACGGATGGCATCTCTATCAATCCAACCACTCTCCCGACTGGTATCTTACCTGCTGGCGGCTACAAAACTACTCCCTTACGGGGGCTTTATCTTAGTGCGCCCTATTTGCATGATGGTGGAGTAGCCGTGCGAGCAAAAACCCTTCAAGTTTCATCTGATGGTAGTTTCACGGTAGCTGACCCCAGTGGACTAGGGCTGACTGGTACCCTTAGTAGAGGCATACCCGCCGACAGTGCCAGCAGCTTACGTGCCCTACTGGATAGTCAACTTCGTACCCAAGTTATTGCTGCCAATAAGGCGTATCGAGCTCTCGTCAGCAGCAATCTTGATGGTACTGGTCATCCCTTCTATGTGGACAAGACTAATGGCTATACTCCAGCTCAACAGACCGACCTGATTAACTTCTTGCTTGCGCTGGACAATGACCCTGCTCGCTTTTAAGGCTTAGCCGAAAAATCCTTTCACTATGACTTTCCATTCATGGCTAATGGCTAATTGCCTTTTAGCCATTAGCCATGAATGATGTGTAGCACTTTAAAGGAAAATGGTATTACCAGCGGTTGAACACTTGATGCTCAAATAAATTTTGACTTTCGAGTTCCGCGAAGCTGCACTAGGTATCAAAGAGGCAATTGAGAGCTAATGCTAAGAGAACTCGCCGATAAAGTACTTAATATTTCAATTGTTCGACTTTATATTCCAATATTTATTATTTGTTTTTTTTTGATACTTTTAATTCCTGGCTGGGTAAAAACCAGATGGAATCCGTACAATAAAAAAATTCTTACAATCGCTTCTTATACACTAATTGCAAATTACATATTTTTACTAATTTTATACGCTAGTCATAGTAATTTTTTTGATCATGTTGAAGCCAATGTAGCCAGTGTGTCATGGCTATCTCAAATCGGAAAGCCTATCTATCACCGCTTAGACTCTTCTGAGCGATACAGTGTAGGTTATGGCCCAGTACTATATTTGATTAATGGATTCTTCTTAAATTTAATGAGTCCTAATATATTCAGTGCAAAACTTCCTGGTATCTTAGCGGTAGTGCTCAGTTTAGTGTTTATTTTTTTTACTTTAAAAAAGTCTGCAAGCCCTCGGATTGTAACTTTGTGTGTAGCCTATATAACTTTAAATTTTATTTCATTCGATTATCATTATGCCGCCGCAACTTTTTGGGCTAGAGCCGACCCTCTAATTTTAATGTTTGTTTCCCTAGCATTGCTTGGGGTAACAAGCTCAAATTCTAGGCTAGCTATCCTATTATCTGCCTTGTCACTAGGAATTAGCGTAAACCTCAAGATACATGCTTTCTTTTATTTTTTGCCCATTTATATATTGTTATATTCTCAATATGGAATTTATTCCACTTTGGTTTCTATTTTAGGTTCTTTAGCCCTGGCGATCGCTCCGTTTCTTTTGGTGCCGATAGTCTCTCTTCAAAACTATATTGTTTGGCTCAGGGAGTTGGGGAATCATGGGATTTCAATTGACCTTTTAAGAAGAAACTTTTTCTGGGCTATATATTTATTAGCTCCCATCATATTATTATCCATATATTTTAGGTATTTCCATAAGCGAAAATTTCAACAATTTGTATATCAACATATAAAATTTATCGCCTCTCTCCTTATTAGTCTTGGTGCCGTAGTAGTAATTGGCTCAAATATTGGTGCAGGAATGAATCATTTAATTCCTTTTTATCCTGTACTTTCTTATTTATTTGTAATTTTATTATCTCAATTGAATACGGTCAATGAACCAGATAGAGTAACAAGCATAAACAAATATTATTACTCAGCTTTTATTAGCCTAATTGTAGCTTTATTTATACTAGCTTTTTTGAGAGGAGTATTGAATGAGGCTCGTTTCCTAGCACTGTCAAGAAAATATGGAGCTAATCCTGTCAATGAAATCCATACAATCTTAAAAGCTTACCCCGGTACTACGATCGGAATGGGATATGGAGCGAACTACGACTTAACTTTTTATCGTCCAGTTTTAGTATTTTCAGGAAACCCTTACCTAATTGATGCTGTTTTTGAAATGGATGCCGAGTTTTTAGGGATTAAAATACCCTCTACAACCTTGGAATCCTTAAGTTCATGTCAAACTAAAATATGGTTAATACCTAAAGGAGATTCACCGTTTCAGTTATCTAATTACTACAACCAAAATCAGGTATTTAGTGATGAACTAAGAGCTACGTTTCTGGAAACCTATGAACGTAGAAGGCAAACAAACTATTACGATTTGTGGGTTTGTAAAAAAGACTAAAATATATCTCAGCAAGCTGTGCATCTATCAATTAATTGAATGATTAAGGAACACTCAACTACCCCAAGTTCAGAGGCTGAGCAGAACTCGTTGAGAACCGCTGACGAGGTAATGCCAGTGCCAGGCATGCGGATGATAAATCTCGTCGGTCGGATGGCGCTGTACAGTCTTACCGCCTTCATGATTAGTTGTCTTTTCACCCTGCCTCTTGCCTGCCTCTGGGTGATTACTCCCTTGGTTAATTCTGACTGGTTTATGACGCTTTATCGCAGCGTAGGAGCGTTTACGCTTGGTTCAGGGTTTGCGCTATTGATCGTCCTATTTATCCTCAATCCGCTATTCGTCCCAGAGCGGGATTTTTATTATCGTAGCCTCGGCAAGGTTAAAGTACACGTTGGTTTGACCGCCTACAATGATGAGATTTGCATAGGCGATGCAGTTCGAGATTTTAAGAGTAGCCCACTTGTGGACAAAGTTATCGTCGTCGAGAATAACTCCAGGGACAATACTTATCAAGTCGCTGTTGAGAGCGGTGCTGACTTGGTTGTAACAGAAACCATCCCAGGATACGGTTCCTGCTGTAGGCGGGCGTTGGCAGAGGCGGCTAAGGGTTTGGACAATGAAGACATCATCATCCTCTGTGAAGGGGACATGACGTTTACAAGTCACGATGTGAAAAAATTTCTGGCTTATATCGAGAACTGTGACCTCGTGTTAGGCACTCGTGCAACCCAGGAACTTCGTGCCACGAAGACTCAGATGGATCGGCTGATCAACCCAGCCAATCAAATTGTTGCCAAGATGATTCAGACTCGCTTCTGGGGGACGCGCCTCACGGATGTTGGCTGTACCTACCGAGCGATACGAGTGGGTGCCTACCATCGGATCAAAGATTGCCTCAGAGTTCGGGGTAACCACTTCTCTCCCCACATGTTCATCGAAGCACTAAAAATGCGGCTGCGTGTAATCGAAATCCCTATAGTGTTTCGAGTCCGCATTGGCGAGTCTAAAGGTGTCGGCGCAAATAAAATCAAGGCGGCACGGGTAGCGCTCCAAATGCTGGGGCTGTTGTATGCTGCCTAAGCCGTTTACCCACTTACCACTCATGAATTAGGGGATAGCGCTCGAGGAATTTACTGTACAGACTTGAAGGGGCAACATTTTTTGCCTGACATGACTCACGATAGTGTGGACTATGCAAATAGTCATCTGTTTACTTAATTCGCAAGTCTTACGTCATTCAAAAGTCAAAGTGATGCCGATCGCATTTTCTGATATTCAAAACCATTGGGCCAACGCAGCGATCGCCGAGTTGGCGCAGCGAGAGCTGATTAGTGGTTACCCAGACGGCAAGTTTCGTCCAGATGCCACCATTACCCGCGCTGAATTTGCTGCCCTTCTTAGGAAAGCCTTCCCTACTGTCCAGCCAATTCGCAGTGCTATGACCTTTATTGATGTTCCGACCACTTACTGGGCAGCGCCAGCGATTTCTACTGTGTATGCCATGGGTTTTTTGTCCGGTTATCCTGACGGAACTTTCAAACCCAATCAGCTACTTGAACGCACACAAGCTTTTGTTGCCCTAGCTAAAGGGCTGAAGTATGTCGCTCCTGCCAATCCTACGGCAACCGTGCAGAACTACTTTGACGATGCGGCTCAGATTCCCAATTATGCGATCGCTCCCGTGGCAGCAGCTGTTCACAATCGCCTAATTGTGAATTATCCCAATATCAGACAACTCAAACCATTGCAAAACGCAACACGAGGGGAGGTGGCAGCATTCATTGCTCAAGCTTTAAAACTATTCGAGACTGTCCCACCACAGTACGTTGCTGGAGTGTTTGAAATTTCGCCTCAATTTGTTCAAGCTAATGACTTTTACAACGGACTGGCGCAAGTAACCATCAACAATAAAATCGGCTTTATCGACAAGACAGGCAAGCTTGTAACTCCAAAGCTATTTGATGATATTGGTCTGCGTGCAGAGGGATTACAACCAGTAGCCCTTGATTCCAAGGGAGGCTATATCGACACAAGCGCCAAACTCGTTATTCCGCCGCAATTTGACGGTGTTGAGCCCTTCTCTGAAGGGTTAGCTGCGGTAAGAGTTGGCGACAAGTTTGGCTATATCGATAAAACTGGTAAATTTGTCAGCCAACCTCAATTTGATTGGGTGTCATCCTTTACGAATAATCAAGAACTGGCGCGGATAAGCATTGACGGTAAGATTGGCTACATTGATAAGTCTGGGAAAATCGTCATTCAACCCCAATTTAAGGAAGCGGAGGAGTTTTCTGATGGGTTGGCACGAGTAAGAATTGACAATAAATTTGGCTTTATCGACACGACAGGAAAGGTCGTGATTCCACCACAATTTGATTCTGTGGAGCGATTTTCAGAAGGGCTAGCGCCGATAGTGGTGAACTACAAGTATGGATTTATCGATAAAACAGGCAATGTTGTGATTCAGCCACAATTCGAGCTAGCTGGATTATTTGATGAGGGGCTAGCCATGATGAGACTGGGCAACAAAGCTGGCTTTATCAACAAGACAGGCAACATTGTAATTCAGCCTCAATTTGATTCGGCTCAACCTTTTTCTAAAGGACAAGCGCAGGTAATGGTTAACGGAAAACTTGGTGTGATTGACCAAACCGGAACCTTTCTGATTCCTGCACAATTTGAGATTATTGAAGAATTTTCAGACGGGTTAGCACGAGTATTAGTGCCAGGTTTGGCTGGAGGAGTCGGCTACATCGACAAAACCGGTAAACTGGTAATTCCTGCTAAGTTTGGTGGGGTGAGTATATTTCCTGGCGATGGCAATAAAGTCCCGTCTTTGCAGGGAAACGGTGCTTTTTCTGAAGGACTAGCACCTGTGTCAGTTAAAAATAAGTGGGGCTATATCGACAGGACAGGTAAGTTTGTAATTCCACCCCAATTTGAGGCAGCTTTTCCATTTTCCGGAGGGCTAGCTAGGGTCAACATTGGCGGACAATGGAGTTCTCTATCAACTCCGCCCTTCCTTGATGGTGGTAAGTGGGGCTATATCAGGAATCCTATAAAGTAACGCTTACGAACAAAGAATTAAGCCGATGAAATCTGGAGAGGTAAGAATATGTCTTTAACAGGTCATGTTTATTCAAGCGGTTTTAAGCTCCAGTATATTGTTGAGGGTAACGGAGCTCCTACCATCGTGGTTGGCAGTTCACTGTATGACTCTAGAACGTTTTCTAACAATCTTCGTAACAGTCTAAAGTTAGCTTTTGTCGATCATCGAGGTTTCTCACCTCAGAATGATTGTAAAGACATCTCTCAGTACCAATTAGACTTACTGGTTGATGATATTGAACTGGTTAGGAAAGAGTTGGGATTTGACAAGATTATTGTTATTGGTCATTCAGGCCATGCATTTATGGCACTGGAGTATGCCAAGAAATATCCTGCCAATGTGTCTCATGTGGTAATGATAGCTGTAGCACCTTCTTTATCGCATGAAGGGCATGAAGCTGCCCAACGATATCTGAATGACTCTGTTTGCCCTGAGCGGCTTTCCGCTCTTGCTTCCAACTTAGCTAAGTTGCCCCAAGAAATGGAAGCCGCGCCTGAGAAAGCCTTTATTAAGTATTGCCTTCTCATGGGACCCAAAAGTTGGTTTGACTACAACTATGACGCGACAAAACTTTGGGAAGGTGTAGAAGTAAATATGGCTATGTTTGATTATGTCTGGGGCGAGGTTTTTCGAGACATAGATATTACTAAGAACTTAGATAAGTTACAAGCGCCTGTACTGCTTGCTCTTGGTCGGTATGATTACCTCCAGCCACCACCGTATCTGTGGGAAGGAGTAAGAGACAAGTTCAGTAATCTGACTATCCGCATATTTGAGAAGAGCAGTCATACACCTCAGTTTGAAGAGCCAGATCTATTCGATAAAGAGTTGCTAGAGTGGCTTTTCAATAGCTAACCCTTCGTTCCCTAGGCACCCAAGATTTTCTTCTCTCCCTAGTTTTAACTACTTCCACCAAAAAGAGAAGTCCGCATCCCCTTTTTATAAAACAAGGCTTTAGAGCTAATTTAGTAAATAAAAGCTTAAGCCGCTAATCGCTCCCCAACCCTCTCCTTGCTAAGGGGAGGGAACTAATATTAATTGCTGGATTGTGTTATCGAACCTTCAGTAATCAGTAATTGCTCTAAACCATCAACCAGTGCATTGAGATTAGTAAGTAGACAGGTAGGGGATGATATCGAATCAGTAATGCTCTGAATTTGCTCTGCCATCCCTGGTGGTACATTTGAGCACAGCTTTTTTACTTGTTCTACCAGACGTTTTTCACCAGGATGAGGTACACCATTGATAGCAAAAATTAGGTCAAAATAACTTGCCAATAAAGCAGTAGTCCGATGGAGAAGACTTACTGAATCATTACGAGCAATTGCCAATTCTATCTGGTGAGCATAGGAAGAAATATTTCGCCGCAGAATTGGGTAATTTTTAGCAATAATTGCCTTCTTTAGACGTTCAGGATAGGGCTGGTTTACCCTTTGTTTCAGCTGTTTGAACCAGCCACTTTTGTCATATACAGGTGTAGAAGTCAAGACATTCCACCAAAAGCAGGTGGAATAACCAACTGAGGCTTGATGTTGAATGAGTACACGCTCAAGCTGTTCCTCTATCCAGTGCGGAGTCCGATACATCACATCGACACCACACCCAGAACTGCTGTCTATCCACTCATCTCCCGGTTCCCAAAATTGGTTGTTGATTTCTAGATGTTCACCAAATTCTTTGGCGATCGCCTCACGAATATCTACAGGAATATCCTCCTGTACATAGACATAAAAATCAAAATCCGACGTTTCGCTTGAAACTCCGGTTGTTCGAGAACCAGCTAAAGCCACAGCCACGACCTGAGGCAAAGCACCAAACTTAGCGGCTATGGCTTTGGCTAATGGGGGAATCTCTTGAAGAGAACCATAGTTATGAATCATGCACAATCAAGTCAAAGAAGTGCTGCTTGGGCGTTAGTACAGCGTCTGCACTAGGAGCATCGCCTTTGTATCTGGGCGGACGCCCTAGACTACTGCTGCTGTGCGGAATTTAATTTCCGTCCCTGTGTACTCTGGTGCCCAACCCTCAGTAGTCGTGAAGTAGCGCACAGCTTTAATCCGTTGCGATCGCGTTAGATAAAACCAGTGTTCGGTGTTCGCTGGAACGTTAATGAATTCCTCTGGCTGCACTGTCACCTCTACCTGAGTGCCATCAGGACGCACAAAGCCAAAAACGCCTTCACCCGCAACAATGTAGCGGACTTCGTCATCTGTGTGATAGTGACAACTGTTAAATTTGGACAGGAGAGTGTTGAGATTCGGCACCTCTGGATGCAGCACAATTAAATCACGAGATTGATAGCTAGCAGAAGCTTTCAGTTCTTCAAAGTAGCCATCCAGTGCCTGGAGTACCTGCTCTTTCTCCTCATCACTCAATGCGTCTTTAGCTAACAACCGACGAACTTCTGGATTATCTCCTACAGACCAGTGATTGAGCTGAATATTTAGAGGAGCCAGTTCCCGCTCAATATCACCCAGTTGGGTGTACGTTGTACCGTCTTCAAGTCGCAAAATCGCCACAATACACCTCCAGATTATAAGTCCTGACATTGTGCTGTTTCTCAATAGGAATATTAGATGTACTTCTCATCCTTCTTGAAGAAATCACGCAGCGTCAGCGACGAACTTCCAATAACAGACTAGCGCTTAACGGCAAGATACTGCCTGATAGAGGGTGAGACTGCCAGGATAGCCATCTGAAGATTAGACCTGCTATCGAAAATCTTTTTCCCCCACTCACCACTCACAACTTGCTATTTTCAGATTAGGTCTATTGTTTCTGGAGAGAACAGGTGTTAATTTTTTATCCTCTGTGCGACGGCAGCCAGAACAGCCTCATGAATCTCACCATTACTAGCGATGATGCCCTGATTATTGAGAAGCTGGGTTCCGAACGAGAAATCCAACGGCTGACCATAGATATCAGTCACTCGTCCCCCTGCCTCTTCTACCACGATCGCTCCCGCCGCATGATCCCAAGTATTCTCTCTCCTGTCTGAGAATTGAGGCAAAGGCAGACGGATGTAAAGAGCCGCTTCACCCCGCGCCACTACGCCATATTTTGCTTGAGAGTCCATCCGCAGGACAGGGGGATTAAGTCCAACGGCTTGAGCTACTACCTCTTGCAAGGCAAGATCACCATGCTGGGATTCTACACTCTCGACTAATCGCAGGAAACCATTATCGACACGGCTAGTTTGAATTGGCTGGGGTTCACCTTCATTCAGAGGAATCCTCATTGTTCCTTGACCCTTGACTGCGACAAAAAGGACGCCTCGCTCTCCATCCGGTTGTGCGGCATCAACAGGCAAAGCAGGGCAACCTAAAATGCCTAGTTTCACCTCACCCGCCTCAACAAGCGCTAGGGCAACAGCATATTGATCACCCCGGATATATCCTTTCGTTCCATCAATTGGGTCTAATGTCCAATAGCGAGACTCAACCTTTCCATTACCTTGGTCAATCCAATCGATAACTGCCTCAGGAGTTGCACCGACTACTTGAGCTTGGACGTATTTGGTTAACAGTACTAACTGCTCAGCCATTTCCGGCGATCTCAATAATGTAGAATCTTCCTCACCAATCACCGAGTCAGAGGGAAAAGCGTCAGAAAGTGCCTGACAAATTACTGCCTGTGCGCCAAAGTCAGCAATGGTAACGGGACTATAGTCAGGTTTTTCGATTGCCAACGAGCCGCGATCGCGCCGAACTTGCTCACACAGATTGGCAGCGGCGGTTACTGCGGTTATTGCTACTTGTTTCTCTCGCTCATACAACATGGTAAATGTTTTCCTCCGACTACCTACAAAGTCAAAGCATAAGCAAGTTAAAAGTCAAAAGTCAAAAAGGGGAAATTTCAAACAGAACAAGGAACGGGAACCTCCTCACTCTCATCTGGGGGTTTAAAAACGTGGAATTGGAATAAGAACGCCTTGTTTTCTCTCTTGTGCGCCTCTCAAGTCAAACATTGAGTCTAAACTCCAGCCAGTGTTGGATAACTTCCTTAAACAATTGAGTGATTTCCTCAACCACTTTCCTAAAAATGAGATGTCCATTGACGCTAGCCCAGGGAGGCAGAATCACCAGACTTTGCACCACTAACCCCAATGCTCGAATATAGAGCTTTTGTTGCCAGTAAGCATTCGCCAAGCAGGCGAGTGCCATCCCTTTCTGCTCTGACTTATTAATCTCACAGGCAATAGCAAGAGACTGCTGAGCATATTCCATGGCTAGCTGGTGTTGTTTCAGGCAACCGTAGCAATAGGACAGACTAGACATGGCGCTGGCTTGGGTTGAGCGCTTCCCTATCTCACGACTAATCCTTAAGACTTGCTCATAGTATTCAATTGCCTTCTGATACTGTTTTAAGCAAGTACTATAGACACTACCTAGAACGCTCAATATCGCTTCTTCTTTTGTCTTGGAACCCGTTTTCTGGGCAAAGGTTAGAGCTTCGCCGAGACACTCAATGGCAGATTGAGCCTGCCCTAAAAGAAAATAGGTACTGCCCAGATAGTATAAGGCAGAGTGTATCTGGCATTGGTCGCCAAGTTGAGTGCTAATCTCTAACTGCTGTTGCAAGTATGCGATCGCCGGCTCGTATTGTCTGCGGAAGATAAGAGTCCCGCCCAGATAACCCAGTACATGCGCTTCCATTTCTGGATCGCCAAGTGAGCGAGCGATCGCCAATGCTTCGTTACAGTATTGAATGCCTCTTCGATAATTTCCTCTATAAATATCATCAGCTCCCAGGAAAACGAGAGCATATCCTTCTTCTTTTCGAGCTTTGATTGCACGAGCAACGGCTAACTGCTGTCTAAAGCAATTCAACGCCGCCTTACGCTGTTCTAGTGAAAAATAAGCACCACCCAGCCCACTCCAAGCCTGTACTTCTGCCAGTTTATCTCCGATTTTTCGGGCAAGTTCTAACTGTTGATTGTGGTAGTTCATTGCCTGTTGAGCTTGTCCCAGATAGGAATAAGCACCACCCAATCCCTTCAAGCAAAGACAGTCTAAATCTAAATTTAGTTTGCCAAGAAGCCGACTATAAAGTTCGATGAGTTCCGAGTAGTAGCCCCAACTCCCCAGTTGCTCTCGCAACTCTTTAACTTTATTAGTCTTGGTTGGTGTAAAAAGTATTGAGCTAGCTTCGTGCCATGCCGAGATTTCGCAAAGATGGTGGAAGGCTTCTAGGTAACCTTGTACTTGCTCTAGATTAGAAGCCTTTGGCTCTGGCTCATAGACGTTCAACCAGTAGAATGCCGCTTTCAAGTGAGCCTGCTCTTGAACAGTCAATTTTCTAATTGATTGAATTGATAAGTCACTCTCCGTTTGAGGTGTTCCTATCGGGTAAAATCTCTTTTCGGAGCGCACCAATACCAGTTTACCCGCCGAGTCACAGCAGACATTCAGAAGCTCTTGTGCTGAAGTTTCTTGCAGTTCTACTGGAGAGAAGTAACTGTCGCTTCTATCCTGGCACGGCGGGTACAGGTCTTTCGATATCGGGTTCATTGTGGATAAACATTACAGGTAAGATTCCTGGAATTTCTGTTCCCTTGTCTATAACTCATTGACAAAAGCCACGCTCGGTTTTGGTTGTAGACCTGATAATCTTGGTTTAAAAACAACAATGAGTCACTCTCAAATTAATGTTGGCTATGTCCTGTGACTTCACCCAAGAGGTTCATCCAATCGAGTGACTTTCTGATTGTCGCTAGTTGTCGCTAGTTGTCGCTAGTTTATTCCATAGTGGATTAAGGCGGTAGTAGAGTTGGTTTGTCTCCCCTTCAGGCAGTAGTAGACCCTTCTCCACCATTACTCGTAGTTCGCGCTGTAGCGTCCGCCGCGATCGCTCTGGGCAAATCTCCTCAAAGTTCTGAATGGTCAGCCCTCCATGCCCGATAGCAAAGGTGAGGGCTTTGCGTTGACGATTGGAAAGTTGGTAATTCTGGAAAAGTACATCGGAGGTACTCTGTTCACCGACCTGCGCTTGGTTGGGCAGCAACTCGTCTCCTACGTAGGGTCGTAGGTATGCCACTAATAGCTCTCGAACCTCCTTGTAAAGCTGCTTTCGGTGTGTGCGATCGCTGCGTAACGCTACTAGCAGCAGGGAGTTGTAGCACTGGAGGCAAACTTCAGACAGCAGTTTGCTTTTCTCTGTACTCAAGGCGAGGTTCCGCAGCCTTAAGAGGCTAGCGAACTCTTGGATGAGTCGCTGATTAAAACTATCGTCGAAGTACTTAAACATCTCCGGGGCGACGAAGTACTGGATGTAGACGACTTTCGGACCGGGATGCTCGAAATAGACAGCGAACGTCTCCACGATTTGCTGCATCATCTGCTCTAGTGGCAGTTGAGCCATCTGAGGAGTCATTAACTTGGCGTGGATGGCTCTTACTTGCTCCATATGGCGTTCTTCCAAAGCGTGGAAAATCGCTAGCTTATCGGGAAAGAACTGGTAGAGGGAACCGATCGCTGTCCTAGCGCGAGCAGCGATCGCGTGGGTTGTTGCTGCCTCGTAACCCACTTCGACAAACACTTCGGCAGCCGCCTCTAGAATGCGCTCAACACGTTGTTGGCTGCGCTTCTGCTTGGGCTGGCGGCGTAGGAATGCATTTTTCGATGTTGAAGCGTTCATAGGTTCAGCGTAACTCGTGCGATCGCCTTTGGCGCGGCCCCTTCCCCTTGGGGACAATCGCCTTGACTCATGCGATCGATACGCTACAACTGTGCCTTGACAAACATGAATATTCCGTCATAATTCTAAATAGATACGAAAGATTTGTCACATTTCAATTTAACCTCGTACCTCAAGCTGACTAAGCCGTCGCAACAAACTGAGCGATGGCAGGTTAGCTGTGAGCCGCACGTCCACCGCAGGCAGATGCTTGCTTGCGTCTGATTTGGGCTAAGTGTTTTACACAAACCGCTTTCCAATGACGCCAGTTTTGCGTTGCTTCTGGTGAAATAACCAGTGCTTGAAACGTTAATTCAGTTAATAAGGAGTACAACACCTATGTCCATGCTTGAAGGTGCGCCTTGGCTATTGGCACACAAATCGATGTTGGAAGTCAACAAGCCTAAAAAAGTATCTCTTTACGGTTCAGACTATGTGCTTTGGCAAGATAGAACTGGCAAAGTGAATGCTTTACCCAATGCTTGTCCGCATATGGGCGCAATGTTGTCAGAAGGGTGGTGTCACGAGCATAAAGATAAAACGAGTGTAGTAGTCTGCCCTTTTCATGCACTTGAGTTTGATAGTGAAGGTTGCACCGTTTTACCTGGATCGAAGAAGAAAACTCTGTCGCAACTAAAGCCGCTAGAACTGATTATTCAAGGGGATTTTATTTGGTCTTATGGCGGGTATGAACCCAAAGTGCCGATTCCCAATATTCTCAATGAAATTGCATCCCAATATGAGTTTATTGGTCATACGGCTGATATGAGTGTAGAGACCGATTTACTCTCTATGCTGCTCATTATGCACGACTACAATCACCAAAATGGTACGCATCGCCCTCTATTTAAGATTGAAGAAGTGCAGTTTGATAATTTTATTGATGACGGTCATCATTCCCATGCTTTTTACAGCCTGCCAACGTCCCCAACTAACTTATCAGAAAAACTAAGCAACCCCGATTTGCTCCTGCTGCCAAAGGTCATTAAAGCTCATCTGGAAAATCACTTTCCATTTTTAGTAATAGCTCATGTAGAAAACTGGGTGGGTAAAGTTGCCCAAGTCCACTTGTTTGTGCCAGAGTCCACAACTCGGACGCGGACTTACGTACTGATGTACGGGATACCTAAACACCCTGCCTTTAAAGCCCTAGGTCAAAAGTTTCTCAATTTTGCCAAAGTAATCGTTGAGCAGGATGCAGATATTTTGCCCAAGATTTACCCGAACACACCCCAGAAAATCAAGCTCAATAATGAAGTTGGCATGGACTGGGTAAGGCGGAATTTTGAGAGTTGGCCGGAAATTGCGGAACCGAACCTTTCTAAATGAACTGCCTGCGTAGGAGTGGATATCTGTTTGGCGATCGCATTTTTTCCACGCATCTCTAATTCCGTTGGTGGCTGGACAAATAGCTGAGTCGTTGCTGCCAGATCGCTTCTAGTTGGGCAAAAACGTCTTGAGTATAGCGCGAAGCTTCTTGCAGGATAGCTGACCAGAGGGCATCAAGGATACTCAAGTTGCGGCAGCCATGAATTAGGGTGCGACAAGCGGCAATCCACTGTTGGAGTTGGCGATAGCTGATGAAGTAACCGCCTCTGCCTTCGAGATGCACCCAAAGTACATGCTCCCATTTTTGCCAGTTGAGGATGCGATTCGGATTGGTTTGGAGATGTTTGGCGATTTGCCGGAGGGTAATGACGAACGTTTGGGGGTTGATGCGGCGGCGTAGGGGTTGCATGGCAGGTTTGGGATTTGGGATGAGTTGTGAGGAAGAAGAACCCGTCCCCAGCCCTCCCCTTGATCGGGGAGGGAGCATGAATTTTCTTACTTCCCCCCGTTTCGGGGGGACTGAGGGGGGTTCTTTATTTGATGGAAAGCTGGCGTTTGAGGATACTCACGACTTCATCAGGATTAGCTGTCGGTTGCAAAGGACTCCACGCCGTCACCTCGGCAAATTTTAGACGGTACAAGGTGTGAATTATGTTGTTGACACCTTTGGGAGAGCCAATGATCAGGATTTTTACCGGTTCTCGGTTTGAGGTGGCTTCTGGGGAGGCTGACGGGGAGACGGGAACGGCAGGCGTTTCACTGGCATCTGGGACAAATTCTTCGGACATGAGGGTTCACCTGATGTTTGATTAAAGAATAGTGTTCATTAATAAGTGAACACTAAAAATCATACAGGATGTTCATTTACTAATGAACATTTACTAGGTCATCTTCCTCTGACACGATCAGAGCATGGGAAGAGCAGGCAAAGCCCTCAAGCAGGCGTTGGGAAGCTACAGTATCAGCCAGAACAAGTTGGCAGTGGCTTTAGGCGTTGAGCGCTGGATGGTTTTTCGTTGGTTTCACGAACAAACAGACCCCACGGGCGAGACGATTGTAGATATTGTCAAAGCTCTGAAGGGAATTGAGCCAGCCGCCGCCGAGAAGTTTGTCGAACTGTATCTAGGTGAGCTGATTAAGGATGAAGATGAGCGATTGTTGTAGGAGCGATCGCTTGAGATAAAGTCTTGTGACATTGGGATTCACCTGATTTTGAATTGCACAACAAGGTAAACGAATAAGTTTACGTAAAAATCCTACATGATGTGAACGAATAAGTTTACATTTACTAGGTCATGCTCCTCTGACACGATCAAAAGCATGGGAAGAGCAGGACAAGCCCTCAAGCAGGCATTGGGAACCTATGGAATTAGCCAGAACAAGTTGGCGGTGGCGTTAGGCATTGAACGAACCATCGTCAATCGTTGGTTTCACGAACGGGCAGATCCCTCTGCTGAGACAGTTGCAGATATTGTCAAAGCGCTTAAGGAAATCAATCCAGCCGCCGCCGAGAAGTTTGTCGAACTGTATTTAGGTGAGCTGATTAAGGATGAAGATGAGCGATTGTTGTAGGAGCGATCGCTTTTTGCTTAACTCGTAGATTGTGCGATCGCATTGTCATTCATTTACCTATCGAGGCCAAACCTTAACGGCAATGTCAGCTAAATACTCACCACGGCGTTGAATCTCCTCTACGTTCCATGTCTGCACATTTTTAAAGTACTGATTGTCCAAGGTAAGGGCGCTAGTTCGCAGGTATGATAATTTCTCACTAAAAGCATTGTTAGACATCTCAGAATTATAAGAGTGAGGGGTAAGCGTCAGGTTGCCTAGCGTGTTAAGCCAGCGCTTGTGTACTTCATCAGCATTAGCTCCTAGCAGGGTTCGCCACTCATCAGTCAACTTCTGAGGCATGATGTGTTCCAAGGTGAGGTCATCAGTTTTCACCTGAAACTTAGTTAGGGGTTCCGCCAAACTTCCCAATAATAGCTTTACCCTACTCCTGTCAATTTTCACAGTGTTTTCAATGATGCTCCGGCGAAACTCGTCGTCGTCCGGCCAGAAGTAAGATTTTCTGGTACTCGGCAAACTCCTTAGCTTTTCTCGTAAAGCACTGGCAAAATCACTGAGGTTTTCCTTCTCCCGTAGCTTCTTGGCATCTTCATACAATCCGTTAAAGACTTTACTCATCTGAACAGAAGTCAAGTCTGCAAGTACACGACGCACATAGTAGGACTCTATATGATGCAGAGATTGCTTGAATTCTTGCAAAGAGAGTTTGTTTTCTTCGTAGTCTCTGTATAGGTTGAGCAGAAGGGGATGGCAATTCTTGAGTTCTAAGGTTTTCAGTCGTTCAAACCCACGTTGCAAAGCAGAATTCGGTTCTGTTTTTTCAGGAAAGCAGATGCGTAAATAGTATCTAGCAAACTGAGAGAATTCTTTCAGCGCAGATAGAACCTCATCTTGGGTTTTCTTTTGATCAAGACGTACCTTGAGCGTCTGGTAAGTCTTATCTTGACTGATGTTTCCCCCTCCTATACGTAGATAACACCAAAAAGCCCTAGTGAGTTCTTTTAAGTATTGATCATCACCTGCATTAGCTTTGAACTGTTCTTGTAGCGGCAACCATATTTTTTCGTAACCCTCATCCCTTTGTTCTTTATCCGTCAGCCGCATAAAAAAATTGTTACGTACCAAATCAGCCTGAGTGAGCGGTGCGCCTTTATGATTTAAGCTTTCAAAGATAATGTATGGATTGTCTCTATCGTCTAACGTGATGCTGACTAACGTTAGCTTCTCCAGAACCACATTTTTAAATGTGGCTAGGTTGATAGAGGCGTTATCCTCCTCTATGTCACCATTTTTTAGTTGATTACAAAAAAACTTAAAGGCTTCATATATTAGGCTTGTGCTTCCATTGATTTGCCCTTCAATAACTTTCTGATAGACTTCTTGGTCAGCCTGAGTAGGCAAAATTTTATAGTGGGCATCACCTTTCTTATATCTATTAATTAAATACAGTTCTTGTAATTCTGCGGCGGATTCAGAGTCGTGTTCTTTTAAGTGTTCCCGTAGCGCAGCCAGAAGTACGGAAAGTGTAGTGAGGCGTTGCTGACCGTCAATAAGAAGAAATGGAGAAATGCCATCTGGTGTGCCGGGTACTGCCTGAGTCACAATGGGCCCCAAAAAGTGGTTGTCTTCATTCTCGTGGTATATCTCCATGATGTCTTCCCAAAGAACCTTCCATTCCTTCTTTGACCATGAGTAAGGTCTTTGAAAGAGCGGAATTTGGAACTGTTTACTGCCTTCTAGCAATTCACGGAGCTTGGTTTCCGATGCCTTCACTTTTAATAGCCTTCCTACTTTCCTTTATCAAGGTTAGCCTCTCTACGCCAGAGGTGCATTCGATTCAAAAGCCAATGCAATTAGGTTGGGAGCCATTCGTGAAGATTAAGCATTACCTGTTGAGGCATTAGAAGATTCTTCAGGTAGCAGCTAGGGGGTAGGTGGAGTGTCAAAAATTACCATCATCCAACCAGATCAGTCTTATACTTTTGCCGACTACTGTTAAGCTGAATTACGACCCAGAGGAAATTCTAGTGTATTTTGGTCAGACTAATCTATCTTCAGAAAGATGAAACGCCAAGAGAAAACACATCATTACCTGGAACCATATCAGATAGTGCTAGGTAAACGAGTATTAGTCTTGTCGTGCGATAAGCGCTATGTCAGTGAGAGGCAAAACTTCTTGCTCAATCTTCGGCAAATAATCGATCGCAACTCTCCGAATCAAACTGTGCAGTCGATAAAGCACTCTGCGCTCAATGCATTCCTCCTCTAAAAGAAACCGACGCTGTAACGTTTGAAACGCCAAAACTTGAGCTTCATAAGGATACTCACAAATCATCATCAACCATGCTTGACGCTCAACAGCACGCCGATACACAGCTCCTTGGCAAAGCATTAAACAAGCTAAGCGATCGCTCTGATAAAGCCGAGTAAACGTTCGGTCTATCCGCTTTTTTACCAAGTCGATTAAACCAATACTGTAGCGGTCAATCCTTGGCTTGTCCTGCCTAGATTTGTCTTCAGGGACATCTTTAAGTCGTTGGGCTTCTTCAATTTCACAGCCGTACTCATGCCAATAAGCCTGGACATCTCCGTTATAAGGTGGCTCTCGGATTTCACCAGCAATCACCCGTAATGCTAAGGGATGCCCTTCATAAACATGGATAATCCGCTTGATGTTTTCTAAATCTACGTCTGTTTGTATCTGAACATCCCAGTTTTCAAACAATTCGAGAGCTTCCGACTCCTCCAACCCTTTCAGCCGCTTAATGTGCGCTCGCTCCAGATACCTTCCCTCAGCAATAATTGGAGGTTGATCTTGAGAAGTCAAGATGATGCGCGTCGGCATTTCCTCCGCTTTAATGACTTGTTCCAAAAGCTTCATAAATGCTGGTTCGATAAACTGATGCCCTCCCTGATCATCAAGTTCTAAGATTTCTTCAACCATATCGAGCAGGAGCAAGCAAGGATGCGATCGCAACTTGCTGATCATTGCTCCTACCAGTACATCAGAATCTTTTTGCAACTGCTCATCCGTTGCTGCTTGTTCTCCCAACACTCGGCGTGCTAAACCATCTAGGTGATTTGGTTGATGATGATGAGCGGTAGCGGCACGATAATATCGTGCCCTACAAGGCACTGATGGCACTGTCAAACCCCACTGACAAAAAGTAACCCACCATCACCCCTTCAACTTCTCAATCTCCTCCTGCGTGAAGGGATTCTTACCCGCATTAAGAGCATCAATCCAGCCTTGCCGTTGTTTTTTCCACTCATCCGAGTCAGTCGATTTTATAAACGCCTGGAAATCCTCAATCGCTCCTTTGTTATCCTCCGTCAGCGCCCTAGCTACACCGCGACTATCCCGAAACTCTCCATTTTTAGGCGCAAGCGTCACAGCGTTTTCACAAGCCTGCATCACCTCAGCCGCCTGTCCGTGCAAACTACCGAATCGACAGAGTGTGTTCCAAGAATCCGCATAAAGTTGCCAGGTTGGCTTTAACCTTTGTGCCTCAGAGTAGGTAGCAAGCGCTTCCTTGACCTTACCCTCCTTGACCAGTTTCTCACCCTTCTCAACCAGACCACCCGCTGCCCACCATCCGACTTCTACCTCGGTCGGGACATCGATGCTGGGAGACAATTTCCGGGCTTCTTGGAACTTATCCATAGCCCCCTTGACATCCCCTCCTCGTGCTACAGCTAAACTTTGATTCACCAGAAACCGAGCATTTTCGGTTTTGTTCCAGACCAAGTTTTGACAGGTAGAGCGAGCGGCTTTAGCAACTTTAATCGTGTCAGGCTCAGTGAGAATGGTTTCAGGCTCGACCAAAACGGGGTGTCCAAACAACTTGTCACATGCCACATCAAGCCAACTCTGCCAAGTGCCACCACGCCACAGCTGAACTGTTCCGCCAATACCGCCACTGACAATGAGCATGCCGTCGGGGCTAAAAGCTACTGAGGTAACCTCGCGCTGATAGTCTCTCAAGGGTTGACCCATCGGATTGCCTCGGCTGTCCCACAGCCGAACAGTCCCATCTTTACTGCCACTGACAATCTGTTTACCGTCGGGGCTAAAGGCGACTGAGTTGACTGACCTCTGATGTCCTTTCCAGGGTTGACCTATCTGCTTGCCCTCGCTATTCCACAGCAAAACTATGCCGTCTTTACCGCCGCTAGCGATGAATTTACCATCAGGGCTAAAGCTTACTGAGTTGACCCTACCCTGATGTCTTTTGAGAGGTTGAGCGATGGGCTTACCCTGGCTGTCCCACACTTGCAGCGTTCCGTCCGTACCACCGCTAACAATCCGATTGCCGTCGGGACTCAAAGCAACTGAGCTGACCCTACCCTGATGCCCTTTTACGGGTTGAGCGATGGGCTTACCCTGAGTGTCCCACAATTGCAGTGTCCCGTCTGCACCAACACTCACAATCCGATTGCCATCACGGCTCGAGGCAACTAAGCTGACCTTACCCTGATGCCCTTGTATGGGTTGGCCGATTGATTTGCCTTGAGTGTCCCACAGTTGCAGCATCCCGTCTGCACCACCACTGACAATCCGCTTACCATCGAGGCTAAAGACTACTTTGACCGCACCCCGACGTCCTTGGATAGGTTCGCCAATGGGTTTGCCCTGAGTGTCCCACAGTCGCAGCATCCCGTCTGCACTACCACTGATAATCTGCTTGCCATCGGAGCTAAAGGCTACTTTAACGGCACCCCGATGCCCTTTAACGGCTTGATTCGTTGAGTTGCCCTGAGTGTCCCACAGTCGCACTGTCCCGTCAGAACCGCCAGTAACAATTCGCTTGCCGTCAGGGCTAAAGGCTACTGACAAAACCAGACCCTGATGCCCTTTCAGCGACTGACCCATCGATGTTCCCTGGTTTTCCCACAACTGCACGGTTCCGTCATAACTACCACTAACAATCCGTTTGCTGTCCGGGCTAAAGGCTACTGCCCTAACCCAACCTTGATGCCCTTGCACGGGTTGACCAATCGGTTTGCCTTGAGTGTCCCACAACCTCAGTGTTTCGTCTTCGCTACCACTAGCAATACGCTTACCGTTAGGGCTAAAGGTGACTGAGGTGACGTTACCCTGATGCCCTTCTATGGCTTTACCAATCGGTTTGCCTCGGTTGTCCCACAATTGCAACGTCCTGTCATAACTGCCAGTAACAATGCGCTTGCCGTCAGGGCTAAAGGCTACTGAGGTGACCCTACCTCGATGCCTTTTTATGGATTCACCAATCGGTTTGCCCTGGCTGTCCCACAGCCGCAGGGTTCCGTTAAGACCACCACTGGCAATCTGCTTGCCGTTAGGGCTAAAGGCAACTGACAAGACCCAACCTTGACCCCCTTGTATCGGTTGACTCATCGGTTTGCCCTGGCTGTTCCATAGTCGCATTGTCCCGTCTTGACCACCACTGACGATTTGCTTGCTGTCAGGGCTAAAGGCGACTGAGGTAACTCTACCCTCGTGACCTCGTATGCTTTGAACGAGTGATTTACCTTGGCTGTCCCACAGCCGCAGCGTCCCATCATAGCTGCCACTGACTATATAATTGCCGTCAGGGCTAAAGGCAACTGAGATGACGTCACTCCCATGCTCTCTCAGCACATTGAGTTCTCTAGCGCTCCCGATCGCATCATATAAGCTAGACTGAACCTCAGGAAGAACCTGCCATCCTGTCGATAATGCGGCTCGGCTCTCACCCGTCGCCTGAATTGCTAGAACTAGACCCTCTACTGGATCCGCAGGTAGCAAGTTCTGTACGCGGACTGCTTTTTCACGTAGCGTCACGATTTTGGCTTGCCGTTCGGCGTTCAGCCAGAGAGTAGCTACTACCCCAATAACACAGACAACTGTCCCCGTTAGCAACAGGCGATTTTTGCGTTTGTACCCGCCACTTTTAGCAATATACTCCTTCTGTAAATCCGTTACGGCTGGCTGTTTCTTCTGCGCTTGAGTTTCCTTCAACCAAGCTTCGGCAACCGCCAATTCACTCCCCCGCAACAGCAAGTCAGCACTTTTATCTTTCTGCTGCCATTCCAACGCCTGTTGCAACCATTTAGTATGACTGTGAACGTGTTCCCGATCCGTATCGAGGGTTCTCACCAATTGGTTAAAATTTGCATTAAAATCCCGCTCATTCTGATTAAAATCAATCCACTGCACCTTCGCTAACTCTGGATGCAAGTCTTTTGAATTTACCTCCCGATGCAGCACCGTCACAAAGCGCTTATTCAACGAAGCCGCATACTTCACCTCATCCGCACAGTAAGGCGAATTTACAGAACGAGGTGAGAGAATAAACAAGAAGTTATCGCACGTTTTGATTCCTCGATAAATCTCCTGCTGAAAATCACTCCCTGATGCAATGCTTTCCTGGTCAAACCAAGTCGTCTTACCCTGAATCTGTAGAGCCTCATTCAGCTTTCTAGCAAAATCCGAGTCAGCACGAGAATAAGAGACAAACACATCCAGCGACTCAGCAGGTGGTTGCCGCAAACTTTCAGTAATGAATTCTTCCTGTAATCGCGTAGGCTGATGTTGAGTTCTTTGCTTAGCTACCTTCAACCACGTCTGGGCACTCCGCAGATTATAGCCCCGTAATAGAATGCTGAGGTTGCAGTGCTGCCTCTGCCACTTCAGCGCTTTGGTCAGCAGAACCTTATGCTCGTTGTGGTAAAGCGCATCTTCACGCAGAATCTTCAACAGTTGGCTTTCATCGAGAAGGTAGTCTTCTTTCCGAACATTGTCAATGAGGTCGATATACTGCAAATGCCGAATTGCAGGCGGCATCAGCATTACTTCAGTTTCTCGCACCCACACGGGAATAATCCGCTTGTGCAGTGACAAGGTGTACTCCAGTTCTCGCTGACAATAATCTGAAATTACCGAGTCCGGCGAGAGCAGATAGACCACATTATCTGCTTGTTCAATCCCCCGTTGAATCGCCTCCTCAAATGCTTCCCCCGTTTGAATGTCCGTCTTATTCGTCCAAACCGTAATACTTTCTCGTCTCAAGCTATTGCGAATCTGCTCCATCGTCGTCCTATCTGCATCAGCGTAGGAAAGGAACACCTGAGTCATCAAGTTGTTGCCATTCTTGATACTTTCAGTGATGAACTCACAATGCAAGTCGCTAGGGCGACAAGGCGGTTGCTCATCTTTAAACCGTATCTTTAACCAAGATTGAGCCTGTTGTTTTTCTTCCCCGATTAATAGGAAGTTAGTTTGTTTTTGATGCCGTTCCCACTCCAAAGCCTTCGCTAAAAACCAGGTATGCTGTTCTACGTAATCAGCATGCCTACGGATTAAACTAATCAAGCCTGCGAAAGCTGCATCAAAATCGTCTATACCCTCTCGAAAATACACCCAGTTAATCTTGCTAATCGTTGGATGCATATTCTGAGAGCTTGTATGTTTCCCTTGCGCTTTGTATGCTTCCCAATCCTCAGTTGTGCCATTAGGATTTCTCTGCTGCCAGATATCCAAGTTAATTTGCTCAACGTGCAAAAGCGGGATAATGCGTTTATTGCGCTTGATCGCTAGCTCAATTTCTTTGAGGCAATAGGGTGAATTAACTGAATGTGGCGCAATGATAAACAAGAAGTTATGCGCCTTCTCTATTCCATCATCAATTTGGTTTTGATAATCTACTCCAAGAGGGATATCGTTTTGGTCAAACCAAATCTTTAAATTTTCTTCAAGTAATCGAACATGAAGTTTAGTGGCAAACGCTTTACTATCTGCTCGTCCGTAGGAGATAAATGCGTCCCATAAATTATTCATTTTGAGGGACCCGTACAAGATAATGAACAATGCGCCTCAACACAGGTTAAGGCTATGAGAATTACCTACATTTTGGCAGATGCAACGCTCGCGGGAAATAATCCCTTGCCTGGAACTATATCAAATAGTACTCGGTAATATAAGTACCAGTCTTTTCTAGTGATAAGAGCTATTCAGAGGAGAGGTAAAACTTCCTGTTCAATCTTGGGTAAGTAATCGATCGCCACTCTCCGAATTAAGCTGTGCAGTCGGTAAATCACTTTGCGCTCAGTACACTCCTCCTCTAAAAGAAACCGACGCTGCAAAGTTTGAAACGCCAAAACTTGAGCTTCATAAGGATACTCACAAATCATCAGCAACCATGCCTGACGCTCAACAGCGCGTCGATACACCGCTCCTTGGCAAAGCATCAAACAAGCTAAGCGATCGCTCTGATAAAGTCGAGTAAATGTTCGGTCTATCCGCTTTTTTACCAAGTCGGTTAAGCCAATACTGTAGCGATCGAGCCTTGGCTTGTCCTGCCTAGATTTCTCTTCAGGGACAGCTTTGAGCCGTTCGGCTTCTTCAATTTCATAGCCGTACTCATGCCAATAAGCCTGAACATCTCCGTTGTAGGGTGCCTCTCGGATTTCACCAGCAATCACTCGTAATGCTAAGGGATGCCCTTCATAAACATGGATAATTCGCTTCAGGTTCTCCAAATCTACTTGTGTCTGTATGCGAACGTCCCAGGCTTCAAACAATTCAAGAGCTTCCGACTCCTCCAACCCTTTGAGTCGTTCGATATGCGATCGCTCCAAATACCTCCCCTCTGCAATAATTGGAGGCTGATCTTGAGAAGTCAAGATGATTCGGCTGGGCATTTGCTCGGCTTTAACAACTTGCTCTAAGAACTTTGCAAACCCAGGTTCGGTAAACTGATGCCCTCCTGTGCCATCTGGCTCTAAGATTTCTTCAACCATATCGAGCAGGAGCAAGCAAGGATGCGCTTGCAACTTGCTGATCATTGCTCTTACCAGTACATCAGAATCTTTTTGCAACTGCTCATCCGTTGCTGCTTGTTCTCCCAACACTCGGCGTGCTAACACATCAAAGTTGGGTGACTCGCGATCGAGGCTAACACTATAAAGCTTCGGCAATAGCTGAGTGACTTCAAGCTCTAACGTCAGACGCACGGCTAGCGCCGTTTTCCCGATGCCAGTGATACCAACAATCGATAGAAGTCGGCAGTCTTCAAGCAATCGATGATTCAGTTGAGTAATCAACTTCTCACGACCTACCCACCGAGTCGCACCATCATCAACAGATGAGAGGGGATAAGAGCGTGAGGGGGTGATAGCGTAACAGGACGTTTGAATTTTTCCCTCTGTCCCTTTCTCCCCATCTGCGTCTCTCCCCATTCCCCACTCATTAAATGAACACTTGAGCAATAACTGGCATAAACCGTCAACCAACCAATGCTCACAGGAGTTTCGATGCTCAGATTCTAAGAAGCTTCTTATCGTTTGATGTCGAGGAGGGTCTGAATCATCGAACTTCTCTACCCAAGCGATCACAAACTCTCCCCATGAGGTTTCTCCTCTCACCTTGAAACGTTCGTGGAACTTGTCGCGGAGTTCTTGCTTTAAAGTGATCGGTACTTTCTTGGTGCTGTTATCTCTGTAAGGGCGATCGAGCAATAGCTGACAGACACCATTAATTAACCAGTAACCACAGGTGCCTCGTGAAACTGAGTAGAAAATGTTCTGAACCTCCGCTTCGGAGGGAGGCTCACCTAGAGTATCGGATTGCCGACTCCACTGATTCAAAAAATCTTCCGTAGAATTGCACCTCTGGTCGAACGCCAACCGTAACTTTCGCCGTAAAGCTGGTGTCACAGAAACAGGACTATCGTTCCTTTTCGATACAGTATCCATATTTAATTTCAAATTGTCTTTAAGTTGTCCTCAAATTGCTCTCAAACAAAGCAAAAGCTTCATTCCGATAGCTTTATATGGAAGATGAAGCCTGCATAGAGACTGATTGAAGAAGGCACAGGCCAGAAGAAGGAAGGCAGAAGGGGGGAGTGTCAGGGGATTGTTTCCCCCAGTCACTCCCAGCCACTGAAGATATTCAGTGGGGGATTGTAACCCTTGCTCCATAAGAGGTTGCCCGAAGGCAGGAGGGGAGGGCATAAAAATAAACCTTCTGCCCTCTACCCCCTGCCTTGTGCCTTTCTTGTTCAGTCAGGCGAATGAAACCTAACTAGAAAGACGTGCCTGATGGTTTTTGGTGTGAAAAGGTTCATGAACATTAAATTTCATTCATCATTGGAGATTACCGCAATGAACGCTAGATACTGTGCGACAGTTCCTGCTCTCGTAGCTATTAGTTTTTTAGGAATTAGCTTAAGTCAGGTAGCTCCAGCTTTTGCAGGTAGTTGTCGCAGTACTCAAACCTTTGGAGCGATCGACTTTGGCGACTGTCAATCTACCACCGTGGTTGGTGGAAGCTCTATTTCGATCGAGAAATACAAGATTAGTCAAGCGGCTCAGTTTGATGTGGCTGTAGCAGGCTACAACAATTCTTTTGCAGCTAACATCGCCCAATGGCATGTAACGAAAACAAGGACAGCCTGGAAGCTTAAAACTGGAGAACTTGAACTATATTCTCTAGCACTGAACAATCCGGGCGACTTGACTTCAGCCGAGGCTAGCGTAGCACTACTCCCAACAGATAAGGCGTACTCAAAGCATTTCTGAATGGGAAACAGGCACGAAACTCTGCTGTCCAATTTGGTTTAAAAGCAGCGAGTTGAGAATGAAGTGCCATGAGATTGTCACCGCATAAAGCTTTCAGAAAAATTTTAAGGAATTTTCATGCTTTCACTCAGATACCTGACAACTTCAGTATTATCAGCAAGCTTGTTTGTTTTGCCTACTTTTGTTCCTTCCTCTGTTGTCAGCAGACTGCCGTCGTTTTTGGCTCAAGCTCAACCCACTCCCCCAGAAGCTGCGATCGACCGACTGTTCAAAGCTGATTCTGCTCCTCCAGGATCTAGTTCTAAACAACAACGTCTGTTCGCTGACGTTAAAACTTGGATGGGAGCTTATCAAGGGGTGCAAAAAGACGGCAGTATTTATCTGGCAACGTTTGAGCGGGGTTCGCTTCCCGTTTCAGTTCGCCTAGATGACAAGGGTCAGATCACAAGCATGAGCGTTGGATGCCCCAATTCTACGTCGCTCAATCTAAATCAGGCATCAGTGGAAATCAGACAAATGTTATCTCGCTGTCCTGGCCTTGAGAACTAGTCTCCAAAGTGTACTCATCTGCTTTCTTGACAGCAGTGCTACTTGGAATCAAGACGCTCAGAAAACTCATAGGCCTCACCGTCCGATTCAGCGCTAGAAACCGGAGGGAGCGATCGCGTGAAGTTATCTTTGTCAAAAGGGTTGTGAAAAAATGCTCCTGTTTGAGGAGGCAGCTTCGGGTCAAGAACAATTTCTGCAAGACTTTTCACCACACCTGTCAGGGGAATCGCCAAAATCACGCCTAACAATCCCCCCACTCTAGCTCCCAACAGCAAAGACACAAAGATAATCACGGGTGATAAACCCGTTAAGTTGCCCATAATTCGGGGAGCAATCAAGTTGTCTTTTACTTGCTGTAGTGCGATCGCTACTCCCAACACTTCTAGCGCTTGCCACCAGTCAATAAACGCCACCACACTGACTACTGTTGCAATTCCTAAGGTCGCTCCCACAAATGGGATTACTTCCATCAACCCGATAAAGACAGCAAACAGTAGGAAAAAAGGCACGTTTAGCACCCAGAAGGCAGGGGTGAGGGTAGCCGCCATAAACAATCCCAACAACAGCTGCCCTGTAACAAACCGCTGTAAATTACGTTGCAGCGATTGAGTTAACCCTTCTCTGATTGTTGGGGAAAAAATACTGGTCAGACCTCGCCAAACCCGCTCACCATCGATGAGCATATAAAACGAAATCACCAGAATTAAAATGAAGTCCAAAAACCAGTTAAATGTACCGACCACTAAGCCCAAACTAGTAGAGGCGATCGCTTCGGCTTGCGTTTGCACTCGTGCCAGCAGTTGAGATGCCCAAATCCGCACATCAAATGGCAAATTGTGCGCCATACTCCAGTCTTGGAAACTAGCTAATCGCTCCTGCCCTTCTGCTAGCAGAGAGGGTAAATTCATTACAAATTGCCGCCCTTGGTTAAACACTGGCGGTACTAGGGTTAGGGCAATCAATACCACAACGATGGCAGCTACTAAATAAACGAGTACGGCTGCCAAACTCCGGGGTAAAAAGGGTTGAACGACAGCGACAGCATAGTTGAGCAAAAAGGCTATCAAAGCCGCCGTGAGCAAAATGCTGATGAGTTCACCTACATAACTCAGGGCATTCAGGGTTACCCAACCGGTTAGTAAGATCAGCAGCCAAGTGATCAGGAACTGTTGAACAGGTGAAAAAATGCGATTCATCCGGGCTTTGTTGTTTGGCGATCCATTATATTTTCCGATACCAAAATGCTAACTGCTGAGCGATCACTGTCGCTAAGTAGGCTGGCTCGACTGGCTTAGTCATGTCAGTTGTGAAACCGACCTCTGTCAATGTGGTAGGTGTTAGGTTTAAAAGCTTTGCAAGGAACCCAAAACCCTAATTTTTCAAGCGTCTCGGTCTGGCTTTTCCCCTAAAACCTACCACCTACGACCTAACACCCTGACTGTCTTCATGCTATGCCTGAGTTGGTCGCTTGCTAGACATCTAGTCTTG
>DATNPH010000001.1:0-8307 GCA_036703315.1 Coleofasciculaceae cyanobacterium
AGGACAGAGTGCGATCGCTTTGTGCGAGAAAGCCCCCGTTTTTACGATGAAGGCACATTTTCAATCTATCAATTCCGGCAAACCTTGCAGCAAACCTCCCAAGGTTACGACGCCGAAAGCATGATTGAAGCCGAACCCGCAATTCGGCAGTTACTGAAGTTAGATTTTGAGCCAAAAGTTTCTCAAACAATTAAGCGCAGTTTCCGCCAAACTATCAACCAAACGATTAAAACTGTGCTGTTACCAATGGCAGATGAGCAAGCGGATGCCATCTTGCAGCAATACAACCAGGCGCGTGCTTATTTAGAGCAAACTCTAGAGAAAGAAGCAGAAGAGAAAATTAATAGTAATCGGCGATCGCAGGATGAGGTTGAGCAAAAAATTGAGGTGTATAAGCAAGCGGTAACTGGGATTAATAACTGTTTGCAAGAAATGCTGTTAGACAGGCATCGATTACCAACAATTATGGAATCTGATTTAACGGCAGTACCTATTTCTGTTGAATCAGAAAATTTTGAGATTAGTTCAACTTTTGCTTCTGTATCTGACTCGGCTGAGGTGGCAGATGTATTGAAAGCTGATAGTTGAGGGAAAGATAGTTTAACAGCCAGGGACTTAAGTCCCTGGCTAACACCTTAAGTCCATTAAAATGGACTAAAATTCTTGTATAGTTAGTGTTCAGTCCTCTTTAGAGGACTTATTTATGAGCCAGTAAATTGATTTCCTGGCGGGTTGACAACGTAGCCCTGATTTATTATTTATTTACCGCTATAGTAAAAAGCGATTTCCTTATCTTTCAACGGCGCAAAGTTAGCGTCTATCAGCATCTGATTAAGTTCTTCCTGGGAAATATGCTTAGCCCCAATGCGAACAATTCTGGAACGCATTGTATTTGATACACCGCTGCGCTGCCGCCCAGCTTCCAAACCCATAACTTTTTTATAAAGTTCTAGTTTTGCTGTTGGAATAGGGGAACCGTCAAAGTCAATTCCTTGTGCGATCGCTTCATCAATAGCATCAGCACCTGTGGTTGTTTGAGCCGATGAGTTCGTTTCGGTAGACATTGCAGCCTGGGATCATGTTTACAAGAGTATTTTAGGCTATTCCCTCAGTCATCTTTGTGAAAGACACCGCGTTCTATCTTCTTGGCAACACTCAAAATTAATAGCGTCATCATCGTACTCAGCAAAATTAGCTGCCAGAAACCACAACCAGCCACCATTCCCAAGGCAGCTGTCACCCAGATGGTTGCAGCAGAAGTCATGCCCTTAACGCTTAGCTTGGTAGATTCCCGCTCAGAGCCGTGCAAAATCTCTCCAGCTCCTAAAAATCCTACCCCAGTAGCTACCCCCTGAATTGCTCGGCTGAGGCTATCAATGGATGTAGAGCTACTTGACAGCAAAGGAATCAACACAAATAGAGCTGCACCCAAGCTAACGAGCATATGAGTCCTCAATCCTGCTGGCTTTCCAGCCGCTTGGCGATTCCAACCAATCACCCCTCCAACTAGGAGTGCCAAAGCTAGTCTAAAGGTTAAACCCAGCCAATCATTAGCACTGATGAAAACATTTGTTGACGGTATTGCCGATAAAACCAATCCCTAAACCTCTGTAAATAGCACTAATCCTGTGAAATCCTAGGATAGAACGTTTGACCCAGGCATTGAATGTAAATCGTTGATTTCTACCTGGGAAGCGATCGCCTACTTGAAAGATAAAGAGCATGGGTGTTTTGGTTCAGGGCTCATCCCTCATAAGAAAGAAGATTCAGATTCGCCTTCACACCAAGATATAAGGACGTAAGTTTTTAAGTGCAATTACCTAGCTTCCTTTGAACAAGAGGTCAACTCCCCATGACACAAGTCTTACTAGTTGATGATGAAGAGGCATTGCGAGCCAGCCTCAGCTATGCATTAGTCAAAGAAGGATACAAGGTTACAACGGCGGCGGATGGGCATACGGCACTGAAACTCTTCCACAAGCAGGTGCCGGATGTAATAATTTTAGACTTGATGCTGCCAGGGATAGATGGGATGGAACTGTGCTGGCGCATCCGAGCGTTTTCTAAAGTCCCTATCTTGATGCTGACAGCAAAAGACCAAGACATTGATAAAGTTTGGGGATTAGAAGCGGGTGCAGATGACTATATCACCAAACCATTCAATACTCGTGAACTATTAGCACGGATTAAGGCTGTTTTACGCAGTCGCGATGCTGGCAAAAGCTCTTGACAAAAAGATTAAAACTTGCTGGGGATATTACCTTTTATATTCCAAACTCATGGGCAGATTGAGAAAATCAAGGTCATGACCAACACTTTTATGCACATTTTCAAATCCAATGGGTAAGTTACCAATTCGTATCCGCTGGAACTCAATTTACCGAAAACTCTTAGTCACCTATCTAGCGCTCACAGCACTAGGGACATCCATTCTGGCAGGCTATATCCTGTGGTCTTTCTATGGCTATTTTATGAAGACGAGGGAAGCTGATTTAGATGCCTGGACTGCTGCTCTTAGCGAGAGCGTAGCAGATTCCCTCGAGGAAAAGGATCTCAAGCGAGTCGAACTGCTAGTGCAACGCTACGGTGCACGGCAATCGGTTACTCTGCGCGTTTTTACGCCAGATGGTCGCCTGCTGTTCACTTCTGCCCCCGAAATAGATCGGCAGATACTCGACTGGTCTAATGTTCCTGGAATAAGCCAAGCGCTTCAAAATAAGCCAGCTCAAGGGATAGCGAAAGGTGTCCTCACAAATGAGGATAGGTTGTATGCAGCAAAGCCCATATACCGTAATGGTCGCCTGCTTGGTGTCCTGCGGATGTCGATGACGCTCGAACAGTTCCAGCGTCAGTTTCTAACCGTCATCCTCACCATTTTAGTAACGCTGATCCTGACGGTTACGCTTTGTGCATTTATTAGCGAACGGCTGGCCCGTAATATGGCAAGCCCGATCCAGGCGATGCGCAACTTCGCTATCCAGATAGGTCGTGGTCATTTGGATGAAAAGCTGAACATTCGTCAAAACGATGAATTAGGTCAATTAGCAACTGAATTGAATCGAATGAGTCAACGTCTGGCTTCACTGGATAAGGAGCGACGGGCATTCCTCGCTAATGTGTCTCACGAACTGCGCACTCCCGTTAGCAACGTCCATGTTACTCTGGAGGCACTGGAAAGCGGTGCTGATGAGGAACCAGAACTGCGTAGCCGCTTCATCCGGACAGCGTTGGACGAGTTAACACGCCTGTCAGGGTTAATAAAGGACTTGCTGGATCTGGGACGACTAGAAGCGGGTGTAACGTCACTAGAACAGCAACCGCTCAAGCTGCGAAACCTCATCAGTCGTGCTGTCAGAGCGATGGAGTCCCGGATGCATTCTAAGGATATAGGCATCACTTTAGACGTTCCTGACGTGGAAATTCAGGGCGATCCAGAACGGCTTTTGCAAGCTTTTCTTAATATATTGGACAACGCCATCAAACACTCCGTGCCAGATTCAATGGTCTTTATCTCTGGGAAGATAGAAGCGGTTCAGGTTGCGGTACAAATCCGGGATCAGGGATCAGGGATTAGCGAGAGCGATCTGCCCCGCATTTTTGAACAGTTCTATACAGCAGATCCCTCTCGGCAAGGCAGTGGAACTGGCTTGGGTCTTGCGATCGCACGGCGAATTGTGGAAGCTCATGGCGGAAGTATCACAGCTAAGAACGCAAGTGCAGGCAAGGGGGCAACATTCACAATTTGCCTTCCCCTCGATACATCCTCTCAATTAGAGCAGAACAATTGATGAGTAAAACTCCCCGGATTAGGATTCCGCCAGCGGTAAGGAAGTATGTTTTTGAGCGCGATCACTATCAATGCCAAAGCTGCGGTAAAACCACGCTAGAAACTGAACTCACCATTGACCACATTATTCCTCTCGCCCGTGGTGGTCACAATGACATTAGTAATTTACAAACCCTTTGCCGCCCTTGTAACCAACAGAAAAAACACCACCTCGACTCCCGCTTCCAGCGTTACTTCAGCAATTTAAACAGAGGGCTATAGATTATATAGCTGTCACCATAAAGGTTAGGACAGATCTAAAGGCTGAAATGACCACGTATCCGTAATAAACATAAAAGCCCTCTGCCCTTTGCCCTCTGCCCTTTGCCCTCTGCCCTCTGCCCTCTGCCTTCTGCCTTTTGCTACCACGAACGGAATAAAACAAGGCAGGTACAAGACCTGCCTCGATAGTTTTGACTAGCAACCCATCTAGGACAACTGACTCAACCAGAAACTGACATCTACACCAAGTTTCTGCCCAAGTTGGAGTAAGTGGAGTAGTTGAGTGGTAGGTAAATTGGTTTTTGAAGGCAGCTTAGCAGGCTTACCACCATTAGTCTTCTCAGAAATCCGCTGGGCTTGAATCGCGAATTGACATTGTGATCCAATGCTCGTTTGCAAGCGACTGAAGTAAAGTTCCTGGCAACGGTCAAGAGATAATCCCAGGTGAAGCTGATTCCCTATCTCTATCAGACGGTAGATGCGGTCGATATCGCCCTCTAAGGTTTCTGGATTAGCGTCGTGCAGCAGTTGCCACAGCGATCGCAAAATCAATTTTTCCAGAGTTTGCCTCGCTTGTGGGATTTTCAGCTGGCAATGCATATGGTCAGCTTCCGTTGCGATCGCTTTCAATTCTGCCAAATGGTTTAATACCATCTGGCGATCGCTGGTTTCTGACTCCAATGCCTTAAGAGATGTGAGGCAGCGATTCGATAGAGCAATCTCTGCGGCTACCTGCAACTCCTGCGGTACTGGCAGATCATCCCGATGGAACGCCATCAACACACCGTAATTATCTCGGTAAACCTGAGTGTAGAGCTGATCTAATCGTGTCAATGTTTTCTGACTCAGCAGCCCCATAATCCGGTGACGTTCCTCAGCAAATAGGTTCTGCAAGCTAAACGACTGATCCCCAAACATCTGATTCATCGCCAGAATCGTGTGGGCCGCACTAGCCTGCTTCAAGGAGTCAAACACCTTTTCTTTAAGTTTGCTGTAGGCACGACGCCCCGCAAACGGTTGGATGCAGCAGTGGAAGTCCCAGCCTCCCAAGTGCAGGACGGCAAACACGAGATGAGAACTTTCCCAGGTAATCTCTGACACTAGCCTCACCTGCCCCACAGCAAGCGTCAACGCCCCCATGCGTTGACGTTGGTAGTCCAGTTGCTGAGCGTCGTAGCAGTAGACTTGTTGGTGTTGGGGATAGCTCGTGAACAGAGAACTGATGGCGTAGTGCGCTGCTACTTGCTTAAAACTAATTTGCGCTGACACCACCAGTTGCCGATAAACCTCTAAGCCAGTTTTAAAGAAGTCAACATTACTGGGCGCTATAGCAAGGCGCTTGAGAAAACCTTTTTCCAGCTGCACACCAGCGACATCACCAGCTAATTCCAGAGCACGAGAGGCATAGCGTAGAATCTGAACCCCTTCGGGACGGGAAATTTCTTCAAAAAACCAGCCGCAGCTGGTATACATCAGCAAGGCGTGACGCTGCATTTCCAACAGGCGTAGAGCATCAATCTGTTCTGTTGGCGAGAGTTTGTGGTTCCGGTGACGAGCTAGAAAGGTTTCAACATTTGCTGGGGAGCGATCGCGAATTACCTGAATATACTCATCTCTCGCCGCCCAAGGATCGCGGAAGAATTGACGACCTGTATCTTCGTAAACCTTAACTAACTGATCCCGTAACCAATCAAGGGTATCTCGCAGAGGACGCCGCCATTGCTGGTTCCACAGTCCGCCGCCCCCACAACCGCAGTCCTCTTGCCATCGGTCAACACCATGGGCGCAACTCCAAGCCGTTACAGGCTTCAGGACTACTTCCCAGGTTGGTGGATTGATGCTGAGATAGTGAGCAAAGTTCGTCACCGTCCAGCCGCGCTGAGGAAACTCCTGAGTAAAGGCGTAGGAGAGACATTTCTCTGTCCCACCTTTGTGGTGTCCGAAGGTTTCCCCATCCGTTGCTACAGAAATTAGCTGTGCTGGTCGATGATCCCCACGTACCGCTTGACCGATACGCCCTACGAAGTGATGAGAATTGCTAAGAACTTCATCGAATCCCATATCTCGCGAGATTGGACCATCGTAGAAAAAGATGTCGATGTATCTGCCATCTGCGACAAAACAGCGATAGGGTCGAGTGGGATCAATTTGACTGCCGCCGACTTCCAGCCACTGGGTGACGGGCTGCTCATCATTAGGGATCAGGCGACAACGCTCGGCTTGAGAGGGAGCCAGAACGATAAATTTGATGCCTTCGGCTACCAGTGCTTCTAATGTCGGGTAATCGACGGCAGTTTCCGCCAACCACATTCCTTCGGGATCACGACCAAATCGGGAGCGAAAGTCTTCTTTGCCCCAGCGGATTTGGGTGTATTTGTCCCGTTCATTTGCCAGAGGCATGATGATGTGGTTGTAAACTTGGGCGATCGCATTACCGTGACCTAGGCGATCGCGACTTTTCCGATCAGCTTCCAGAATTCGCTGATACACCTCAACATCATATCGTTCCAGCCATGACATCAGCGTTGCACCGATGTTAAAGCTCAAATACTCATAGTTATTGACGATCCCCACGACTTCGCCCCGCTCATTCAACACCCTAGAAAAGGCATTGGGGCGATAACACTCGTAGTGAATTCGCTCATTCCAGTCATGGAAAGGAGACGCACTCGGCTGACGCTCGATCGTATCGAGATAAGGATTTTCACGTGGCGGCTGGTAGAAATGACCGTGGACGGTCACATAGACGCCAGTAGCCGTCCTTATGGGATCATTTGCGATCCCCACGTCGTCTTTCAACTCTGCAATAGAGTTCATTGCAGCAGCTTGTGAGGCTGGAAGATCAGCAGCAGAAGTCATGGAATTACCAAATTCTAAAAAACTAGTAAACTAATTTCCCCGCCCTACACCGAATATCTCTCTTAGGTAGGAAGCCAACGCGAGTTATTTAGCTAAGGTCTGCTTTCAGGTAAGCTAGCTCAAAAAGGTATGAACACAAGCAGACTCTAGCGACACTCTAGTAGGCAAATAGTTCAGCCTGCTCTGGGGAATGAAAGCTTTGAAATCTTTAACACCGTTCTCATTCAACCGTACTTCCTACCTTGGATATGCGGTAAGTTTACGGATCTTGCCTTAAGTTCATGGAACTTAATTGCAGGATAACAGCTCATTATCCGGACAGTACCCTATCAAATGACATATTCCGTTACATAAAATGTAGCGAGGATTATAGATTCGAATTAAAGCACCATGCTTGAGGGACAAAAAACCTAGATGCTCAACAAGAATACGATTTTTCTCATTTTGCTAGTGTTTGTTCCAATTTCCATTGCGGCTCACTTTCTGGAGTGGGGATCAGCCGTTGTCTTCATCACGTCTTGCATAGCGATCATTCCCCTTGCTGCCTTTATGGGTACGGCTACAGAGGAAATCGCTGTGGTGGTTGGTCCCACGCTAGGGGGTTTATTAAATGCCACCTTTGGCAATGCGACAGAACTCATTCTTGCTCTGATTGCTCTGCGTGCGGGACTTGTAGACGTTGTCAAAGCCACGATTACAGGCTCGATCATCAGTAACTTACTTCTGGTAATGGGCTTTTCAATGCTATTGGGAGGCTTGCGCTACAAAGAGCAGAGTTTTCAGCCCTTAGTGGCGCGGGTGAATGCTTCTTCAATGAACCTAGCGGTGATTGCGATTCTGCTACCAACAGCTATGGACGCTACCTCGACTGGTATTGATGAATCCACGTTGCAGAAGCTTTCGATTGCGGTTGCCATAGTGTTGATCCTGGTTTACGGGCTGACGCTCCTGTTTTCCATGAAAACCCACAGCTACCTGTTAGATGTTGGCATGGCAGAGCTTGAACCAGAAGGCACAGGGGATGCTAAACCAGTCACAAAGGAATCTGAACCTGAGGTGAATTTAGGACTGTGGATTAGTGTGTTGCTAGGTGCCACCCTTCTGGTGGCGGGGGAGTCAGAACTGCTGGTTGAGAGTTTAGAAGAAGCCACCACACAGTTGGGTTTATCAGCCCTATTTACTGGTGTCATCGTTCTGCCGGTGATTGGTAATGCGGCTGAACACGCGACAGCCGTTACGGTGGCGATTAAAAACAAGATGGATCTTTCTGTTTCCGTGGCAGTGGGATCAAGTCTGCAAATTGCTCTATTTGTCGCACCTGTGTTAGTCCTAGCTGGGTGGTTTATGGGCCAGCCAATGGATTTGGACTTCAATGCGTTTGAACTAGTAGCCGTGGCAGT
>DATNPH010000011.1:0-50829 GCA_036703315.1 Coleofasciculaceae cyanobacterium
AGCTGCATTACCAGCAAGTAGACCATTACCCAAGAAAATAGACGTATCCACTCACGGATACTGTCTAATAAAACCGAGCCATCCAGCCCCAAACCTCCCAGAGGCAAGAGTACTACCCATACTCCTTGTAGCAACACCCAACCGGCAAAAAACCACCAGAAACCATCAGTACGTACCTTCTGGCGTGTCAGTAACATAACAGTTACATATAGCAAAGTCAGAGCATCCACCCCCAGGGCGAACGCAGCGGGCAGTTGCTGGGCAGAGAAAACATCGAGAGAGCTACGCAGGATTAGTAGCCCCAGTACCGCTTGTTCAAAGCTTGTAAAGAAAAAGACAACTGCCGCTATCGCAACTAGAGCTAAAATCGGTAAAACTGGCTGAGCACCAGCAAGGAACCCGACAACGAGTCCAGCCCCCACACCTATCACCCCAACTCCAAGTGCGAGAAGGGAAAATCGACTTTTGCGATCATTGCTCAGCATTGTCTTAAAGCTCTCGATGAAACATACATCTAATGTCTTGCAGAATTGTTAACAGGGGTTCCCAGATGGGTAAAATGCTTCAGGGACTCGGATACGGGCTGGTAACCTTTAACGGGATAACGGTCGTGCTTTTGGTTTTGGTTCGTCACCCCATTAACAACGACCCCCAAAATCGGTACGCCATTACCTGTCAATTCCGATACTGTCTGGAGCAGCATCTCTTTTGGCGTGTAGTTGGGACGTATAATCATCACTAATCCATCACTAGACTGACTCAAGGCATTAGCATCCGCAGAACTACTGACTGGTGGAGTGTCTACGATGACTAGGTCATAATGAGCCGCCGCTTCTTCCAACAAAGACTTCATGGAAGGTGATTCCAGCATGGACGCAGGGCGATCGCGCCGTTCACCACAGGTCAGTATTGAAAGATTTTCGATGCCTGTCGGTTGCACCGCATGAAGAAGAGTTATTTCTTTGTCAATTACATTCGTAAGACCGGGTTCTTCGGGTAAACCCAATAAGCTGTGCTGCCTAGGTCGATACAAGTCTGCATCAATAATCAATGTCCGCCGAGACAACATGGCTGACACGGCAGCTAAGTGCGCAACGACCAGTGACTTACCCTCTCCAGAGACAGTGCTGCTGACAACAATCAGTCGTAACTTCTCTTGAGTGCGAAAATTCAGCGTCTTGAGGAGCAGGCGGTAAGGCTCAACTAACCCAACATTATCCAGAAATCGTTCGGGTTGCTCAAGGCTGAGCGCCGTTGCAGGTATGTCAGGCAATACTCCCAGCTTTGGCAGTTTCAGCAGTTCCTCTAATTCCGAGGCATCACGCAGCTTGTTATCCATCATCTCTAGAAGCATGATAATGCCAACCGCTAAGATGCTTCCAAATGCGATCGCAACCACCAGCACAACTTTATTATTTGGTCCATCAGGTGATGCGGGGGGTTGAGCCTGCTCAATAACTCGCACATTACTAACCAGTTGGGCTTCAGCGATACGTGCTTCCTCTAGTTTGCTTTGTAGCAACTTCAGAGAGGTGGCAGCTTCTTCTCGTCGGCGGATTAGTGCAGTAAGCGGTTGTTGCTTGAGTGGTAGTTGTGCAAGGCGCTGCTGGAGTTCGACTCGTTCAGCTCTCACAACAGTTAGCTTCTTTTCAAGTGCCAAGCGCTCAGTTTCACTATCAATAAATTTAGAGGTGAGATTCTGGCTCAGCTCGTCAGAGGCAATATTGGCGGGAGGAACACTCTGATTTCCAGGCAACAACCGAGAAACTTTCTCATCGTAGAGGGCACGGAGATCATCCCGCTGCCTAAGCAGTGATGTTATGCCTGGATTATCATCTGTAAAGCGCGAACGAGCGCTGCTCAACTTCGAATCCAACTCAGCTAGCTTAGTCCGTAAGTCCTTAAGTTCTTCATCTTGACCAATACGTCCGGCGGCATAGGCATTTTGGGTCGTAGTATTGTCTGTTACTCGCTGAAGTTCGTTGACCCGTGCTTTTGTCTCTTGAAGTTGGGCAGACAGAAGACGCTCTTGCTCTTCTAGAGTGGCTAGACTGTCCACTAAGCTTTTTGTTTGCTCCTCGAAGGAGATAATACCGCTTGCCTGTCTGTATCTATTTTCATCGGCTTCAGCAGCTGCCGCCACCACCCGTCGCTTAGGTACCTCACTCTCCAAAAATTCCCGCACGGCTTTAGCCTCTGAGCGGATCAGTTCAGTACTTTCCTCAACCATCGCTTCTGAAACGGCATTGAGTAGCTTTGTCGCCAATGCAGGATCTCGATCCTGATAGCTCAGCTCAAGAATACCTGTAGCAGGAACAATTTTTACTTTCAAATCCTTCTTGAGTTCTTTAATTGCTACTTTGCCCTGTGAACTAGCTACTCCTTGTGGAAAAACCTTGTTAACAGATCGCTTCAAAACCCGTTGCGACCTAACCAGTTCGGCTTGATTCGCGATCGGGCTAGGACTATTGGGTCCACCGGAAGGCTGTTGGGTGATGTCACGACCCAATTCGGAAAGGCTTACCCGTTTTTCATCAAGCATCAGTCGTGCTGTCACTTTGTACACGGGGGGGGTGACGACCAGATAGGCAATCGATGCACCAATTACGGAAACAAAGGTAGCTAGGGCAGACCAACGGTGCCGCTTTAAAACTGATGGTAAAGATGAAATGCTTTTAGCCATTACATATACCTTCTCCCTTAAGGGGGCAATCTAGAGGCGTTACTGAAACATGACATGAAAACTTAGGCTACGGACAAGATGCCTGTTCTACGAATTAGGCTAGAGCATCCCATTCTTCAATAACGCCCCTTTCTGCTAAAAGGTCTCCTTTTTTGCTGACTACTGATTGAGGGTCAATATGAGTTGAATTCTTCAAGTGTAAACGTCAAATTTTAGGCTTTTACTAGCAGCTATGGGGGTTGTGCATACCACCAGTACTCGCCGTCTATTTTCTTCCGAAAGCCCCAGTAGGTCTGTTTGAATTATAGTCTGATGTACTCAGTGGGTTAGGGGAGTTGCAAAGTGTGGTATAGAGTTGCAAGTTTTCAGAGGTAATATTATCCCAGTTATAGTAAGTATCAACATACTTTTGTGCACTCTTAGCCATTACCGCCAGATCCTGAGGATGATTGATCGCCCATTCCATGCTACGCATACAGGAGTCTACCTCTCCCATTTTGAAGAGCATCCCCCGTTGCTCACCAATCAATTGTTGATGCGGAGGAATATCACTTGCAAGCACGGGTATACCCTCCCGCATCGCCTCTAGCATTGCCAGAGGTAGTCCCTCCAAATCAGAAGGTAGGACAAACAAGCCTGCCCCCCGAACAATCTCCGCTAACTGGCCTCCTCGAAGTTCTCCTGCGAATATCACGTCTGGACTCCCTGCTGCTATCTCAATAAGTTTTGAGCTGAACCGAGTAGTATCACTAACGCCTCCAGCAAGAACAAGTTTCCATCCAGCGGGTTTAAGAGCTTGGAAAGCTTCGATGAGCAAGTCAGGTCGCTTTTCAGGTACAAGTCTGCCTAAGAAGAGCATGTAGCGCCCCTGCTGTAGACCTAGCGAGGTGCCGTAGGAAAAACTGGGGTCTGACTCAGCGTAGCCGGCGGGAGCATTAGGAATGTAGAGCGTCTCTCTACCATAGGTTTGTAAAAAGTAGGAGCGGAGTTCCTCTGATACGACAATTATCCCGTGGGCAAAGCGTACTGCCGCCTTTTCCCCCATCCGAATTAGGCCACTAGAAGCATTACCCCACTTGGCACGTTGCCAGTCTAATCCCTGACAGGTGACGATGACTTTTGAAGAGGAAGCAATTCTGGATAAGCCGCTAAATAGAGCTGGACCCAAAGCATGGAAATGAACGATGTCATAGTTTGTTCCACTGGAGGCGATCGCTCCGAGTGCCGAGCTAAAAAAAGCATCCAGCCCTTTCAAAGACAAGCTGGGTAGAGAGATCACTCGGACTCCCTGAAAGTCAGAACGGTTAAGCCATGGAGAGTTAGTGTAAGAGGAGCGGGCAAATAGATCCACAGAGTGACCCTGTGCAACCATGCGGGGATAAACTTCTGCACAGTAATTCTCAATGCCACCCTGCTTAGCGGGTAAGCCTTTCACACCAATTACGGCAATTTTCATAGCAGATATTTTTCCTCTGGAGGGTGACAGATCCAATCAAGAGCTAATAGATGCGGGGGAGCGCCGCTCCCAGCGGTGCCACATTTGGCTATAGACATCCGTTACAACGGTACGAGCACCATAGGGCTGAGCGGTTCGCACACAAGACTCTACTGGATAATCATCTGGATGTAGCAGTACCTTGCGTAAGGCATCTGCGATCGCAACTGGGGTACGTTCTTCACAGACAATTCCACTATCAGCCGAAAGCAATCTCGGGGTTTCACCACATCGCGTCGTCACTACTGGCGTCCCGCAGGCGAGAGCCTCAAGGACAACCAAGGGTAGACCTTCGTAAGCGCTGGTCAGGATAAAAGCATTGCAGATGCGATGCAACTGTGCAAGTTCGGCTTGCTTAACTCCTCCGAGCATTGTTACTTGTTTAGATAGCCCAAGCTGACCAATCTCAGAACGTACTTCATCTACCAACTCCCCCTCGCCGGCTATGAGGAGGTGAATATTCGGCTCATTCAAAGCAGCCATAGAGCGGACTAGCAGGAGGGGATCTTTCTGGGGATGCAGGCGACCAGCAAACAGGACGAAACGTGTCTCCTGCGATAAACCCAGCCGCTGTGTAAGTTTGTATCTCTCCTCCTCTCGTTCCTCCAAAGCCAATGGATAGAAAATCTCGTTGTCAACTGTGTTTTTGACGTAGGCGACACGTTCAGCGATCGCTGGATAACGCTGCCGATAAAGTTCTAACGACTCCGTATTGCACGAGAAGATCTGGGTAAACTGATTAACTAGCATGCCTTCAAGGGCAAAGTAGGCGGCTGGAAATCTTCGCCAAAGGATAGCTTTTTTATTACCCACAGATTTCATCTGCGTCTGAATATCATTGTGAATAAAAAGAGTTTTATCTCCCGGCCAATTAAGGGCAGCGAAGGTTGGCTCTAGTCTATGAAAGTGCATAAAGTCTGAGGCGAAGCAACGCCCTATCAAGCCAGCCGTATACTTGACCGTCGTGGGAACCAAGCTTCTGACGTTATCATCTTGCAATCTCAATAGAGGAAGAAAACTAACTGCTCTGCCCGCTAATTCGGCTTCTTGCCACTTACCGATAGGTTGGGTTGAATCGTTTCCTGTTCCTACAAGCCGCACCTCAAACTCACTGGGAGCATACTTGATAAAAAGGCTTGCGACTGTCTGAATTCCTCCGATAGTACTGTGCCAAGGATTGAACTGGTAGAAAATAGTCAGAACAGGTTTACGCATAAACTAATGATTTGGGCAAATTCTGTGTAACCAATTAAGAGCGCCTGCTTAAGGATAAGTAAGTGCTCACGCAGAAACCAGGGCTTGTTGAATACAGGGTCAGTTATAAGCCTCATCGAATTATGTGAATATAAGGCTTGGGGGAATTCTGCGAAATAAAGACCACAGTTCCCATAGCTGAACCTTTGCACTGGTAAATGCCCTAAAAAACTCTCCCTGAAGAGAGAAACAATCAGAATTTTTTGGTTCTACTGGATTGTATGAGATCTCACTAATGGGTTGGCAGTAGTAAAAATTGTCTTTAACAAATCTTCATACATATTGCTTATTTTTTCAAGCTTTGAGCAAGAAGCCCCAACTTATTGATGATCACCTTACCCTATGAGCGGTTTGGGCAATCCCAGATGTCATCAGTTCACCAAGCACTTTGAGTAGTGTTTCATTTTGCTCAGGAGTTCCCACCGTTATGCGTAGTTTATCGTCCAGCCGGGGCTGGTTGAAGTATCGAACTAAGATTCCTTGCTGCTTGAGCATTTGGTAAAGGGGTTGGGCATTGCCTAAAGGAGATTGCGCCAAGAGAAAATTCGCCTCGGACGGCAATACGTGAAAACCCAAGTCTTTAAGAGCATCTGCCATTTGAGTTCGCGATGCCTTAATTTTCTGTGCGTTAGTATTTTTGTGGTTCTGATCTGCGATCGCGGCTGCCCCAACCGCACAAGCAATAGCATCAAGGTTATAGCTATCTTTAACTTTAATCAGTCCTTCCAGGAGTTTCGGGTTAGCCACACCAAAGCCCAACCTTAACCCTGCCAGTGAGTACCCTTTTGACAGCGTTCTTAAGACAATCACATTGTCATACTTGTTCACTAATTCCAGGGCATCTGACTCAGCAAAATCTACGTAGGCTTCATCAACGACAAGCACACCCGATAACTGCGCCGCCAGCTTATCCAGCAGTTCTACAGGTGCAGTCGTTCCAGAGGGACTATTAGGAGACGCGACAAAAGTAATGGCTCCTTGAGCGTCAATTAGCTGCTCAATCGGCAAGCCGTAGTCCTCGTGATAGGGGACTTCCACAAATTCTGCCCCTTGAATCTGTGTCAAAGTGCGGTATAAAACATAGGTTGGCATCGGATAGACAACTCGTCGCCCTGGCTCTGAGCAGGCACGGATAATCATTGTCAACAGGTCATCGCTACCGTTGCCGACAAGAATCCAATCAGCAGGCACCCCCAAAACTTGACTCGCAGATTGACGGAAAGGCCCAGCCATTGGGTCTGGATAACGGCGCAGAAATTCTCCCCCTAGTTCCTGTAGTACCTGTAGTGCGGCAGGTGAAGGAGGATACGGATTCTCATTTGTGTTCAATTTAATTACTTTGGTTCCGGGTTGCGGTTGCTCACCAGGCACATAACCGGACATATCGTTGATGTTTGGACGAAAGTAAGTCATAGAAAGACAAGTACGCGATCGCGTCTATTACTGACTGATTGGCGGAATCTACTCTACACTATCTTCGCTCAGTAAATAATCCTGTAGTGGGCTCAATTAAAGGACAGAGGTGATACTATCTGTTGGTGTCCAATTGACCAGCCTTTACAGAGAACTGCAACGACAGCTCAGGCATCTAGTTTCTGGTGATCAACTTACCCGTATCGGCAAGTCACTTAGCGCCGCTTTGACCTGATCCGTAATATGAACAATTGATCAGAGCTGGCACTTCATTGTGAGACTGTTCCATGCTGTAAAGGAAAACTTCATCAACCTTAAACCAATAGGAACCCATCCCAATACAGTCACCAACTCTGGGGATAATTGGGTACGTGGCAAACCAACTTATATTCTCATCAGGTTTTCCCTTAACCTCGGTACCTCTTGTTGCATGATAAACAAAATGGATTTTGTACACGGGTCAATAGTTGGATGAGTTGGTGACGGATAGACTGCTAAAACATCAGCCTAGAGCTTCCATAAAGATAATTGTTCTTACCTTTGTCGGCAACACTAGGAAAAATAGACCAATACTTTACTGCTCAAATATAGCCTGCGGATCATTTCTAGAAAAACCTTTTGATACTGTGCTATCTGGGCAAACCCAAGACAACGGAGCATCAAGGTAGCCAAGACCAAACTTCAACTTGTATAAAGCGGACAATAGGACGAGTGAAGGCTACGATTACTGGTTTGGGACTTCCTTTGATTTTCGCAAAGCCAGTCATTGATGATTTCAGGATTTCTTCTGCATTAGGAATATCGACAATTACCCTAACAAATCGGTCAGTTATATTTGAAGTCGGCTCTTTGAGAGTAGTACTAGGAGAATTCTCAGCAGAAGCCGCAGGTTCGATAGAAACTACTTTTCCGATAAAGGGCCTATTCGGATAGGCTAAAAGCTTAACTTCCACTGATGCGCCCAGAGCAAATTCCCCGACGTTATACTCAGCAACCCTCACTTCGCCACGAATGTGCCGATCATCTTCAGCTACAGCAAACGTCTCACCTTTCTTAAGATAGCTGCCCACCTTTTGCTCCAAATAGGAAGTGATAAGACGACCATCTATAGGCATTGTTAATTGAGTACGCCGAAGCTGCTCTTTGTCATATTTTAGTTGTTGCTGTTGACGCTTAAGTGCTGCACCAGCGGCTTCAAGCTCTTTGCGAGCGGCTTGAATCTCATCGGGATGAGGACCGCTTAATACCAACTCAAGATTAGCTTGCTTCTGCACCACAGTTTGCTGCTTAGTCGCCAATTCATTTCGGCTTGACTCCACTTCTTTTTGCTTTGCCGTGACATCTTGGCGATTTTCTTCTACATTTAGGCGCTCTGTTTCAGCTTGCTTTTGCTTATCTTCAAAAGCTTGGCGGGAAACCACATCTCCTTTGTATAGCTCCTCAAAACGTGTAGCCTCGCGAGTGCTATAGTCTGCTTTGGATATAGCTGTGTCAAGCTTCTTCTTAGCTACTTCTACCTCTTGTCTAGCTACTTCTACCTCTTGTCTAGCTACTTCCACATCTTGCTTAGCTACCTCAACTTGCTGTCTTGCCACTTCTACGTCTTCTTTCCTGGGAGTTGCCAAAAGTTTATTGAGATTGGCTTGTTGCTTTGCCGCGATCGCTTCCTGATTTTTGATTTGTTCCTGTTGAGTTAGAACATTATTTTCTATATCAATCGCCTCCATCACAGCCACCAGTGTTCCAGTTTTGATCCATTGACCATCACCTCCCTTGAAGAAAACCTTAGTGATTTTTCCCTCAACTTGAGCTTGAATTTCCTGCTGTGTCGGTGGCAATAACTGAATCTGTCCTCCTGGGCGATACGGATAAGGCAATGAAAGTAATACACAGACAGCCAATAAAATTAATAGTTGAATCCATTTTTTTCTCCAAAACGAAGAGGTTTTCTTCCGGTGAATAGGTTCCCGATTTAGTACAGAACTATCAGCAGGATAAGATGCTTCTACTGGATTTTTTTTACCAGTTTTTCTTAAAAAGAATGTTATCGGATGACGTAAAGCCGCTGCCATAAATACGCCAATTAATATTGCTGCTGTAGCTCTGCCAAAAATACCAGAAAAATTTTCAGCTAACCCAGTGGCTATAGAATAGGCAATGAAAACCACCAGCGACAACCAAAAAAGTACTACAGCTGGTCCATACAGGAGTAACCCTAATTTCTCTTTGAAAGATAAAGATTGTGGTAAAGGGCGACGATTGAGTACCATTTCCCAGACTAGAAAAGCTCGTCCAAGAAAGTTTGGTGGCAAGCCCAACAAAATAACAAAAAAGAAGTAACCATCAACAGGTAAAAAAGGGCATAAATCAAGCCAAAAGTCAAGAAAGCTGGCATGAGCTAGTAAAAGAGCCCAAGTTCCCAAATTGGTTCCTGAGCTATGAGTCCAGTACCAAATTAAAACACCTAAGACAAAGTAAACAAGTCTACTAGCCAAAGGAGTGGCAAAAGTCCACAACTGCTGCTTACGGTTAAGTTGCCAAATCCCCTCTCTATCACAGTAAAAGCGCGGAAAAAATCCTGCGGCGAGAACCAACCCAAACTTTTTTACCGTTCCACCATACCAAGCACAAATGATTCCCTGAGCAAGCTTTCCTGTGAAGGACACGAAAGTTACGTTAAAGAGATAGGTTGTTACAAAAGGAAGTGGTTCAACGGAGGCAGCTATAGTTTTCCAAAAAATAGATTGATTATTATAAAAAGTAAATAAGGCTAGAGGAAGACCAGGGATTAGTCCCCAAATTAATACATTAAAAAATAGTCTGAATGGTTTGATAGTAGATGCAAGTGAAGTAAATATAGAACCAGGATTAGAAATAGACCAAATGTAAACTGGACCTTTTTTAGGTTGTTTTAGCTGCTTATCAGAAGCTGTTTTTAGGACTTTTTCCTCTGTTTGGGGTCTTTCTGGACTCAGCTGAGGTGGAAGAGCCTGTTGTTTTTCTGAAGAAATAGAGGCAGTGGATAATACCTTGCCTTGTAATTTTCCCAAAAGACCATATTCATAAATCTGCTTTGAAAAATCATTAAAATCTTCTTCAGTAAGTGACAATCCAAAACTATTCTTAAAATTGGATAGAATTTGTAAAGGAGTTAAATCTCCATCCATAGATTGACATAAAAAATACTCCTCTTCACCAAACTCAAAAATTTCCCCAGATATAGGTTCTTTTACTGAATAGCGCGTAGAAAGAGTTTCTTTATCAGTTGTAGAGGTAATAATTAAGTCTTTACGGAAACAGTTTTGTAAAGGTATATACATTTGTTGAATTAAACCTCTTTCGCGATGCAATCAAACATAAGCATCTAGTGTTTTTCTTGGGACTATTGAAAAACTTAATGAGTTTGCTTTTCTAGCTCAGCAAGTGCCATAATTAATCCACAACAACCGTTCATTGTTAAGCTAGAGAACCTCTATGGCAAATTTTACTCCCCAAGTAAAGCGAGTCGGCAAAAGTGATAAAGAACAGTTAAAGCTTGCTTTTGGATTGGCAAAAGAAGAGCGTTTTGACGAGGCTTTAGCCGAATTTGAGACAATTCTACAAAACAATCCCAACTCTAAACTTGCTCATCTCGGCACTGGCAACATGTTTTTTAAGAAGGAGCGTTACGACGAAGCCCTAAGGCATTTCCAGATAGCTGCTCGACTGGATTCCTTATTGCCTCAGGCTCAAGTGGGAGCAGGGCAAGTCCTTCTAAGGCAGGGTGAGCTTGAACAAGCACTGGAGAAATTTCAGACCGCTATCAACATAGATCCCAATTATACCGAAGCCTATCAGGGTGTAGGTCAAGTTCTGGCGAGGCAAGAAAAGTATGATGAAGCCATACAGCAGTGGCGCAGGGCTCAGCGCCTAAATCCTCAGTTAATATCAGTACGTCTGTTAATGGCTCAAGCGTATCAGGAGCAAGGAAAACTTGCAGAAGCTCTCTCCGAACTTAAGTCAGCCCTAAATATTGATCCTACGAGATGGCGCACTCACCAAGCATTAGGTCGTCTCTATCTGCAACAACAAGAGTATATTGCTGCGGTAGAAGCCTTTCAGACAGCCCACAAATTTAATCCAGATATCCAACCCTTTGCTCGATTGGGATTGGTAGAAGCTTTAGTCGCCGTGAAACGTCTAGAGGAGGCAGCTGAAATTCTCAGGAAGATGCCTCGAATTAAGCCAATTGAACCAATGAAGCATCAACTTTGGGGAGATATTTACCAGTCTCAGGGCTTATTGAAAGAAGCGACAGAGGAGTATCGTGCTGCTGCTTTGCTAGCAGCAGAAGAAGGAGATACATTGGATGAACTCGCAAACTTGGATGGACGATTAGAACAAGATGAAGATAGAGGGCAGGAAATAGTAGCTCTCTACAAAGCGGCAGCAGATAAGCGAGTTAGTGTAGCTCAACAGCGCCAGCGTCAAAGCTTTAAAGAGTCTCGCCTGGGTAATATCTAGAGTTGGCGCAAACAGCGTGAAGCAATAGTCTGTTAACCAGTAGGCTAATGCCATCATCAAGGTGAACAGAAGTCTTCAGAATTCTGCGACTGAGTTAGACTGCTGCCGACAATTTGGCAGCTTCTAGGGTAGTTGGGGTGAAATTCCCTGATGAACTCCTGACTTGTAGACTTCTGGATTCTTTCTTGAAAAGCCGAGTAGATCGGTTAGGCTAAAACTGGTAAGTAAGGTTTATTTACTGCCTTCATTTTGCTTGAATTAAGCATCTAAATTCTACTTTACGTTCTATGCCAAACCCTCAACAACATGAGGAATCATTGAACAGTTCAGAGCAGCTGAGTAGTACCTTTAATTCAGTTGCAAGTCCAAAGGTTGAATTTGCCCCCAGAAGTAATCCAGGGGTATTCGCCGCCTTTGAGAAAGCCTCTCTCAAAACTCAACAACTTGTTATTGCTACTACAAGTGCAGTTATTTCAGCACTTGCTGTGCTTGCTGTCATCAAAATCTCTGCTTATACTATACCGCCGCCGGGTAGTACAACCTTATCTAAACTAACCACAATGGGTTTAGCGGCTTTAATTACAGGCGTTATTGTTGGAGTAGCAACATGGGCGTTAGCGCAAATTACTATTAATCAAATTAACCGTACTATAGACAATCTTCAGGCTCAATTTAAGGCAGTGGCTCAGGGTAACTTAGGTGCTCAAGCTACAGTTTACTCCTCCAAGGAACTAGGGCAACTGGTAAGGAGTTTTAACCAGATGACTCAGGCGCTCAACACAACTCTCAATGAAGCTCAACGGAAAGCAGAAGCACAGGAAAAGGAAGATTTGCCGCAAAAATTGATCCAGATTGATTCAACTCTAGAGTTAACGTCTAGTAGTAACTTGATTGTAGATGCTGATGTAATACTCAGCGAAGATGATGAACAAGCTGTTATACCTCCAGGTACCCTACTAGACTTTCTCGATAATCTCCAAAATTGGTTTAGAGTTAGTAGTACTTCTGAGATACTTGTTGGTTCTAGTAGCTTGGAAGAAATTCAAAAACGCAAGGAAGAACTTCAGTATCGGCAAGTTTGGTTACAGGCATTAAAGGATGAAACCGCTAGAGAACTGCAAGTACTTTACCTAATAGACGAAACCCTAGAGCAAGATAACGAGGGCTAAAAAATTGTCTGAGTACAATTCTTCAGCGAGCTTTTATACAAAAGCTGACATTGAGGTAAATAACGTTGGCGTCGTAGATATTATCCTTAGAGATCAGCAGCGCGATCGCCAAGTGCCACTTAGGATTTACTATCCTCAAGAGGAAGGTTTATTCCCAGTCATTATTTTTTCCCACGGTGTCGGGGGTTCAAAAGACTCATTCTCCTACCTGAGTAGCTTCTGGTCTAGTCATGGCTACATCTGCATTCATCCAACCCATTTTGGGAGCGATGCATCGGTTTTGCGAAAGATTGGTCTTCAAGCGCTCATCGAAAGTACTAATGAACCTGAAACTTGGTCAGAACGTCCCCAGGATATATCGTTCATCATCGATTCTCTTGAAAAATTAGATCAGCAGGTTCCCCAGCTACAAGGAAAAATCAATCCATCTTTCATCGGTGTTTCTGGTCATTCCTATGGAGCTTACACGACTCTGCTGCTAGCAGGAGCTGTCATCGCTATGCCAGGAGATGAAACTGTTAGTTTTCGAGATGAACGTGCTGGCGTTTTCTTGCCTATATCTCCTCCAGGAACTGGTCGTCAGGGTTTACATCTAGGCTCTTGGGATAGAATTAATGATCCGGTGATGACAGTGAGCGGTTCTGAGGATTTAGGATTGGGAGGGAAGCCACCCTCATGGAGAATGGAAGCTTTCAACTATATGCCACCTCTTGATAAATATCATGTACTCATTAAAGGAGCGAACCACTTTTCTTTTGACCCGGATATGCGGGGAGCTAGAACTCCATCCCAGAGGATGAATCGACAAAACCCCGTAGCCGGGGCAAGAAATCTGCTGGAATTAGATAATAAAAGCTTGATAAAAATCTCTCTACAGCAAGCCACTATGGCTTTCTGGGATGCTTATCTTAAGTTCAATAAATCGGCAAAACAATATCTCAAGTCTGATGAACTTCAAACTTATAGTAAAGGTGATGTTGTAATTTCTTTAAAGTAAGTAGGGCAACAGGGGAAAGCTTCTCACCTGTTAGAAGAAAACTCTTGCCTCTCGTCCCTTGATTACTGATAGGTTATTTCTACCCAACAGCGCTAGTTTTGGTGCTCTACCCTACTTATGCGGACTTTTAATCCAGAGCCGAAGCCGGGTCTTAGCCTCGCCAACTTTCGGAAAATATGTGAAAACGGTTTTGGCGATCGCAACAACGCCTATGCTCATTCTATGGCATGGTTTCAGGATCATCTGTATGTCGGAACAACTCGCGCCAATCTCTGCTTGATCCGTAGCAGCATGAAACACGTAAAAATTGACGTGTGGCCTGTTGAATGCCCTAACCCCGTTTATTCCCCTGAATTTGAACAAACTCAAGCACGGGCAGAAATCTGGCGCTATGAGCCACTATTAGACCATTGGGAAAGGATTTACCAATCTCCCATGATCCTAGGCAGTGAAGGCGATGAAATCAGTCGCGAACTTGGCTATCGTGGCATGGTCGTGTTTCAGGGAGAGTCTGATCATCAGCCTGCATTGTATACCAGTAGCTGGGCGCGATCGCATGGTCCTGGTCCCTTAATTCTCCGTTGCGAAGATGGTAAAACCTTCGTTCCTGTGTCCAAGCCAGGATTAATAGGTCTTGCCATTAACAGCTTGCGCTTACTTGTTCCTTTCAAAGGGCGACTCTTTACTGCACCGACTGGTGCAGCCCGTGGTAACCCTAATACCTCTGGTGTTCCAGTGATTTATGAAAGCCGTGACCCTGCAAAAGGAGAGTGGCGACCTATAAACGAACCCGGATTTGGAGACCCCAATAACCGCACAATTTTTGAACTCAGAGGGTTCGGTGACTATCTTTATGCGGGAACTGTCAACAATAACGGCTTTCAAATCTGGCGAACTTTAGCCGAAGGAAATCCCCCCTATCAATGGACTAACGTTATCACCAACGGTGCTGGTCGTGGCAGTCTCAATCAAATTGCTGTCAGTATGATGGTCTTCAACGATGCGCTCTATGTGGGGTCTGGTATTCAAAATGGCGGTTACGACCACCTGAACAAAATAGGCCCAGCCGGAGCTGAGATAATAAGAATTCATCATGATGGTTCCTGGGAAATCATTGTTGGGGAGGTTCGCGACGGAAAACGTCCCTTGAGTGGATTCTCACCGGGATTCAATAATTTGTTCGGCGGCTATATCTGGAAAATGGGAATCCATGACGGTTGGCTTTATGCTGGAACGATGGACTGGTCTAATATTTTACGCTTCACCAAACTTGAAGGCAGACCAGAGAGAGTAGTCCGGCTACTTGGACAAGTAGGATTAGAAAACATCGTTCAACATCAAGGGGGTTTTGAGCTATGGCGCTCCTATGATGGCGAAAACTGGCTACCCATCACCCGTCAAGGATTCGGTAACGTTTATAACTACGGAGTTCGTAATATCGTTTCTAGTCCTTATGGTCTTTTCATCGGTACAGCCAACCCGTTTGGTCCACGAGTAGCAACGCAGGTAGACAACGAATGGACGTATGTTGATAATCCCGATGGCGGTTTGGAAGTTTGGCTAGGAAGATAGCAACGCAAAGTTGCATTCATTTGTACCAGCAGTCAGCCGTCAAGAGACAATTTATTGTAGCGAGGCTCTAGAAAGGAAAAGCTGCATCACAAAGCCTAACATAAATATCCCTTTGATTATCTGAAAAAGACTTTCTTCCATGAAGGAGTCTTGTATTATCAACCATCAATATATCGCTTTTTTCCCAGGCTACTAAATGAGTGAGTTTATCGGTTACAGTTTTAATCTCATCGAGAATAGAATCAGGAATTTTGGAGTTATCCTCAAATCTGACTATACTAACGTTACTTCCCTTTGATTCCTGGGATACTACTGGCAAAATGTTATTAATAAAAACCTTTTGCTTTCCATAACGGCTTTCTTGAATTGCCGAAATTACATATTCTGTAGTAATTGATTGATCGGGGCCAACGCTCAAAGTTATATCATTTTCATTGCATACTTTCTCAACGAGAGTCAAGTCATCAGTCTGATAGATTTTCTGCCACGCACTATCAGGATAAGTACGAATATACTTTAAACGTTTTTTCGTAAGTAATTCTTGAGTGGAACAACTTAACTCTTTGTAAACTTGGGCTCCATCACAGACGGTTGTTTCACCATCGTTTAGAGCGGGCGTTACGCAGTAGAACCAGATGATACTTGGTTTATGCTTTCGATAATACATTTCCCCGTGAAGAGGAACCCCCCATTTTTGTTTACCTCCTGTTACGGACAAGAGAGTTTGGTCACCATTTATTATCTCTCTACTATAGGCACCCCCTGCATAAGATACAAAGCTACTACTGAATAACTCTGTAAATTTTTTGAAATTATCTGTATCTACATCAAAACCTCTAAAAAGTAAGAGGCTAGAAGACTTGAATAAGTTACTAATCTCGTCTTGATGCAGTTCACAGATATTGACCTGATTTGTAGCTAATAGGATCGTACCAAATGTTTCAGATATGGGAGCTGTTTTGATAACCATAAGAAGGAAAATGTTACTGCTGATAAAAAACTAGTATAAGCAATAGCAAAGATATAGTCAGACGTGTTAACTGTTTTTACAAAAAACTCAGCTCTGGTGATTGGAAATCGCTGCTATACGACGAAGTTCGCCAACCCAGAGTGACAAAAAATCATGGATTACCAAATTCGCCTACGCAAGTTTTGTGTAAGTAATTGCCGTCGCTGAACTGAAGTCGTTTCGTCGGATCTTACACGTAGTGTTTAGAGTTATTTCATTAGTATTCCATCTTTGTGACAGATAGCTAATATTAATTTCATCGCATTCCGCTCTCTCAACTGACACCCGAGAGAATTCTTGAGAAGTTAGACAAACCCAAAGCCTGATCACATGAACGTTTAACAACGAAAGCAACAAAATACTAGACTTCTATGCAGTCTACGTAAAGCCCTACGGGCATAGACTTACCACGTAAGCTTGTACGTTAACGCTGACTTTGGTGATGCAGCTCCAGAGGAGCTAGCAGTAGCAAGAGTAGCTATCCGAGACTCCTTAGGAGTTAGACTATTGAGCTTAGCAAGCCGATGGAATCGCACCTTGGTGTAGCTTGATGTGTTGGCGCAGCATGGTGGGTCAGCCGCCTAGCCATCCCATTACGCTGTCTTTCGTTCTACGACAAGTAAATTGAGCAGAAATAAGGTTTTAACCCAAGTGGATAAGGGTTAGAACCTAACTGTGAAGGTGTTTTTAAAAATCTTGAATGTGACAGTTTTAAGGAGCGGAAAGTGAGCGATTAATCTCTACCTTAAGTAGGATTTTACATCATGAAAATCTTGCTGAGTATAATTTTGGGATCGGTGCTGCTCAGCATACTCTGTTTACTGCTCACGCCCTCAGGTCGAGCTTTTCTAAAGTCGGCACAGAACCTAGCTAAAAGGAGCAAACTTCTGAGTCAGCATCCTGACGCTCAGAAGCTTCAAAAAAGAATACCCTCATTAGATGTGTCGGAAGACGCTACTCGGTTGGTGAGGAGACGGTGGAGCCTGACAGCTCTACCTTTTACCCGATTGGGAGCAAGGTGGTCCAGGGGAATGGCAATTGCCGCGATCGCGATCGCGGCAGTCTTAGCAGGACATATCGCCTCGGCGCAGATAGCTCCTCCGCCTTCGCTCAAGAGTGTGAAGGTTCCGGAACCTGACAATCTTGGGGAATTTATCCAGGATAAAACAGCCGCGATCGCGCTGGGAAAGACACTGTTCTGGGATATGCAAATCGGAAGCGATGGCATCCAGTCGTGTGCCACTTGCCACTTCCATGCCGGAGCAGACAGCCGGTCGAAAAACCAGCTGGGCCCTGGACTTTTGCGCGTGAATACGGACAATAGTGAGAATCCGGATCAGACATTCCAGACGGGCGGGGCGAACTACCAGCTCAAGCCGGAAGATTTCCCATTCCACAAGCTGGAGAACCCGAATAACCGTAGTTCAAAGGTTGTGAGGAACACTAATGACATCGTCTCCTCTCAAGGGGTCTTCAATGCCGAGTTCAGGGATGTCGTTCCTGGCAAGGACAAGGACTTAGTGGACTACAAGCCCGATACAGACGGATTCCAAGTAGGAAACACGAACGTCCGCCGGGTGGAACCACGCAACACACCGACTGTGATTAATGCGGTTTATAACTTCCGTCAATTCTGGGACGGACGAGGTCAGAACGTGTTCAACGGGGTGAATCCGTTTGGGACAAGAGACCCTCATGCCAAGGTTTACAAGGTGGTAACGACCCCAAAGAATCCAAAAAATCCAAAAAACCCAAAAGAAGAGGAAACGCTTGAACCTGTTCCAGTCCGCCTCAAAAATTCAAGCCTTGCTGCGCAGGCAGTAGGACCACCACTTAGCTCCTTCGAGATGTCCGCTGATGGCAGAACCTTCGAGGAGATTGGCGACAAGCTGGGGTCCTCCGGTAAAGACAAGAGCGCTGACAAAGAGATTGCAGCGAATAAAAAAGATAACAAGCCTGACAAGGGGGGCGGAATCGATAAACACAAAAGCGCGAGCAAGGGTAAGAAGCTCCCTAGGAAGTCTGCTAAGAAGTTACTTCCCCTGAGACCGCTCGGAAAGCAGATCGTGCATCCTGAGGATAGCGTCCTAGGTAAAGATAGCAGATACCCTCAACCAGGTCTCAAAACGGATACCTACCAAAAGCTGATCGAGAAAGCCTTCAAGCCGCAGTGGTGGAACTCCGAGAAGATAATCCAGATCAAGCCCGACGGTAGCCGGGAGATCGTCAAAAAGCCGGATAAAGCCTTGACGACTCAAGAGTACACGTTGATGGAGTACAACTTCTCGCTCTTCTTTGGGCTGGCAGTTCAGATGTACGAGTCAACACTGGTATCCGACAATACACCGTTCGACCAGTTCAGGGAAGGGAACGCTAACGCCCTGACTTCCCAGCAGAAGGATGGTCTCAATATTTTCCTGAACAGTGGTTGCATCTTCTGCCACATTGGAGCCGAATTCACTGCGGCTTCGGTTTCAAACGTGAACCGTGCACGGCTCACGGAATCGCCAGCACCTGGCAACCCCATCGAAGACACTGGCTTGTTCAACATCGGCGTCACTCCCACCTTAGAAGATATCAGCGTAGGCGCTCAGGACAATTTGAAACCCCAGTCGCGATCGCTCTCGGAGGCGGTACTAGCCAAGCAGGGTAAATTCAAGGAACTTTTCGGGGAAGACCCTAAAGTTGCGCAGCTTAACGGTCAAGTCGCCCCGTTCAATAACGCTAATATAGTGGTTGCGGAGGGACACTTTAAGGCACCCACACTCCGCAATGTGGAACTCACTGCCCCCTACATGCACAATGGTGGAATGTTGACCCTAGAGCAAGTGGTCGAGTTCTACAGTCGGGGCGCGGGGGACGACAATCCACAGATTCCTCGCCTTCCGGTGCTTAATCTGAATCCAGATCAACAAAAGGCGCTGGTTGCCTTCATAAAGGGGCTCACCGACGAGCGAGTCCGTTTAGAAAAAGCACCCTTTGATCACCCGCAGTTGTTCATTCCGAATGGGCATCCGGGTAACCAGACGTCCGTCACCAACGATGGCACAGGGAAAGCCACAGATGCCCTGCTGGAAATTCCAGCTATAGGTCGTAACGGTAGAAGTGCTCCCCCGAAGAACTTCCTTGAAGCCTCGGACAAAGCCGCTCCTGCTGCTGCGCCTTCTGCTCCTGGAGCGGGCTACAGCCAACAGGACTGCCCTTCAGGAACCAGCTTTAAACCTCTACCTGGAGGTTTCGTCTGCCAGTAAGCGCACAACAAAAACTGTACTATCTGCTGGTAATCAGTAGATATCGCTGAGTTGATCAGGACTTAGGCATCTGGTTGAAAGGAACTGCGTAAGTCCTGAGTTTTTTGTGATTATTTTATTTCTTAGGAACAGTATTACTACAGCCCCACTTACGCAAAAGAAGGTTCTCACCTACCAACAGTTCGTCTGTTGGGGACAACAGGGGATTTATGTAGATCACCCAAAATCTTGGCTCACAAATTAAGTCTGAAATCGACTGTAGTACTAGCCTTGGAACTAGAGTGCTTTTTTTAGCATCAAATTTCCTAGCTTCAACGAGTTACTACTAGAAAGCCATTATGAACCGTATTTTCCATCGAGCCTCCTTGCTCACGCTTGCAGTACTATCATTTATCTTCGTCTCAACAACAGGCTGCATACAGGCTCTAAAGGGACAGCCAGCCACTGATGCTGCATCCGATATCCCCGCTGTAACCAACTTAGTTCAGAATGGCGTGAAGCGCAATGGTCTTCGGGGTGCTGTCGTACTCATCGCAAAAAATAACCGGGTGATATACGAAAAAGCCTTCGGCGACTACACCGTGAGCACAGTTGTGCCTACTGCTTCTGCCACGAAGTGGATCTCCGCTTCAGTGATCATGACCCTCGTGGATGACGGCAAAATTGCTCTGGACGATCCTATTTCCAAATATCTGCCCAACTTTACTGGGAAAATGGGAAGCATTACGCTTCGGCAGCTGCTGTCTCATACATCGGGACTACCCGGTAACAACCGATGTCTCGCTAATCCATCCATCACACTAGCTGACTGCGTTGACCGAATCGCCCAAGTCGGTCTTCTGTCAGACCCAGGCACTGAGTTCCGCTACGGAGGTGTCTCCTACCAAGTGGCGGGTCGAGTGGCAGAAGTCGTTAGTGGTAAGTCATGGGATGCCTTATTTGAGGAGAAAATCAGAACTCCCCTCAACATGGTTAACACCAGCTATGGAGAGACTAACAATCCTCGTATTGCTGGGGGAGCATCTTCAACAGTCGAAGATTATGCCAACCTCCTCCAGATACACCTCAATGGTGGTGTCTTCAATGGTAAACGAGTACTTTCGGCTGCGTCAGTTGAGGAGATGCAACGCGATCAAACTGGTGGCGTGCCGATAGCTTTCACACCTCAGCCGGACAATAGACGCTATGGACTAGGTGAGTGGCTAGACATTGTTGGACGCAATGGTAGGTCAGTACAACTCAGCAGTCAGGGAGCTTTTGGATTTTCACCCTGGATTGATCGAGAACGGAACCTACTGGGTGTTTTCCTGGTTAGGGATAGGTTGCGTAATGTTTCTGGTCTTGTCCAAGACATCCAACAGAGTATTCGAGAGAGAGTTGATTAAAGTTGAACGGCTAAGGCTGAGACTTCAGTTAGCTTCGCAAGTTTCACTGGATATAGTCGCCGCAAAAATAGCATAGTTGTGATTTGAACCGTAGCTTATGAAAATTTCCTTAGCTCGATTTTTGACTTTCGCGATCGCTACCTTGCTTGCCATTTTAGTATCAGCGATCGGCTATGCCCAAGAGTTAGATTTCTTGTGGGCAAAACAGGGAGGCGGAGATAGCAATGATATAGCGCGAGGCGTTACCGCCGATCAAGTCGGCAATACTATTGTTATCGGCTCGTTCAACGGCAAGGCTGATTTGGATGATCAAGAAATCATCAGCGCCGGCTATGAAGATATCTTCGTTGCGAAATATAGCGACAAAGGTAAGGTTTTATGGGTAAAGCGATTTGGAGCCAAGAGAAAAGACTTTGCCTTTGATGTAGACATAGATAAGAAGGGGAATAGTGTTTTAACGGGTCTTTTCACTAGTAACGTCGATTTTGGCAAGTTTACGCTGAAAGGTCTTGGTTCAGGTGATATATTTACAGCCAAGCTCGACCCCTTAGGAAATGTTCTTTGGGCTAAGCAAGCCGGAGGTTCTGAGCTAGATGGAGGAAACGAAATTGCTATTGATTCTTCAGACAATGCGCTGATTATTGCCAACACTTATGGAAGCGTTACCGTAGGAAATACACTTTTAAACTATCAAGGAGGGATGGATACTTTCATTGTCAAGTATGACCCCGATGGCAATGTTCTCTGGGCTCAACAGATAGCAGGTTCAGGAGATGAGCAAGGGCGAGGCATTAGTCCAGACAAACAAGGCAATGTTTTGAGCCTTGGAGAATTTACTGGCACTATTACGATTGGTTCTAAAAAGCTTACCAGTGAAAGTAAACTGAGGGATATATTTTTAGCCAAGCATGACGCCTCTGGGAATGTTGTGTGGGCGAAGAGTTTTGGTAGCACAGGAGAAGATTATGGTCGAGGAATAGGTACTGATGCCGCAGGCAATATTTATTTCTCAGGTGTTTTTACTGGGTCAGTGAAATTTGATAGTACAACGCTCAATAGCGTTGAAGGATCTAAAGATATCTTTCTTGCTAAAGCCGATTCTTTCGGCAACATTCTTTGGGTTCGTCAGATGGGTGGTTCAGGTCCAGATGAAGGCTGTGAGATAGAAGTGGACGAGGAGGGGAACGCTTATATAAGTGGTGGGTTTGCAGATAAAGCTACCTTTGAGTCCACTATCCTCACCAGTGCAGGATGGAGAGATGTTTTTACGGCTCAATTCGATCCTCAAGGGAAATTAATCTGGATCAAGCAGTCAGGGGGAAAGGAAGATGATGTGGATTATGCTATTGCTCTAGATGCAGTGGGTCGAGTCACGATAGTAGGTACGTTCACAGGTAACCCAACTTTCGGAAGATTTGTGTTAAAAGATGTTGGTAATAATGTAGATTTTTTTGCAGCTCAGTTAGGGGCAGAACGCCGCTAATGGGCATGGTAAAGTCAAAAGTCAAAAATAAGACTCTATAAGGTCACATCTTGCAATATCGTGATTAACCATAAGGTGGGCAGTCCCTACCAACGATTGTTAGCTTCTGAAGGTTATTCTCGCCACTGCCCACCCTACATGAACTCATCAAGTTTTACCAAAGTTGTTAGCCTTTTGTAAACCAAAGTAAGACTGATGGAACTAAATTTTCGGGATTAGGTGCAGTTTTTATGTTCTTATCCAGATATATTCGACCCAGTATGTAAAACCCAGTCTTCTCAGGTATACCTCCTAGATAGGGCACAGCAGCACAGTAGGGTTGAGTTCCACAATCGCGGGCTATTTTAACAGCGTATAAGTTAGCACCGTTACTAGGTTGTAAATATTGATTGGCTGAACCTTTAGTATATAAACCCACAAAAGAAAAGGTTCCGTCTTTACTCCCTGGAATAGCCTTTGATTCTTCTGAAAAATAGGTTGCTAAAGGTTTAGTGCTGACTAATGGGTGATTTACCCCAAGCAGCATGAGAACATCATCACTATTCCCAGGTAACTGATAATAACAATTACCAGTTCTCAAAGCCGTGGGAGAAAAATCACACGGATAACTAATGTATAGGGCATCTGGTGAATCGTAAGCACAAGTTTCAGGTGTCGCTCTACAGCTATTTGGATCAGCATGAACCAATTTTTCAGGTAAACGAGCTTTGAGCTTGTATCCTTGCTTGGCATAACTATTGGTGACAACTTGTTCTAGCGCCGTAAGTTTTTTGTCTAGCCCTAGGCTGTACTCAAGTTTATTAACTCCTAGCCTGTTTTCCCACTTTGGAATATCGTTAAACGTTATATCACCCTTTATTCCAGGTCCCTTGACAAAAGCTATCTTTGTAGCTCTTGCATTCTGTTGTAAAAATGTATTGAGCTGCTGTCTTTCCGCATCACTTTGAGCTGTAAGACGCAGTAAAAATGACAGCTGATCGGGATAGTATAGAGTTCCTAAATTAGCTACGCTTGCGGGAACAAGATAGCTGCTTACAATTTGATCAGGAACACCTGCTGTCTTTAAAGCATTTTTAATTGTATTGAGAGTGGAAGTACTAGCCGTAACAATCAAAACATATTGACCGTTGTTACCTATTCTCAAATTACTGTTATTAAGACCAATATTAACGCTGGTTTGAATTCCAGCGTAATTACTGGGAAATTTATTGCTATAGGTAAAACTCTGGTAGAGATTGAAACTATAGTAGGTCAGATTCTGAGCAGGAGCCATGCTTCCTGAGAGCACTAAAGCATCATCTCCATCTAACTGGAAACATGGGGGTATAGCGGATTGAGAACGAGACTTCCTCAGCTCATTACAAAATTTTGAGTCGATACCTGGTGTACTTGTTGTAACCCAGGCATAGCGAGTGTTAGAGCTGCCGAAACAAGGTTCTACATTACAGGGTGGCGGCGGTGCTGGCGCTCCCGATATTCCTCCAGTTGCACAAGTACAGGCTTTACCAATTGCTAACTGACCTGGATAAACTGTATAACCGGGAGGTAAATTATCAGCAAACGAAGCGGCTATTGTTATTCCTGAGTGAAATACACTATAAACAACAATGACTAGAGCTAGCGTACCCGATAACAATGAAATTAGCTTGGTTGGCTTAATTCTCATCACAAAAGTCTAAAATTTTAGGTAAACAGAATATAAGAAAATACTGTAGCTACTTTAAATAGCTGAATTTAAGCTTTTTAGTAAAATTTTAGTAAAGTTTTAATGAATTAGACAGAAGAGCAGATTATATAGTAAGTTTTTTAAGTGCTAGGTAGTTGTAATAAAATATCATACAGCGTAATTCTATATGTCCGTACCTCAGCCTATATTTATCCTGGGAGCGCCTCGTTCTTTTACATCATTAATCTGCGCAATGCTAGGTCAGCATCCTGAAACTTATGGGGTGCCAGAACTAAATTTATTTATTACAGAAAACTTGGAACAACTGTTACAGCGCCTGAAGGGAGTACGTCAGTTCCAGATGCATGGTTTACTGCGTACTATTGCTCAACTGTATGCAGGTGAACAAACTATCTTGTCTGTTGACATGGCATATCGCTGGATTTTTAACCGTATCCACGAGAGTACAGGAGACGTTTATGTTGAACTGTGTGGTAAAGTTGCGCCTCTACCAATTGTGGATAAAAGTCCTGCTTATGCCACAAAACCTGAAATTTTAACTCGTATCCACAAGACATTTCCAAATGCTCGCTACCTTCATCTTCTACGCCATCCTAGAACTCAGGGAGAGTCGATGATGAAAGTGGCTAATGGTGTGCTGGCTCTTCTCTCCGGTTCGATCGATTATTCGACAAAACCAATTACAATTGATCCACAGTTTGGCTGGTACAGCCTGCAACGTAATATTTTAGACTTTCTCAGTACGGTTCCTGCTGAGCAACAAATGCGATTGCGTGGGGAAGATATTTTAAACGATCCGCGATCGCATTTTGAAACACTATGCCAATGGTTAAACTTAGCTTGGGATGAATCAATTTTTCAGGCGATGTTACATCCTGAAGATTCTCCCTACGCATCCATTGGTCCCTACGGCAGTCACTTAGGGAATGACCCCAACTTTTTGAAGTCACCCGCTTTTCGCTACAGATCGGTAGCCTCAAGTTACCTTGATGGTCCCTTACCTTGGCGTAGAGACAACAATGGATTTCTTCCCCCTGTTATTACGTTGGCGCGAGAGTTGGGTTATGAGTAAAGGGGAATTGGAAATTGGGAATTGGGAATCGACCTTTACTCCATGTAGCCGAGCATTTGAAGCTGAGCAATGATTTTTTCCTTTTCATCATCGCTGATATCCTCAGACTCTTCTTTTGCATCTTTTACAGATGAAGTGACATTACTTAAAGCCACAGGTCTTGAGAGTAGATAATCTTCGGTGAAGAAACTTTCAGCAACGCACCCTTCTTGGTCTGTGGGAATCGGTAAGCCTAGACTGTAGAGTAGGGTGGCAGTGACATCGACTATATTTTGCCGTTCTCCCACAAATCCGGATTTAATTCCCTTGCCTCCCGCTAAGAAAATTCCATCAGGATGGTGTGTACCCGCTGGGACTTCACGCGGTTCGACCACGGGTAGAATATTCCTGATTGAGACAAAACCATAGTCACGAAGTACCAGAGTTAGGTCGGGTGCTTCCTTTACTGCCGCGCCAGAATACACCTCTTCGCGCTTATAAATGGCTTGGATAATCCGTTCTCCTGTGTTTGGGTCTTTAAGATTTTCCAGGTCATGAATTAGCTTCTCGCGGAAGGTTTCATAGTCTTCAGGCTTAATACCGGAGTCTCCAGGATTTTGAGCAACACGAATGGTAATACCGTTGCTAGACGGTGTGCGGCAGTAGGCGAGGGTTTTTTCCCAATCGAGGTTGGCAAACCAGCTTGCTTCGCGTCGTTTAGCCGCCTCGCTATGATCAGTTTCCTTCCACGCGAGATACCCTTTCTGGTGCAGGAACGTATTAATGCGGAGGACTTCTGTTGTGGCAGTAAAGCCGTGGTCTGATGCCATAAATACTTGAGCCTCAGGACCAGCGAGTTCCACTAGTTTTTCAATGTAGCCATCTAACTTGCGGAAATACTCAAGGCAAAGCTCGCGCACGCGCTTCTGCCAGGGAGTAGGATTATTTGGAATTAAGGCTGGGTCGAGAAAGCTCCAAATTTGGTGTTGTAGCTTATCTACACCGTCAAATAGAACTGCCATCAAGTCAGGACTATCCTCACGCAGCAGTTTTTCAGCGATACGGAACCACTGTTTGTCCCGTGGGATGTGATAACGCACCCAATTCTCGGTATCCTCGTCAGTCATCACCTCGATGCTTTGTTTTTCCCGGTCGAAATCCCAAGCTAATTCCTTCGGATCAAAGTCTGGAATTTCTTTAAGTCGGTCATATAGCTCTAGAGGGGTTGTATTCCGACGCAGGTGCTTCCACGGAACAAACCCAGGAACCAAAGAACCATTAACCGGACGGGGTGGTGCTGTTACAGGAAAGTTTAATGCTGCAATTGTACGATCTTGCCGACTCGCGATCGACCATATCGTTTCTGTCAGAATATCTCTGGAATCGGAGAGGGTGAAATAGACATCTCCTCCCTTCTCTTCTGCTCGGATGAAATCATACACGCCATGACTTCCCGGCATCCGACCGGTCATGATTGATACCCAAGCGGGAGGAGTGAGGGGATTTGGCGTAGAGCGTAACTTAGCGCGACAGCCTGTTTCCAGAAATTTTTTGAGGAAAGGCATGGTGATGCCGACTCCAGGCAAGTCGCGAGTCATTTCATCTAGAACCGTAAAGGTAGCGCCGTCTAGTCCGATAAATAAAGTTCTAGTCATTCCTAATTTCCCTGAAGTTTGCGCGAAACGAAACTCACCACTTCCTCAACACTGAGGTCATCAACATATTGACCATCATCCATTAGCAACTCGTTAAACCCTAGCTTCTGTTTGAAATGCTCTTCTATGGCAACAACCAAGTGAATAATATCGATCGAGCCAAAGCCCAGCTCTTCGACTAAGTGAGTTCCTGAATTAATCTCATCTAGATCGAGTTCCCATTCCTGGGTCATGTCGTTTAGAAGGCTTATGATGTCTGACTGCACCTGGTTTTCCGTAAGTTGCATACTCATTACTAATTCAATTGATTAACTCTGACAAATCGCTAGTATCTCGTCCTCTTGATACCAAAGATTGACATGAAAAGATTCACTACCGTGAGTTACAGTGATTTGTTGACCATCGCTTGAATAGTGAATAATAGACCATTCATGAGGAGTTCCCTGTAACCCAGTACCTAATGCTTTCGCCGCCGCTTCCTTTGCACACCAAAGCCCTAGGATAGCAGGCAGAAAATCTGGTTGAGGAAGTAATTCTAGTTCTTGCTTTGTGAAAGCAGCAGTGAGCCAATCATCGGAACGAATGAAGTTAAGGCGTTCTATATCGATGCCAATGCGCCTATTTGGCTTGGCAACAGCGGCAACGATATAACCCCGACTGTGGCTGATCGAAATATCTGGTAGTGACCCCAGACGCTCTAATTCGGGACAACGCACGAAAGGCTTGCCCAGTTGGGTTGATCGGATTTCAATATCCACAGGTGCCAGTTCCAAGTTATATGTTTGCTGTGCCCACTGACGTAGTGCATCCTTCGCCGCGATTCGCCCTAACAACCACTCATTACGCCGTGGTCCTTTTTCGGATAACCCATACCAAAACTCACGTTCGTTATCATTCAGCATCAAGTGAGCCAGTGTACGCTTCCAGATCCCCCAAGAATCATCTAAGAAATGCTCTGGAAATGGTTCAAGACGCCGACAGATTAAACCTGTCTCCACCTGCCTCCAAGCTGTGGATAAGTACGAAGTTTGGGGATGTAACCGACACTGGTAAAAATTTTGAGGAATCGTAAAATATCTATCCTGCCATTGCTCAAAGCGTGCGATCACGCGACCTGTTTGATCGAACAACTCAAAATCGGCTTTGATCTGGCGATCGCTTGTAAAGTGGATCAATGCTCGACACACAACCCTACTATTCGGTGGCAGAGGTTCAGCATACTGATAAAAAGCATTGACCTGAAACGGAAAACAATTGAAATCCGAGCCAAATTGCTCTGTTAGCCAGTAACCGACTAACTGCCCAGCCGCATCGAGCAAACCTGCATCTGTTCTAAAGATTGGGCGTTGGGTATGACTGAAAAAGTTATCAATAGGTAGCACTTGCAAATCCGCTTCGATACCCTGTTTAGACCATTGGCGGATGTGCTTGACACCTTGCAGGCGGGAACCATGGAACATACCTGTGCGGTATAAATCAGCATCTGACAATCGTGAAGGTACAGGTTGCTCTAGATTAAAGGCAATAGGAGGAGGAGAAGATGGGAAATGATCTGAGAGTCTAACGTCGCCTTCAAACACTAAAACTTGCTGATTGGCTTCTGTCGTGGATACCTGAAATACTTGCACATGGACATCAAAGGTCTGTTCATCGTGTTGAGGTTGTACTTGAGCCAATATCCTTAACAGTAGCTGAGTGCGATCGAGGGCTAGCCAGCGATAGCCACGCAGATTATAAAGTCCAACAACGCATTTATCCCCGCCCAACAGGTAAGCCGCTGCCTCAGCAATCATTTCCATGCTGAAAGTAAAGGGAATTACCGGAAGTGGATGGAGTTCTGGATGCCGTTGAGAAACCTGACCCCCTAGAGTGTGATCGTAGAGAAAGACATCGCGCTCCATATCAACGCAACGCTCGCAATATAGGTGCTGAGAGTCGTGTTCAAGAATCTTTCCCAAAAGGGGCCAGCTTTCTTCATGGGTAAGCGGGGTTGATGGCAAGCCAGTTGGTGAACTCCTAGCATTGGTATAGGAAACAGCGTTCTGTTTGCCGTGCAGTGCTGCCATGACTCGTGACTGGTTGGCAAGAAATTCTTGCATTAACTCAAAATGAGCCGAGACAATGGCAAGGCGGGTATCCACTGAGGAAATCGGTGCGTTACTAGATGGCTGGTTGTTTACAGTTGCTGGATTACTATGTGACCCATTTTTAACAATAAGTGGATGGCTAGGTGACTGATTTTCTACACCTAAGGGATTGCCGAGGGACTTGTTTTCAACGGGAGTCTGTTGTCTAACAACAGGAACGTTGATTGGAGGATTGCCAAGGGACTTGTTTTCAACGGGAGTCTGTTGTCTAACAGCGGGAACATCAATATCTGGTATTGCCTTTGGCTCAAGATGGTTTTTCTTCTGTATCGCTTGCACGAACTCTGGCTGTAAACGCATCACTGGCATCGAGACATCTAAAACCAGGCTTGCCTTATGGTTGCCATTTCCAACTGAGATGGCAGCATCTAGGGATACTAGACTCAGGTCGCGATGCTGGTACAGGGGAACCAGATCAACCGCCATACCGTTCATCAAGAGTCGAGCTAGCAGATGTTGAATCTGTTCAAGACCAGATTTGCGTTGACTATTGCTAGCTAGAGCTAAGTAATCACAGCCCTGTAAAATGTCATCGACAAAAGCCGTAAGATTACTGCTAGGACCGACCTCGATAAAGGTTGTAACTCCTGCTTGATACAGTTGCTCAACGGTTTCGCGAAAGCGAACTCGGCTGAACCATTGTTTGGTTGCTAAGCTGCGAATGGCTTCCGGCTGTTCGGGAAATGGTGCAGCGATCGCACAACTGTAAAGGTCAGTCTCGCTCGATCCTACATCCAAAGCATCATAGAACTCGCGAAAGGCGATCGCTACTTTCTCAAAAAGCGGTGTGTGATAAGCACGGTCAAACGGTAAGCGTCTACAAATCGCACCAGCAGATTGCAACTGAACAGCCACCGCATCGATATCGCTTTCACTACCAAACAAAACGGCTTGATTGGGGCAATTATCCATTGCCAGATGTAGACGCCCTGCAAAATTTTCAATCAGCTGTTGCAGTTCACTCGGTTTAATCGCACCTACGGCTAGAAGTGCTCCCTTAGGAATACTATCTGCGACTTCTAACTCGCGGTAAATCCGGTTGAGATGACGGATTTTTTCCATAAGTTGGGCGCGATCGAGTTTTCGCACTGTCCCTGAGGCAATCAAAGCTGTATTTTCCCCGGTACTGTGACCCACCATCACATCGCACTGAATGCCTAAATCCCTCAGCAGTTCGTACAACGCCATGCTGGCAGTAAACACGATTTCTGAAGCCACATCCATCGTGAATGCCTGTTCTCTAGCCAGACGACGTGCTTCATCCGTTAATCCCGTTGGAGGCGGAAAAATAAAGCGGCTGGGAGGATGCTCTCTCGCTTCGGCAAATGTTTCGTCTAAAAAGTCGAACCAGGCTCGTACTTTGGGGAAATACAGACAAAGGTCAGCCAACATGTTGGCGTATTGTCCCCCCTCTCCTGGAAAGAGAAACGCTGTTTTACCTTGTTGTGTAACTGGGTTAATTTCTGCGTAGTAGATGCCAGTTCTTGTTTGCAAGCGATCGCGTTTAGTATCCTTGAGTTTCTCCAGTGCTACGTTCAGTTTTTTTTCTAAGTCAGGAACATCCTTGGCAATGATGGCGAGCCGATGACTGCCAATTGCCGGGTTTGAAAGGGTATAAGCTAAGTTAGCTAGGGAAATATCGGGATTATTTTGAACAATTCGTTGGACTTTCTCAATGAGAGCAACAACCCCTGCACGCTCCTCACCGGAAAAGATTAGAAGTTCTGTAGACCATTGATGATGGAGTAGTTTAGCGTCTTGCTCATGCGCTCCTGTGTACTCTTCCAACACCGCATGAGCATTAATTCCACCAAATCCAAAGGCATTGACACCAGCGCGGCGAGGGATTTTCCGGTTTCCATGAATCCAGGGTCGGGTTTCGGTATTGATATAGAACGGCGTCTTTTCGATTTCTAGGGCTGGATTAACGCGATCGCAAAGCGTTGGAGGCAATATTTTGTGGTATAATGCCAAAGCCATTTTGATCACACTGGCAACTCCAGCAGCTGGGATGCAGTGACCAATTAAGGATTTCACAGAACCCAAAGCACAGTAGGGAAGCAACCCTTCACGCTTGCCAAACACCTGGCTCAGCGATCGCACTTCAGTTTGATCGCCCAAGGGTATACCAGTTCCGTGAGCCTCAACTAGCGCGACAGTCTGCGGATCGAGTCCATTTTCTTCATAAACCCGTTGCAGCGCCAGGACTTCGCCCTCTAAACGCGGTGCGAGTAATCCCAGCGCTTTGCCATCACTAGAGCTACCGACTCCCTTAATCACAGCGTAAATGCGGTCTTGGTCTCGTTGGGCGTCAGCCAGTCGTTTCAGGACGACGACACCCAACCCTTCACCCAGTAGGGTACCTTCAGCGGCTGCATCAAACGGGCGAATATTGGAGTGTGACAACGCCGCAAGCCCGCAGAAAATCATATAAATTTGGGGTGGGGTAGAGGCGTGAATGCCTCCTGCCAAGACCATTTCACAACGACCGCTCAATAATTCTCTAATTGCCAGTTCGATAGAAATTAGAGAAGAGGCGCAGGCAGCATCGACAATAAAATTCGGTCCCATCAGGTCAAGGCGGTTGGCGATGCGACCACTGACGATATTGGGCACCAAACCGGGCGACATATCGGGATTAAAGGGTGGCAGAGTGTCTTTGAGTTGTTTGCGTATACTCCTAAGCGTTTCCTCATCCAGATTTGGAGAAACTTGGCGCAGCAGATCTAGGGTTTGATCTACAATCATGCCGTGCTGGAGTAGGTTAGTATATCCCCGATTAATATAGGTACCACGCCCAAGGATAATGCCAGTTTTCTGGCGATTGAAAGGCTTTTGATCATAGCCAGCATCCTTGAGGGCATCCCGTGCCAGTTTGAGAGCCAAATACTGATCGGGTTCTCCACCATCTACGGCATTGGGCATGATACCGAATTCAGCGGGGTTAAATTTGGCTAAGTCCCCCAGAAAGCCACCTTTACGGGTATAAATGCGATCACTTTCGGTAGAATTTGGCTCGAAATAGGGCTTTGCCCATTGATCAGGAGCTTCATGGACGGCATCCACCTTATTGAGGATATTTTGCCAGTAGGTGCGTAAATCCCTGGCTCCAGAGAATAGGGCAGACATGCCGACAATGGCAATGTCAGTGGGGGAATTTTGTGACCTCATAAGCGGTTCGCCAAACGATTCAATGCTGCGTTAGAAGTGCTTTCAATATCTTGAAGGTGCAAGCGTACCTTGCCAGTTTCATCGAGAAAAACGGCATCGTATACCAAGGTGTACTCGGTAGCCGACTTCACTCTAAAAGCTAGTTGCATCTGTCCAGTCAGTGGTGCTTGACCGTAACGCACAACTGCCCCAAGCCTTGACGGAAGAGCCGTTGAGCCACGTTGCACTCGATCCCAAATGATCGCTAATTGGGGGGCTGTATCGATTAATCCAGGGTCAAATAGCCAATTGGGAGTTGAAGGCGATCGCAAATCGTTTACCCATGCTATTGGTTGACTTGGCATCACCCACGCATCAATCCCTTGTTCATTCAGTCTAGCGATCGATGTCACTAGCTGGAAGCGATCGCCATGAAACAGGTAGTCTCGATAAGCTTTAGTTGCATCTAAGCTAGTGCCTGAATTTAACGGGATTAGTGGGATAGTCGGAGGTTCTTCCAACTGCGGGCGGAGGATGATCGAGGCTCGATAAAAGGGAATTTTGCGGTCAGCCTCTAAAATCTCTACAGCCACCTGCAAAGAGTCGGAGTCAGCATGACTAGAAGCCCGCGCATTGAACAAGACATTTCGACCTACTTCGGTGTCGAGGACTAATCCGCGCATCACTTTTAAGTCCCGGACTTCTGTCACAGTCCATTCAGGCCAAGCGGACTGGACAAACTGTGCCATCCACTCCACCGCCCCAGCCGCCGGCAAAACGGGTTTTCCATCTAAGCAGTGATCGGACAGATAAGGGTCACTCGCTAGTGAAAAGGTATGTTCTAGGGTAACTGTACTATTTGGCTGTAGCTGGGGTTGAGAGGACAGGAACACAAAACCTTCGCGTTCACTCGCGGGATACTCAAGCTTGTTGTTGTTAACCTGCCCGTTTGGAGTTGTGACTTTTAACGTTGCCAATGCCCAGGGCCCATCCCCAGCAACCACATTAGACTCGCCCTTGAGACCGTAGCACAGTTCATCAATAAAGAACTGGCGACCGGCTGCCAAGGGGATTGGGATGATGCCACGTTCTCTGAACTGGCGTTTGACATCTTCGGAAGCCATACCTGTAGTATCCCAAGGTCCCCAATTGATAGCCACAACCCGCGTATTCGCCCAAAGAGCATCGATCTGGCAGGCTAGACGATTCATCACTTCGTTAGCGGCAGCATAGTCAGACTGACCTCGATTACCATAGCAACCCGCTACTGAGCCAAACAAGATAAGCGCTTTTAAAGAGTCAGGGCGCAGATAGTGGCTGAGGATAAAAGTACTATCGACCTTGGTATCAAACACTCGATCAAATGACGCTAAGGTTTTGTCAGTGATCAGCTTGTCTTCGATGATGCCAGCGCCATGAATGACGGCATCCAGACGACCGTAACGAGAGTAAATCCCCTCAATCAGGGAGCCAAATTCCTCAGAGTTTCTGACATCAACAGGCAAATACTCAAACTTAGCCCCAGTTTGCCTGAAACGTTCCAGGTTGCGCCGAATCGCGCGATCGCGCAACAATTTCCTGAGTTGACGCTCAATCTGCATCGGTGTGATTGACAACCCTTGCGATTTCGCCTGCTCAAGTAATACTCGACGCAATTCCCCGATGTCAGTAATGCCAGTGGTGGTAGGCGATTCCTCACTCGGTTCAGGTGAGAGTCCAACCACAACTAACGTCATTCCTGGGACAACAATTTCACTGGCAATCTCAGAGGTGATACCCCTCGCCCCACCCGTGACCAAAACAACCCAATCGGCTGAGGGGATTAAGGGTTGGGAACTTCTCTCCCCCTCTCCCCCTCTCCCCTGAAGGGGTGCAGAAACGGTTTGGAAAATCGTGCGATTTCCTTGGGGATAACCAATTTCTACCCGTCCTCCCGGTAACAGTAGCTCATTGATAATGTGCTGTGCCATGTCGGCAGGCGATAAGCTGCTGTCAAAGTCGATCGCTTTAGCATGGACACCAGACCACTCGGTAATCAGAGTTTTTAATAAACCGCTACTACTTCCCCCTGTTGCTAGACCGGAACCCGAGTAACCATCCCGACCAAAATGACCTCCCAACAACGAAGCCGCTACTACCCAAGCGTGCTGTTGTTGTCCCGCCTGTTGCAGATCTGTTGAGCACAGTTGCAGCAGTTGAAACAGACTTTTGGACTGGGTTTGAGTATAGTGTCGCCACTGGGCTAGGGTGTCTGGTATGGGAATAGACGCAAGCGGCGCTAAGTGAACAATTCCAGTAACAGCACCGTGCATTTGACGGTATTGGTCAACGATACTCGCTAACTGTTCAGGCGATCGCAATGAGGAGGTCGTGATAATTGCTGTTTTGGCTCCCCTTTGCTGTAAGGCTTGTGAGACATAGAGAGCGACTGAAAGCTCATCTTCCGTAATCAGGAATAGACCCGTGGGGTGTAGGGGCGCAAGGTCTTGCACCCCTACAGTAGGTAAGGGTTTCTGCTGTGCCTGCATCACGTAGCGCCCAATGGACTCCCCCCTGCTTTCAACTTTCCCAGGCTATTTTCCTCCTTGGCAATCGGCGCTGTAGATGGAATTGACAGCAATTGCTCAACAAGACTGTTGAGGGACTTAACGCGAGTTAGGCTTTCCATCTTGGACTGCACCGTAGCAGCCAGAGGTTCCGGTAGAGTTTTCTGCAATGCCCCCAAGATTTCCACTCGCTTGATTGAGTCAATTCCCAGTTCCGCTTCCATATCTTGGTCTAACCCCAACATTTCCATTGGGTAGCCTGTGCGATCGCTCACCAAACGCAAGAGGGTTTGAGTTAGGGTCGTTTTATCCGGTAGGGACGCAGGGCTGTCTGCCTCTACAGCTGTTGGCATGGGTGAGGTCGGAGCAGGAGTGGAGGCAGTTATTGACAAATTAGACAACAAGTGCATAACTATACCGTTGAGAGACTTGACGCGGGTCAAGCTTTCCATCTGTTCTTTGACACTAGCTGCCAAAGGTTCCGGTAGGCGTTTCTGCAATGCCCCTAGGATTTCTACTCGTTTAATCGAATCAATACCTAGTTCGGCTTCCATGTCTTGGTCTAACCCCAGCATTTCCATGGGATAGCCCGTGCGATCGCTCACTAACTGCAACAAGATTTGAATCAATTCAGAACGGCCAGGAATACCAGATTGAGCCGGAATTGGAGGTGTTGGGGAGTGTACAGGTTGAATGATTGGGGTCGCTTCCAGCTTTGGGGTGGTTACAAGTTGAGCCGTGTTTAAGGTGTTTGGTGTTGGTAGCGCAGAATTTGCCGTTGCTACACCCACATGCTTCACGGCACCATTGCCGTTATATTTACCGTTGGACGGATTGGGTTGAGCAGCAGGAATTATGGGGGCTGGAGTTGCTGGTGGCGTTGGCGGCACCATCTGACCCATTTGACCGCCACTGAGAAACTGCTGCATGACCTGTTCTTGGAGCGTCAAAAATTGACGCATGGTCTGTTGGTAGGCTTGGTAAGCCACTACAGCCGCTTCTGCTGAAACCGGAGCTTGATGATTGACTGGTGAGGCTGGTGGGATTGGGGGTTGAGAAGCAGCCTGATTAGAGGTTGGCGTTGACATCTGTAGCGGTGTTGTGGACTGTTGTGCAAGCTCTGCCGAAGATGGCATGGAGTTTAGAGGTACGGGTGGCGCTTCACCTTGATGAGTGATGAGGGGCAAGTGATGGTTGGGTGATTCTTCCTTGTTATCTCGACCCTCAACCCTTGATGCGATCGCCTGTGTTGCGGTTTCCCAGGATAGAGGCGGAAGCTTACCAGTATAACCAATTGCCTCACTTTGAGGTCTAGCACTGCCGCCATTGACAAGCCAAGTCGTGGGAGGTAGCTGAGGTTTTCGTGTTAATTCTACTAATCGAGACAAATCTAGCGTTTGGACATCACGCCCTTCAAACAGGGCAGTTAGCTTGAAGCCAACACCGTTAACTGTCAATGTTCCTAAAGCCATTAGTAGACCCCGCAATCCCCCACCCTGACCATCCAGGGAGACAACTTTGTGCTCTCTACCCTCTAGGATTTGACCAACAAGCTTATTCAGGATACTCTTGGGACCAACTTCAACGAAAATTCGAGCACCATCTTCATACATCGCATTAATTTGACCCACAAACTCTACAGGCGAGAGCAAGTGTTCGGATAATTGGCTGCGAATGGCATTAATTTCCGAGTCGTAGGGACGAGCCGTGGAGTTAGCGTAGACTGGAATCTTGGGAAGCTGCATCGGTGCAGACGCGATCGCTCCAGCTAAAGACACCTGAGCAGACGCTACTAAAGAAGAATGAAACGCACCAGCCACCGGTAGCATCCGCGCCATAATCTCAGCCACATTCAGAGCCTCAACAACCTGTCCGACTGCCTTCTTTTCACCAGAGATAACAGACTGCAAGGGTGCATTGTGGTTAGCAAGTACCACGCCTCCAAAACCATCTAAGCGTGCCAGCAATTCTTCACGGGTAATCTTAACAGCCGCCATTGCCCCATCAGCCGCCGCACAAGCTGCCGACATCACCCGACCTCTGGTTTCAGACAACTTTAAAAAGGATTCTCTGGACAATACGCCAGCCGCATGTAGAGCCGCATACTCACCATAGCTGTGACCAGCAACCATATCAGCTTCAAGACCAAGACGTGCTAATAAGTCCAAATAGCCGGATTCCACAGCACCAATAGCAGGTTGAGCAATATGAGTATCAGTCAGCTGCTGTTGATTGCACTCTTGGGCGGCTTCAGAATAAGCAGTAGGCAGATAGATAAACTGGCTCAAAAGCTTAGGCAAACGATGCCGCAGCTGCCGATCCGCTATTTCCAGGGCTTCACGCATCTCCCGGAAGTACAACACCACCTCACGCGCCATGTCTGGATATTGCGCTCCCTGCCCAGGGAACAAAAAGGCAATTTTTTGTTGATTGCTATTAGCTATTAGCGATGAACCATTAGCAGATGCGAGCTGGATATGAAGCGGTAGTGATGCTGGCGTTTGACTATTTAAATGGTTGAGAACTAAGTCTAGAGATTCTTGGAGTTGTTGCAGATTCTCGACAACAATACTCAAACAAACAGGTTGATTACAGCGTTCTTGTGCAAGTTTAGCGTAGCTATAGGCTAAATCTCGAAGTTTGGGTTCTGCGCCAGCTTGTAAAGCCTGTTTCAGGGACTGCACCTGTTTGGCTAAAGCTTCGCTATTGTGAGCACGCAGTACGAAAAGTTCATAAGGCCATGTTTGGGCACCGGATGCCGTCTCTTGCACGGCACTTTGGTATTCCTCCAGCACAGCATGGAAATTAGTGCCACCAAAGCCAAAGGCACTAACACTACCGCGACGTGAGTAGTCAGGGTGAAGCAACCAAGGTTGAGCGTCTTTTAAGAGATACACTGGGCTTTCTGGGTCGGCAATCGGGTCGAGTGGGGTATCAACACCCAGATGGGGTGGCAGTACTTTGTGATGTAGAGACAAAGCCACCTTAATTAAACCTGCTACTCCAGCTGTACTCTTGGTATGACCAATCATGGTCTTAAGGGAGCCGATCGCGCAGGATTTACTCACTGCCTTCTCAGCTACCAGTGTAGTGATAATCGTCTCCAGTTCTGCCCTGTCACCGGCTATGGTTCCAGTGCCATGCGCTTCATAAAGTCCCAATGTATTCGGTGAAAATCCAGCCTTGTTGTAAGCTCGTTTTAAGGCTCGCATCTGCCCAGCCGGTAGGGGAGCTGTCATACCTAAAGCCTTACCGTCACTGGAACCTGCCACGGCTTTAATCACAGCATAGATGCGATCGCCATCTCGTCGCGCGTCAGCTAGACGTTTCAGGACGACTATCGCAATTCCCTCACTGATCGCAATTCCATCGGCATTCTTGTCAAACGTGCGCGATCGCCCAGACGGTGAGAGTGCCTGTGTCTTGCTGAAGCACATGTAAGCCGTGGGATTTTGGACAGTATCTACACCCCCAGCAATGACGAGACTGCTGCGACCACTTTCCAACTCTTTCACGGCTAAGTCAATGGCTGCCAGGGATGAGGCACAAGCGGCATCTACCGTAAAGTTTGACCCACCTAAATTGAAACGGTTAGTCACCCGACCAGCGATCACGTTCAGGAGCATACCTGGAAAAGATTCCTCAGTCCACTCAGGCAATCGCTGCCAAACTTGCTCAGATGGCGCTTCCACAAATCGAGGAATCTCGGTACGCGTGGCATATTGCTGTCCCAAATCGCCCATACCGCCGCCAGCGCCTAGGATTACAGAAGTATTCTCTCGGTCAAACTCCCCAGACGCTAACCCAGCATCGTCCAATGCCCGCCGCACAGCTTCTAACGTCAACAATTGCAACGGTTCAATCGATTTCAACGACTTAGGCGGGATGCCAAAACGCATTGGGTCAAATGGTACGTCATCTAGAAAACCACCCCATTTGGAATAAATTTTGTCGTGAGCATTGCGATCTGGATCATAGTAGAGACGCCAATCCCACCGAGATGCTGGAATTTCAGTGATTGTGTCTACCTTACACAGGATGTTTTCCCAAAACTTCTCAGGGTTTTGTGCTTGGGGCAGCAAGGTAGAGATGCCAATAATGGCAATATCAGATGGCTGAGTGATAGACCTATCGGATTGATCAGTAGAAGCAATAGGTAGAGTGGCTAACAAATTGCTACTGGTTTCAGAAACATCCTCATGCAACGCCTTGATACTACAAACTTTGTTGCGCAAGGTAGCTACTTGACCAATCATGTACATGCCATCGCGAATTTGTTGGTTCTCATCGACAGTAATGATTTGCCCAACTGGATCTCGCATTAAGCCCTTCGAAGCAATCCGCAGTCGTCCTAATGTTAGATCTTCTAAGGCATTCTTGATTTCTTCGAGAGAACTACCCTTAGCTATTAACTGCCTACGAGTGGCGTAGAACTCTTGCGCAAAGGGGGTAATGGCACAACGACTAGCATGACCCGGACCGGTTTCTAAATTAATAGTACGGTGAGTGGCGATCGCTTGCTCTTGAAATCCCTTGACAATGGCTCCACAGGATACCGCCTCTTCGGTAAACAAGTAAGCGCTTCCCATCAGCACTCCAATTCGTATACCGCGTTCCGCTAAAGGGGCAGCCATTGCACTTACCATGGCGGCAGAACGAGCATCGTGAATACCACCCGCAAACAGAACATGCACATCCTGTTCTGCACTTGGAACTTCTTGGAGAAGGGTTTCAATCATGCTTTCCCAAAGCAAGAAGCTGCTCAAGGGACCCACATGTCCTCCACATTCCCGCCCTTCAAATACAAACCGCCGTGCTCCCTGTTCGAGAAACATTTTCAATAATGTAGGAACCGGGACATGGAGATAAGTTGCAATACCTTGGGCTTCCAATTGAGCCGCCTGATCAGGACGCCCTCCAGCAATCAAGGCAAAGGAGGGTTTTACTGCCTGAACTTCTTTGAGTTGTTCTTCTCGCACGGCTTGGGGGACAAAACCTAGAATGCCAATTCCCCAGGAGCGAGTATCTAGCAAGGCTTTGGTTTTCTGCAATAGCTCTCGAACTTGCTCACCCCGCATTAGGGCTAAAGCTAATAATGGCAAAGCACCAGCTTGGGAAACAGCATTGGCAAATTCTGCTGTATCACTGACGCGAGTCATTGGTCCCTGTACGATGGGATACTTCGTACCCTGAGAAACTGCCAACGGCGCATATGGCTCCAAGGGTCGTAGTTCTTGAGCTATTTTGATATGTTCTAGACTGGCTTTGAGGAGTGCTTGGATGAATTTGCCTGTCGTCTTGTAGCGATCGCGAAAATGAGCCGCCAAGCCAACAGCTTGTCCCATGGGCCATGCTACTGTTCCAGGAGTTCCCCAGCCGATCAAGGGTTGAGCCTGTTGCTGCCAAACTTCACGAATGCCTAATCGTTCGTCTGTCAATCCAGAGGATGGCTCATCCTGTAGTTCTAACTGCTCTGCTAGCTTCTGTAATGTTGAAATTACTTGGAAACCCGGACGAGACAACACACGGCAGCTTCCAGGAAGTTTCTGGGCGATCGCGTTAAGCGAACCTAAACCTATCCCAACAGGAATCGCTTCTTGACCACTGAGGTTACTCAGGTAGCGTTGCCATTCCCGAGGCAGGGGTGATTCGGGCATCAGCCACAATTGATCGTCCAAAACAACGCCAGCAGATCCAGTTGCACGACAGGCGGCTACTGTATGAATACCAATGCCACCCTGTACATAGATAGGTAAGGACTGTTTCTCTACAAGTTTCTGTGTCAGAACAAAAGCCGAATCTTCGCCAACCCAACCACCGCTTTCATGCCCTTTCGCTACCAGTCCATCGACCTGCCTTTGAACCTTCTGGCTCACGGTAGGCAGGATTAAAGCTTGGTCAATATCTGTGACTTCAAGCAAAAGTCGGCGGGATGGTGTCGGCGCTAATAAGCCTAGAGCCTCCTCAAGGTCTTGAGTGTTCCACCTAGACAAAATTAACCAATGAGGGCGATGCTCTAACCGAGAAAGCAGCGTATGGCTTTCCGAAATCTGGTCTATCCGCAAACGTAACCCTACGGCATCCTGCTCATTGACCAATTCTAAAAGCTTGTCCAGGTTCCTAATTGCCTTGTCTAAATCGCAATTGTTGCAAAATTCTCTATCCAGTACCCCCACCCCGCCTGCCCAAGTTGTTGTGGCGGCTAAGCCAGGATGAGCAAGTTCAATAGGACTGAGAGACAAACAGGTGAATGAATTCATGACATGAGTCTTATGTTTTTACAGGATTGAGACGCCCTCGGAAAGCCAAGCTGCCTAAAAACTTTGAGAAGGTTAAGTAATTAAAATATTGTCTTCAGTCGTACTAGCCACTGTTTCTCCGTATGCGCAGTTATAGATTTAACCTAGCTACATCGGTAATTACCGCAAGCTCTAACACAAAATTACAAGTTTTTTGTAGCCTTGATAGGCTTTCTATTTTCTTGCGTACTTAAATCCCAAGTTAATAAGGTATAGTTTAAGACAACTCATTCAAGAATTAAACTTAAAAGCTTAAGTCTCCTGAGCTTATCTTGCCCACTTGGAAATGCTAAATAGACAGTTCTATGTGAAGATCCCATAAATCGACCGGATCGAGAAATTTTTTGGATAGTAGTGTTTGCTCAATTAATTCAAAGTGAGTCAATGACTGAAACATTCTCCGAAAATCAGATAGAGTTAATGCAGTTTCAACAGCCAGGTGTAACAGTATGGTTTACTGGATTAAGTGGAGCAGGTAAGACCACAATTAGCCGCGCTGTAGAGCAAGAACTAAAGTCCTACGGCTACAAGGTTGAAATTTTAGACGGCGATGTAGTGCGTCAAAACTTAACCAAGGGTTTAGGATTCAGTAAGGAAGACCGAGATGAAAACATTCGCCGCGTTGGTTTTGTCGCTGAGCTGTTGACTCGTAACCAAGTTATTGTATTAGTCTCAGCGATATCTCCTTACCAAAAAATTCGAGAAGAAGTGCGGCAAAAAATTGGTAATTTTGTAGAAGTGTATGTTAATGCCCCTCTTGCAATCTGCGAGCAACGGGATGTAAAAGGGTTATACAAAAAGGCTCGTGCTGGGGAAATTAAAAACTTTACAGGAATTGATGATCCTTATGAAGCTCCTCTCAACCCAGAGGTGGAATGTAGAACTGATTTGGAAAGTGTAGAAGAAAGCGTATCCAAAGTTTTAGCCAAGCTACAAGAATTGGGCTATCTTAACTCGAAGCTCCGAAAAACCCGTTCCTAACTAAAGTTTTCGGAGAGGAGAAATTCTCTGTATCAATGTTATGTAAATTTCAAGGACATAATCCTTCTAAAAAAGGTACCTCAAAGCATTTTTCATGCATGACTGGACCATGTCCGAAATAACCATCTTCTCCAAATAACTCTCCATGGTCAGCCGTCAAAATAATGTAGGTATTTGGAGGACATTTGCTAAACAGTTCGCCCAAAAGATTATCTATATATTCAACACATTTAATCTGTTGCTTATGTAGGCGTTGCATTTCCTCCTGATCAAAAAAAGATGTCTTTTCTTCTTGTTTGTTATGAGCTAGTAAGAATTCATCCATCTTCTTAAAGACCCCATGTACTCCCGATATGTGAGGTAAATTCTCACCTTCAAGCATATAGGGATAATGAGTTTCACCCAAGTTCAGGAAGTAAAATTGTGGCTGTTGGTCAGGAAACTCAATTTCACGAACCATCGTAGCGAAATCGTTGTGATTCGCCATTAACGCATAGTCATCAAAGTATTTATTGATACTAGTAAATTGATTGAGAACAGGCAAGGAAACACGACCAATCGTTTTATATCCGTTGTCTTTCAATACCTTAGGTAAGGAAAGTTGAGGGACAAATGTCTTGAAGGACAAATTGGAAACTCCTAACCTATCCACCCATTTGGCGAATTCATGCTTGTATACCTCAGAGGCAAAAACACCGCGTGGACTGGTGTGAGGAATCATCCCCATGAGGAGAGCATAGTGGGAAGGGGATGTCCAAGATGCATAGCTGTAGCGCTGTTCAGCCTGACCGAGTCGATCCATATTAGGGGTAGAGGCGGCTTGGTAGCTATCATAACGACAGCTATCCATAATGATGTATACAAAATGATTAGGCATACGAATAGGGTATCGACTCAGCTTAAATCTTGAACTCAGATTTTCATTTTAGATTTTTTGTAGAAATATGGACAGCTAATGAGAAGTGATCGCGACTGACGAAAGCTTCAAATTTTTCTAGCGCTTCATAGGAGCAGATGTGAATACCGAGAGCATCCTTTTCTCAAGCTGAATAATGGCTTGACAAAGGCAGCGATCGCTCGCTCTTTTCGCCTACAGAAAAACCCAAAGGCGATCGCTTATCCGTCTCTATTGATATCCCAGCCTACTCCGCTTTGGGTACAATGCCTGGAACAACGCCAAATATTGCTTATGACCAGCTACCAATTTCCAGTCGATTTCCTGTGGGGTTCCGCAACTGCCTCTTATCAGATCGAAGGTGCAGCCATGGAAGGGAACCGTAAACCCAGTGTATGGGATACCTTCAGTGCTACTCCTGGACGAGTCCTCAATGGTGATACTGGTGCTGTTGCTTGTGACCATTACCATCTCTTTGAGAAAGATGTGCAATTGATGGCGCAACTGGGCATCAAGCATTATCGCTTTAGCATTGCTTGGCCTCGAATTATCCCAGATGGCCGTGGCAGCGTGAATGAGCAAGGCGTTGATTTCTATAAGCGTCTGCTGGACTGCCTGCGGCATTATGGAATTACTCCCCATGCCACGTTATTTCACTGGGACTCTCCGCAAGCGCTGGAAGACTTATACGGTTCTTGGCAGAGTCGGAAGATGGCGTTTGACTTTGCAGACTACGTTACAGCCGTTGTCAGTCGCTTGGGCGATCGGATTACCCATTGGATGACCATCAACGAAATTATCTGCTTTACTCACATGGGTTATGCCGTTGAGCAAGATCCACCCCATGCACCTGGAACCCGTGTCACCTCTCGAAAAGCCGTGTGGCAAACCTCTCATCATGCCTTACTTGCTCATGGTTTAGCCTGTCAGGCTATCCGTGCCGCTTCACCCGTTCCCTGTTCTGTTGCATTAGTAGACAATTTTGCCGTAACTGTTCCAATTAACGAGTCACCTATTAATGTGGCAGCGGCAAAACAGGCGTTCCATACCTGTGGACAGAATGGTGGCATCATTTTTCCTGCCCTCACGGGTGCTTATAGTCCGGCGATGCTTGAGCAGTTGGGAGGCGATGCGCCGGATATGGAAGAGGGTGACTTGGAAATCATTCATCAGCCCTTGGACAGCCTAGGTCTTAACATCTACTCTGGTACTTATGTCCGAGCGGCTGACAATGCACTGGGATACGAGTTTCTCGACTTACCCAAAGGCTACCCCCGAATGCACATGCCTTGGTTAAATATCGTGCCTGAGTGTCTTTATTGGGGCATCCGTCATGTCAGTGAGACGCTTGGGCAGCCGGATTTGCCTGTGTTTATCAGTGAGAATGGTTGCGCTGCACAAGATGAACTAAATGCCAACAATGAGGTAATTGATACTGACCGAATTATGTACCTGCGGCAGCACTTGAAGTCAGCGCATCGAGCCATCAGCGAAGGGTATCCTTTGATAGGTTACTTTCTCTGGAGTCTGATGGATAACTTTGAATGGGCTTGGGGGTATGACCGACGCTTTGGCATTATCTATATTGATTACCCGACTCAAAGACGCATTCCTAAGGCAAGTTTTGATTGGTATGGGGAGTGTATTCGCAGCAACCGAGTGGTTTGACTTTTCTGACTATGCCCTGGCATCAATAGCTGTTTTAGGGTAAACTGTGTGCTTTTTCCATGAGTGTTTGCATGTTGGCAGCAGCGAACCTTCAAAAGTTAAACAGAGCTTAATCCTTATATGTAGTTTGTGTAAACTTGCCTAAGTCTGGACAAATCTTTCCAAGTTCTTGACCTTTGCTACTTAAAGTATGACAAACCGTCTCAGGTAGTTAAAGGTTACATAAAATATACAGCCAGACAAAAAAAAGATTGGTAAAGTTATCAAATTTCTGGCTGCATCGCTTCAAAATGGTGTCCATAATGAGGACATCACTTTTTCCGGCATTTTAAATTTCTGTTACAGCTAGCACTCTTTTCCCCAAGGCTTAAGAACAAAGCCGCTATATAGGGTGTGATTTTTAATTGGGTCTAAACTCCCATTTGGAATCAAGAAACTTAAAGCTTTGTATGTCGAGGGTTTCAGAGTGACTGGGAAACCTTTAGTAAGATTTCTGTGCCTGTTTTCCTGACAATCAGCTAACAGGATACCTCAAAGTTCCATGAAGTCGGCTTTTCAGATAGAGTTCATTGCTCAAAGCCAAAGTTGTTACTTGGCTGAGCTAGCTGGGAACTCTAGATAGAGCCTCGTTTGATTTGCCTATTGACTCAGTATTTGTAACCGAAAAGGAGCGACATCGCCAGATGCTAAATACCCTTCCTAGAAAGATTTCTCGCGCTCAATCAGAAATTGCGTATCAGATAGATTTAATCAAACATGCCAAAAAGTTACCTACACTTACCCCAAAGGAGCAGGTAATTGTTGACGCGCTCCACAAAGATGGAGTTTACGTCACCTCTGTAGAAGAATTAGGATTGGCTTCAACGCCACAACTTTTTGATGCTGCCAATATTCATGTACGCAACTTGGAAGCAGAATTCTCTGTAGACTATAGCAGTAAGAATTATGCTGGTACGGTTGAGAATCCAATCTATCCTCAGACGTTGACCCTTACCTATCAGCCTGAAATCGCTACATGGGGACGTGAACAGCGTTTAATAAATATCATAGAGAATTACATTGCTCTCCCTGTCACCTTTCACGGGGTTCAATTACAGCGAGATTTCGCTAATGAGCAATCCGTATTTACAGAACTATGGCACTCGGATGCGGAAGACCGCCGCATGATCAAGGTAATTGTCTACTTGAATGATATTTCTGAGGCAGAGGGGCCTTTCCAGTGCATTCCGAAAAGCAAGGTTCCGCCTTCACTGGCGCGGCAAATTCAGTCCAAAATTACTAAAGCCACTGAATTAGGCATCAACGATACAGAAATGGATAAGCTGATTCCTAGAGCGGATTGGAAGTCATGTACGGGATCAGCCGGAACAGTCGTTTTTGTCGATCCTAGGGCAGTCTTCCATCACGGCAAAACTCGCTTGAGGGAACGAGCCGCGCTATTCTTTGTTTACACATCTGTGAATCCGCTAAACCCAGACTTTTGCGCCGTCTACAAGGATGATTCCTTCATCAAGGCTGAATTTGCAAGACCCTGATAATTTCCAGAGGACTTGAAGTAGCTGTTTTTCGTTGAACTAATATCTTGCACCACCCTCTCAATCTCTCCTTGATAAGGAGGGTTTGAGAGGGTTAGATAATTTAAGCTAACAGACAGGCGAGTGGGAAAATCAGATATTCTACGAAGAAGAGTTTCCAGATAAATTGATAGAACTGCGCGATCGCACTTTTATCCTGCAAGTCCACATTCAGACTCCGCCACCACATCAAACCCAGTGCGATTAGATGAGTAATCACTAGGAAAACTGGGTTAACTGAATGCAGCCATAGTAAACCAGCCAAAGCCATTCCTAGGTAGCAGGCTGTTATCACCCAACGGGCTAGATTAAACACGGCTTGCTTACCTAGTTTAATGGTGAACGTGGTGATGTTGTACTGCTTATCGCCCTCAATGTCGGGGATGTCTTTAAAGATAGCGATCGCAAATGTAAATACCACAATAAATATTGTCAGTGCCCAAACGGGTACAGGCGGAAAGACAACACTCTTAGATAAACGGTCACTAAAGTGCAAAAACAGCCCTAAATTAACAATTGCCCCGCGCACCGAAAAAATACACACGGCTGCCCAAAAGGGAAATCGCTTCAACCGCACTGGTGGTAACGAGTAAGCTGTCCCAATTGCTAAACTAACACCCACCATCAAGAGCAACCATACTCCCAGCAACCCTGCCAATAGCATCGCCAGGGTACCACTTATAGTCACAATTAGCTGGGCTTGTCGCCGTGAAAATTCACCGGCAGCAATGGGAAGATGGGGTTTATTAATCTGGTCAATCTCTACATCTTCGAGTTGATTCAGCCCGACAATGTAGACATTGCCGCACAAGCAAGCACTCAAAGCTCCCAGCAGTTGCCCTAAACTCTCCACTGTGATAATGCTGCCAGTGGTTGCTAAGGTAACCAGATACAAGGCTAAAACACTGAGGCTAGTGCCAATAATCGTGTGAGGGCGTGAGAATTTCCAAAAGGCATAAAGCCACTCACTAGGTCGCTCAAACGGATTGATTTGGGAATGGATAGATGTTTGAGGAGATATCTGGCTCATTCTTAAGGTAAGAGGCGATAGACCAGAAAGATTTTACTCTACCTCCGCCTTCGCTCTAGCTGGAATTTTTAGGCAATGCGGTTAGCCCAGCTCATCATCAGCTGCTCTATCTGAGGCAGATGCTCAGTAGAGGGAAACCTTAAGAAGAAACTAAATTGATTGACCAAGCTTGATATCACTTGATTTTCGAGGGCATTATTGCCAGAGTATTTGAAAGCTTTTGTAAAAATTCTTGGGTTAACTCGGTATAGGCTTTTGCACCCGCTGCATTAGGTGCTATTAGCACGACTGGCTGAAATTCATCAACGGCTTTCGCAACAGCTACATTTCTAGGAATTTCTGTATTAAAGATTTTGTCTTCACCAAACTCATCAATGACTCTGTTCTTTACTTTTTCAGCCATGGTAGTGGCATGACCAAGCGAGGAAAAGACAATACCAAGTAAGCTTATAGTGGAGCGATCGCTTTCTTTAAGTTTGCCGATACGACCTTGAAGTATCCCCATCCCTATAACCGATAAGGGTTCTGGCTTGGCAGGAATTAAATAAAAGTCACTAGCAATAATACCACTGCGAGTCAGCAGATAGTCCCCTGGCGGAAAGTCTAACAAAATGAAATTATAATTTTTCTCAATTGGTTGGAGAATACTTCGGACTAAAGTGTTTTCAAAGTTATTCCAGTTACTTTCAAAATTTTGGTTGTTTCCCTGAGATTGGGAATAAAGGAATGCTGCCAAGAAAAAATCATTGTAAAGTTCTATATCTCCAGGCAATAAATCAAGACCCCTAACGTTACAGATATTGTGCTGAATGACCTGTTGAATGGGAATACTTGATTGTTCATTCGGTTGAATGACTTGTGTGATTAGTTGTTTCAGGGTTCGGTTTTCTCTCTTCACTTTAGAAAAGTGAAGTGGAGGCATAAGGCTAAGAGTGGCATTAATCTGCGTATCCAAGTCAACGACTAAGACACGCATGCCATGCTGTTTGGCAAGACTTGTAGCTAGGTTGACGGTGGTGGTAGTTTTCCCAACGCCGCCTTTCATATTGATTATTGAAATGACGTACCCCATCAACTCTGCCTTCTGAAGAGGATGGTAATTATCTTAAGCGGAGTGGGTTAACTTAGATCTTGCAGTTACCCACTGATCCGCCAGGGATTTTAAGATACTGTGGGCTAATTCGGAAAACCTAACCCCCAGTCCCCTTCCCTACTAGCAGGGCTGTTTCATTCCACAAGGGAGACTCAAGAACTTGCCAATAAGCCTAAATCATTTACGGCGTGCTCGCTCAAAATGCGATCGCTCTCCTGCAATCTTCAACAGACTAAAGCGATCGCTACGATTTTGCCCGAAAACAGCCCTAGAGTGGTTTACTTCAGCAGCACTGGACGGGAAGTGACCATCCCTGCGTCTTGAATTGCACAAAACGCAGCCTCTCCTAAGACGCGGTGAGCCGCAGTCGTTGGATGTATGCCATCCCAGAACAAAAACTGGTCTGGATTACCACAGGTGCGAGAGCCAGACAGACATGAACTGATGACATTGCTAAAGCCGAGCGCTGCCGGATTCGTGATGGCTTCTCGATAAAGCTTGTTGGCATCCAGAGTGACAATCTGGAGGTCAGAATACTGCTGACTTAACAACTTTAGCGATCGCCGCAAACCCTGATTATGCGATTGTGTTAATGCACTGAGGCTTGCAGAATTAGCACTGGTTCGCGTAGCTGGTAGCTGTCCTAAATCTGGCAAATTTGCCACCAAGATCTTGTTAACACCCACACCAGCAAGAGAGGCGATCGCCTTCGTCAAATTCTCAAGTGGAATCGTTGCAGCGCCTGCACCCTGCAAATAATCATTCGCTCCCGCCCACAGTACATACAGTGCATTTGGATTGGTCTGTTGATGCGTCTGAATAAACGACTGAACCTGTGTCAACAAGCCTGGTACAAGACTATTGTGATTGCTTCCGGTGGTCGCTCCTCCGTAAGCAAAATTGTTGGTTTGACTGGAGGAGAGATGGAGGCGCTCAGCAAGATACTCAACCCAAACCCGACCATTCGAGTAACGCCCCTGAAAGTAGGTCGGATTGGGCGGATACATTCCCCCCGTCGCCCGGAACACCGTACCCACATCCGAAAGACTGTCCCCAAACACATAAAGTTCATTCATGGGTTCAGGTTGTTGAGCTGAAAATACAACTGATGTCATAAAAGCTAAAAGTGTAAGGGCGATCGCAAAAAAAATTCTTCTCACCGTTTCAAGAGGGACTTATCAAACCTCAATCACGCAATCAAAAACCCTCCTCCCCATTGATTGAGGAAGAGAACCCAGGGAGATTAGCTGTTGCCGCTAATGCAGCTTCCCTCGATACCCTTCTCACGATAACGAATCTCATGGTTATTGAATGTGGCGTTAAACCGCACTCAACAGGAGAGATTACACACCTTCGGGTTAGCTCTAAGAAATTTATGTCAAGAATTGGTTTCAGAAGCTCTGGCTCAACCCGCCCCTACAAGAATTTGCCGATAAGCCTGAATCATTACTGAGGCGATCGCATCCCAACTATAATTCCTCAAAGCGTACTCCTGAGCATTTGTTCCCCGACGCTTTTGTTCACCAACATTCTCAAGCGCCTCCCGTAAAGTCTGACTCAATGCATCCACCTCACAAGGACAAACCCATCCTGCCTCAGCGCCCTTGACTTCTTCCCAGATATGTACCTGATCAGAAATCACCACTGGTGTTCCAGCCACCATTGCCTCTGCCACTGCAATCCCAAAGTTTTCGTAGTAAGAGGGCAGAACAAATAAATCAGCATCTTGTAACAAAGCCGCCTTCAACTCACCCGTCACAAAACCTGCGATCGTAGTGTGGGACGAGAGTGGTGAAACCTTTATCTGTTCCTGAATTTGCTTTTCATAATCCGGGTCTTGAGGATTTGTCCCTGCTAGAACAAAGTGAAAATTCATTAGGGGCGCACATTCCTGTACCCCTACTAACAACCTTTCCAGCGCCGGAATAAGCAGATTTAGTCCCTTCTTCGGGTCAATGCGGGACATAAACAGCACCAGAAGCTGATCATCTGGAATATTCAACTCGAACCGCGCTTGATCTGTGAGAGGCATCACGCCTTCTTTCTGTGCTCTTAGTAAGAGAGGTTGGGGAGGGTGAACGCCTAGTGGAATCACTAAATCCTCTGTATGAGTCCCGAAGCGTTCGGAAATCTTTGCCTCTTGAACACTGGTAAAGTGAATCCCAGCCGCACCCGCCAGATTAGGCCGCTCTAGCAAGGCAGCATAAATTTGCTTCAAACGCCGCTTCTTTTGTAAATCAGCTGGGTCAAGCGTACCTAATGGACGTAGGATATAGGGCAGCTTCCTGCATCGGGCAACCATCGCCGCCGCTGTGCTCACTGGCGAAAACAGAGCATGGATATGAGCAAGGTCAAACTCTGGGGCGTGTTGCCATAGCCAGCGTAATAAGTCGAGAGAGAACTTGTAGCGTCGGAACGGAGAGCAATGGAAGTATCGCACTTGATAGCCGTCTTGCTCAACTGGTTTATCCAGGGGAACATCTAGCGGCGGCTGACCAACATCACCATTCGAGTCTGTTGTCAACACCGTGACTTCAACGCCTTGAGACGCCAGCGCGGAGGAAAGCCCCAGTACCATCTGGCTAGGGCCGCCATACACCAGAGAAATCGATGGGACAATTTGCAGAATTCTTAGAGGTTTGCTCACAGAGTTAGTGAGGAGTCAAGCTGAGGTAAAACGACTGGTTTATTGTTTGACTTGACATACTCTGCCAGTGACTTACGTCTCAGGCAGATTCTCAGCAGAGTTGCTGATTCTCAGTTCCTCCAGATGACTTAAAAAGTCGATATCTCTATCGGCTATCCAGCGGTCAAGCTGTCCCTGAGCGTTCGGGATATT
>DATNPH010000014.1:0-67440 GCA_036703315.1 Coleofasciculaceae cyanobacterium
CTTACCATGCTTTGACTTGTAACGAGGGAACCTAGCACGACCCGCAAAAAAGTTTTTATAAGCCGTTGTTAGGTTGAGCGTCGTCGCCTGCAAAACTTGGCTGTAGCCATTATATATATTCCAGTAAAACAATCAGAAAGATTTGAAAAACTCCGTCCCTCCGTTTTTCTCGCCTTTCATCCCGCGCTAAACCATCGGCGGTACTCGCTGCGCTCGATATGTCCGCCTTGGCTATAGCGGGGGACTTCCTGGCGAATTAGTTAAAGTTCTGAGAGGAACGAGCGATCGCCGAAAACCCTACTAAAGCTTCCGACCCAGAATAGTGCGATGGCGCGGATCACTAGCGACTGTCACGACATGTTCAAATCCCACTGCCTGCATCGTTGCCTCCAAATCCAGGGTGTAGTACTCATCAGACCAAGGTTCAGTGCTTTTCATCAGGGTAAAGAGCACAGGAGGAAGGTTTTGGATGACGGGAGATTTAGGGTTGTTATCCACCAGTGCCAAGTAGCCACCGGGGCGTAAGAGCCTTAGCGCTTCCTGAAAAATTGCCTGAGTAGCTGGGTGCGGCAGTTCATGAGTAACGAACTGAAGCGTCACCAAATCGAAGCAGCGATCGGGCAATCCAGTCTCCTCTCCCCTAGCATGAATCCACTCGGCAATTTCATGATTCACATCTCGCAGTTGAGCCACCGACAACATGTAGGGAGACAGATCCAACCCCACTGTACGAACCGGGGTACTCTGGGTAGTTTGGTAGTAGCGATGCAGCGTTAAGGTTGAGATGCCTACCGAGCAACCGATATCTAGAATATCTCGCACTGACTGGGGACCATGCTTGGCTAGGACTTGGTGAAAACTCCCACGTAAACGCGCTTGCGCTTCTTGCCAGGTGAGAGATTCCTGAGGCCAGACTCTTAATGCCATGGCGTAGGTGGCTGACTCGGCTTCAAATGCCGCAGGCCAGCATAGGTTACCTTGGTCGTAGGCGTGGAAGGGTACCTGGTAGTAGTCAGGGTAAGTAATACTTTTGTTTACGATCTGCTCCAGACGATCTTTGGTTCCTGAGGCTTCCAGTTCTTCGTAGTTCTTGCGCCAAGGGATGCCATTTTTTTCCGCCGTCTTCACGATTACTTGTCTCGCTTGACGTTTCATTACGTTGTAAATCGGCTTGGTCTGAATAAGGACGTTTACAAATCGGGAGAGAAGGTCATCACCAGCCCAATCCGGTTTGATCTTGTCACGCATCAAGGTACACACACCATAATCGGAATGCCCCTCATTGTAAAAGGTTTGGGAGCATTTGTTTAAACTTCCCTGACCTCAGCGTAAGCAGGTTGGGGATGCAATTCGCCACGAACCCCAGCAGTTTATTGCACTTTATCGTTGCTCTAGTTGACGAGATCCAAACAGAATCTCCCTTGCCTTCTCATCCATATTCGGGTTAACTCGCTGCTCTCTCAAAAGCGCCAAACCCCGTTGTACGGCAGGTCGCTCGTTAATGGCGTCAAACCACCGTTTCAGGTTGGGATAGTCTGCTAGATTTTGTCCCTGTCGTTCATAGGGCAAAATCCAGGGAAAGATTGCCATGTCTGCAATGGAGTAATCACCTGCCACATACTCGACTTGAGTAAGTTGTTTGTCGAGTACACGATACAGGCGAGTTGCCTCATTCGTATAGCGATCGATGGCGTATGGAATTTTTTCAGGTGCATACTGGCGGAAGTGGTGCGCCTGTCCCAGCATGGGTCCAACGCCACCCATTTGGAACATCAGCCACTGCACCACAAGTGTAGCGATCGCGGGGACTACTCGGTATGAAACGTCCGGTTTTATCTGCAAGATACAACAGAATCACACCTGACTCGAATAGCGAAATCGGTTGACCATCAGGACCATCTGGATCCGCGATCGCAGGCATTTTGTTGTTGGGGCTAATTTCTAGGAACTCTGACTTAAACTGATCGCCTGCTGAAATGTCAACAGGAATCACATTGTAGGGAATTTCAGCCTCCTCCAGCATAATGCTGATTTTCCAACCGTTCGGTGTGGGCCAGTAATAAAAGTCAATTGACTGAGTCATGGTTGAAAAGTCCTCCATTGTTACATTGACTACACATCGTATCCTGGGGCTTTGCGAGCCAATCCATCGTACAAATCGAGCATTTTTTCGGGTCAGTTATAGATCGGATCGTAGTTTGCGCTGGTGCTTGTGGGCAACCGAACAGGGAGGGACGATCAGGGTAAGTAGCTTGCGCTTTTGAGGTGCTTCATGTCAGTCATTAATTCTGCTACCCTTTGTGAATTCCTCAGTCGTTAGTTTCATATCCCGATAGTTCCGAAGCTCTTATCGTATAGATAAAGACTCAACGAATCGTAAACAACCTATGGTGAATCCCTTTGACCCGGAGAAAGACGACTTGCCCTTCGATGAACACAATGATCCCTTTGGTCGCACCCTGGAAGACTTCACCCTGACTGGTAGACTACGCCGATTCCACGAATGTTTTGACAGCAGCATCCGTGCCATCTTACAGGATTGCCTATTCCGCATCCATGATGAGGATGGCGTTCTCACCTTCCAGATTCTTTGCCCCAACGAAGCTGTCCAGAAACGCCTCTACATAAAGCGGGAAAAGGTTCGCAATAGCCTCAGGTGGATTTGGCACAACGTTGATTACTATGCCTTCTGCATCGAAAAAGATGGGTTGCAATGTAGGGTGCTAGATATGAATTCTTACAGAGGCGGCGTTTGAGCCAGTTGCTGATTGAGATGCCCCTCAGGGCGTCTCTACCCTATACCTTCCCTGCAATATCTAAGATAGGGTACTTACTTCAGCAAGATGTAATTGTTCTTAACAAAAATCTTGGCTTTGTTATTCATCCCCTCGATCGCACTCTCACTGAAGTATCTAAGCCAGCCAACGTCTCCCCAATACTCTCCTCAGTCTTAGGTAGTGTGAGCCTTTGAAACCCTCTCTACAAAGCCTCATTGCTCCTAGAGATCAGGATTGAGCGGGTTTGTGAATCAACTCAGCGGAGTCCTGATATAAAAGGAGTAATGGTATTTTTTGTTTATTGTTTCACTTTATATTTTTAAAGTAAACAAAAATAAAATTTAGCCAATGATAGAAGCTGAGACAGGTTTATAGAGCTTTATAGATAAAAATTGCATAAATAAGCACAATAACGAGTTATTAGTAGGCATTCTGAGTAAAGCACCTCTTTCTTTTCCTTTGCTGTTGGTCAATAATTGCAATGAAAGCCCCAAGGGAAGAAATCTATGTTTAGCTGTAGGGGCTCTTGCCTATGTGCCGATCCTTCACATAGCGGTAAAGACAAAATCAAGTTTTAATGCGAACGATAGGAGACGACTAAGCGTGAAACTCTCAGTTTATGGAAAAGGCGGCATCGGTAAATCCACAACCAGCTGTAATATCTCAGTGGCTCTGGCAAGGCGTGGTAAGAAAGTGCTACAAATTGGCTGCGACCCGAAGCATGACAGCACGTTTACCCTCACAGGCTTTCTAATTCCCACGATTATCGACACGCTTCAGGCAAAGGATTATCACTACGAAGATGTCTGGCCTGAAGATGTAATTTATAAAGGGTATGGCGGTGTTGATTGCGTAGAAGCGGGTGGTCCCCCTGCTGGTGCAGGTTGCGGTGGCTATGTCGTCGGTGAGACGGTGAAGTTGCTCAAAGAACTCAACGCCTTTGATGAGTACGATGTCATTCTGTTTGACGTTCTGGGTGACGTAGTCTGCGGTGGTTTCGCGGCTCCCCTCAACTACTCCGACTACTGCATGATTGTTACGGACAATGGCTTCGATGCCTTGTTTGCTGCCAACCGAATTGCCGCTTCTGTGCGGGAGAAAGCTCGTACTCACCCACTGCGTCTGGCGGGTCTAATTGGTAACCGGACATCCAAGCGTGACCTGATCGACAAATATATTGAGGCAGTACCGATGCCAGTGCTGGAGATTCTGCCTCTGATCGAAGATATCCGAGTCTCCCGCGTTAAGGGAAAAACTCTGTTTGAGATGGCAGAGACTGACCCTTCACTCAGCTATGTCTGTGACTACTACCTCAACATTGCTGACCAGATTCTGTCACAGCCAGAGGGTGTTGTGCCGAATGATTCCCCCGATCGCGAATTGTTCTCCTTGCTGTCTGACTTCTACCTCAATCCACAGCAACCGAAGGTCAAGACCGAGGAAGAACAGTTAGACCTGATGATGGTCTGATTAGTCATCACTCCTCAGTCATTAGTCATTAGTTCGCAAGCAACCAATTAATGGCTAATGACTAATAACGAATAACTAATAACTACTTAGAAACTTCCCTTAGAAACCAGGAAAGGATACTTTTTCATGACCCTTGCAGCACCCGAACCTTTAAATTTTGAGTGTGAAACCGGGAATTACCACACATTTTGTCCGATTAGCTGTGTCGCGTGGCTATATCAGAAGATTGAAGATAGTTTCTTTCTGGTAATTGGCACTAAGACTTGTGGCTATTTCCTCCAGAACGCGATGGGCGTGATGATTTTCGCGGAACCTCGCTACGCGATGGCGGAGTTGGAAGAGGGGGATATTTCGGCACAGCTGAATGATTACGAAGAACTGAAGCGGTTGTGCTTGCAGATTAAACGCGATCGCAACCCTAGTGTAATCGTCTGGATTGGTACCTGCACGACGGAAATCATCAAGATGGATTTGGAAGGCTTGGCTCCTAAGCTGGAAGCTGAGCTTGGTATCCCAATCGTCACAGCTCGTGCCAACGGTTTAGACTATGCCTTCACTCAGGGTGAAGACACCGTACTTGCCTCAATGGTTCACAAATGTCCGGAGAAGGCTCCGGTGATGGAAGCGGAGAAAGAAGAGCGAAATGCCATCTCTAAACTCCTCAACTTCGGGCGCAAGAAAGAAGACGTTGCTGCCGAACAGTCAGAATACGTCGATCATCCACCACTGGTGCTGTTTGGCTCTTTGCCTGACCCCGTTGTCACCAACCTGACACTGGAACTGAAGAAGCAGGGAATTAAAGTTTCAGGCTGGCTACCATCCAAGCGTTATACAGAGTTGCCAGTACTCGAAGAAGGCTACTACGTTTCTGGTGTCAATCCCTTCCTCAGCCGCACGGCCAGCACCTTGATGCGTCGCCGCAAGTGCAAACTGATTGGCGCACCCTTCCCGATTGGCCCAGATGGCACCCGCGCCTGGATTGAAAAGATTTGTTCAGTGTTCGGAATTGAACCGAAAGGACTGGATGAACGGGAAGCGCAAATCTGGGAAAACCTGGAAGACTATATCAAGCTGATTCGCGGCAAGTCTGTATTCTTCATGGGCGATAACTTGCTGGAAATCTCTCTAGCTCGTTTCCTGATTCGTTGCGGCATGACTTGCCCGGAAATCGGTATTCCCTACATGGACAAGCGCTATCAAGCGGCTGAACTAGCATTGCTAGAAAAGACTTGTCATGAAATGGGTGTCCCGACACCGAGGATTGTCGAAAAGCCGGACAACTACAATCAGATTCAACGGATTAATGACTTGAAGCCTGATTTGGTGATCACGGGTATGGCTCATGCTAACCCCTTGGAAGCACGGGGTATTAATACCAAATGGTCAGTTGAATTCACCTTTGCTCAGATTCACGGCTTTACGAATGCTCGTGACATTCTAGAACTGGCGACTCGTCCGTTGCGTCGGAATAACAACCTCAAAGAATTGGGTTGGGCGAAGCTAGTGAAGGAAGAAGCTAAGGTTTGACCTCTCCCCCTACCCCTCTCTACCTCTCCCTAACCCTCTCCTACAAGGAGAGGGAAAAGGAATAAATTTTTTAGTCGAGAGGGGAGTAAGAAAAAAGTCTCTTCTCAATAGGCAATTTGTAGGGGCGATCGTATGTGCGATCGCCCTTTTGTTTTATGAACGGCAAACGGTTGCAAAAACGAGAATCAATTTGTCGCGTTCAGATGCTTTTGATCTAAAGGTAAGCAAGCGCTCTAATAAATCTTGAGCTAAGGAAGAAAGATTGTTCCGTTTCCCATCAAGCGTATCAATAATTTTTTTAGCTTCTTGCAAAAGGGTTCCTGAACCAGCAAAAGCTTTTCCATATTTGCTTTGCACGAGATACCAAGAATCTCCTTCTTCGGCACCTTCATCCGCACCTTCACCTCGATTAAGATAGGCAATATCAATTCCGCCGTCTCCGCTTCCATCACAGTACACAATGTCATCTGAAGACTCATCCACCTCAATCCACTGAGTAATCAACTTTCGGGCAAAGCGGTTGCCAAGTTCTACAGTTGAGGGATTGCCATCGACAATATCCTCTAGCCACTCTTACGAAATGCTTCAAAGTCAACAGATTGGTTCATGTAATCTTTTAGGTTTTTGAAACAATTGTTTTGCATCTGGGATGAGCGCCTTTTTTGAGTAACACGCTCGTTCCTGTATGAGTTGTAACCTATCCTAGCCAGAGTGATCGCCTTTTTGTTTGAACCGCTCCAAGGACAGAGGATGCTGAGGGAGAAAAAGCGATCGCTTTTATTACAAGTCGAGTGCGTTAGCGACATTGGTGTCAACTTAACGTTGATTGGGCGGTTGAAACCGCAGCTACACAGACAAAACCCGCCTACGCGGGTTCAAAAGTCCTGATTTTGGGTCAGTCCGCGCAGGCGGACTTCGTTTTTGTAGCCGCGATTTCCTTTTCAACAGGGCTTAAGTTGACACCGATGATCGCGCAACGCACCCTACAACTTGTCAGCTTTGGGAAGAAGCAATAACTTCGTTACGCTGCACTAACGCGATCGCCACATCCTCACGAGTTGCCCCCATAGCCAACAATGTCCGCACTATCAAATCAAGAGAAACCGATGGAGCGCCCGCCTCCATCTTTGCTACCCGCGACTGGCTGGAGTTGATTTTCTTAGCCAAACTCTGCTGAGAGATCTTCTGACTTAGGCGAAGCTCCCTCAATCGTCTACTAAATATTTGACGGTGGGCAATAGCAATGAGTCTACCAATGACGACAGGGAAGACAATCAATTGAGAGCGATCGCTCCTGTTGAATAATCACAAAGGCTAAAACGCGATCGCACTCTCTATTATCTACAATCACTGTATGGCTTACGGATAGGGAGACAGTACGCTATGCCAATCGCTACAGCCAGTTATAAAATCACTTGGGAGAAACTACCCGATGATTTTCTCTTACCCAATGATCCAGTGGACAATATAGATCAGCCGGCATTAGCCGCTGCATTGAGCGACAGTTTGGAACAAGCCGCGTGTCTGCGAGAGGATGCGTTAGTCAGCACGAACTATGGCGTCTGTGCCACATTAGACAGCAAAATTGTTGTCAAAGCCCCTGATTGGATGTACGTGCCTCGTATTGTGGTTTCGCAAGACGAAGTTCGTCGTAGTTATACGCCACAGCTACAAGGGGAAATTCCAGCCATTGTGATGGAATTTCTCTCAGAAACGGAGGGAAGCGAATATTCAATCAAGCCAACTTATCCTCCTGGTAAATGGTTTTTTTACGAGCAAGTCTTGCAAGTACCGCAATACGGGATTTTTGAGCCACGGCAAGGAGTGCTAGAAGTTTATCAGCTAAATAACTCAGGGCGTTATGACTTGCAACAGCCCGATGCAAATAATCGCTATAAGATTGAGGCGCTGAATCTATTTCTTGGTGTATGGCAGGGAACTAAGAGCAACCGGACGGGTTACTGGTTGCGCTGGTGGGATGAAAGCGGGCAAATGTTGCCGTGGGGAGTAGAGTCAGTGGAGCAGGAACGCCAACGTGCTGAGCAGGAACGCCAACGTGCTGAAGCATTGGCGGCGCAGCTACGAGCCGCGGGAATTGAGCCAGAGGTGTAAGAAGCGTGAAGCCAAGCGATCGCAATAGCGAATCGCCCTTGTAGTATTGAACCTAGAGGTTTGCCCTCTTTATATTGGCACTGACCCAATCCAGTCGTTTCGATTAAAATTGACGAACCTCGTGCGGCATCGCATAGGTCGTTACCTGAACTCAAACAAGTTGGAGAACTTGATTGTGATGAAACCAAAATTATCTTTAGCCGTTATTTTATCCACCACTGCGATCGCTAGTGGCGTTTTGTTGGGTTCAGTCAGCCCTATTCACGCTTACCCCTGTGCCCGCAGCAAGTTTCATTCCAAGTCTGATTATTATCAGGAACGATACGAGCAAGCTAGCTGGTTGCGCTCTCCCTTGACAGCAGCTATTACATTACCTGGAATAGCCATAGCGGCGGCTTTATCCGTCGGCTACCGCCACTACAAAGGTTAGAAGAGAATGGGGTTTGTACCGTCAAGTAATGAAGTCGGAACATCAAATTTTTCCGACTTCAAACTTCTGAAGCTGGTGAATTTGGGATTTTTGGAACTGGATGTACTATTAAGAATATAGGCAATAATATATCACCCAATTCAGGTCATAATACTTCTTTGATTCCCTACCTAACTATTAGTTTGATAAAGTATACCTGCAAGCTTTGCATCAAAATCGTCTGATCATCGGCTGCTCTAAGATTAGTTTATCGTCTTGATATACCAATAGAGCGTTTGGGCTGACTTGATAGGTAGTGTTGCCATTCTTGGCAGTATAATTGTCATCACCTTCGTAAGTTACGTCGCTGACATTAATTAACTCCTCATTGCTTTTGTTTACGCCTTGGTAAAACAGGCTACCATCCTGTCCCTTGCAGATGTAAACCCAAAAGTTTTTAGTTTCATAAGATTCTACAGGTTGGGCTTTTGGACAACCTTCTCTCTGAGCTAATTTAATAGGAGTAGAAGTTAGGACAGGTGACTGAACCTTGCTATTCTCTTGGACTAAGGCAGTTGCCTCTACCGAGGGGGTCAAAAGCCAAAATGCACCGACGCCAACTATAGCTAGCTTGAAAAACTGTTTGCACTTGGTTTGATACAGCATTCGCGTCAAATTCCCATTTCTTTATAAGGCTTTCTCTTCCACCGTAATCTTAGTAATTTGTAGATGCCTCAGCCAAATCTATTAACCAACCTAAGCCAATTCCCTAATTTTTTATAATTTCTATAAAAAATGTTGCATAATTATTGCGATCGCGAATCACTCCTATAAAAGCGAATCCTATGTTGACCCTCATGAACAAGCACTCACCCAAACCAGTGCTTTCGATTAGAATGAACAAACCCTGTTCGCCAAGGGTGGTACTGCATCCTGCATCTGTGGTTAAAAATCCAAACTTAGCATTTTTGCAAAAGATATAAGCTACAAGAAGCTTCGATAACAATACCCGTATCAAACAGAATCTATGGACGAAAAAATCAAACAAATTATAGAAAGGCAAGCTAACGCTTGGGAACTCGGTGATTCTGAAAAAATCATCGCCGACTTTGGAGTAGATTGTTTATTTGTCGTACCGGGTTCTAGTTTCAGAGGCAAACAACAAATTAAACAAACAGCTGAAAATTATTTCGCGGAATTCACAGATACGAAAGTGACGATAAAACGAATTATTGTGAATGGAAATGAGGGAGCTGTTGAGTGGAGTTGGAGTGAAAGACATAGAAAAACAGGTAAGGAATCCCAAGCTGAGGATGCCATAATTTTTGAGCTGGAGGGAGGACAGATAAAATACTGGCGAGAATATATTGATATGCGATCGCAACAACAAGATTCGGCATGAGCTTCTTTATGATTGATTTAGGGTGCAATTATGCATCTATCCAAAGATAGATAAAAAGTGAGTGTCAAGGGCAATTTTTGCACTTAGCATGACTAAGCCGTCTGCTGCACAGGCTCTTTGTTACCTAGATAACATTTTCTGGCTTTCACTATCTACTACCATCTATTATTCATTTAATAATGAAAACTTCTGCCTACGCTAAAGGTGAGTTTTGATAACCATCTATACAAAAAAGAAGACTTTTCGTAAAATTTAAAAACTTCGTTTGAATGCTCGTCTCGAGCCGTCGTGCTGCGCAAATTTAAACGAATTGGACTCCCCTCTATCATGTTGTAGTAAATATTATGGTATCAACTCCTCCCTCTCAAGCCTCATCATCTCAGTATGAAATGACAGAGGAAAAGGTTGAAGCGAAAGTAGATGCTCTTGTAGACGAAACTCCCAAAGAAAGTGATAGTGATATAGATTTAGATTTTTTATATACCAGAGATATTGAATTTCGCCAGGAAACTATTTACTTTATTGTTGTGGATCGCTTTAATGACGGCGATCCCGAAAATAGTGAAGGACCAAATCCAGAACTTTATGACCCTGAACAAAAAGAGTGGGGTAAATACTGGGGTGGAGATTTACAGGGAATTATTAATAAGCTTGATTACTTAAAAAACCTGGGAGTTACAGCTATTTGGCTCACTCCGTTGTTTGAACAAGTTGAAGCTTTGTTTATTGATAGTGCTGCTATCCATGGTTACTGGATAAAAGATTTTAAGCGATTAAACCCTCGGTTTATCAACAAAAATGATGAGCCATCTCTCAACAAAACTCAAGAAGAAAGAAATACAGTTTTTGATAAATTGATTGAAGAGTTGCACAAACGCAATATGAAATTTATTCTAGATATTGTGTGCAACCACAGCAACCCAGATTTTAGTGGTAAGAAGGGAGAGCTCTACGATGATGGGGTAAAGATTGCCGATTTTAACAATGATAAGAATAACTGGTATCACCATTACGGTGAAGTAACCAACTGGGAGGATGAGTGGCAAGTACAAAATTGTGAATTGTCAGGACTTGCTACTTTTAATGAGAATAATACTGATTACCGAACCTACATCAAATCAGCAATCAAGCAATGGTTAGACAGAGGAGTTGATGCTTTACGGGTCGATACCGTGAAGCATATGCCAGTCTGGTTCTGGCAAGAATTTAATGCGGACATTCAAACCCATAAACCAGATGTTTTTATATTCGGTGAATGGATTTATAGTAGTCCTCTTAATGAGCGCTCCGTTGAATTTGCTAATGACTCTGGGATGTCGATTCTAGACTTTGGGTTAGCTGTAGCAATTCGACAGGCGTTAGGGGTAAATGCTGAAGGGGGATTTCACTTAATTCAAGATGTTTTTGACCAGGATTATCGCTATAACAGTGCAACTGAGCTAATTACGTTTATCGATAATCACGATATGCATCGGTTCCAAACGTTAAACTCTGATCCGGAAATCTTACGTTTGGCGATCGCATTAATTATGACCTCTCGTGGAATTCCCTGTCTTTACTACGGTATAGAACAGTATCTTCACAACGACACGAACGGAGATCACAATCCTTACGGAAATAATGACCCTTACAACCGCCCGATGATGGAAAGCTGGGACACCGATACCCAGCTTTATCGGGATATCCGGTTACTCTCAGGGCTGCGGCGACTAAATCCAGCCGTGTCTATGGGGAGTCAGTGGCAAAAGTATCTGACGCCTGATGTCTACTGTTATATACGGCGTTACCGAGATTCAGTGTTGTTTGTGGCAATGAATCGTGGGGAACCTGTGAAGCTTGAAGCCGTTGAGACAGAGTTACCTGACGGCGAACATACCGATGTCTTATCACGGGGTAAATTTGAAGTCATAGACGGGCAGTTGCATGACTTAGAACTAGACTCAAAGGAAGTAATTGTGATCAGTCATGTTGGGGAACGCATCAAGGGGCAAACGATTGTGCGGGTGCAACTCAATGGAGTTCAAACCCAGCTCGGTGAGATTGTTGTGGTGACAGGAGATTGCCCGGAGCTAGGCAACTGGGATATCTCTAAGGCTTATCCCCTGGAATACATCAACACCAATACTTGGTTTGCTGAAATCCCCTTTAATGAAAGTGCTGGAAAGCTAATTGCTTATAAGTATGCAATGTGGCGGGAAGGTCAGTCTCCGTTGCGAGAAAATCTGGTTGCTCGTCGTTGGGTTATTGCTAGTGAAGGCACGGTGAAATGGCGAGATCAGTGGGCGTCCGGACGTGAATCTTGATAGGTTGGATAAAGGTTAGCAATACTATTGGGTTAACCTCTCCTCCCTGTGTTCTGCAAGGAGAGGGGAGTTCCAATGTTATTCGGTTGTGCCAATTCAAAATCTAACACTCAAACTGGCTTGGTTAGGGAGTTCTTGCGTTAAAATGGCATGGTAGCGACGTTAATCATTTGCGATCGCCCTTGGCGTTCCCGAAAGATAGCAGGCGCGAGGTAGCTCCGTAAGAGCTAAGTAGCTTCGCATCATAATCGCTCCACTCATCATATTGGTTTCAAGCTTCGCCCCGCTTCACTAACCTTAGCCACAAGGCTTAGCTAGCTCCGTAGGAGTTGCTCCGCTTACGCGGGACAGTGCTGAAATCACCATAAAATCTCGGTTCAATGTGCTGGGCGCGATCAGCCTAGAGCCATGGTAGCTCCAACGGAGCCGCTTCGCTAAGCCTAACGCTTTGAATGCTCTCTGGCAGCAACTAGGAAAACAGTAAACGACAAGTTCACAAACCTGACGAGGTTGACCGCTTATGGGCAACAGGCGTGGGTTAAGACTTATCGTGTCAAAGTATCACGGGTAGGCTTGCCAACCCAATTGCCAAAAGCTAGCTCTCATCTTGAGCCCCATTACAGACAAGCTCCAGTTTATCAGGTGCTCTGTTTTAGTCGTAATTTCTGGTTATCTAACCCACGTCAAGTTACTACTAATCAATCACAATAAAAATGAAACAAAATTTAAACATTTTCTAATTCGCCCTCCTGTTGCTCCTCAATGACTGTCATCCCCTCCTCCAAGGTGCTACAGGCGAACTCGTCTGTACTCACTTCCCCGCTTCATCGTCTCACCCGTGTTCTTAATCGTTTACAACCCTCTCCTGAAACCGTTGTCCTCCTCCTAGCCGTCGTGATTGGCGTCAGCACGGGAATGGGCAGCGTTACCTTTCACTGCCTAATTCAGCTAATCCACACCTGGATGCTGAGAGATTTCATGGGGTTTGTTTCCGCTTGGGGAGCCTGGACTTTAGCTTGTGTCCCTACCATGGGAGGGTTAATCGTTGGGCTAATGCGCCTGGCACGACCTGACTTTGGTCCCAGCATGTCCTCGTTAATTGCAGCCGCTCAAGGTATCCGGGAAATATCACCCCTACGACCTGTTACCAAGATGATAGCGGCAGCCGTTTCCATAGGTACGGGTGCTTCCTTAGGGCCAGAAGGACCAAGTGTGGAGATTGGGGGAAATATTGGTATGCTCCTGGGTCAGGTGCTGCAAGTCTCTAGAGAGCGGCATCGCCTACTTTTAGGGGCTGGTGCAGCCGCAGGACTAGCAGCAGGTTTTAATGCCCCAGTTGCGGGTGTGTTCTTTGCCCTGGAAGTTGTACTGGGCACCACTTTTGCTACCTCAGCTGTAAGTGTCGTACTTCTAGCCGCAGTTCTGGCAGCTTTGATTGCCCAGATAGGCTTAGGTGCCCAGCCTGCTTTTGCACTACCCGCTTATGATGTCCGCAGCCCACTAGAATTACCGTTATACCTGGGATTAGGCTTGTTGGCAAGTCTCGTCTCCCTAACCTACACCCAGGCGATTCAATTGGCGAGGAGTTGTTTTGAGGGAGAAATTGCCGGCTTGAGCTGGCTAGGACGCTTGCCGCCACCCATCAAACCAGTAATTGGGGGGTTGTGTGTTGGTCTAGCTGCCTTATGCACACCTCAAATCTTGGGTGTAGGCTATGAAACCATCCAAGCCATGCTTCAGGGTGTTGGGTTTTCTGTGCCCTTGCTGCTTACCTTACTGGTTATCAAGCTGATAATGACAGCAATTAGTTTAGGTAGTGGATTGGTGGGCGGCATCTTTGCCCCGGCAATGCTTCTGGGAGCAACATTGGGAACTCTGTATGGTCAACTTTTAGCGGTAATCATCCCTGCTGGAGTGGTGAATATTGCGGCTCCACCCGCTTACGCCATGGTGGGGATGGCAGCAGTTCTGGCTGGCAGTGCTAGGGCACCTTTGACATCAATATTATTATTATTTGAGTTGACGCGGGACTACCGGATTGTGCTACCGCTTATGGCAGCCGTAGGTCTTTCCGTTTGGTTAATGGAGAGACTCAAACCAACACCGCATCAGGAGCCAAAACTTCAATCTACTCTCGGTATCAATGTTGAGAAGAACTTTGACCGGACAATTTTGCAGCACATGCCAGTAGTAGAGGCGATGCATCAGTCTGCCTTACTCTTATTGGGATCAATGCCTGTATTAGAAGCCGCTCTTGCTTTAACGACGGGTGAATATCGTAGTGCTTTAGTGGTCGATGATCAAGAAAAACTGATTGGTCTTGTTACTTTGCAGGACATTAATCGATCGCTTATCCGCTTAGAAGCTGACTACCAAAAAGGTCAGGTGGCGAATCAGCCATTAGCTGAGATTTGTACTAGAGAAATTCTGTATACTTATCCGGATGAAGCGATCACGGATGCCTTAGATCGTATGGCGGCAAGAGGACTCCATCAGTTACCTGTAGTTGAACGAGACAATCCTCATCAGGTTTTAGGTATCTTGGAGCAAGAGGGAATTGCTCTAGCCTGTAGTTTGGCCGCCACCCGAGAGGTAGTGCGTCAACATCTCGCCTTGCGCTCTACCACGAAGTTATTAAATAAAATTCCGCTTAAGCAGCTTAGCTTGAATTCTCAGACTGAAGAATTGGCATCCTCTCCCACTAACCGACAAGCGGTATAGCAGAGGATTCCTAACAAAGGAAAGCCCTCAAACGTGAGGGGAGATGCCGTTCATTAAAAGTGATCTATTCTTAGCAGATCCCCCCAATTCATCGGGGCTAGGGGGGAGCGAGGGGTCTATAGCCAGTACGAGAAGATCGGCAAAGGCTTACCCATCTTGGTTTTTCGCTTATAGCGCTTCTCGTTTGAATGAAATACAAACCTCTAAACGTTCTACCTTAACCGTTACGCCAACTTCTCCACTGCTTGGAGAACTCAGGACAGTAATTCCGAATTGCATACTCTTGCACCGCTCTGTAATAGCGCAAAATAGGCTGCTGCTGGATTAAAGGTTGTTGTTCAACTGACTGAGAATCTTGTGCAATCAGTTGACCCAGCGTTACTCCTGTTCCTAGCTGCTGGCAGACTGAACGCCCTGCTTCCAGTTTCTGCTGATCAGAAACGGCCAAAGCTGGGTCGATAGATTTCTCAACTCCCTTCAGAAAAGCGAAATCTTGAGGGGGGAGAGACTGTGCAGCCAAAGGATTGGCGGCAGCAGTAGTAGCGACAGTCACTAGACACAAAGCAAGTCGGGTTAGTTTCATCTGGAGGTCTTGATGGAACACTATATCTCCAGATTGGCTTATGTGACCCAGGATTGGGTATAGCAGCTGTAAAGCTATTTTAAAGAATTAGCGATCGCGTTCGGGTGTGAGTGCCAGTCGGCTACTAAACAAGTCAAAAGTCAAAAGTAGTATCAGTTCCACTTAAAAAGTTATTATTTGAGTCCTTAGCCCAGCCTCTCTACTTGAGAGAGAGGAGTAAGATTAGCTTAATCCTTTTTCACTAGATGATAGATGCGATCAAGGGGTGAGGGGGTTTGCAAGGAGCACCTAAACAGACTTTATGTGATAATATATTGCCCAATTAATAAGAAACAGCCAAGCACTTATCAGCTGAAAAACTTGATAGCTTAAACTGCTTTTTAGGTTTAAATCCCTAGTTGCATAATTACAGTAATTACGATAAAATCTTGCCAGATAAAAATATTGAGAAGTAAAGTTTGATTCAAAAAAGAATCACGAATATTTTTATCAAATGCGTCTAATTGTTGCCGTAGCTCTATACAGTTATTGAGCAAATCTTGCAAAGAATTATACCCAGAAATCGAGCAACAAAGTTAGTCTCAATTCAAATAAAACCCGCTCATAATGAAGGAGCCTTAAGTGAATGAACATCACTAAAACCGCGTTGAAAGACGAACTGAAGCTGCAATCAGTTGACGAGGTTAACAAAGCTCAACAGCAGCTTAATCACGCTAATATTGAGGATTCTTTTCTCAACCCAGTAGAGGCAAATGAAGTCCGCCAATACTTTCATTTACTGAGGACGGGTTTAACGCCTCAAGAAGCGCAGAAGCAAACCAAGTTAGTAAGTTCACCCCAATCCAGCGAATCTCTGCACAATATGAACGGGCAAAATCAAGGTCAGCCAACTCAGGCAAAGCCAGCTTCAAAGATTGAGCATATTCTTCAAAGTCATCAGAATTTAACTCGCACGTTACTTGAGCTAAGTCATACACAAGCAGAGTTACTGGAAGCTAAAGCTTGGACACAGTTTCAAAGCACTTATGCTACTAATCTGCACAACGATGTCAATAAATTTTCTGATGATATGACAGCCTTATTTTCTCTAATGAATACTAATTTAGAAAATGCAGAATTCATCTCGACGGAGGAGTATCAACCCCTCCCTTTCGACTTGACCCCCGAGATGCCACCTCTCCAACGATTACGAAGCGCATTGTAGAGTCAGAACAACGTCTCCTCGGTGCTTACGAGCAAATGGGCAAAGAAGTCTCAGACTACACAGTCCAAAAAGTGCAAGAGGGGCAAACGAGTCTGATGAAACGAATCAACAAAGCTTGGATCACTGGGGTAATTGCAGGAATTTCTGCTGGTGTCTTGATGGCCTATATAAGCTGGGAATCTACAGGCAGGCAAGGCAAACTTACAGAATATATTTCCAGTTCCTTACTTTTTTCCTCTCTGATTACTATTTCTGCATTAGCTGGGGCTTCGTTGGGATTCACCCAGGCTCTTAAAGGGAAATTTGAATCCCAGAAACACCATTAACTGCTTACCTCTTAAAAGAGTTAATGTTCTAAGCAAGCTATAGGCATGTAATTTAGCAATACAGCAATTCGCTATTCTAGAGGCATCCTTGGTGGATGCCCTTTCTCATTTTGGACTCTCAATGCCTGAGCCACAACTTCAATGGCAAGTCTCACCACTGCCTGAAATACCGCAGTGGTTTGTTGAAGCCGTAAAATGTCATACCCCAGCCTTAGAGGGACGTTATGCCGCGCAATTGTTGTGGCAACGGGGAATTCGTGATCCGGAGCAACTGCCTGGTTTCTTGAACCCAAATGTTTATCAACCAGCCAGTCCCTTTGAATTTGGGCAGGAAATGCACTGGGCAGTGGAACGCTTACAGCAAGCCTGCAAGACGGGTGAGATGGTGGCAATCTGGGGAGACTTTGACGCGGATGGCATCACTTCAACGGCTGTTCTCTGGGAAGGCTTAGGACAATTTCTTCCTCAAGAGTGGCAGCTAATTTACTATATTCCCAATCGATTAACACAATCCCATGGTCTAAATTGTCAGGGAATTGACGCCTTGCAAAAGCAGGGTTGCCGATTGATTGTTACCTGTGACACTGGCAGCACGAATATAAAAGAAATTGAGTATGGTCAAACGTTGGGTATTGATGTGATTGTCACCGACCACCATACCTTGCCCTTAGAACGTCCACCCGTCAAGGCAATCATCAACCCTCGCTATTTGCCCCCAAACCACCAGATGTTCCATCTTTCCGGTGTTGCCGTTGCCTATAAGCTGGTGGAAGCACTTTACGCAGCCTTGCCAGATGTTCCCCAGCAGCCTTTAGAAAATTTGTTGGATTTGGTGGCAATTGGTTTAATTGCAGATTTGGTGCAGTTGAGTAGTGATTGCCGATACCTGGCACAGCGAGGAATTGAACGGCTACAACAGCAATTGAAAATTCGGACTCGTCCGGGTGTAGCTCGTTTGTTGGAATTGTGCCAAAGAAATGGCGATCGCCCCACGGATATTTCTTTCGGGCTTGGTCCCCGAATTAACGCTGTTAGTCGTATTCAAGGAGATGCCTCGTTCTGCGTTGAATTACTCACCAGCGATGATGAAAAGCGCTGTGAAAAACTGGCAGAAGAAACGGAACTCGCTAACTCTCGCCGTAAGTCTCTGCAAAAAGACGTTACCAAGCAAGTTAAAGCGAAACTTGAGCAACTTGACCTCTCAACTACCAGTGTAATTGTTCTAGAAGACCCTCAATGGCCTGTTGGTGTCTTAGGTTTAGTGGCAGGTCAAATTGCGCAGGAGTACGGACGACCAACTATTTTATTGAGTACGGAGGAGGGAGAGTGGGGAGTGGGAGATGGGCAGCAGGGGAGCAGGGGAGCAGTAGAGAGTGTAGATTCAAATTCTCCTGTGCCTCTTGCAAGAGGTTCTGCTCGTTCTGTTAATAATATTGACCTTTATCAACTGGTGAAGTCACAAGAACACCTTCTGCACCGCTTCGGGGGTCATCCCTTTGCGGCTGGATTGAGTTTGGCGATTGAAAATCTTCCTCTGTTTACCGAGGCGATTAACCAGCAGTTGCGGCAACAGTTATCGGCTACAGGTGCGTTGCTCAACCCTGTGCTGGAAGCTGATATTGTTGTGACAGTAGCTGAGTTAGGGAAAGAACTATTTAACGAACTCAAACTGCTCGAACCCTGTGGCATGGGAAATCCTGTGCCGAAACTGCTAATTCAAAACTGTTGGTTTGAGGAAGTCTGGAATCGCAACACTCAGGACTTTAAAGGACGAAAAGTACAATACATCAAAACTGAGTTTGAACTTTGGGACGACTTTAGCCATAGCGGTTTTCCTGGCATCTGGTGGGGGCATTATAAAGATGAAGTGCCCAAAGGAAGATGTGATGCGATTGTTGAACTGGACTACAACAATTACAAAAAACGTACTGAAGTGCGATTAGTTGCGCTGCGATCGCGCGTTGACGCTTTCTTGTTCAACATTCCCGCTCGCCTAGATTGGATTTTAGACTGGCGTAGTCAACAGTTACAGGTTGATAGTTTGAAGATTGCAGATTCTGAAGATAATCTGCAACCTGCAACCCAAACGAACCCTCTTACTATTCGCAAATGCCCAACTAGCTGGGATGAACTACAAGTGTGGTTTCGACGAGCAATTCAGGCAAACCGACAACTAGCGATCGCTTACTCACCGCCTCGTCAACTGCCACCTCACCAAATCTGGCAACAGTTAGTGGGAATTGCTAAATTCCTCAGCCGAACGGGACAGACAGCTACCTTAGCACAACTGCAAGACAAGCTGGATTTGAGCGATCGCACCCTGCATCTGGGACTCAACGTTCTTTCTCAGCTTGGTTTTCAAGTGAAACATTTAGATTGGGCGATCGCCATTAGCTGCCAATCTTCCCTAGATATTACTATCTCTACTGCTAATCACGCCACTGAGGACTTTCTGGCAGCCGTTGAAGAAGAACAATTTCTGCGGCAGTATTTCTACCAAATTCCTCTATCCACTATCCAATCTCAGGCTTGGCAAATTACTCTTAATGAGCAGCTTTCCGCGTAATATTCTCTTTAATAAAAAACACTAAAGACCATTTGTTAGCGTTGATCTCGTATTAATATCGTTAAGTTATCAGTAGAGATTAACTTCGGTACATTAGTTATCCATAGTGCATAAACTACACAAGCGAACGTTTCTGGTCATAGACGCTGGAATTGGCTTAAGTTTAGCTACCATCGGTGCGAGTTTGAACTTAGCTACATTGAAAGCAGCGCCAACCAAGACTCATATGCCTTCCGATTCTCCCATGCTGTTGGCACAAAAACTGGAGAAGGATGACATTTTGGCAGCCCATAATAAATACCGTCTAGAAGTGGGTGTGCCCTCACTCAAATGGTCTGACAGTTTAGCCAATTCTGCTCAAAAATGGGCTGAGCAACTGGCATCTACTGGTTCATTCGAACATAGCTCTAGCCAATATGGGGAAAACCTGTGGGCAGGAACTTCAGAAGCTTATTCACAAACCCAGATGGTTGATGATTGGGGGGATGAAAAACAATATTTCATTCCTAATAGTTCCTTTCCAAATACCTGTAGAGAAAATTGGTCACAATGTGGTCACTATACCCAAATAATCTGGAAGGATACACAACAAGTAGGCTGTGGTCTAGCGACGAACAAGAAGACCAAAAATGATTACTTCGTTTGTCAATACAATCCTCCAGGAAATTACGAAGGACAAAAGCCTTATTAACCAGATCTTAGCTAAGCTGTTCCACATTTAATCGGCAGGTAGACAGCAGCCGAAAGTCTTGTGAATCCTACATTTCCCCCTTTTGACTTTTGACCACCTACCATTGCTGGTTTACATGGGTTTGACTTGCTTAATACAAATTTAGCTCCTCTTGGCGATCGCACCTGAAACTTGAGTGACGCCAAGCTTCAATATCTACAGCACTCAGTGGAACTAACTTTGAGCACTTGGGCTGGACAACCTGACTCAACACAGCCCAAACTAAACTACGTGTGATATCTAACCCAGTCTTGAGGGCAGATTCCCGCTTGCGAGGATTACCCTGCTCCTTAACAATATCCGGCTCTACCCAAATTCCGTGAGCGCCCAAGAGAATTTGTGCCATCCACTTGGCTCGCGGCATCTGAGAGGTAGATGTAATTAACTTAACGTTACGAACCCCCCACTCTCGCAGCAATGAGATATTAAAGTAAAAGTTATCTAATGTGGAATAGGCGCACTTTTCTAGCAAGACTTTGCGGATTGGAGCATTTTCCCGTTGAAACACTAGCAGAATGCAGGGATCTTCTGAGCCTTGAGAAATTAAAATTGGGATTTCTGGATACTGTTTGGCTAACTGAGCCACGTAGATCTCACGCCCAATACCACCACCTAAGACGAACAAAGCATCTACGGGTTCCGACGCCGCCGCCTGCAATCTCATAGTGTTAATCACCAAGCAGCTACAAAGGAGGGCACTCAAGCTCAATAGTCCTAAGCCAAGCAGACGACATTGCCGTTTGCTCCCAAACCGATTCTTAAAGCGAAGCCAGTGGCGTGGCAAAAGTTTACCTCTCTTTCATCAAACAATGCTCAAACTTCCCTCAAACCCTGAAATCTTCTGAGGGTACTAAGCTGTATCAGCAGGACACTGAGTAAACTGGCACAAAATTACTGTAGCTCGGTGATTCAATTTGAGTATAGTGACAGTGGTTGAGTATCAGACAGCGGTACGATAACGCCAAAGGCTAAGCTGAGTGTAGAATCCAAACATTGGGTATCTCCTTGTAATTGCTCTATCTTTGAACAATAACTGTTCAGTTATCTAATTTAGTTATCTAACGCCAACCCGTTACAGCCACCCTCCATGAACCAATCCCCAAAACACTTTCCCTGGCTCAAAGGCGTCTTCTTTACTGGAGCGATCGCAACAACAGCCACATTGTCTCTCTTAGCACCGATTGGTGGTCGCTCTGTCTTTGCCGCGCTTCAGGATAGCCCAAAGAACGTCGTTGATGAAGCTTGGCAAATTGTTAACCAGGAATACGTCGATAATTCTTTCAACCAGGTTGATTGGCAAGCCACAAGGCAAAAACTGCTCAGCAAAAACTACACCTCAAAAGAACAAGCCTACGAAGCTATCCGGGAAGCCCTAAAACCTCTAGGTGACCCTTACACCCGCTTTATGGACCCTGAACAATTCCAGGCTCTCACTAGTCAGACATCGGGTGAGCTTTCTGGTGTTGGTATTCGCTTAGAAGTAAATAAGGAAACAAAGGTACTTAAGGTCGTTGAACCGATTGAGAACTCTCCAGCCTACAAGGCAGGTATTAAACCTGGGGATGGAATTTTGGCAATTGATGGCAAATCCACAAAAGGGATGACCATACAAGAAGCCTCAGCCCTAATTCGGGGTGAAGTCGGGACGCCGGTGAAGCTGCAAATTTCTCGCGAGGGGAAAGTGCCCTTTGATATCTCGCTAACCCGTGCTCAGATTGAACTACCATCTGTTCATTCCAGCCTCAAGCAAGAAGGTCAGATGCGAGTGGGCTATATCAGCTTGAACGAATTTAGTTCCCATGCTGCCGAACAAATGCAGAAGGCAATTAAGAGCCTTGGTGAGCAGAAGGTGAATGCCTATGTGTTAGATCTGCGGGGAAATCCAGGCGGACTGCTAAATTCTAGTGTTGAAATCGCTCGGATGTGGATGGACAGTGGTGCAATTGTCAAAACCGTAGACCGCAAAGGTGGCAAACAGGAATTTTCTGCTAATCGCACGGCTTTAACACAGTTGCCTTTGGTGGTTTTGGTGGATGGTAACTCAGCGAGTGCTAGCGAGATTCTCACGGGTGCTCTTAAGGATAATAAACGGGCTACAGTTGTCGGCAGTAAAACCTTTGGGAAAGCCGTTGTACAGTCTGTCCATTCTTTATCAGATGGTTCGGGATTAGCCGTGACGATTTCTCGCTACTACCCGCCCAGTGGCGCAGATCTTAACCATAAGGGAATAATGCCCGATATCACTCTCGACTTGACGAATACTCAAGAGCAGCGTTTGGTGAATGAGCCAACGTTGCGTGCTACTAAAGAAGACCCTCAATACGTGCGAGCGATCACCGCTTTAGAGTCTAATGTTGTTACTCAACCTACTATGAGTAACCCGACTAAGCCAGTCAGTATCCGGTAAAGGTTGGACAGGTTGAAGGTTAGGCGATTGCAAGTTATTTTCCCAACCTCAACCTTCCAACGTTAATGTGATGTGCAACGGTTGCTTAGCCCCCTTTGAAAGGCGGAGCTTTAGTGAGATTCTCCCTAGCCCCCTAAAAAAAAAGGGGAACTACCTCGAAAGTTGCGCATCGCATAGACCTTCCAAGCTTCAACCCTTTTTGCCCAACTGAGTGACTAGATGAATCAGTTCTGGCAAAATCAGCTGTTGGAGGGCGAGTTTGACAGCGGCGGTTGAGCCAGGAATTGAAAACATTAGCTTCATTTGATAGACGCCAGCGACGGCTCGCGAGGCGATCGCTCGTGAGCCAATTTCTTGGTAACTTAAGAACCGAAATATCTCACCAAATCCTGGCAGCGTCTTTTCCAGTAAGCTTTCTAAAGTGTCATAAGTTGTATCTCGTGGCGCAATACCGGTACCGCCATTCAAAATTACAGCGTCAATGTCTGAGCGTTCTCTAAGGCTTTCCAAATACGCCTGAATCTGTGCAGGTTCATCCTTGAGAATTTGATAATCCCTCACCCGATGACCCGCTTCGATAAGTAATTGCTCAATTAGCTGACCACTACGGTCTGTCTGTGGCGATCGCGTGTCACTAACCGTAATGACAGCGCAATTCACCGTTATCTGGGCTGAATCAGGGTGAGGTTGATGAGCCATAGGTTAACAATCTCTATTGCGACTTACTAAATCCCAAACCATGCTCTTCGGCATAACGTTCCATAAACCGCATGAAACGCTCCCATTCCTGTTGGGATTTCATTAGAATCATCGCTTCTAATGCCGTCGCCTGACCATTGACGAATTTGCCCTTAACCTCCCGTGTGACAATTTCACCCTCTTCATCAATCAGGTACATTCCAGTGATGTCGTCCGTACCAGCGCTGTCAAGCGCTTTGGGATTTTCAAAATAAAATGTTGCAGTGCCTTGATTGCCATCGCGAGAGCGAGTAAGACGTACATCGGGAACAACTTCTTCGCTAATACCTCTAGAAAACTGAATTTCAGCCATGCTCAGTCCCATAAACTTTTCAAAACTTTACGAGCGATTATCACACTATCTTCTCATCTAAGCGTGATGGAGCGTAGGGGTCTAAGCTATTCAAAATTCAAAATTCTTGCCTTCAAAGTGCTATAACCCAATGGTGTCAAGACTTTTAGCAACTGCCACAATGGGGAGCATCCCAATGCAACTTGTCGGTGCGATAGCTTAGCAGAATCTATTATCTTTAAGGGCTTAGAGCGTGGCAAAATTGATAAAACTAATACACACTAGGGACGTTGAGATTATTTTTCAGCAGTCCTTGCACCAGTATTCAATCAACATCAATGGGTAAGCAGCGAGCTTTTTCTGGCGTTCAACCAACTGGCAATCTCCATCTAGGCAACTATTTAGGAGCAATTCGCAACTGGGTGGAAGGTCAAAGCCAGTATGAAAATTTCTTCTGCGTGGTCGATTTACACGCCATCACCGCACCCCATAATCCCGCAACATTGGCATCCGACACCTACGCGATCGCTGCTCTCTATTTAGCCTGTGGGATTGATTGTGAATACTCCACTATCTTTGTGCAATCTCATGTTTCTGCTCATAGTGAACTGACATGGCTGTTCAACTGCATCACACCGATCAACTGGCTGACAGACATGATCCAGTTCAAAGAAAAGGCTGTCAGGCAAGGGGAAAATGTCAATACTGGGCTGCTGGACTATCCGGTACTGATGGCAGCTGATATCTTGCTTTATCAGGCAGATGTCGTGCCAGTAGGGGAAGACCAGAAGCAACACTTGGAACTGACACGCGATATTGCTGACCGATTTAATCACCAATTTGGCAAAGGCAAGGACTCTATCCTGAAAGTGCCAGAACCCTTAATTCGGAAGGAAGGGGCGCGAGTGATGAGTCTGACGGATGGTACTAAGAAGATGTCCAAGTCTGACCCTTCGGACTTGAGCCGGATTAATTTGCTAGACTCCCCTGATGAAATTCAGAAAAAAATTAAGCGTTGTAAAACTGACCCGATTAAGGGTTTAACGTTTGATGACCCAGAACGCCCAGAGTGTAATAACCTGCTAACTCTGTATATGCTGCTTTCTGGGAAGACGAAAGAAGCCGTGGCGGCAGAGTGTCAGGATATGGGTTGGGGACAATTTAAGCCGCTTCTGGCAGATACGGCGGTTGAAGCCTTAAAGCCAATTCAGGAGAAGTATCAGGCTGTGATGGCTGACAAGGGGTATCTGGAGTCGGTGTTGCGGCAGGGAAGGGAAAAGGCAGAGGCGATCGCTAACGAAACTCTCTCGAAAGTAAAAGCTGCTCTTGGATATTCGGTACCGCTGTAGAGTCAAGAGTTACAAGTTCTAAGCTTAGCTCAAAACTCAATATTCAAAACTTTAAGTCAATTATGAGCGATACCATTCAAAACCTAACACCTAAGACAGCATGTCCTCAACAGGATTACTTCCCAGACACTGCTCCTACTCATAATGCCTTTCGCACCGCCGCCCAATCAGGGGAATTTTTAATCACCGCTGAGGTTTGTCCGCCAAAAGGAAGTGACGCAACCCACATGATTAAAATGGCGAAGCTTCTGAAGGATCGAGTCCATGCTGTCAATATTACCGATGGCAGTCGAGCTGTGTTGCGGATGTCTCCTATCGCCGCTTCCGTGATTTTATTGCAGCACAGGATTGAACCGATTTGTCAGTTGGCGTGCCGCGATCGCAACCGGATTGCTTTACAGGCTGACCTCATGGGTGCCCATGCTTTAGGTATCCGCAATGTCCTCGCCCTCACCGGTGACCCTGTTAAAGCCGGTGATCATCCTGATGCTAAGAGTGTATTTGACTTAGAATCAGTGCGTTTGTTACAACTCATTGACAAACTCAATAGTGGCTCGGACGCAAACGGCAAGCCCCTTACTGATGGAGCGACCGACTTATTTGCTGGTGCTGCCGTTGATCCCCAGCTAAAAAGTTGGTCTGGTCTGCAAAGTCGATTTGAGCGTAAACTAGAAGCGGGTGCACAGTTTTTTCAGAGCCAATTAATTAGTGATTTTGAGCGTCTGGAAAAGTTTATGGATCAGATTGCAGCTGGCACCAATAAGCCGATTTTAGCAGGCATATTTCTGATTAAATCGGCTAAGAATGCCCAATTCCTCAATAAATATGTCCCAGGTGTCAATATTCCCCAAACCATCATTGACCGACTAGCTGCGGCTGATGACCCGTTACAGGAAGGGGTGAAGATTGCCGCTGAGCAAGTACAGCTGGCGCGGCAACTTTGTCAAGGTGTGCATATGATGGCAGTCAAGCGAGAAGACTTAATTCCCCAAATTTTAGATTTGGCTGGAATTTTACCCCTAAACAATTAGAAAGGATGAGTTGTTAGTCATTAGTCATTAGCTATTAGCTATGAGCCATTGTCTTGCAGACAAACAATAAACATATAAACGGCTAAGGACTAATGACTGAGGACTGAGGACTAAGGACTAAGACTGATGAACAAAACAGTAGACACCCGAATTTCTGAAGTTACAGTATACAGCGACCAAGCGCTGGTGACGCGCAAGGGTGTCGTGCAGCTGACTGGTGAGGAGCACGAACTGGTCATTACTCAACTACCATTGACCCTTCTAAGCGAATCAGTTCGGGTCTCTGGTAAGGGGACAGTAATGGTGCGATTATTGGGGGTGTGCACTGAACGAACTTATGCAACTGAAGCGATCGCTAATAAAGTTACCCATCTGACGCAAGAAATTGGGCAACTTGAGGAGCAAAAACGCTATGTGCAAGACCAGCTAACACTGCTCAATCTGCAACGAAATTTCGTAAAAAACTTGAGCACTCAGTACTTAGAACGCTTAACGAGGCTCCCAAATCCTGAACCGATGAACTTGGAGCAAGTCAGCGAGTTACTAGCTTTTATAGGGAATCAGTACAGCGAGTTTTCAAATGTGATCGCTTTAGCAGAGAAAGAGCAAAAACAGCTTGACAAGCAATTACAGACACTCCGCCAGCAGCTACAGCAGCTTTCAACACCCAGTTCTCAAGAAAGTTTCCGCGTCATTGTCGCGGTAGAACCCTTAGCAGCTGGTGAATTTGAGATAGAGGTGTCTTATGTTGTCACTCAAGTTAGCTGGGTGCCACTCTATGACTTGCGCTTGAGTGCAACGAGCCAAAACATCAATATCAGCTACTCAGCAGAAGTCAAGCAAAACAGTGGTGAGGATTGGGTAGATGTTGCGCTAACTCTTTCAACAGCTAAGCTAGGACTAGGCACTCTACCGCCCAAGTGGATTCCCTGGTATATCGATGTGCAACAGACCAGTGAGCCAGAGCGACGGGCAAGGGTGGCGGCAGAATATAATAGCCTGTCGCGTGCCGCCCCTACTACCATGCCTTATCCAGGTATGGCACCTTCACCCGAAACCGCAATGGAGGCAGATTTAGAGCGGCTCAAAGCCCAAATGGCAGCGGCAGAAGTCTTCAAACAAGGAGGCGTCGTTACATTTGGAGTTAGCAGTGGTGGCAATATTCCTAGCGATGGTGCGCCTCATAAAACCACGATTTTTAACGAAGATTATCCTTGCCGTACTGAGTACATCGCTGTACCTCGGCTGATCAATTTAGCTTACCTTCAGACCACAATTACCAATCCTCTCAAGAGCGTCACCCTGTTAGCGGGTAAAGCAAATATTTTTCGTGAGAATACCTTTGTCGGGACAACTGAGTTAGAAAACATTGCCCCAGGACAAGAATTTACGCTTAACTTGGGTATTGACGAAGGGCTGAAAATTGAACGAGATTTGGTAGAACGCCAGGTAGATAAGAAGCTGATTGGCAACCAACGGTGTACTACCTATGCCTATCGCATCGTAATTACAAACTTACGCGAACAGGAAGCAGGGATAACCTTAACCGAGCAGCTACCAGTCAGTCGGAATGAGCAAATTAAAGTACGTCTAACTCGCTCCAACCCCCAAATTCAGACGGGTGAGATGGGAATGCTGGAATGGTCACTCCCCGTGCCGCCCCTCTCCAACCAAGAGTTGTACTATCAGTTCACGGTTGAGCAACCACCTGAGCTAACCGTTGTGGGTCTGGATATTTAGAACACCTGTACAGTCCGTGCGAACCACCCTTTATTAAGTTCAAAGGGTGCCGATGAAAAAGTAATTGGCAGTTTGTATTATCTCCCATTAGGTCATAAGTTAGGCGATCGCTTCGCTTGCCCGTATAGGCGATTACCTACCCCAATACCCACGGCAACTAATCTATCATGTCCCAGAACTTCGGTTTCCCGACAAAGTAGTTGGGGAGGAATACCGAAAGATTGAGAGATTTTTATGGATAGGGGGTTACACCCCCCACCCCTATAATGCTATATTGTGCTCAGTAGATGCACCCTGATAATTTTGAGAGTCACTTAGGTGGCTCTTTTTCTTTTCGAAGTTCTGAGGCATCAAGAATGCTCCTTACTCGAAAAGCCTCTGCTTTAACTAAATCAGCCGTCTCTTGAGGGCTAAATCACTAGCTGCTTGCTGAGCCAGCCGTTTCTTGCGGCTTAGTAGACCCTTGAGTTCCCAGCTGAATCAGCTCAATCTTGTACCCATTCGGATCTTCAACAAAGGCAATCACTGTAGAACCATGCTTCATAGGTCCTGGTTCACGGACTATCTTCCCACCCTTGATTCGGATTTGTGCACAGGTGTCGTAAATGTTATCAACACCAAGGGCAATGTGACCGTAAGCATTTCCCAAGTCGTACTTATTAGTACCCCAGTTGTAGGTTAGTTCGATGACTGTATGGTCAGACTCATCACCGTAACCAACAAAAGCTAGGGTAAATTCGCCGCTAGGGTAATCCTTTTGGCGCAGCAGCTTCATTCCCAAGACATCGCAGTAGAACTTGAGAGATTCATCAAGATTGCCAACTCGCAGCATTGTATGTAAAATTCGCATCGGCTCATTCCTTTATATGGGTTCTGCCAATCAAATGGTTTGGAAACATGTTGATTGCTTAGTTTTATCCAAGTACATTGCATCCAAATTGGATGTATGCCCTTAGTGATCCATTTTGACAATCCCACAGCTTTAACGTAGTGGAGCTTGGGCAAAAGTGGGATGCACCCAACTTGAAACCTCTAGATGAGTAGAAAATGTCCCTCGCTCTTAAATACGAAGAGCGTCTTAAGTAGAAATTCTCTGCCATTTGGTAGGTAGCAATACAGTTGGGATCGATAGACATCCTTAAAGATGACCGTTGACCCTCAGCTGAAGACGTATCCTGAACGCTGTAAGTCATCCTATTTTAGATTTTGGATTTGAACCCTCTAGATAAACCGGGGGTTTGAACTGTAGTCGGCTAAACCGTAATCCAAAATTGGCAATCTAAAATCCAAAATGAATTAGAGGAGAGATATGCTCAATAAGCCAGAAACTGCCATTGACGCCATTGATGCCAGAGAAATTTTAGACTCTCGTGGACGTCCTACTGTAGAAGCCGAAGTGCGTCTCGTTACAGGCGCAGTGGGAGTTGCCCAAGTTCCTAGCGGAGCCTCTACTGGTACCTTTGAAGCCCATGAACTGCGGGATGATGACTCCCGACGTTACGGTGGCAAAGGGGTACTCACAGCTGTGCGGAATGTTAAAGAGAAAATCACCCCTGAGTTGTTGGGTATGGATGCTCTTGACCAGGCTTCGATTGACAAAAAAATGATTCACCGGGATGGTTCCCCGAACAAAAAGAACTTGGGAGCCAATGCCATTCTTGCTGTCTCGCTGGCGACGGCTAAGGCAGCTGCTGATGATTTGGCAATCCCCCTCTATCGTTATCTGGGGGGACCCCTCTCCAATCTGCTGCCAGTACCCTTGATGAACGTTATCAATGGGGGTGCTCATGCGGATAATAATGTGGATTTTCAGGAGTTCATGATTGTACCTGTGGGAGCGCAAACGTTTCGGGAGGCGCTGCGCTGGGGTGCTGAGGTGTTTGCTGCTTTAGCTAAGGTGTTGAAGGACAAAAAATTGCTGACGGGTGTTGGTGATGAAGGTGGTTTTGCTCCCAATCTGGAGTCCAATCAAGCGGCTTTGGAATTGCTGATTGCGGCGATCGAAAAGGCTGGGTATAAGCCAGGAGAGGAAGTCGCGCTGGCAATGGATGTTGCAGCGAGTGAGTTCTATAAAGAGGGTCAGTATGTTTATGATGGGGCATCTCACTCGCCCGAGGAGTTTATTGATTATTTGGCATCGTTGGTGGATCAATACCCGATTGTTTCGATTGAAGATGGATTGCATGAAGAAGATTGGCCGAACTGGCAATTGTTAACCCAGAAGTTGGGTTCGCGCATTCAGTTAGTCGGTGATGACCTCTTCGTGACCAACCCCACACGCCTTTCTAAAGGAATTGAGCAAAAAGCAGGTAACTCTATCCTAATTAAGCTCAATCAAATCGGCTCTTTGACGGAAACGCTGGAAACCATTGACCTAGCAACCCGCAACGGTTTCCGCTCAGTGATTAGTCACCGTTCTGGAGAAACAGAAGATACGACCATTGCCGATTTAGCTGTGGCAACGCGTGCTGGTCAAATCAAAACGGGTTCATTGTGCCGCAGTGAGCGAGTCGCCAAATACAATCGCCTGCTGCGGATTGAAGATGAACTAGGCGATCGCGCTATCTATGCTGCAACAGTAGGCATGGGACCAAAGTAGGCACTACTACATCACGCCGAAAGTTTCTTACTAGTTCCGAGGTAGGGGAAGCAGGGGAGGCAAGGGGAGAATTTTACTAAAGAAGTCTGACGTGTAAAGGATGAAGTAAGAATTTATCGGTAAATGCCGGACTTAATATCTCTCTGCCCCCACTCCCCACTCCCCACTCCCTATTTTCAACTCAGCTCATTTTTCCAAAATTACACTGACCACAAAGAGATTAGACCTCTTGCCTTCTTTGTGGTACAAATGTTTGAAAAAATTATCGCCTCTTGTTTACCAGAGACAGGAAGGCTTGAAACCTCATGACAGAATTCCTATCGAACCTCCCCAACTGGAACGCCCTAGCTGAGCATTCCCTGGCTGGTGAACAGCTTACCCGTGAGGAAGCGCAAGCGGTACTTCGCGCCCCTGATGTCGCCCTGCTTGACCAACTAGCTGCTGCCTACCGAGTGCGCTATCACCATTGGGGAAATCGGGTGCGACTCCATTTTCTGCTCAATGCTCAGAGCGGTCTGTGTCCGGAGGATTGCCATTATTGCTCCCAGTCCAAAATCTCTACAGCCGAGATCGAGAAGTACCCACTCGTGGCTAGGGAAAAAATCCTCAACGCCGCCGAACGGGCTGCAAAATTGAAGGCAGGAACCTTCTGCTTGGTCATCTCTGGGCGCTCGCCCACAGAATCAGTTTTCACGAAGGTTTTGGACGCGGTGCGATCGGTAAAGGAGAACTACGACCTCAAAGTTTGCACCTGCTTGGGACTGCTAAGCGAAGACCAGGCGCAGCGTTTAGCGGCAGCAGGAGTAGATCGGGTCAATCACAATCTCAACACCTCAGAGGGCTACCATGCCCAAATCTGCACTACCCATACCTTCGACGATCGCATCGCTACATTGAGGCATGTTAAGGCAGCAGGAATAACCACTTGCTCCGGGGGAATTCTTGGTATGGGGGAGTCAGACGATGATGTAATCGACTTAGCATTTGCCCTACGGGAACTGGAAGTAACCAGCGTCCCGCTTAATTTTCTGATTCCTATTCCTGGCACTCCCTTTGAAACCCTGCGAGAGCTGAACCCGCGTCGATGCTTACGCATCCTCTGCCTCTTCCGCTTCCTGCTCCCAGCTCAGGAGATTCGGATTGCTGGGGGTCGGGAGGTTCATTTGCGATCGCTCCAGCCACTGGGACTCTACCCAGCGAACTCCATCTTTATCGGTGACTACCTCACCACGCCTGGGCAGGCTGCCCATAGTGACCTAGAAATGATTCGCGATGCCGGATTCGTTCTGGAGGCACCAGATGGCTCTGTATTAGAGGAAGACTCACTGAGACGGCGTCTGGAAAGTCAAAAGTCAAAAGTTAAAACTCAAAAATAGGATACCTGCAAACCAAAAATGATTCTTCCTTTTGAAGTTTGAATTTTGAATTGAAAAAAGTCAGGTTGAAAGTTGGGATGATAACCTTCAACCTGCAAACTTTCAACCTGTCTAGGGATAAAAACTTAGCTGAGGCAAACCAAGCGTTTCTTCCCAACCCATCATCAAGTTCATACACTGTATTGCTTGACCAGCTTGACCTTTAATCAAGTTATCAGTGGCTGACATTACGATCACTCTGCCAGTCCGGGGATCGACTTCCAGACCGATGTAACAAAGATTTGTGCCACAAGCCCATTTAGTTTGGGGATAGGTACCTGCCGGCAACACCCGGATAAACGGACTTGCTCGGTAGAATGCTGTATAAATTGTGATCAAATCTTCTCGTACCAACCCTGGATCGCGTAGGGTGGCATAAACGGTTGCCAGAAGCCCCCGCACCATTGGAATTAGATGAGGAGTAAACTGCACCATGACATCGTGACCCGCTAAATCGCTACAAATTTGCTCGATTTCTGGGATATGTCGATGACGAGCAACGCCATAGGGTGCCAAGGAGTTGTCGGCTTCTGCCAATAAGAGATTGGTTTTCGCCGTGCGTCCGCCACCGGATGTCCCTGATTTAGCATCAATGATTGCTGTTTCCGGGATGATAAGTCCTTGCTTCAACAGTGGTGCAAGTGCTAACAGACTGGTCGTGACATAGCAACCTGGACAACCTACGAGCTGGGCGTCGGCAATGCGATCGCGATACAGTTCCGGTAAGCCATAAACAGCTGATGCTGCGACTTCTTGGTCGTGTCGATCTCCACCGTACCAGCTTTTATAAGTCTCCAAGTTCTTAAACCGATAGTCAGCTGAAAGGTCGAGAACCTTACATCCCTTTGATAGCAGGGTTGGTGCCATCTCAAGGGCTAAACCATTCGGCAAAGAGATAAATACGACCTTACAGCGCGCCGCTATTGCATCTAAGTCAATCGACTCAATCGTCAAATCAACACGATGACCTAAATGAGGGTATAGATCAGCAAAGGGCTTGCCAGCACTGCTATCTCCCCCTAAGTAACTCACTTCGACTCCTGGGTGATCCATCAAGAGTCGTACAAGCTGCACGCCACCATAGCCTGATGCGCCGATTATTCCTACGGGCAGGCGTTCTAAATCACCCATAATATTTCTTTCCTAAGAGGCTCAAATCGAAAACGGTTTAACATTTGCTGCATTTTAGTATCAAAAGTGAACTTTGGTGGTATAAATCAAAAGGTATTCCACCAACAATTATTAAGAGCAACCTCTGCAACGCTTACACCTAAATAAACGGGATACAATCGAGTAGAAACAGTCTTTAGAAATCTTTACGAGTTTATTGCTCGCATTCTACCAGTGGAATCGCCTGAAACTCCTACGTTCAAATTTGACTCGATTGATAATGCCCTGGCAGACCTCAAAGCTGGTCGTGCCTTGGTGGTTGTGGATGACGAAAGCCGGGAAAATGAAGGGGATGTAATTTGCGCCGCTCAATTCGCAACACCTGACATGATTAATTTCATGGCAGTAGAGGCGCGAGGACTGATTTGTCTGGCAATGACGGGTGATCGCCTTGATGCCCTAGAGCTGCCATTGATGGTCACCAAAAATACCGACAGCAACCAGACCGCCTTCACTATCAGTATAGATGCAGCCTTACACCTTGGCGTCACGACTGGTATCTCTGCTGAAGACCGTGCCCGTACAATCCAGGTAGCGATTAACCCAGGAACTCAACCGAGTGACTTGCGGCGTCCTGGTCACATTTTTCCCATCCGTGCCAGAGAGGGAGGTGTCTTGAAACGGGCAGGTCATACTGAAGCCGCCGTTGACTTGGCTCGACTGGCAGGTTTATATCCGTCAGGTGTGATTTGTGAAATCCAGAATTCAGATGGCTCAATGGCGCGGTTGCCACAGTTGATTCAGTATGCTAAAGACCATCAACTGAAAATTATCAGCATTGCTGACTTAATCAGTTATCGCCTCAAGTACGATCGCTTTGTCTACCGGGAGACAATCGCGCAATTACCAAGTAGTTTTGGAGAGTTCCAGATTTACGCTTACCGAAATTCTTTGGATAGCTCAGAACATGTTGCGATCGTTAAGGGAAATCCAGCCGAATTCCAAGACAAACCCGTCATGGTGCGGATGCACTCCGAATGCCTAACGGGAGATGCTTTGGGTTCACTACGCTGTGACTGCCGAATGCAGCTACAAGCCGCATTGAAGATGATTGAAAATGCGGGTCAGGGAGTAGTAGTTTATTTGCGGCAAGAAGGGCGAGGAATTGGTCTAATCAATAAGCTGAAGGCGTATTCGTTACAAGACTTGGGACTGGATACAGTCGAAGCCAATGAACGATTAGGATTCCCGGCTGACCTACGGGACTACGGGATGGGAGCACAAATGCTCAATGACTTAGGCGTCAAAAAAATTCGCTTGATTACGAATAACCCCCGCAAAATCGCTGGTTTGAAAGGTTATGGCATTGAGGTGATTGATCGAGTGCCACTGCTGATCGAAGCGAATGACTACAATTCTACCTATCTAGCAACAAAGGCTCAGAAGCTGGGTCATATGCTGTTGCAGACCTATCTAGTCACGGTTGCGATTCACTGGCAGGATGCTCCTCAGCCGATCACAGAGCGCTACGAGCGATTGGAGAAGCTGCGGCATTTGGTGCATAGCCAGCACCTCCTATTGCAGGAAGAGGCACGACCGGTAGCGATCGCTGTGTTTGGCAAGCCTTCCTTAATTGTCCACTTAGGTTTTGACCAAGCTCAGTTGGCAACAGCAGATTGGTACAAATCCTCAAGTCATCCCTATGTGCAGGCGATCGCTCAAATTCTAGACAGTTTGAGTGAATGGCCTCAACTAGGACGCTTAGAATTTCTAGTGTCTCCCGGTAACGATCCCCTGACTAGCTTACAGGTTCAGCTAGACCGCCAAACGTTCCCTCTGACTGAGCGACCTTCCTCTATATGCCGCAATTTAACGACTCAAAAAATCTACAGCTTTGTAAAGTAGCTGTTAGCCTGTTGTCTTGTAGAAATTGACTTGGAAGCCAACGGCAACTGAAACTCAACAGAGACGTCCCACTGGGACGTCTCTGTTGTAATCATCAGATGAAATTAATCACTAGATAGCTTGCCGTGAGACAAGCTTTTCAATAGTCGCTTGGGTTTGCTGCAATAGCTGCTCTCGGCTATCTGCTGCCTTAGTGAGATTAGGAACTAAATTCCGGGCTTGTAACGCCATGTGAAGCTGAAGCTCAGCCACGTACTCACTGATATCTTCACGGAAAAAATCGTTTGAGGCTTGAGCAGAATGCAAATCCAAGGTTTCCTCCTTACCTATGTCTACATGTCTCGTCAACATCAATAGACGTTATCACGACCTTTCGTTATTCTTATGACTTTGCAATGAAGTTTAAAATTTGTTTGAGGATTTTGTTGAAAAGTGTAAAATTGTCAGAAAAATCTTAAAATCAGCTACTTATACTAACAAAGTTTAAGGATAAATCCCAGTTTTTGGAAGGATGAGCGTGGAATATAGATTTGTAAGAGTTTTGGTTTTTGTGGTGTAGTCTGCAAAGCCTGCCTGTTAGTCTCCGCCACTCTCACTATATTATCCAGCAGGTTTACATGAACTTTCAGCTTGAATACGGCACTCTCTCCAATCCTAGAGAATCTCAACGCCTTGGGGACATCCTTTGTCAATGCTTCAACGAATCTGTCAGCGACTGGCAATTCTATCTGAATAGCCTTGGTCAAGAGAACTTTCGAGTGATTCGTCGTGCCGGAGACGTTGCTGGCGGATTAGCGATTTTACAAATGAATCAGTGGTTTGGCTCTGAGCCTATACCCATGGCAGGGATTGCCTCTGTGGGAGTGCCACCAGAGCATCGCGGTATGGGTGTAGCGGTTGACTTGCTAAGCCATACCCTCAGAGAACTCTATGCGAAGGGAGTGCCCCTCTCAACCCTCTATGCTGCCACTCAACGCCCCTATCGAAAAGTGGGATACGAACAAGCCGGAACTTGTTGCCGCTTTGAACTACCAATCGAGAGTATCAGGGTAGATGTTAGCCAAACGCTTGGAAAAGAGATTCGTAGCATTCCCATGCAGCCTGTTTCACCCAATCCTGAACGATTCCAAAATCTCTATCGACAATGGGCGATTAAAAATAATGGCAACCTAGACCGAAATCAGGTGATGTGGCAGCTATTGGTTCAGCCGCAAGGCGAAGAAGTCGTTTATGCCTATCTGATTGGCAGTGAAGCTCAACCTGAGGGTTATGTCATCTTTAGCCAAAAGAGGACAGTTGTAGATTACGACCTTTGGATCAGAGATTGGGTAGCTTTGACTCCAATAGCGGCACGTCGTCTATGGCTGTTCATTGCAGACCACCGTTCCCAAGCCCAAAAGGTGCTGTGGCGTGGTTCTGTCATCGACCCTCTATTGTTGCTACTCTCAGAGCAGAGTCAGCAAGTCCGCCATCTGGAGCGCTGGTTGCTACGGGTGGTTGATGTTTCCAAAGCGTTGGAGAAACGGGGCTATCCAGTAGAAGTGGAAACTCAGTTGCATCTGGAAGTTTGGGATGATTTGCTGCCTGAGAATAAGGGACGGTTTATCTTGAGAGTTTCTGAGGGTAGAGGTGAGGTGACTAGGGGAGGTAGGGGCGAGTTGCAGTTAGATGTTCGGGGACTTGCACCGCTGTTTACAGGACTATTGACACCTTATCAGTTGCAACTTACTGGTCAAATCAAAGCCAGTGATTCTGCTGTTGCAGTTGCCACTCAGCTGTTTAGTGGTTCAGAACCGTGGATGCCTGATAAATTTTGATACCATCCTTCCAAAAAACGAATTACTCCGCCTTCCCTAGTAAAGCGGAGCATCTCACATTTCTGTCCTCGGATTAAGCTGTCATCCTATTGATTTCATAACAAGTGTTGCTCAAGAAGTAGCATCTTTAATAGCTTGCTTTGCACCCTTAGCCGTGTCCTCAACTCGCTCTTTAACACCTTTTTTGTCTAAGTTATCGGGGTCGCCACTAAAGAACCCTTGGCGAGCATTAAGGTCTACTGTTTCAGGGATATTTTCACCGAGCTTCTTAATGTTCTTCAAACCAGTATCGCCAATTCGTCTTTCAGGACTGTCACCCAGGTCTTCTGCCTTTTGTTGAATTTTTTTGATAGTAGCATCGTCTACTTTGTAAGAATCCACCTCTAGGCTCACTGGCTTAGCTTGCGCTTGAAACGATGCGCTGTAGCTGAAAGCAGGAATGACTAGAAATGTAATTGCTGCTAGACAAACACTTATAATCTGGCGTAGTCTAATTTTTGGCAGCCAAGAAATTACTCGATTCATGTTAATTCTCCATTAATACTGTTCAAGGGTAATGACAACTTTGGTTGAGTTGTCTTGTTTTTCAGCAAGAATATCGGAGCAGAAAACTTATGATTTTTTGACAGTGATCGCTCCGATTTCCTGAATTTTTATCTAACCCTGTGAATAGTAAAAAAATATAACTAATTTGGCATCTTCCTTGTGACGGGTTGAGATACAACGCTGAATTTTTCAGCCATTAAAAACTATCTCTTAATACATAGTAAAACCTATGCCCTAAGAAGGATGAAAGACTGATTTTGAAACTACACTGTAGCGCCAAGACAGACTAAATCTTTTATCCTTCATCCTTAAAAAGCTGTCGCTGCGTCCGCTATGCTGCTAGCGCACGCAAAGCGGTAGCGACGCTCTTGAGCGTTTACGCAGCAGACGCTACCATCCTTTACACTTCAGCCTTTAGTTAACCTCTTTAGCTGAGCGATCGCACAAACTTATCTAACCGATCCATCCCCTCCTGAATGGACGGTAGGTCAGTGGCGTAAGAAAGGCGGATACACTCATCGGCACCAAAGGCGATACCAGGGATTACAGCAACTTGCTGAGATTCTAGAAGAGCGTCACAGAACTCCATAGATTTTAGACCCGTCTTACTGATATTGGGAAACATGTAGAACGCACCATCCGGTTTAGGACACAATAGTCCAGGAATGGCGTTAAGCCTTTCCAACATCACCTGTCGCCGTTCAGCAAAAGCAAGGCGCATCTCTTCTACGCAGTCTTGTGAATCTTCCAGAGCAGCGATCGCGCCATACTGAGCAAAGGTACACACGTTTGATGTGCTGTGACCTTGAACGGTGTTTACTGCCTTAATGAGTTCTACTGAAGCCGCCAGATAGCCTAAACGCCAGCCAGTCATCGAGTAGGCTTTGGCAAATCCATTGCTGATAATTGTACGCTCAAAGATTTCTGGGCCAACAGCACCGATACTGAGGTGTTCTGCTCCGTCATAAAGAATCCTTTCGTAAATCTCATCTGAGACAACCAAAATATCCTTTTCTACCACAACCTCCGCCAGCGCTTTAATCTCCGCTGGTGTATAAACCATGCCAGTCGGATTAGAGGGAGAATTCAGGACAAACAGCTTTGTTTGGGGCGTTATCGCTGTCGCTAGCTGGTCAGGGGTGATTTTGTAGCCAGTAGAGGCATCAGTGGAAACGATCACTGGTGTTCCACCAACAAGCTTGACCATTTCTGGATATGAAAGCCAGTAGGGAGCAGGAATAATTACTTCATCTCCAGTTTCAATCAACGCCAGCATCAGATTGAATAGGGAATGCTTGCCACCGTTGGTGACAATGACGTTCTCGGCGTTGTAACAAAGACCATTTTCTTCTCGGAGCTTACGAGCTATGGCTTCTCGTAACCTTGGCTCTCCAGCAGCTGGTCCATACTTGGTCTTTCCTTCATCAAGCGCTTTCTTCGCAGCCGCTTTGATATGATCCGGTGTGTCGAAATCAGGTTCTCCAGCACTGAAACTACAAACATCTATCCCTTCCGCTTTCATCGCTTTCGCCTTAGCCGCAATTGCCAGGGTTAGGGAAGGAGAGACTTGACCAACTCGTGCTGCTAGCTTCATGCTCATTACACCCGAAAAACTAACTGATGAATTGAGTTATGCGAATGCACTACGCCCATGCTGCGCGATCGCATTAGCAATCTTTCTAGTTTCCCAGAGTACCTTGCAATCGCGCTCGTAATTGCCGTTTTTTTTACTTTTTGAGTTGTCCGATCAGTTATTGGCTAACTGAGCAAACTTTCCGTAAAACAGTCCTTGAACTTTAGCGCGATCGCCAGAGCGCAGCTTTACCTGCACGCCATGCCCTGGCTCGACCTCGCGCCTGCGCCCCTCTCCCCACACAATGATCTGCGTCTCCAGATCACCGTCCCGTGCAATGGGGTGGACGCGAAACCACAAGAAGCGGCAATTGAAGTTTTATTGTACTACATCGATAATACAAATGATGCGAAAATAACACCTCACCCGATTGGGTGACAAGCAGATGTTCAGCCAAGCTAAACAAAATCCAAGACAGCTTGGTTAACGCTTAGATCCTCCCTAGCCCCCTTGTCTTCGGGAGGTTATACCAATTGGTCTTAAAAATGACACAAATAGTCAAGGTAGTAGGTTGTAGCGTCCTTCCTACCACCTACTACCTAACACCTAAAACCTAATCACCGATAAGTGTCAAACATTTAACCAAATGGTATTAGGTTCCGATACGGAAAGAAGAAATCTAGCCCTCTCCGTTTCGGGGAGGGCTAGAGAGAGGTTTTTAGCATTTATGCTAGAGGCTCATGAACGGCGTACACAACACAAACATGAAACTCTCTTTCCCCTACTCCCCATTTTCAACATAGGTCTAATCAACTCGATGACTTATCAGGTTTGGGTTTCAAGCGCCAACCCTGTTTTACAACTTGACGCGCACGAGCAATCACCAAGCAATCATCCGGCACATCTTCTGTTATTACAGAGCCAGCCGCTACATTCACATCTTCTCCTAGAGTGACTGGTGCGATTAGAACGCTATTAGAACCAGTTTTTGTGCGATCGCCAATTTCTGTGCGATGCTTCTTCACCCCGTCGTAATTAGCGGTAATCGTACCAGCACCAATATTTACCTTATTCCCCAGCTTTGCATCTCCCAAATAAGACAGGTGGGCAACATTTGTGCGATCACCTAATGTGGCATTTTTCAGCTCGACAAAATTTCCAATACGGCAGGATTCTCCCACCTCTACATGACCCCGTAAATGGGCGTAGGGGCCAATCCGAGTGCCATCCTTGACAACACTATCACTCACCACCGAAAACAGCGCCGTCACATTCTGACCCAACTGACTATTTTCTATCAGGCTTCCTGGTCCAATCCGACTACCAGAACCAATTTTTGTCTTGCCCCGCAGATGAGTTTGGGCTTCGATAATCACATCAGGCTGTAATTCCACCGTGTCATCAATCGTGATGCTGTCGGGATTAATTAACGTCACCCCCGCCCTCATCCAGGCATCCTTCACTCGCGTTTGCAAAATTTCGTAAGCACTGGCAAGCTGTTTACGGTCATTGATGCCGAGAATTTCCTGGTAATCCTCAACATCCACCACCATCACTTGCTCCAAGTAGTTAACGGCGTCTGTTATGTAATACTCCTTCTGATCATTATTTGCCTGTAATTTTGGCAGCACGTTTGCCAGTTGAGACCAGTTGAAGCAATAGACACCTGCATTAATGCGACGATTTTGCTTTTGAGCTGCTGTGCAGTCTCGGTCTTCTACAATCTGTTGAAGTCGATTTTGAGTATCGCAAAAAACGCGCCCGTAGCCTTTTGGGTCTGGCAATTGGGCGGTGAGAAGGGTGGCGGAATTTTGATGAGTTTGATGCGTCTCCAACAACTGTTTAATCGTGTTGGGTCGCAATAGAGGAACATCACCATTCAAGACCAGCAAGTCGCCAGTAAATCCTTCCAAGTAAGGTATAAGTTGTTGAGCGGCATGACCGGTTCCCAGTTGCTCGGTCTGTTCAACAAATTCTAGACCCGTATGAGCTTCCAGAGATTTTTTTACCTGTTCACTCTGATATCCGACAATGACGAGAATCCGCGAGGGTTCAACAGACAGACAACTTTTTAGAACTCGTTCAACCAGCGAAACCGAACCCAAATTGTGACAAACCTTAGGTAGGTCTGATTTCATCCGTGTCCCGCGTCCTGCCGCTAGAATGGCTACTGCAACCATGATGAGGTATTGGCTTTGCTGCTACCAGCTTTCAGATTTTCGCTCACTGATGATAACACTTGCTTTACCTAGTTCAACTCCTTCTAATTGTTCAGAACTCGCAGTCGATGCTGGTGCTTCTCCCCTGTGAGCTAATTTAATAAATTCGGTAAACTGCTCCATCAGCTTAGGATTGCGCCAACCTTTTTCAGTTTCCTGAACCATCATTTCTAAGGCTTCTGCTGGAGTAAATGCCGATTTATAGGGACGCTCGCTGGTCAAAGCGTCGTAGATATCAATAATTTGGAAGACTTGAGCCAGATAGGGAATTTCATCACCAACTAGTCCATCCGGATAACCACTGCCGTCCCAACGTTCATGGTGATGACGAATAATCGGGATAACACCTCGCATCGTTCGCAGTGGCTTGCAAATTTTTTCGCCAATCATGACGTGCTGGTTCATGATTTCCCGCTCTTCGGGAGTAAATCGCCCTTTTTTCAGCAGCACCGCATCAGGAATTCCAACTTTGCCAATGTCATGCAGGTAGCCACCCCACATCAAATTCCGAATGTCTGCTCTTGGTAGCTGGATATATTCACCAAAGGCTTTACCCATCTCAACGAGTCGCTCACAATGATCACCCGTGTTAGGGTCACGGCTTTCGACGGCTCTAGCCATTGAGAAAAGAACCTGTTCAGCGTGGTCTAAATCTTCATTAAGGCGCTTTTGGCGAACCAGAGATTTAACCCGTGCCGCCAGTTCTAAGCGGTCGAAGGGTTTGCTCAGAAAGTCATCTCCTCCAGCTTCGATGCCCATGATACGCGAGCGCCTATCGTTGAGTGCCGTGATAAATACCACCGGAATTAGGCGAGTTTGTTCATCTTCCTTAAGACGCCGACACACCTCAAAGCCATCCATTCCTGGCATCATCACGTCTAGGAGAATCAGATCAGGATTGCCCTCGACGACGCGCTTTAGAGCCTTGGGACCACTGTCTGCCTCTAGTACCTCGTAACCTTCCACTGACAAAAGCGCCACAGCTGTCATCCGGCTGGATGGATGATCATCAACTACTAAGATTTTTGGTTGATCGGAATCCATGAAATTCGTTGAGGGAGGACTTATTTCCGATTTGGATAACGTCGAAGCACCTGAGAAATCCAACATGATCTAATGCAACCAGAGACTGTACAGTAGGCTAGAAATAGCTTTTTTCGCAATAAGTGTTGTTACAACCTTTTATGGCATAGCTATTCAAGAGATCTTTAGTATTTTAAACTTTAAAACGTCGAGTTAAAAGCTTAAGTTAGTATTCTCAATACTTTAAATATTTATTTTTCATGGTAAGATTACCTAGGCTTTCAGTGAAGCAACCTAGTGCAAGTTCAAGGACGTTTTTGTGCAATAGTCGGTGAAGGGAACAAAGCGTTTCAGATGTTCCTCCTTCTTCAATAATCTCCTCTTGCTTCACTTGCATCCTTTAACCAACGTCTGTGCCAACGAGAGGTTGGTTCCAGGGAAGACGCCTGTTGTTCCATTTTACGACGGTGTGAAATGTCGTGAGCTGGGTCACATAAATTAGGGTCGCGGTAAGGAATAGCAGCACGAGTCTGCAAATGTTCTTGCGATCGCTTTGAGAGAGGCGGTAAATCAGTAGTACTGAAGCTGGCTACGGTTCCTGGTTGTCGTCCTCCTACCTGTAACGTTGAGCCAATCTTCAACCCAGCCGCGATTAGGGCACTTCGCACAGACGCAGCACAGGAGTAGGTGGCAAGTCTCCCATCTATTGCACAGCATTTAGCTAATAGCTGGAGGAATTCAACTGTCCACAACTGAGGGCAACGGGGTGGAGAAAAGGGATCGAGAAAAATGGCATCCGCTTGAAAGTTTGACTGATGCAATTGCCCAATTGTTGTTCTGGCATCGCCAAGGAGTAGTTGAGCATGCAATCGGTCAGTTTGAACGTGGAACGATGTTGCCAGTTGCAACAATTCGGGGATAGGCTGAGCCGTGTTATTGAGTAAATTATGCGCGATCGCGGCTCTTGGTACAGTGGGATCTAATTCCAGAGCAACTAGCTCAACACGGCAACTAGGATTGTTTGTCCAAATGGCTTCTAGGGCACTAGCTGTGTTATAGCCTAGACCATAGCAGACATCAAGCAAGCGCACTAAAGGCTTTTGAGCTTTCTCTACTAGCTGGCATGGTTTCACAAACTTCAGCAGCGCTTCTTCTTTTGCGCCTTGAACACTGTGAAACGATTCCCCAAATTCAGTTGAGAAGAAGGTAAATGAGCCATCAGCTGTTAGCTGCGGTGTGAAGATGCTAGTGTCTTGCATTATTAAACGTGCAGGCAAACAAAGTCTGTTTCCAAATTTAATGAGCTACTTCCAGAGTATGTCTTTCTAGAGTAAACATTCCTATCTAGACAAACGAGCAACGTTTTGAGTAAATGTACTTAAATCAATCCGAGTTCCTAACAAGTTCTCTTTTCTTCACAGGGTGGTTAGGGAAAGATACGTTGAGCGATTTGTGCATCAACTGTTACCCCCTAGAGTCCTTCACTAACACCCATTGCATTTCGCAATATTTAGCATAGATTTTTTGAATCGTATCTATCCTGGGCAGTAAAATCTCAATGGCTTAAGAAAAAATTTACTTCAATATTGAATTTTACTGAGGTAGTCTATGGTATTTTTGCCTTATTGAAGAAGGCAGAGGGCAGAAAAAGGAAGGCAGAAAGGGGGAGTGTCAGGGGGATTGTTTCCCCTCAGTCACGCCCAGCCACTGAATACCTTCAGTGGGGGATTGTAACCATTGATCCAAATCCTTCGCCCGAAGCCTTGGGAAGAAGGCAGGAGGATTTTCCTTCTGCATAAGAGCCCTTTGCATAAGAGCCTTTCTTGTTCAAAACTCACTAAACCTAGGGTAATGCCGTGTTGAGTCCCAAGGTATCGCAGCAACTACATCATCAATTTAGAACGGTTAGCTCAAATTCCCTATTTAGCGCTACAAAGGCTACTGCATTGAGAAGGGGAAACTCTAAGCTCGCGAAGCATCATGTTAGAGTGATCGCTTCCGATAAGTTGTGTCGCTCATGGAACTTAGGGGTAGCGCTGACATTAGGGATAAGCGGCGCGATCGCTTTTTCTGGAAATCCAGCTACTGCTCAGATTACGCCTGATAAGACTTTAGGCGCTGAACGTTCTATCGTTACACCGAACCTTAATATCCGTGGTCTTCCTGCTGATCAAATTGATGGTGGTGCTGTACGGGGAGTCAACCTATTTCACAGCTTTACCCAATTCAATGTTGGAAACGGACAGCGAGTCTACTTCGCCAACCCCACTGGAATAGAGAACATTCTTAGTCGAGTAACAGGTTCCAACCCTTCCAACATTTTTGGAACGTTGGGGGTAAATGGAGGAGCTAGTCTATTTTTGCTCAATCCCAATGGCATCATCTTTGGTCCCAATGCCAAGCTGGACATCGCCGGTTCATTAGTAGCCACTACGGCAAGCAGCCTAGTGTTTAACAATGGTACCGAGTTCAGTGCGAAGAACCCACAAGCCGCTCCTCTACTGACCATCAATCTCCGTCCAGGATTGCAGTATGCGTCGAACCCCTCAGGAGTGCTTACCAATGAAGGGAATTTAGCTGTGGGGAAAGATCTGACCTTAGCGGCTAATAACCTTGACTTACAGGGTCAGCTGCACGCTGGTGGGAATTTAACATTACAAGCTTTAAATACTCTACAAATACGGGATAGTTTAACCAATCCTTTCATTGCTTCTGCTCAGGGACAGCTGCTAGCTCAGGGAAATCAAGCTGTAGATATTTTTGCCTTAAATCATCCAGCTAGTGGCTTTTTCTCCGGAGGAGATACCGTGCTGCGTTCAGCGAACACGGTGGGAGGCGATGCCCACTATACAGCAGGTGGTAGTTTTCGGATCGAGCAACTAGATGGGAGTCTGGGAAATTTGTATAGTCCCTACGACCCGATTATTCGAGTCCAAGGGGATGTTGAGTTAGCTGGCTATAGAGGTGGCTCCCTACACATTTTGGCAGGGGGGAGTGTAACGATTCCGGGGGATGTCACCATCTTACGCGCAGACACGAATGCGATCGCTGAGGCAGTACCGTTGTCCGATGGCACGACTCTACTTATTGATGGTCGCGTTTTACCCACTCTAGATATACGGGCGGGAACGACTGCGTTCGGTGCTCCTGCCGCGCCTGGTGCTCCAACCAGTGGGGCAATCACTATTGGTGGGACTATCACAAATCTCCGTGGCGTAGTCTTTTTGACCAATCAATATAATCCTAATCTCCAGTTAGCACCAGGTGCAATTTCAACCGGACCGATTAGGGCATTTGGCGGTTCAGTCGCGATCGATGCACGAGACAGCATTACGATTCCGAACGGGATTAATACCAGCATTAACAATGGTACTGGCGGTAATATCAGGCTCCTGGCGGGGTTAGGCGGGATTGACACGCGTGGAGGTATCCTAACCGCTGGTTCTGGAAGTGGTAACGGCGGGGATATTATCCTCACGGCTACTGGCAATATTATCACGGATGCCATACGGTCTTTTGTATCACTGGGAGCTACGGGAAATGGAGGGGACATTATCCTCACTAGTAGAAACGGTGCCATTGATACAAGGGGAGGAGAGCTGAGTTCTACCACCAGTCGTGGTAATGCAGGTAATGTTACCCTTGATGCCTTTAGCAACATTATCACTGGTACCATAAAGTCGTTTGTTGCAGACACGGGACAGACAGGTCTTGGAAATGGAGGGAACCTTACCCTCAGAAGTACAACAGGTTCCATTGATACGAGTAGAGGAACTCTGTTCTCTTCTACTGATAGCGGCAATGGGGGCACCGTTAACCTGACTGCCTTTGGCAATATTTCTACGGCTGGCATTCAGTCTCTGGTCGGATTTCGAGGTGTTGGCTTTGCCGGGAATATCAACCTGATTAGCCAAGGGGGTGCTATCGATACCACTGGCATCACAATTGATGATCAAGGGAAGCCTGTTTCTGGGATTGAGTCTGTTGTGGGAGATGAGGGGATAGGTTTTGGAGGGAATGTTAACCTTCTTGCTTTTGGTGATATCACCACAGCAGGCATCGAAACTCGTGTCGGAAAAGGCGGCAGAGGATACGCAGGAGATATTACCCTAAACAGTTTAACTGGAGCTATTGATACAACAGCTGGAAAGCTAGCTTCCGACAGTCCTGACAACCTTAGTGGTACTATCACTCTCACAGCGTTTGGAAATATTACCCCAGGTAATATCAGCTCGACTAACTCAGGCTCAGGTAAGGCTGGTGATCTTAACCTTGTAAGCTTTACTGGGGATATCTTCGCAGCAGGGCGCTTGATTGAAAGTTCGGCGTCTGGGTTAGCTAGGGGTGGTGATATCTATGTCAAAGCTAGAACAGTCTACTTAACTGATAACACACTGTTAGCGGCTAACACCTATGGAACGGGAACTAGTGGTAACGTCAATATCCAAGCCCAATCTCTTTTCCTAACGGGTGGGGCTGAAGTACAGGCTCAGACTTTTGGTGCGGGGAATGCAGGTAATATCCTAGTCAATGTGGTTGATTCTGTGACTCTTTCTGGGATTGCTCCTTTCCCACTCCTAAGTGATGGTAGGGTAGGAGGATTTTCTAGCGGCTTGTTTTCCACAACTGAGGAAGGTGCTACGGGTGAGGGCGGCACTATCCAAGTTAATGCAAATGCTTTGCGACTTGAGAATGGAGCTGTTTTAAGCGCCCGAACTAGAAGTATTGCCAACGGTGGTGATGTCACGGTCAATGTCAATACTCTGGATATCACAGGGGGCGCACAAATTCTCACCTCGGCCTTTAGCAGTGGTGCGGCAGGTGGAATCACAATTAACGCTACGGGTGATGTCAGGATTTCTGGTGCTGACCCTGACTATTTGAACCGATTTAACCAAATTAGACAGATCTTCATTGATAGGGGCCAAACTCCACAGGATGCCTTAAAAAATGCTCAGTTCGTAATCGACCCAGTTAGCTCTTCTAGTGGCTTACAGACTTCGGACATCAACGGTATCGGCGCGGCTGGTGATATCAAACTTACGGCTGGGGCTGTTTTGTTATCCGATCTCGCTTTATTGGAAACTAATACCCGTGGAGCTAGAGATAGTGGTAGCGTCAATATCCGAACCCAGGTTCTTTCCATGACTAGTGGAGCTGAAGTGCTATCTCAAACCTTTGGGGCGGGAAGGGCTGGCGATATTACAGTTGAGCCTTTGAACCCCAATGCTCCTTCTTTTGTGATACTTTCTGGAGTTGCTCCATTTCCAAAGCTGGCAAATGGTAATCCAGGTGGATTCTCCAGTGGATTATTTGTGACAACGGAAAAAGGAGCTACGGGTGAGGGCGGCGACATCTCAATCAATACGAGCGCTTTGCGAATTGAGAATGGAGCTGTTTTGAGTGCTCGATCTAGAAGTGCTGCTAGGGGTGGTGATATTAGGGTTAACGTGAACACGCTTGATATTATCGGTGGCGGACAAATTCTAACCACTGCTTTTACCAGTGGATCAGCAGGTGCAATCACGGTTAATGCCACTGGCAACGTCACTATTTCTGGTATTGACCCTACCTTTTATGACCGATTTAACCAGCTGAGAGATTCGCTAAGAGATGATTTCATTGCCGCCGGTCAAAGTCAACAAGACGCTCAGAAGAACGCTCTGGAGCTAACCCGGTTTGTGATCGATCCGGTTGATGCGACCAGTAGCTTACAGGCTCAGGCTTTAGATACCACTAGTCAGGGGAGTGGAAACATCATTATCAAGGCGGGAGCACTTTCATTGCTCAATGGTGCTCGAGTGAGTGCTAATACCTTTGGACAAGGGAATGCTGGAAAGATTGATGTTGAGGTTCGTGATCGTGTTACTCTCTCTGGAATCACTCCTCTAACCCGTAATGGAGAGACGGTTCGCTTCGTTAGTGGAATTTTGAGTCAAGTAGGAAGCGGAGCGGTAGGTGCTAATGGTGGCGATATCAACATAAAAGCTAGGTCACTGTTCATGACCGATCGCAGCGTACTCGGTGTTGGCACCTTTGGTGTGGGAGATGCGGGAAATATATCCGTGCAGGTTGATGATGCTGTTGTGCTGTCGCAGGTGAGTTCTATTAGAAGCCTTGTAGAACAAGGAGGCGTCGGGAGAGGCGGTAAGGTTGATATTCGGGCGCGATCGCTAACTCTAAAAGATGGAGGTCAGATTGGTACAGTAGTTTTTCGTGAAGAAAATGGTACACCAGGTGGAAGAGGGCAAGCCGGTGACATAACAATCAATGCATCGGATTTTGTCACTGTTTCTGGCGTTGGTCAGGATCTCTTGAATCCCGATCAGATCATCTCTAGTGCCTTACTTGCGAGTACCGAACAAGGAGGAATCGGCCCAGGAGGAAATATTACTGTTAGTACCGGTAACCTTTTAGTTGAAGATGGTGGATTTATAAGCGCAGAAACCCGAAATACTAGTAGAGCAGGTAGCATCTTCCTCAATGTCAATAACAAGCTGACTGTTCAGAACGAAGGGACAATTTCAGTTAATGGTCGTGGGCAGGGAGATCCAGGCAACCTACAGATTAGGGCGGGTTCTATCTCTATGAACCAAGGTGGTAGGCTACAGGCGACAAGTGCTTCAGGTAGGAACGCCAATATCATTCTGCGAGTGGACGATTCAATCGAGATGCGCTTTAAAAGTGAAATCTCTGCACAAGCGTTTAACAACGGCAATGGAGGCAACATCTCAATTAAAGCAGGTAACAATATTTCCGCTGTCCTTGCAGAAGATAGTGATATTGTTGCCAATGCCGAGGCAGGCACAGGAGGTAGTGTAATTGCAACAGCACGAGGGGTATTTGGTTTCAGGGAAGCGGGAAAGACTCGCACGATTGAGAGTGACTTCACGGCAAGTTCTGTATTCGGCATAAATGGCACAGAAAGAATCGAGTCAGAAGATAGACTTGCCGAGGCATTGCCAGTCAATTTAGTTGACCCGACTGGACTGATTGACCGCCGATGTAGTGTGGCTAAAGGGTCAAACGTCAGCAGCTTTACGGTTAGGGGTCGTGGTGGCTTACCTTCTAATCCAGGCGATCCACTCCGCAGTGATGCCATGGTCAGCAATTGGGTCACTCTTGACTCAGACACTGAGAAAAAGACCAGCCCAACAGCTGTAGCTCCTATTTCAACGGCACCTACTCAACCTAATCAAATTGTGGAAGCTCAAGGATGGGTAATTGACTCCAAGGGTAAAGTAGTCCTGACAGCTCAAGCGCCGACGGTAACGCCTCAAGGTTACTGGTACCCCTCACCCGAGTGCAGGACTCCCCACGCTTCTACTCTCCAGCCTAAAATCTATCGCTGATGCCAGCTTGCTATTGTGGTTTATAAACGTCATCTAAGCTTAACCTCTTCTTTATTACCACTGGGTCTATTGGTGTTGACGAGCCGCTTGAATGTTGGCTCGGTCAATGCACAGACTCTTGGTCCGGAAATGGGAGTTGGGAGTTGGGAGTTGGGAGTTGGGGAAGAGAAAACAACACTCTCTATAGGGAGTCAATCCTTTGTACTTAGCCAGGTCGAACAAGAAAAAACTGATAGCGTTAGCGTGACGCCTAGCGATCGCGATCGCAAGCCTGTGTCAGTGGGGGGCGATCGCACACTAGCCGATCAAGCAAACACTCAAGCCATTGGGTTGGAGCCAACTGAGCACATTAGCATACAGGGAAGTGGAGTATCCCAAACAGGGAGTAGTCAGTGGTCAGTGCTCAATAGGGAGCGGGAAACAATTACTCCCACTCACCACTCAACACTCACCACTCTCTCTCAAATCGCTCAAGCTCCCAACCCAATCACGCCATCTCAGGCTCCCTCTCAACTACCGGACAGAATAGAGCCTCCTTCCCAAGCTCCTCTGGAAACTCCAACCCCTGCCCCATTACCCCCGCCAGAAGAGTTATTACAGTCTCCGCCCTCAGCCCCACCGACCCCCCCACCTGTTCCAGGTAAAGTCCCTGAAACTATTACAGTGGAGCGGTTCGAGTTTGAGGGCAATACAGCATTCAGCGATGAAGAGTTAGCTAAAGTTACAGCTCCCTTCACGAATCGACCGATTTCATTTGCTGAATTATTCCAAGTTCGTTCTGCTGTTACCCAGCTCTACATTAACAACGGTTACCTGACTTCGGGTGCTCTGATTCCACCGCAAACCCTGGCAGGAGGTGTGATCAAAATTCAAGTGGTTGAAGGTGGGTTAGAAGCGATCAATGTGACAGGCACCCGACGGCTGAACCCTAATTATGTGCGATCGCGTATAGCCATTGCCACAGAAAAGCCCTTGAATCGCGATCGCCTGTTAGAGGCGTTGCAACTGTTGCAACTCAATCCCCTCATTCAAAACCTATCAGCGGAACTGGCTGCCGGGACGCAACCTGGATTAAGTGTCCTAGAGGTGAAGATCACAGAAGCAAAAACCTTCGGCGCTCAACTCGGATATGATAATAACCGTTCTCCCAGCGTTGGCACAGACCGACGCCGAGTGCAGCTCAGCGAAGCTAACTTACTGGGACTGGGAGATGGTATAAGCGTTAGCTACAGTAATACGGATGGCAGCAATGGCGTAGATCTCAGCTATACCTTACCCATCAATCCCCGCAACGGCACCCTCAGATTCAGCTACGGCACCACATCCAGTAATGTAATTGAGCCTCCCTTCAATCGGCTTGATATTAATTCCGATTCTCGCTACTACGAGCTGACACTGCGCCAACCCATCGTGCAAACTCCCACCCAAGAATTCGCTCTTGGGCTAACCGCTACACGCCAGGAAAGCACAATTACCTTTCTTCCCGGAGTGCAAGTGGGCTTCCCTTCACCGGGAGCGGATAATAATGGAAGTACCCGCATTTCAGCCTTGCGATTCTTTCAAGAATGGACGAAGCGCAGTAGCCGTGAAGTAATCGCCGCCCGTTCTCAATTCAGTTTCGGAATCGGTACTGCCGATTCAACGCTTAATAAAGAGCCTCCCGACAGCCGCTTTATTTCTTGGCGGGGACAAGCCCAGTGGGTGCGTCTTCTTGCACCAGATACACTATTCCTGCTGCGTGGCGACCTGCAAGTGGCAGATAGGGCACTTGTACCTTTAGAGCAGTTTGGTTTGGGTGGTCAACAGACTATCCGAGGTTACCGTCAGGATTTCCTTCTGACCGATAATGGCGCATTAGCATCCGCTGAGGTGCGCTTCCCCATTGCCCGTATTCCGCAATGGAATACTCTCGTACAACTCGCTCCGTTTGTCGATCTGGGTGGAGCTTGGAACAATTCGGGTAGAGATGATCCAGACCCTGGCTTTCTAGCCTCGATCGGGCTTGGTTTACAGGTGCAGCTAAGCGATCGCCTCACCCTTCGCCTAGACTACGGCATTCCGCTTGTGTCTGTTAGTTCAAATAAACGAACATGGCAAGAAAACGGTTTCTATTTTTCCATCGTGGGCTATCCCTTCTAAAGGGTTGCAGGTTGCAGGTTATTTTCCAAACCTACCCGTTCCGGAAACGCTTCACGAACAACATTCAACTCCTTAAGGCAAAAACTTCTTTCTTATTGCTGTTTCTTGTTTCCTTTTGCCTTACCCAAGGGTTTGCCCTGTTCTTGAGTCCGGAACTGTTGCCAGTTTTCGCCCATAGTCCTGCTACAGTAACCGTTGTCCAGGGTTCCCAGAGTTCAAAACTATTGGCACAGGGCAAGGCTCTGTATGAGGCAGGAAAGTTCTCAGAGGCTGTAGCAGTTTTGCAACAGGCAGTTGCTGCCTTTAAGACTGAGGGAGATGAGCTCAAAACAGCCATGACATTGAGCAATCTCGCTTTAACATATCAGCAACTCGGCTCCTGGTCTGAGGCAGAACAAGCGATCGCCCAAAGTTTGAAGCTGCTGCAATCACAGGAAACTACTGGCAGTCCTAAACAGGGAACAGCCGCAAGATTGCAAGTTCTCGCTCAAACCCAGGATATCCAAGGTCGCCTGCAATTATCTTTAGGACAACCTGAACAAGCGCTCACTACCTGGCAACAGGCAGCTATCATCCATGCTCAAATTGGCAACAAAGACACGATAGCTCAGAACCAGATTAACCAAGCTCAAGCCCTGCAAGAATTAGGGCTTTATCCTAGGGCTTGCCAAACATTATTGAAAGCTTTAGAGGTAGATAATCAGGACTGCCAACTATCACAGCAGCAGCTTCAAACCCTGAAAAACCAACCCGACTCTCTCACCAACACTGTTGGATTGCGCAGTCTGGGCAATATCTTGCAACTCGTCGGTGACCTCAAGCAGTCTGAAGAGATTTTAAGGCAGAGTTTGGACATAGCCAAGCGCTTGCAATCGCCTCCAAATATCAGTGCAACACTGTTCAGTTTAGCCAACACTATCCGCGCTCAGCACAACAACAATACGAACCCAGCTCAGCGAACGACTGAAAACGCCCTGACGTATTATCAACAAGCGGCTGACCTATCCACCTCCCCTACCACAAAGATACAGGCACAATTAAATCAGCTCAGCCTACTGCTAGAAGCCAAAAACAGGTCAGAAGTACAAGGCTTACGGTCTCAAATTAAGTCCCAACTTGCTAACTTGCCTCCAAGTCGAGCGACAGTTTATGCCCGGATTAACTTGGCTCAGAATTTGATGAAGCTATCAGGTTCTGACATTAATGAGGCTAGCCAGCTGTTGTCAACCGCTGTACAGCAGGCTCAAAGGTTAGGTGACCAAAGGGCTACTGCCTATGCCCTCGGCAATCTTGGCAAGCTATACGAACAAACTGGGCAACTGAGTAATGCCGAAGATCTCACCAATCAAGCGTTACTGCTATCACAAACGATTAATTCACCGGATATTGCCTATCGCTGGCAGTGGCAGTTGGGACGGCTACTGAAAGCCAAGGGAGATAGGGAAGGTGCGATCGCGGCTTATACTTCTGCTTGGAACAGTCTCAAGGATCTACGCAAAGACCTAGTCAGCATTAACTCTGATGTCCAATTCTCGTTTCGGGAGAACGTCGAACCCGTTTATCGCGAACTAGTTGGGCTGCTATTGCAATCCAAAGGCACTCAACCCACTGAAGACAATGTGAAGCTAGCTCGTGAAGTGATTGAATCGCTCCAGCAGGCAGAATTGGTCAACTTCTTTCGAGAAGACTGTTTGGTTGGTATGCAACGTCTGATTGACGAGGTTGACAAAAAAGCCGCCGTCATCTACCCAATTGTTTTAAAAGATCGGTTAGAGGTGGTGCTTTCTCTGCCTGGACGAATCTTGCGCAACTATTCCACTCCCCTACCTCAAGAGCAGGTGGAAGATATCTTTACTCAGCTGCGGCAAACCGTTGCTCCCTTCAGTGTGACGCCTACTCGAGGGTTAGGAGTTGTTGGAGTTGAGCGCCAGCAATGCGAAAATCGAGGGTTAGTCGTTGTGGGCACAGACTGCAAGCCTCTCCCCACTGGGGAGGAGTACTTACCTCTTGCTCAACAAGTATACAGTTGGTTAATTCGACCCGTAGAGCAAGAGATTGCGGCAAGTGAAGTCAAAACACTCGTGTTTGTGCTGGATGGGCCGTTGCTGAATCTACCGATGGCAGTGCTTCACGATGGTAAGCAGTTCTTGGTGGAGAAATATGCGATCGCTCTTACTCCAGGACTACAACTGTTAGACCCCAAACCTCTGCCACGGGGTAAGTTATCTGCCCTCAAGGCGGGACTAACTGAAGCTCGTCAAGGTTTTCCTTCGCTTGAGTTTGTCAAGCAGGAATTGGAGCAAATCCGAGCAGAGGTACCTGGTGAATTACTACTCAATCAGCAGTTTACCAGTGCTGCGATTCAAAAGGAAATTGACTCAGTTCCTTTCCCCGTAGTTCACCTAGCAACTCATGGTCAGTTTAGTTCTAATGCTGAAGACACGTTTATTCTCACTTGGGATGACCGCCTCAAGGTCAATCAGCTCAACACCCTACTCCAGAAAAGAGAAGAACGCCGTCAAGATGCTATTGAATTGCTAGTGCTCAGTGCCTGCCAGACGGCAACTGGAGATAAGCGAGCCGCACTAGGATTGGCTGGCGTGGCAGTAAGGGCGGGAGCACGCAGTACCCTTGCAACGCTGTGGTTCGTTGATGATGCCACTACAGCAGAACTGATGACTCGCTTCTATCGAGAGTTATCAGATACAAACGTTACTAAAGCCGAAGCCCTACGCCGCGCCCAAGTGGGGCTATTAAAGGAGAAATCACAGCCGTTTTACTGGGCACCCTACGTTCTAGTGGGAAATTGGCTTTAAGAGACCGGGGTAGAAAGGGCTGAGGGATTAGCGGAATGGGGCAGAACTCGATCTCTCAAAAACCTTTATTAATATCCATCTCATTCGGTTTCGGCTTAGGAATTCTAACCGGATTCGGCTGCTGCTGGGGAGTTTCAACCTCATTTTGTTGCTGGTTGGTATCGTTAAGCGGAGCAGGACGAACTTCAAGCAATGGTTCCGATTGGGGTTTTTGAACACTCCCTTCTAAATTAGTAGGATTTTCCTGATTAGTAGGGTTTTCCTGAATAACCTGAATTTCTCTTTCCAATCGCTCACGTCCCTGCTCAAAAAAGTCTTGAGACGGATTTCTGATTTGAGCGGTTACTGGAACAGCAAAGCCTATTGAACTAACAAGTATAGTAAGGGCAACGACTCCAGATTTCATCTTTATAACCTCCCCCTTGATAGTTTCTAATACACTAAAATTCTCAACAAGATAATTTCTAACCGTCAAAGAAAATTAGTTTGTAAAAAAGCTAGACGAGCAGGTAGCGCCTAAAACTCTTACCTAGGTTTTCAAGGTAGGGTTTGCCAGTCTATATCTCTATTTTAGAATTCCTCTTGTGAACCGTCACTCCATCAACGAGGAGAGAGTATGCCTGCTCCCCCTGCCATTTTCAAGACAGACGCCCATGAACTTCCTAGACAACAAACGATGAAATTCCTTCGGGTGCATCCCTTGCGTTGCAAATTGCCTACAGCGTCGAAGTCTGAGGCTATACAAACTCGCACCCGCAAGGCAAGGGTTTTAAGACAGTCCGCGCAGGCGGACATCGTTTGTGTAGCCGCGATTTCAATCGCCAGGTACTTTTGCAAAAACGGGATGCTCCCATTCCTTCTTCCCCTGCTCCCCTGCTATTTTCAACTTACGAGTTGATGGAACCTAAACTCAACCCTCACTTTGAGCAGGAAGAGGCTCAGGCCGCACGGCTAAACTCAATTTCTGTCCATTACGTAGCAGTTGTACTTGCAGTGGATTACCTACCCCACTCTTTTCCATCAACTGCTGAAGTTCTCCAGCTTTGTTAACAGGCTGATTATTAATCGCTTGGATAACATCTCCTGGTTTCATTCCTGCCTTATTCGCTGGAGAACCGGAAACAACACGGACAATGAGAACTCCTCGATCTGCATCCACCCGCAAACCACGATTACTCAGTTTTTCCTTAATTTCGGGGGTAATGTTTGCCATCTGGACACCCAAATACGGATGATCAACTCGTCCCTTAGTAATGAGTTGTTGGGCAATCCGTCGAGCTGTGTCAATAGGGATAGCAAAACCTAGTCCTTGAGCGCCCTGAATAATAGCGGTGTTGATGCCAATAACTTCACCCCGCGCATTTAATAGTGGCCCTCCGGAGTTACCCGGATTAATCGCGGCATCTGTTTGAATAAAGTCAATGCGTTTATCAGAAGCACCGATATCACTACCGGAACGAGAGGTGGCACTAACAACACCAACTGTGACAGTTTCTTGCAAACCTAAGGGATTACCAATAGCGATCGCCCATTGTCCTGGTTGTACCTGCTCAGAACTTCCTAGGGCAACAGTTGGTAAGTTATTGGCTTGAACCTGGACGACTGCTATGTCGCTGGCCGGATCTTCCCCCACAACCTTACCTTCCAAGGTGCGCCCATCTGAGAATGATACTGTTACTCTGTCTGCCTTGTTAACAACGTGAGAATTGGTCAAAATCTGACCATTGGCGCTGATCACAAAGCCAGAGCCAAGACCCCGCACACTTCGCCCGGAAGGTTGTGAAGGTTGCGCGTCACCAAAAAAACGTCGAAACAATGGATCATCAAATCCCTCTGGCGCTTGGCGTCTCACAGTTTGGGAGGTATTAATTTGAACCACAGCCGGTTCCACTTTCTTGACAACTTCAACAACGAAATTGCTGTCACTGGTAGTTGGTGCAAGAGGCCGATTTGAAAGATTCTCGTTAGGGCTATTGCTTCTATCTCTTGAATTATCAAGTGCTTGAGGAGTAGTTTGTTGAGAAGGAGAGATATTACCCGCCTCAGAGCATCCCTCCAACAACATTATTCCGATTCCAATTAAGGGTAGTAACAAGTAAATTTTTGATTTGCGCCCAAAAAACTGAAGGACTGTCCTATTACTATCCAACCCAATCTTATTTAAAGTTTGGCTAGGCTTTTTTATTAAATTCAAGCTAGTTAAATCAAAATAGTTGAGGGTATTAGAATAAGAGGTTTTTTTCATAAGGCTCTTTCCTGGTTAGACTCAATGGATAAGCGCACTATTTTGTGCTAACTAAGATTAGCGATTTTTGCACTAATTGCACTCTGTCTTGGGAACTCTATTGGCTATCGCATATAACGCTCCAATAGCCCAATCACTACTGCTGGTTGCTCTAGATGTGGCAGTACCCCAGTGTCCGCAATTACCTGAAAGTCTTTAACGGCTTCCGGGTTCAGACGTGCCAGACGCCGCCCCGAATCTAGGCGAGTAAACTGTGCCTCTTCTCCCCAAAAGATGACAGTCGGCACCGTCAGTTGGTCAATATACAGCGGCAGGTCAAAGTAAAGGTCACCCCTCAAGAAAGCTAGTGCTGCGTATTCCGCATTCGGTTGTTGTGCGGAGGCTAAATAAGCCGCCACCATTTCCTCGGTTACCCGTTCCGGTTTGGCAAAGAGAAACTGCACCAGAAAATTACGCACTGCCACGTCATTAGTCGCCCCTAAGCTATAAATCAGGCTACTTAAAAAGGGGGTTCTAACTAGATTAAGTGGTAATCTGCGCCCGGAACCTTGCCCAAAATCATCAAAGCCAGAGGGACACACGAGAAACAGCGCCTTGAACAATTCCGGACGTTCAATCGCCAAGCGAACCGTTAAAGCAGCTGTTAGGGAAGATGCCACTACGGTGACTGGGGAGTCAGCTACCTGTGAGAGAAACTCCCCTAGTGTCGTCAGATAGTCGCTCACCTGATAATCTCGGATGGGGTGAGCCGATTGCCCCCAACCAATCAAGTCAGGAGCGATGACTCGGTGAGTGGTTGCAAATGCAGGATACACCTTAGACCACTCGTAAGCCGAAGCACCGCCGCCAAAGTTATGCAAGAAGACTAGCGGGGGTAACTGTAACTCTTCTTGTGTAATTTCTACCTTCCACGGTGGAGCAACTGGGGTGTAGTACACCATCGAACCCAAGGCAGTATTAATGACTTTTTGCCCAAAGCCAGGGGGTTGAAACTGGAGCATCAAGATAGTCTTGCTCCTGATAATTTGAGAGTGTTGATAATTGTCAGATTACTACCATTTCGCTTTGACGCGGCTACATACCGCAAGGGGGATGAGGAGAGGGGGAAAGTATCTGTAGGGTAGCGAATGGAAACATTATTACTAAAGAGTACAATAACCAGTTCATGGCTGATCAAGCTCTACCTACAGTCTTGGAGAAAATTTTGGCAACTGACAGTAAACCAGACGCTGTCTTTTCCGCTTTGTTGCCAGCACTAGGTGAGGTATTAAAATGCGATCGCTGCTTTCTCTACCTACGTAATCCCCAAACTAAAATCGGTAAAATACCCTACTGCTGGCGTCTCAGCGAACAGTATCCCGATGTCACTGATTCCGACTGGAAAGAAGAACCAGAATCTTTACCCAACGAAGACCCGCTTTTTGCCGCCGCACTGCGTACCGAAAAGTCTATCTTTGTTGAGGATGTTGAGACAGCTAACCCAGAGGTGGTCAACCGAGATTTCGAGCAAAAAAACTTTGGGCATCGAGCTTTGATTCATGCTCACCTCTGCCAAGATGGTCATTTATGGGGAATTTTGCAACCCTGCATCTTTGGCCAGCCCAGAGTTTGGACTGAATATGACCACTCGGTAATTACTCAGCTAGAAAACAAGATTACACCACTTGCTGTTGCCTATATCAAGGCCGCTGGGATCTAAAGTCTTGTGTGTGCCATTTCCCTGAGATGCTCAACGGGATAAAAGCTGAAGAATTTTCTGAGGTGGCTGTCTGTTGTGTGTAGGTCGAGAATCTTTGATAGTGTCCTGATAAACCCAAACAAAAAACTCTAGTTCTTTCCTGGCACTGTGCCGTAGATTATGAGGGAGCACCGATTCCACAACCGTGTAGGTTTCTGCCGCTTCCTCAAGCAAATCCAGAATTTCTTCTGGGTTTACATTCTGATACTGCGGTGCCTTTGCGGCTAAAGCCTCAGATAGAGATGTTTCAAGCTCTTGCTCGGCTAAGGCTCTTAAATGTTTAAAGTCCACAGTCATCTTTTACACCCTGGTTGAATGAAAGTACGAAATGGCTGACAACCCTTCTGTTCTTAGCTTTACTCCTTACAGTTAGAGGTAATCGTAGAAATACGTGCGATCGCGTACACTTGCAATCACACGTATTTCTGTTGACTCTTTACTGAGGTGGGTCGGCTTGTCTCAGCCACTATTCCTTAAATTTGCCTACTTTAAAGTGAAACCGTAATAGTTCTGTAGTCTCTAAGTTTAAAGTAGATTACTCTCATATTTCATTAATATCCTAAATAAACAAAGCTTTCTCTATCTCCAGACCTATATTTATCGAAAATCTATGCTATTCACATAAATGGATGATTAAATTTCCAATTTTTTAGATTAGAATTTCATATTATCTTTATATTTTGGAATGTTAGAACTAGACTTGTATGAAAGCCTAGGAACAGCGTCATTCCAGCACGGCTTAAAGTTGTCCCTGTCTTCAAAACAGAGGATAAGAAAAATTTTCATTTTTTCATTGTGCGCTTTTGAATTATCTCTAACGCACTGATGGAAATCATAGATAAAAATAAATGAACGCAGATAAGATTGATAATTATCTACATAGATGTGGCTAGCCTAAAAGGACTTCGTCACTATATCCATGATAAAAAATACCGATAATTATAAGAAATAGAGCATGGGATCAAGGAGAGTGGATAAACTTATGAAAACAGGCAGAACGCGATTATGACTGAAAAAAATCGCTCTCAATGGGATGCTGGTAGATTCGTAAAAACACTGACTTACTTTGAAGTTATCCCTTTTATCAGTTGTCTACAGCGGCTGTTTACAGGTCGGATCAACAATAGCAAACAAAGTGAGGGTGGAGGAAAAAGAGTGGGAGTGATACTGGTAGCTGGGGCAACAGGTGGCGTCGGCAAGCGAGTTGTGCGGCGTCTAATTGAGCAGAATTATCAAGTGCGTGCCCTAGTTAGGGATGCTCACAGAGCGCGAGAAATGCTCGGCAACGAGGTAGAACTGTTTGAGGCAGACATCACTGTCCCAGAGACATTGACTCCTGAACTAATGGTCAACGTTTCGGCTGTAGTGTGCTGCACAGGAGTTCGGGTGCAACCCGTCGAAGGCGATACTCCGGATCGTGCCAAGTACTATCAAGGCATTAAATTCTACATGCCAGAAGTGGTAGATAGCCCTGAAATTGTAGACTATCAGGGGATTAAGCACTTGGTGCAAGTTGCTGCCAAGCATTTGAAGACTTTACCAGCTAACGAAAAACTGATATTCGATTTCAAAAATCCCTCTCAAGACTTGAAGGATAGCTGGGGAGCTGTGGATGATGTTGTTATGGGTGGAGTGAGTGAGAGTACTATCCAGCTGACAGATGATGGTGCTCTATTTACGGGTATTGTGTCAACGGCAAACTCTGGTGGCTTTGTTTCTGTCCGTACCAAAAATTTCGACACTCCCATAAATTTGGCAGGGTATAGCGGCGTTGAGCTGCGCGTTAAAGGAGATGGGAAACGATATAAGTTCTTCATCCGCACTGACCCAAAATGGGATGGCGTAGCCTATTCTTATTCCTTCGACACTGAACCTGACAACTGGATAACTGTTCGCATTCCATTCGACAAGTTGATTCCAGTGTTTCGCGCCAAAACCTTGGACACGGCTGAACAACTCGACCCTAGCCAGATTAGCTCATTCCAGCTAATGCTCAGCAAATTTGAATATGACAAAGAACTGAACCCGAAGTTTGAGCCAGGTGGTTTTGCCTTGCAAGTGGAATCTATCAAAGCCTATGGTGGACTTTCCTTGCCACAATTCATCATGATCAGTTCTGCTGGCGTCACGCGTCCAGGGCGTCCAGGGCTTAATTTGGAAGAGGAGCCACCAGCCGTGCGAATGAATGACCAACTGGGGGGAATTTTAACCTGGAAGCTGCGGGGAGAGGAGGCTGTGCGAGAGAGCAGAATTCCTTACACGATTATCAGACCTTGTGCCTTGACGGAAGAACCAGGGGGCAAAGCATTAGTAGTTGATCAAGGCGACAATATCCGAGGCAAAGTTAGTCGAGAGGATATTGCTGAACTTTGTCTTCAGGTGCTAGAGCAACCCAAAGCTTGCAATATCACCTTTGAAGTGAAAGAGGCAGAAAGTAGCGTTAGCGAAGATGGCTCCCTCAATTGGGAAAGCCTATTCTATAGTTTAAAAACCGACAGTAATAACTAATGACCAATGACTAATGACTAACTAGCAAGACGGTCAGTTGTTTGAGGTTGCAATAGGGACACCAACTGCTTGACTCCCCGTTGCATATGGCGCGTTACCGTCATCGGACTGACACCAATCTGCTTAGCTGCTTCCTGACGAGATAGCTGCCGTAAAATTACGCACTCGAGCACCGCCTGAGTTTTCTCTTCCAGCTGACTCAAAGCGCCTTGCAACTGTAGTCGGTCTTCTTCTCGATGCCGCAAAGCCTCATCATAGGCATCAGGCAGCATTTCTCCCAAAGTCATTGGCGAATCAACCGTCTGACTCACAGTTGCATCTAAACTTAAAGGCAAGCGATTCCGAGTAGCTAACTTACTTTGCTGCCAATCTTTGAGTGACACCTTAAGCACCTGAGCAATCTCAGCATCGTTGGGGAGGCGTCCGAGGGTGGCTGTCAATTGTTTAGTTACTTTTTGTCCTGCCTGCTGAAGTTCCTGCCATCGACGAGGAATTTTAACAAGATAACCACTGTCGCGCAAAAAATGTAGTATTTCACCGCGAATGTAAGGCACGGCAAATGAGCTGAATGCACAGCCTTGATGAGGATCGAAGCGCTCGATCGCACGAATTAAACCCATAAAACCAATTTGTTCTAAGTCTTCATAAGGCTCAGCACACTGCCGGCTGAGTCGATGGGCAATTGTCCTCACCAACCCAGCATTTAACCGTACTAGCTGATTACGAATTTCTATAGAAGGATTTCGAGAGTAAGCAATCAAAAGTTCCATTCCCCGAAAACATACAGACTGAGTTGCCATATAAAAAACCCCAAGCAGTGGAAACCTTTTCCCTCAAACGGCTTGGCATAACCAAGCAATCTTGAACTCATTGTCTGTACACAGAAACTAATAAACCATCGTTGTTTTACGGAAAAAACTACCTACCACCATTTGGGTTTCCGCATAAATACGCAGATTTCATGCACAACGCGATCGCTAATTGCTGTCGGTTCTCCCTCCTAGCTAATGAATTGCAATCTCAGTCACAATAAGAATAATTAGCAAAAATGCCCGAATCCCCACGCTCTCCGATGTGCACTGTGCTTAGCACAAGCGCTATAGGACAGCTTTCAGGCTGGATAGGCAGTAAAAAACAACGGTAAAGTTCAGATCCATGAGCAACACCAGTAACTTTCGTGAAGCAATTCGTGAAGCTAAAGGCCACGCACTAGTTGGTCCTAACGTCATTGCCAACGCTCTTCCCTTTGTAGGCGGTGGACTTGTATTAACCGCATTGGGCGTCTACGGGGGACTTAGCGTTCTGCGTTCCAATCCAGGGCTATTCATGACAACCTTCTGGGTTGCCTTGATTGCAGAGTTTGCTCTTTTCTTCGTCGCTAGTGGCGTTGCCCAAAAAGGGAAAAACAGCATCGCTCTGCCCCTTTTAGCTACCTACAGCTTGCTGACTGGCTATACTCTCAGCGGCCTCATATTCGTTGCCCTGAAGGGCGTTGGTCTACAAGGGATTGGCATTGCTGCCCTTGGCTGTGGCGTTGCCTTTATTGTCGCCCGACAGATTGGCTCCAACCTGTCTGACCAAGACGGCATGGCCTTAACCAAGACAATACAGCTAGGCATAATTGCCCTGGTTGTCGTAGTAGTAGCTCAGGTGCTCTTTTCCTTCTTTGGCATCTACACTCCCACTTGGTTAGAAATTGGGATCTCAGGCTTAGGCGTCCTTCTATTTTGTGGTGCCGCTGTAGTAGATTTCTACATTCTGCCTCGCACCTACCGCAACGACGAATATCTTCCTGTCGCTCTATCGATGTACCTAACCTACATCAATTTGTTTATCTTCATTTTGCGACTACTGATTGCCCTTAACGGTCGCGACTAAGCAAGTTTTACAAACTTAGCTAGGTAGGGGAGGGGTGCAGCTTGCTGTGCCCCTCTTTTGTGACTTACGGCAGAGTCTAGCTAAAATCATCAATGCGACCTCAAGTAGTAAGTAGTGAAGGATTGAAATCATGCTGGAAGTGCTAGACATCAAACGTGAAGTCGAAGTGTTGTCAGAGCGCCTGGGTAAAACCCAGGACTATCTTTGACATCGCTGCTCTAAATGCAAAAATCCAAGATTTGGAGCAGCTGGCAGCTCAACCTAATTTTTGGGACGACCAAACCTCGGCTCAGCAGACGCTTCAGGAACTCAACGACCTCAAATCCAACCTTCAGCAATACCAGCAGTGGAAAGCAACACTAGAAGATGCTAGGGCTGTTTTAGAGCTGCTAGAACTAGAAGATGACACGACTTTGCTGGAAGAAGCAGAAACAAACCTAACCCAACTGAACCACGAACTGGATCGATGGGAGTTGGAACAGCTACTATCTGGTCTCTACGATGCTAAAGGTGCTGTTCTTACCATCAATGCAGGTGCTGGTGGGACTGATGCTCAAGATTGGGCAGAAATTTTACTACGGATGTACACTCGTTGGGCAGAGAAACACGATTATAAAGTCCATCTGGCGGAAAAATCTGAAGGGGATGAAGCTGGGATTAAGTCTGTCACGTTGGAAATTGATGGGCGTCATGCTTACGGCTACTTGAAAGCCGAGAAAGGAACGCATCGGCTTGTACGGATTTCTCCCTTTAATGCCAACGGTAAGCGTCAAACCAGCTTTGCTGGAGTGGAAGTGATGCCGCTAATCGATAATTCGGTTGAGCTTGACATTCCAGAGAAAGATTTAGAAATCACAACGTCTCGTGCTGGGGGAAAGGGTGGGCAAAACGTTAACAAGGTAGAAACTGCTGTGCGGATTAAGCATATTCCTACTGGGATTGCTGTGCGCTGTACTGAAGAGCGATCGCAACTGCAAAATAAAGAAAAAGCCCTCGCTATTCTGAAAGCCAAGCTGCTGATCATTGCCCAAGAGCAACGTGCTCAAGAAATTGCCGAAATCAGAGGTGACATCGTGGAAGCTGCGTGGGGTAACCAAATTCGCAATTATGTCTTCCATCCTTACCAGATGGTGAAAGACCTACGCACTAATGTTGAAACAACAGCCGTCAGTGATGTTCTTGACGGTGACCTCGACCCATTCATTGAAGCCTACCTACGTCAGGAAAATCAACTGACCTAATCTGAACATGGTTAGTGGTTAGTAGTTTGTGGTTAGTAGGGAGTGGGGAAGAGAGATTTTATAGCGCAACGTTCGTGTACTCACGTTCATGGAGGTCTAAATTGAAAATAGGAAGTGGGGAGTGGTAAGTCGGAAGTCGGGGTTAATCAACCGTAGGGCTTTTGCTAAGAATCATTAATAAATCCTTACTTAAGTTTTTTGTATGCTTGTCTCGTCTTAGTACGCGCAACAACTCTAACGCTTAGATCGCTTGCGTAAATTGCAGCAACAAGGGTGATAAGTAGGATACTCCCTAGAAAAAGATGATTCAGCAATGGGGTTTCGTCCACTCCCTACTCCCTACTTTTTTGAAAGCAATTGTTAAGCAACCTGTTACATTAGAGGCATAAAATAACCGTTGGTCTAAATTCACTTTTTTTATGAGCAACCCATCTTTACCGCCCGAAGCTCTAGAGCCAAGTCCGGATGAAACTACAACTCCACCGACAGTAGCCTCAACCCAGCGTCCACCAAGTTACGTGAAACTAGCCATGCGCAATATGGTGCGCAAGCGTGGAACATCTCTAAAACACTTTTTCCTGACAACTTTTGGTCTATTGGCTGCATTGGTTGGGCTTGCCTACTTAACCCGTTAGACCTTCAGTGATCACGTCTTAGGAGATGCAGCTAAATTGCAAGTCGAAGTGAATGTGCAGGATTGTTTCTTTACGGCGTCGCGGTCAAGTGCGATCGCGGATGAGCATTTCTCATGCTCAATTACAACTCAAGCCTGGGAAAGCTGGTTCTACACATGGCTAGAAACCCTGCAACCGGAACTTTCTCCGACTGATACCTACGAACTGACGCTTCGCTTGACTGACGATACAGAAATTCAAGCCCTCAATGCCCAGTACCGCCATAAAAATCAACCAACAGACGTACTTGCTTTTGCAGCTTTAGAGGTAAACTCGGCTCAGTTACCGCCTGAACTACAGTTATCTATGCCTTTGTATCTTGGTGATGTTGTTATTTCAGTTGATACAGCTCATCGTCAGGCTCAAGAACAAAGGCATTCCTTACAAACAGAATTAGCCTGGTTAGCCGCCCACGGTTTACTTCATCTTCTGGGGTGGGATCATCCGGATGAAGAAAGTCTGATAAAAATGCTCAATCAACAGGAAACTTTACTTCAAATTGTGGATTTGACTGTTGGAAGTCAGTGAACTTGGCATTCTGTAAGTGTACACTCCCAGATGAAACGAAAAGTCAATGCTATTACAAAAGGCTAAGTCTTCTACCTCCGAGTCAATTCCTTCGAGTTCCCTGTCTATGTCTCAAGAGTTGTCGATGTCTAAACCGAACCCAACTGATCCGGTTGTTAAACGAACCCGAGACTTAGCTTGGCTAGTTGCTCCAACTTTATTGCTTAGTTTTAAATATGCCTGGGCTGGACTCTCGTATGCGTTTGTCACTCAACGTAACTTTCGCATCCATACGATAATTGGCACTCTGGCAGTTAGCTTGAGTGTTTTTTTACATCTAAAACCTGTGGAAATTTGTGTGATTTGTCTGACAAGTGGTCTAGTACTGGCGCTGGAATTGTTAAATACCGCGATCGAGTCAGTTGTTGACTTAACGGTTAAACAGTCTTACCATGAACTCGCCAAAATTGCTAAAGACTGTGCGGCTGGATCAGTTCTCGTCTCGGCACTTGTTGCCGTGTTTGTCGCTGGGTCGCTACTCCTGCCACCGTTGTTGGCTTTGATTCAGTCAGCGGCACCCTAGCAATTCACAACGACGAGGACCTAGCAGCGAGAGTTTAGTAGTGTGTCCCTAGTTTAGGTCCGAAGGAGTATGGGTTTTGATTATTGTTATCGACAACTACGACAGTTTTACCTACAACTTAGTCCAATACCTCGGAGAGCTGGGTACCGACTTACCTGTAGCCTCCGAGATTCAGGTCTACCGCAATGACAAAATTGCTCTAGAGCAAATTGAAGCGCTTCAGCCCGATGGGGTAGTCATTTCTCCGGGACCTGGGCGTCCTGAAGATGCTGGAATCTCTGAGTCGTTGATTAGCAAACTGGGTTCGACTCTTCCGATTTTGGGCGTTTGTCTGGGTCATCAAAGCATTGGGCAGGTATTTGGCGGTAAGATTATCTCTGCGCCGATGTTAATGCACGGCAAAACGTCTGAGATTCATCACACTGGCGTTGGCGTTTTCCGGGGATTACCGAATCCATTTACGGCTACTCGGTATCATAGTCTGGTGATTGAAAAGCAGAGCTGTCCAGATGTTCTGGAAATTACTGCTTGGGTTGAGGATGGAACAATTATGGGTGTCAGGCATCGGAACTATCCGCACCTTGAAGGCGTCCAATTTCATCCGGAGAGTATTCTGACCTCTTTTGGTAAACAGCTATTGCTAAACTTCCTGGAATCACTTCCGGCATCACGTCATCAGTTAATGTCAGTGTAGGTAACGGGGAATTAAATGAAACGGCGACAGTTGATGCGCTATGCGAGTACGAGTTTACTCGCAACGCTTGGGATGGGTTTAGCTTCTGGCTTTAACTCTTATCAGGCGCAGACAGCCAGTGCAGGGCTTACAGTACAATGGCTTGGGCATACCTGCTTTCTTTTTACTGGAAGTGGTTTGCGAATTTTGGTGAATCCATTTCGGACATTAGGCTGCACGGCTGGGTATCGTTCACCTAAGGTAGCGGCAGACTTAGTGCTAATCAGCAGCCAGTTACTTGATGAAGGCGCGGCTGAGGGGTTGCCAGGAAATCCCAGAATACTCTTTGAACCGGGCGTCTATGAGGTAGGTGGTATACAGCTACAGGGAATTAACATTGATCACGATCGCGTGGGTGGACGGCGATTTGGAACCAATGTGGCTTGGCTATGGAATCAAGGTGGCATTAAGACTCTGCATATGGGAGGAGCTGCTGGAACCCTCGCGATCGAGCAGAAAATCCTCATGGGACGTCCTGATTTAGCACTTGTGCCAGTGGGAGGTGGCCCTAAAGCCTATAATCCGCAAGAAGCTAAACAGGCGGTTAGTGTCCTCAATCCTAAAGTAGTGATTCCTACTCACTACCGTACACGAGCGGCTGATGGAGGGGCTTGCGAGATTGCATCGGTGGACGAGTTTTTAACGTTGATGGATGGAATGCCGGTACAACGTCTCAACAGTGACACAATAAGCATTAGACCAAGTGATTTGCCTCAAAACGGGTCAGCGGTTAGAGTGCTGAGTTACAAATTTTAGTGACTAAGCTTTTGTGTATTTTGATCATACTGTTGGCAAATTCATTGATCACTGTAGGAGCGAATGGCATTCGCCCTTACTAAATGACGGCTGATGCCCGAAATTCTGGATAGGGCGCAAACCTTGCGCCCCTACAAGACTCCAAATTGATGTACAAAAGCCTGGAATGGCTTAAGCTAATCCCACGTCTTTAAGCCGTGGGATTTCACGTTAGGGGTTAGTGGACAGTGGTTAGTAGGGGCCCTGAATCTCCCGTTTTAGAGGGGGAGCAAGATACTGAAACAGCATGATGTAGTATTTATTTTCATGAGTTTCTCTTGCAAGAATGAACAATTTCTCACTTCAGGTCGGAGTAGCCTTGGCTACTTTGGTGACA
>DATNPH010000074.1:0-20501 GCA_036703315.1 Coleofasciculaceae cyanobacterium
GTTCCAGGGACAAAACCTGCATCAATGCAATCAATATCAAAACTGATATAAACGCAGTCTGTACCGTCTAATGCTCTTGAGAGAGCGAACTCTACGGCGGCATCCAACCCCATTTCTGTAATGTCTGTAACTGTCAGAACATTACTGGCTCGTTCGCGATAGAATTTGACCCCTTCACGCGGCACTTGCCATCCGCCAATTCCCAATTGCACTAAGTTTTTAGGAGGTGCATTCTTGATGTTGGTGGCATGAAACCAAGGGCAGGTATGCATCCGTTCATCTAAATCTTTTTCCTGAGTATCTACGTGGCGATCAAAGTGGATAATTCCTACTTTTTTGTCGCCTAAGTGACGGCATATTCCCCGTACCGTAGGATACCCGATGGAATGATCTCCTCCTAAAATAATGGGAAATGCGCCGGAACTAAAGATGTGGGCAATTCCTTTAGAAATCTGATCGAAGGACTTTTCGTTATTAGCAGGAATGGTAAAGATATCCCCAACATCACAGAGAGTAATTTGCTCTCGCAGATCGACGCCTAGTTCAAAGCTATAAGGCGTATAAAGTGCTGAAATGCGACGGATACCTTGGGGACCAAAACGGGTTCCGGGGCGATAAGTAGTCCCAGAATCGTGAGGTACACCGACTACCGCAACATCATACTCTCCAACTTTACGGACATCTTCTATGTAAGGTGCTTTGAGGAATGTATTAATACCCGCAAAGTGAGGCAATTCTCCTCTGGAGAAGGTGGGAATCGAGCGATCGCCTATACTTTCTGCTGCCTCTAACCCAAACTCCAAACCTCTGGAAACTTCTTGTTGCCAACCTGTCAAAGGCAGTCGTGATTCTCGTTCTAATGCTCGTTCCGCTTCAGTAGGAGGCTGCTCACTGTGAGACTCTAGACTTTCCTCAAGGGGGCGATCGCGTTCAGTCATGTTTAAAAATCCTAGAAATTTTCAAAGTTAAATGTGTAGCTTTGATGGTGTTGATCCGCTAAAATAATTGGCAATTTTTCCTTGTGTTGCAGATAATCTCTTAGTATTCTTTATCTGCCATCATTCGTTAGAAGGATTTCGCAAATTAACCATCTTCTACAAGTATTGAACTATCAAAACCTATATGAATAGATACAATACCGCTGTTGATGCCAACGTGAATGGAAAAATTGGTAATGGTTTAAATTTGGGGATTGAAATAATGGTTGTTGAGTCATGCTGATGTGCTTGTAGAGACTACCTGATTGCAAAAGTTAAAGATTCTGAACTAAGAAAACGACAAAGCCCAGGAAAGCAATGATAGCTGTCTAACTATCATTTACTTCTCCCGGGCTTTTCTCCCGCCGTGTAGCTAATCTCGGTTTCTCAATTCCATCAAAGATTTTTCCAAGTTAGCTTGCCTCTCTCGGACCAGTCGCCTAAGCTTACATAGCTCAAGCCGGAACCCTAGAAGCATTTAGTTTTTACTCTTCACCAATGATGAATTGGAGATACTTATCGGCGTTTTACTTTTATTCCAGTCCAGTTTTCCACAGAATTCTAATAACTTAGTGATAGTTTTATCAATACCTTTAATAAAATAATGTATCAAAAGATACTAAATCTTATTTTCAGCTAGAGCTAAGTGAAATATTTAGTAGTACACAGTATAGACAGCTCTAGCCCATTGCGAAAAATGCCTTGCAATTTCCAAGGCAATGCGTCGGAACCAGAAGCAGCAAATTTACTGCCCAGTTTGCAGAGTGGAAAAGGTAATAAACCTGCACAACCCCTACTTTTCACCTGTTTGGGCTGATTTGAGCGAATACGGCGACGTGATCGCGATTGACGATAGCAGCGATGATACTTCTGCTGCCTGAAGAAAATGCGATCGCAATTCTCCAGCTAAATTCCTTAAGGAACGTGGATTAAATAACTTACAAAATTTGTAATCTGTAAGGGCATGGGAGGTTAATAAATCCATGTTCCTCAGTGAAACGCGATCGCTCTCTTCCCTAAATTGCCTCGAACACTTAGCCGTCTGTACCTCTCACGATTGAGGAAAGATGAGGCGAATAGGATTAAGCTAATTAGCCTATAGTTGCTAAAACTGTAACCACTGGAACTCAGGTAGCCGCGATCGGTCATCCTAAGAATGAAATCGCATCGGCAAGTGAGGTAACAACATGAATCGGCAAATGCTTAGTCGAGTGGGTGCTCTTGTGGCAGCAAGTATTGTTCTGGCAGGTATAGTTGGAGGGGTGATGGCTCAAAATATGGGTGCTTTTAGCTCCCGCATTAACTCTCAAAAACCTGAAGAGTCAGGCTTAACTGCACAGTTACCTAATGCACCAGTGGATTCAAAACTTGTTGATGCCAACACGAAATTTGGTTTCAAGCTGTTCTCTGAAATTCTGAAGCAGGACAGCAAAAAGAATGTTTTTGTCTCGCCTACCAGTGTAGCGATCGCTCTTTCCATGACCTACAACGGTGCCAACGGCGAAACCCAACAGGCAATGGCGAAAGCCTTGGAACTACAAGGCATGAGTCTACAAGATGTTAACCAGGCTAACGAAGCCTTAAAAGCCAGTTTAGAAAATGCTGATCCTGCTGTCCAGCTATCAATTGCTAACTCCCTTTGGGCTAAGCAAGGCACTAACTTCAAGCCTGACTTCATGCAAAGAAACCAACAGTTCTATAAAGCCAAGGTAACAGAACTAGACTTTGCCAAGCCCGACGCCACAAATACTATCAACAGCTGGGTTAAGGAAAATACTCGCGGCAAAATCGATAAAATCGTTCAACAAATTCAACCAGATAATGTCCTCTTTTTAATTAATGCTATTTATTTTAAAGGAAACTGGACGAAGAAATTCGACAAGGGTGCAACAACAGAGCGTCCGTTCTATCTATCAAATGGCACTCAGAAGCAACACCCACTGATGTCTCAGTCGGGTAAGTATCGGTACTTTGAAAATGATACTCTTCAGGCAGTGAGTTTACCCTATGGGAAAGGACGCCTGAATTTGTATGTCTTCCTGCCGAAAAAAAATACAAACCTTGATGCCTTCCAACAACAACTGGCTGTGGAAAACTGGCAAGAATGGATGACCCAGTTTCGTATGCGGCAGGGTTCAATTCAGCTGCCTCGCTTCAAATTTGACTATGATATTCAACTCAACGATGCCCTAAAAGCGCTTGGTATGGAGTCGGCTTTCAATGAAGCTAAAGCCAATTTTTCTAATATGACTTCTGCCTCCGTCAAAATCGATGAAGTCAAGCACAAAACTTTCGTAGAAGTGAACGAAGAAGGCACCGAAGCCGCCGCTGCGACTTCCATCGGTATCGTTGGAACAGCTGTCGCCAGACCAGAGGAACCCTTCCAAATGATTGTTGACCGTCCCTTCTTCTGTGCGATTCGAGACAACCAAACGGGAACGATTCTATTCATGGGTTCAATTCGAGAACCCAAGTAGCATCAGTCCTGAGAGCTAAGTGTGTTTTACTACTAGCGATTAGCGATTAGCATTTCTTGCTAACAATACCTGACCACTGGACTTTTTTGAGCTTATTGCGGCGGTAGGAGAAGAAATACTCTGGCTGTTGGTAGGTACAATGAGGCGCGATCGCGACTTGTTCTGGATGAATGCCGAGTTGCTCAAGCTGTAGCGCATTCACCCGCCGTACATCCAGGCGCACTCGCTCCGGTTTGGGGTCATCTAGTATCGGTGAGTTGGGTAGCTGCTGCAAAAAATCAAGAATTGATTGAGTTGTGGCGGCTGTATCAGGCGGTAGTAGATTTGCTCCAACTTCAGCGGCTACTGTCTCAGATACCTGATAGACTTCACCAGCGATCGCCGGTCCCATCGCAACGCGCAAATTCTCAATGCGGCTGCCTGAGTCGATCATACGTGCGATCGCGTTTGGCACAATCCGCGTAGCCGTGCCACGCCAACCCGCATGTATCGCTGCTACCTGTCCGGTCTTTTCGTCCGCAATCAGTACGGGTGTACAGTCCGCCGTACAAACCCACACTGCCTGCCCCGTCTGCTCAGTCACGATACCATCAGCTGGTGGTCTTTCCGGCTGCTCTTCACCCTGATTTTTCACAGTCTCGGCAGCACGTTCAATCTCTGAGGGCGTGAGTATCGTATTGCCATGTACTTGTCTGACTCGATACACCTGAGCATCACGCTGAAGTGCGCCCACGATTTCCGACGGAGAACGGGGCGAAAAATGTTGAGTAAAAAAGCCGTGCTCCCAGTCTCTCAGAAGGCTACAGGTCAAATAGGGCAAGTTTTCCCAGGTCTGCCAGTGCCAAGAAGTATGCCTAGAAGTATTTTGAAGAATTGTTTCAACCACGCTCCCTGCCTTTGTAAAAAAGCCACTTTTTAGCTCAAGGGATATAAAATCCTGGTGAATCTATGCTAGCTTAGGCTACGATTTACTTCGCGCCCGTAGTAGTGCTATTTAATCAGCAAAAATTTGAAACGGCTCTCCAGGAAGTCAAAGACCAGCTATCTTTAGATGGAGAATTTAAAGAACTAGGACAACCTCAAGGGATGTCCCTACAGATCTTTGAAACTCTCGCTTCCACAAACCAAACCCTTTGGGAATTACTGAACCAGGGAGCAACAGCCGGAACCGTTGTCATTGCTGATCAACAAACAACGGGACGGGGTCAGTGGGGAAGAAAATGGCAATCGACGATTGGTGGACTCTACCTATCGGTAGCATTTACTCCCAACCTGCCAGCGTTGAACAGCGCCCAGCTCACGCTGTGTAGTGCTTGGGGAATTGCGATCGCGTTGAGAGGGTATGATATCCCCATCTTCCTCAAGTGGCCCAATGACCTGCTCTTGAAGGAACGTAAGTTAGGCGGCATTCTTACCGAAACCCGTGTGCAGCAGGGTCAGATTACTAAAGCCGTCGTCGGGGTTGGCATCAACTGGAGCAATTGTGTGCCTGAGACAGGTATAACTTTGCAATCTTTTTGTGAAGAACAGTTAAGTTTATCGGTAACTTCTTTGGAAATGTTAGCGGCAATTGTCCTACAGGGACTGAATTTCGGATACCGACGTTGGTCAGAGCAAGGCATAGAAAGCTTGCTGCCGTCTTACCTAGAGCTACTAGACAGCCTGGGACGCTACGTTACTGTAGACGGGAAACCTGGAGTGATCGCGGGCGTCACCCCCACTGGTGACCTGCGAGTTTGCTTGAACTCATTAAACTCCACAGAAACCGCATCAGAAATTTGCCTGAAGCCCGGTACAATCAGTCTTGGCTATCGTCGGTAATTCTTGCAGCTCAATTGTCAAAGCGAATTCGGTGTCTGTTACCACTAGATTCACCGAAATTCTTTGAAATTCCAAATAACTTTAGATAGAGAGTGATGAGAGTGAGTCGGAAATGACAAAAGAAACCTCTTCTGGTAGCACCCCCTTTAGCATCTTTTACCGCTATCCTCGGCTAAGGCTGGGATTGAGTTTAATGGGTGGTCTCGGTGTCCTCAGCAGTGGCTTAGTTGTGGCACAAACTGATTCATCGGTAAATAAGGGAACTGCGCCGACAAAAACCACACCTGAACGCGCGATCGCAGCCTCACCAGCAGCACCAGCACCAGATGCCAAATCCAAGCCTGCGCCTGAGGCAGTGAAAGCCGCTCCATTACGGGAACCTGCCCCTTACGCATCAACCAAACCGTATGTTCCCAAATCGGAATCTGCCTCTTACTCATCAAACAAACCGTCTGGTCCCACCTTGGAACCTGTACCTTACTCAGCAAAGAAACCCGTTGCGCCAGTACAGGCACCAGAGGTATTAGTACCAGCACAGACTGTTGTACAGCAAAAACCAGCGCTGCCAGCTCCCAACTTATCTTTACCTGACTCCGCAGCTGCCGCGAAGCCTCCTCAAGTTATTGTCAACCCTGCCACAAGCCCAGAGAGTCCTAAAAGTCCCTATGAATCCACTAACACTTACATAGACCGCAGTGACTTCAGCATTGGTGCGACAACGCGCTACGAGGGACCTCCGACTGTCGTGCTGAGTGAACGGTCAACAGGCTGTCAAACCATCTCGCAAAATGGCAAGCTTTCCAGTGGAGTATGTAACGTCGCAGCGGTTACTCAACTGCCGGCTACTAAACAAACCCCTGATCAACAGATAGCTAGTAAACCAACCCTCGGTCTACAAACTCCTAATCAACAGATAGCGAGTAAACTAACCCTCGGTCAACAAACTCCTAATCAGCAGATAGCGAGTAAACTAACCCTCGGTCTACAAACTCCTAATCAACAGATAGCTAGTAAACCAACTCCCAATCCCCAATCAGCTAACTCTGGGCTTACCCCTCAGGAACCTCAGTTGAATTTGAATGGAGTCATAAGGTTACCAGGACCTCCTGTTGCAGCTGTTCAGCCCTCCAACCTCGGTTTTTTGAAACTGGGTGATAGTGGCAGTCGTCCGACTCGGCAAACTCCCTATTCCGAGTATTCTGCTGCACCTACCCCAGCGCTACCAGGTCAGTATTACTCTTCCGCCGTACCTTCAACTTCGCCAAGGGGTCTGGATTACTACAATCTGACAACCCGACCGACAGCGCGGCCTAATATTGGCAAAACTAGCTTCATGTTCCCTCTGACCATCCCCTCTGCCATCAGCTCTCTATTCGGCTGGCGAATTCATCCAATTTCAGGTGACTACCGCTTCCATGCCGGTACTGATTTAGGGGCACCAGAAGGAACACCAGTAATTGCCGCTGTTTCGGGTCAAGTGGCAACGGCTGACTTCTTAGGGGGCTACGGACTCACCGTTATCCTGATGCATGAGAAAGGTACCCAACAAAGTCTCTATGCCCACCTTTCAGAAATCTTTGTCCAACCGGGTCAGCAGGTAGAACAGGGAAATGTGATTGGGCGCGTTGGCAGCACCGGCAATTCCACTGGTCCTCACCTGCACTTTGAGTGGCGGCATCTAACATCCGATGGCTGGGTAGCGGTGGATGCCGGAAATCATCTGGAGTATGCCCTAGCTCAATTTATCAGAGCCTTACAAATTGCGCAGTCATCTCCGCAACGAGGCACTTAGACACAAGTAAGCTCATCCCCAGACTGAAGTTCAGGGGCTTTCACGTCAGTGGTCAGTTGTTTTTTCTACTGACCACTAACCACTAAGCCTTAACTAATGACTGTAACGCTAATAAACCAGCACCATAAACAGGCTCATACCGAGGAAGAATAACGTTTGCTAAAGGCTTTCGTGCGACAAGAGAGGTATTAAATCTCTCACGAATCAAAGAAAGACCATGCCACACACTTCCGATTGTTACCACTTCAACGACTTCAGCTGGACTAAAAATGGCATCAATCACTACCTGTGTGGCTTGTACCAACTCTTTGACAGCATCCTCAATAATGCTTATAGCTACTCTGTCTCCTGACGCGGCGGCTTGATCAACAATTGGTGCTAAGGCAGCTATATCTTTAACATTCCAGCCTTGCTGATAGATTACTTCTACTAAATTTTCTAGGCTTGATAGACCAAGATGTTGTTTTAGGTACTTCTGGAGACTGGTTGATTCGGAGCGTCCATCATAGGCTCTGAGTGCAGCTTGCAGTCCCCGGACGGCGATCTGATAGGCACTGCCTTCATCTCCTAAAATATACCCCCAGCCGCCAACTCGCTTGCTGCATCCCTGACGATTCTGCCCGAAAATAATAGAGCCAGTTCCTGCGATCGCAACAATTCCCACAGCCTGACCAACTCCCCCAACCAAAGCTATCAAAGCATCGCTACAAATTACAATGTTAGAGGGTTGCAATGTCCAGGTAACAGGAAGAGAATCGCTTAACTTTAACTGTTCCACAAAACTCTGCACTACTTGAATATCCACTGGACGATCTACACCCGCTAACCCCAAGCAAATCGCTTCAACCTTGATTCTCCCTGTGCATGCTAAAGCCTGAATAATCGCTGCTTGAATCGATAAGAAAGCAGCTTTTTTGCCTACACTTTGATAATTAGATCCACCAGCTTCACCACGACCTAAAACCATACCTGTGTCATCCATAAGGACACAAACAGTCTTAGTTCCTCCCCCATCTACTCCTAGCACGCAGCTCATGCAACTCTACACCTATTAACTTTTGGAAATTTCTCTCGTGGGAGTTGGTATAAAGTAGGATTGTCATATTTCAACCATTAACCTTTCCCCACCCCAATTCCTAACCCCTAATCCCTGTTTCTGAGCCATTTAAAGGAATAAAAAATAGAGTTATCATTCCGGGAATTGTTAGTAAACATACTAGGATAAAAAAAACTGGATATCCAACAGCTTGCTGAATATAACCGCTAATCAATCCCGGAAACATCATTCCTAAAGCCATGAATCCGGTTGAGATAGCAAAATGAGAAGTTTTGTACTCTCCCTGGGAGATATACATCAAGTAAACACTAAAAGCTGTGAACCCTAAGCCATATCCTAACTGGTCTAAAGATACCAGCAGATAAACAAATTCTTTCGACGGTTGTACATACGCCATATAAACAAAAAATAAATTTGGCAGATGGACGGCTAACGCCAGAGACCAAATGCTCTTTTTTAACCCATATTTAGAAATCAATACTCCTCCAATGATGCCACCGACAATTAAGGAAAGCACTCCGAATGTCCCATAGGCTAACCCCACATCTGAGGTTGTCAGTCCTAGACCACCAAGTTCTTTTTTATCTAACAAAAAAGGTGAAGCTATTTTGCCAAGCATTGCTTCCCCAAAACGGAACAGTAAGATAAAAGCTAAAATAGCTAAAATTTTGTATTGACGAAAATATGAGCGAATTATTACCCAAAAATTAGGTTTTTCAGTTACTGAGATAAGTGACTCTTCTAAATCTTCTTCCGACCGAGGTAAAATCACAGAATGAAAAACAGAAAGAATAACAAAAACTACAGCTGAAAAACCAATAGCAATAGTCCAGCTTAAAGGAATATTTCTGAGAATGACTTCAAGCCTACCTGCAAAAAAGACTAAAATTCCTGAACCAAAAATTACAGCGAGTCGATAAAAAACAGAGCGAATACCAGCAAAGAAGGCTTGCTCCTGTTTATTTAAAGCCAGAAGATAAAGTCCATCAGCGGCAATGTCATGAGTAGCAGAAATAAAAGCTACGCTTGTTAAGCCAAGTAAAGAAAGAACAAAAAAATTGGAAAGCTGGAAAGAAAAAGCTACGAAACTAAAACAACAGGTTATAGCAACTTGACTGTAAATAATCCAATTTCTTTTAGTTGAGTAAGTATCAACCATCGGCGACCAAAACATTTTAATCACCCACGGTAAATAGAGAAGGCTTGTCCAAAAAGCAATTTGAGCATTCTCTATTCCCATTTTTTTGTAAAAAATAACAGAAACTGTGTTGACAATGACGTAAGGCACTCCTTCAGCAAAATAAAGTGTGGGGATGAAAGCCCAAGGGGAACGAGATATTGTGTTATTTTTCATCATTGATGTATGTTGTAGTAAAGCTCGGCGGCAGCTTAAACAAACACAGAAATACAATCTTGTATTCTATGTGACAGACACATTTAATTTGCCTTGCTGTTGGCACGACAGGAAAAACCCGCTGATGATGGAGAGTAACCAGCGGGAGAGGGTGTTTGGTATGTCTTTACTTCCAAAACTATCTCTCTTGTTTTGGGAAAAAGCCTCACCCAGGTGGTTCACCCAGTTAGGTGAAAAATAGAAGCATCGCGCTCTTCAGGTACTGGAAAAAGAAACCCCGCCTTTAGATTTCAGCGGGGAGAACCCAATGTCTTAAGTTCTACCTGTTCATATCTCTGGGGTTGGTACCACTTATGCAGACTTTTGGCAGTCGCTAGTTTTAAAGCGCAAACTTGACCTGGTATTCACCCTCCTCAGCCAAATTGCTGAAACATTTGAGACATATTACTGATGCAGCAGCGTGCTGTAGTGAAGAAAAATTAAGCGACAAACCAAACTCGTCAGACTTATGCATTTGACACCTGGAAGGTGTATTGGAAGGCAAGTGCGTAAGTCTTTATCTTTTCGGCAGCAGATAACTTCTGTGTCATGCCGACGTATAAGTCACAGACGGTCAGTGCAGCGACGGTTTAAGCTGCCAGGGAGAGCGTGCTACAATGATGCACGCTCTCCCTCAAACATCTCAAACCAAGGGAGAGGTTTAGTTAGTGAGTGCTGCGCTACCCTAGTAGTGTAGGCTTTCGTAGAATATTGAGTTTAAGAGGAAAACATTATCGCTAATAAACAACTGATTAACCGTCAAATCAAGTCACCCCAGGTTCTCTTGATTGACCATGAGAACAACAATCGTGGTTTGATTGATACCCGTGAGGCTCTACAACTAGCTGAGACGGCAGGACTTGATCTTGTAGTGGTCTCCGAGAGTAAAGATGCTCCAGTGGCTAAAATTTTGGACTACGGCAAGCATCAGTACCAACAGAAAAAACGTCAGCGCCAGAGTGCTAAATCAACGGTCAAGGAAGTTCAGCTCCGTCCAAACGTTGGTGAGTCTGACTACAGCATACGCATCGATAGAGCCGTCCAGTGGTTGGGTAAAGGCGATGTAGTTAAGTTTCAGATTCGTTTACGTGGTCGGGAACATCAACATCGCGATCTCGCTGCCAAACTGCTAGACCGCATTGTAGCTGATCTAGGTCAAGTTGGTAAAGTTCAGTCCTTAGATAAGCGATCGCTAATTGTTCAGGTCGTTCCCGCCTAGATTAATTTTCGCCAAAAATAACCCTTAGCAACGCTTTGGAAGTGCTTCAGGTTGCATAATTTGTTCAGTTTTTTCGGAGAACTATGTAGATCTCCTAGGCTTAATTAGCCTTGTAGTCTAGTTGTTTACATTTATGCCCAGCTTGAAAGAGCTGGTTTTTTTTGTTTCCTAAAAGGTATCACTAAGGGTACCTCAAACCTGGCAAGCGTTAGGAGCTTGTGTAGTAGCCTGACATACTGCTGTGATAGTTAGTACAGTAGGGAATTTCTCACCATGCCAGAGTTCGCTGAGGGGCAGTATTTGCGATCGCTTTCGCCCCTCCTAGCTTAGGCCACAAATCAAAAATCGGTCATCACAGAAGCATCAGGACATTGCATCAGTGATTCTGGAAATTCTTAAGGCTAGCCAATCCAAAGCGGAACATTCAACGTATTACTAATAACAGTAAAGCCAGTAGAACTCCCCGGCACTCTCAGAGGTACGGGCTTTTTGTTGTCTATAACCTAGCTTTATTTAATCATTTTTATTTATTAAATTGATAAAAAATACTATTTGCTTTTATGGATAGGCTTTATTTAAAGTGAAGTCAACCTAGATAGTTGCACTTTAACGTCTTGAGGTTCGCTATGGTTTCATCCTACACCAACGACAAACTTCGTTGTGACCCCTTAAAAGCATTGGCTGTTGGGATTCAAGAGGGTACGGTTAAACCCTCAGCTATGACTCTCGTTATCAAATACTTATTGGTACGACCCCACACCAGCGCTTCGTTAGTTCAAAAGATAGGTACATATAGCTCATCCCATATTAATAACTGTCTAAGGAAGTTGAGGAAGGCGGAACTTATCGGCGCGGTCTGGGATTTAAAGCAAGTAAGCCTAGTTTATTACAACCTCAATTTAGAGAAGGTTGAGGAATATGTGAGGTAACCTAACATGCGTTCAAGTTGCATTGTGGTAGTCGCTACTCATGAAGCACAGGGGGCGTTTGCCAAGATAGGATTTCGACTGTTAGATCCAGCAGTGGCTCAAGAGTTCTCCAACTCGTTTTCCCAGTCAGCAATTTGTTTACACCTCAGGCATTCGGTGGCTGGAGTGCGCTCCACGAGAAGTTTTAAGGATGGCGGAGTTTTCGATCAAATCCAGGATGCTCTACATGTTATACATCCGTGAAAGCGATCACTCTTTGCCATATCCATACACCAAAAACGCGATCGCTTAACCCATATTCCAGGAAAAAAAATTAACAACCCAAATACTTAACATATTTTTCATGCTGTGTTATGATTCACTGCCAGCTAGGCGTCGTATCTTATGAAATAACTGAAGCTTCAAGATTTCAAGCAATAGTCAAAGGAGATGATCAATGCCAGGTACTTTAATCATCAAGAAAAATACTGTTTTCAAGCAAGTTACTAGAGATGAGTCAGTACGTCCTATTCCAGACACTGACAAGACTCCGATTATTCCGGCAGGTCAGGCATTTCAATTTGACTCTATTGAGTTTAAGAATGACCGTGATGGCAATTCGTTTGAAAAACACAAGCACTTGGCAGTGCGTTTTTCCTCACCAGGAGTTAAGCCTATAACGGGTAACGCAATACTGAACTGGTGGGTTTATGCGGATCATGTAAAGGAAATAAAGGGATAACAATCTTCTGCAACTTGCCCGAATCGAACCAGTCTCAGATGCTGTTCTGTGGGGAAACCAAGCCAGTTGAGAAGCATTTAAATGGCGATTAGACTTATCTAATTTTCGTTAACGGGGAGATATTACAGATTGCCTCGCTGTGATGTGTTTCATTAATAATTATTGCTCGTAATAAATATTGAAAAGCCCAGTACTATTACCGGGCTTCATTGATTTTATTAAGTTACTTGGTGTTCCCCAGCAATCGCTTTATCCTCAGCAACGGTAGATATTTAGGTGAGCACTTCCGCTAAAACCATCACGCGTCATAACGGCCCTGTGTTAATCCCATCAAAGCGATCGCCCTTTGCCAAAGCTAAACACCAGCAGTAAGAATTAATAGGCGGAACCACATAAAGCCTTAAGTTCGGCTTCAGGTTGACCTATATGTTTCTGGCGACATAGTAAAATTTGACCTGCCCGCTGTTGATAGTAGACTTGATGAGCAAACCAACCTATAGGCGCACCCGCAATGATGCCGAGCACTAAACCAGTAGCTAGGCTGTAAACAAGATTTTTTCGGGTAATTTTGTTGTGTTCTGCTCTGGTGATATGGTCATGGTCTGTTCTAGTAGCGTGATCGTGAGTCAACTAAAAATCCTCCTTCAGACGAGCCTTCCCTAAAGAAAGCAAAACTTAGGAGTAGCGACTTCCCCCTTTCTGCCTATTTTCGGGGAAATAATGACGTTATATCGATGCTTGAGTAAGGAGAGCAACGCTTCATGTGAAAGAGATTTTCAAGTAGCTAACTTTCTTGGCTTCCTCAATGCCGCTAATCGAAGCACCATCGCCAAAACTAACAAGATGACAAAGGGTGAATAGATAAGCATTGATTTGGGAAGCTTGAAGCTGTATTCAAACAGGAAACCCAGCCAGAAAAAGTGCATTCCAGTAGTGTGCAAGATCTTCCAACCCCGTTTACCTAACCAAGACGCTGGGCGCTCGAAGGAGGTTACAGTCATGGCAATCAGCAAGACATAGCCAAATGTTCCCAAAGGGTCAAGGTGCGGAGCAGCTCCAGAAGTCACGAACCATAGACCGAAAAGAGCGATCGCGTGATAACTATGCGACAGTGCCATCGATATTCCCAGATAGCGGCGATTTTTCAACAGCCATGCTGAGAGTGGGGTTGACCAAAGTTTGCGAAGTGAGGAAGCAACAAAAGCACTGAGAAACAGGATGGTTGATGTACGACCCGTTGCTCGAATTGCCATTCGCATTCCTTGTTCATCAATACCATGAAACAGCCAAATTACGCTAACTATACTGCCGACTGTCAGGGCTGAAAAACCAACGATTTGCCATCCTTGTAAACCGAATTTTGTACCTCTCATGCTTGGCAATTCCTTGAATATTGCTGATAGGTACATAATTTAGCGATCGCCTAATAGTCCTGTCTTGCCTAATCTCCCAAAAATTGTCCTAATCTTCAGAATTCAAAGAGCATCTCTATATGCCTTTGGTGTCGTTTTGGCCTGTTGGCGAAACACCCTAGTGAAATGACTTTGACTAGTGAAACCGACTTCCTGACAAATTTCAACCAGCGTCAACTCTTGGTGATGCAGCAACTGCTTGGCTTTATCAATTCGGCATTTCATCACGTACTGATGCGGTGTAAGTCCTGTAGATTGCTTGAATAAACTGGCAAAGTAATTCGGACTCATGCCCACGGCGGCAGCAATTTCAGCCAGCGTCAAGTTTTGGTCTAAATGCTCGTTGATGTAGTTTATTGTTTGCCTCAGCTTATATTTAGACAATCCGCCTGTGTAGTCTTTAATCTGCTGTGGGTGGGAACAGTATCGCCTCAACAAATGCGCCGATAGTGCTGTTGCCATAGACTCAGCGTAAAGCCGACTGTCAGTACCCCCTGCTTCTAACTCCGCCTTCAGTGCCAGTCCCATGTGTTGAATTAAGGGGTCACATATTTGCAACTGCGGCACTAACTCCACTTGATCTGCGGTCGCAGATTCACAAGCCGCACGGGCAAGTGTAGCAGGTTCAAGAAACAGTTCGAGTAATGGCACTTCGCGATCAACCTGTGTCCTGGGCAAGGATTGGGTAGCTGGGATAATGGCAATCTCCCCCTTGGCGTAATCTACGTGCTTCCAACGTCCATCGAGCAGATAGGTGGCACGAAAATCATCAAGAGCAATCAGGATAAAGTGCTGACGCAGGTAAGTTTCAGGCATTTCGTCAGCGGGTTCTAGCTCATAGATCAGGTTCAAGCCATGCCATTGAGCCTCAAAGCTTGAGAGAAGGTGTAAGTGTACAGGAGGTTCGCTGCTGGACACGGCTGCATCAGCTTTAATTGACTGTTTTTAATGTATCAGGGGTTTGGTATCCAACCAGCTCTAGTCAATGAATGATAGAACTTCAGCAATAACGCGATCGCTTTCCTGGCGACGGACGTAGCGCGGTATATTTCAGAGGCACTCCTCAATGTTGCAGCCGATGCAAATGCTCGATACACTGCTTGACAGAAATAATTCGTGAGCTTCAATGCTTCACCCGATAACGCAGCAACATAAAACCATTGCTGTAGATTTTACTGTCGGTCAGTTCCAGAGCCGTCGGCTTGACGACACCGGAAAAGAGCGGAGGAAAAAAATCAAACGAACCGTCAGAGTGGGCAATAACGCTATCGACGGTACAGGCTATGTAATACTTGAGTTCACGCATAAGCTTAGGGTGAATGCAGTCTGTCCAGATAATATTGGGTCAAGCCTCAGGTCGCCACCATGTGCTCGTGCGATTTCCCGTGCTATGCTCAGTCCTAATCCAATTCCCTCCACTTTGCGCGTCCGGGCTGGGTCACCACGATGGAAGCGGTCAAAAATGCGGTTTTGATCGCTCAGTGGAATCTCTTTCGAGCAATTACTGATGGTAATCAACACAGTTGCGCCCTGACGGTGAGCATCAATCCGAATCCAGCCGTTTGGGAGATTGTACTTAATGGCATTGCTAATCAAGTTTTGCAAGACCTGAATGAGTAAGTCGCGATCGCCCTGTACACACAAACCATCGGCAATTTCCGTTTGAATCTCGAGATGGGGTGCCAGCAGTTCTATATCTTCCAACATCTCAATTAACAAGCCAGACAAATCTACCTCAACTCGATGCAGGTTCATTTGTCCGGCATCCGCGAGGGAAAGCAGCAAAAGTTTACGCACAATCCCACTCAGTCGGCGCACTTCATCTAGCAAATTGCTCAGGCGTTGTTGCACTTGTGATCCAGGTTCCGCTTGTTGCAGGGTTCGTTCTAGTTCCCCTTGCAAAATCGTTAACGGAGTCTTGAGTTCGTGGGCAGCATCCCCACTAAAGCGGGATGCTTGCTTAAAACTGCGTTCCAGACGTTCCAACATCTGGTTAAACACCTGAATCAACTCGACAAATTCAACATCCGTTGCACCAATGGGCACCCGTTGTTCCAAACCGCTAGCAGTAACATTCCCAATGACCATAGTTAACCGTCGGATGGAATGCAAACTGCTTCCAGCAATTCCCCAGGCACCGCCTGCTACGAGCAGAAGCACCCCTGGAATTGAAATCAGGAAGATATTACGAATGACTACCATCTCTTGATCAATTGCGTTTAAACTCACCGCGATCGCCACTTGAGTAAAGGCTGTGGTGGCTGCTCCAACCCGCCATGTTCCGGTTGCGGTGCGCTGGGTGGCGAATCGAGGAGTGGGCTGTGGTCGATCAGGCGGGGGTTGCGAACGTTCTGGAAAGCGTAAGTTGGCTTCGGGAAATGGGGCTGTTGGTTGCTCGGAAGGGGGTGATGGAAAAGGGGGTGGTTGCGGGCGCGATGTCCATAGGTTTGTGACATCCAGATCGGTAGCCCATTGCTGGGAACGATACAGCACATTGCCATCTGCACCTATGACCAGTATGGCGCTCGGTGTCTTTGCATCGGTGCCCAGCGCACGCGGGAGAAAGGCTTCATAAGACTGCCAGCGCTCTGGTGAGCGGGGGCGACCTGCCCGCATCAATTGACTCTCCAGTTCCGCATCTAGACGGCTAACCTTCGCCTCATAAATTAGCCACCAGGAAATTAATCCAAACCCTGCTAGGGCGCTGCCTGCCAGAACAGCAGACAATAGGGCAATTCGGATACGGAAAGAACGTAGCTTCAGCATTAAGGCTCTGATTGACAAAGAAAAGGCAGAAGGCTCCAAGGCAGAGGGCAGAAGGAATTTATTTCCTTGTGGCGTTAGCACAGTGAGACGAAGTCTAGGCACAGGGTAGAAGCCCCACTAGTATTTCTACCTTCTGCTTTCTGCCTCCTGGCTTCTGCCTTCTTCACGAAACCGATAGCCGACACCGCGAATGCTTTCAATCCAACCTGCTCCACCGATGGAGTCAATCTTTTTGCGAATCCGTTGAACGCACACATCTACCACGTTGGTATTGGGATTGAAATCATAACCCCAGATGTGTTCCAAGATTTGCGTTCGGGTGAAGACTCGTCCAGGCGATCGCATCAGATATTCCAAGAGATTGAACTCGCGGGTGGTGAGTTCTACAACATGCTGATTGCAGGTAACTTCTCGCGTGATGCGATCGAGCTTGATGGGGCCGACGCAGACCAAATTTTGGCGATAGCGAAGCGGTAGCGAGTCTACGAGCGTCTCGCCCGCACTCCGACGCACCACTGCATGGATGCGGGCAACCAGTTCTTCAACAAAAAATGGTTTCGCTAAATAATCGTCAGCACCCAGGTTTAGACCCTCAATTCGGTCATCCAATTCATTCCGGGCAGTCAGCAAAATTATGGGCACATTCTGTCCTTTCCGGCGCAGGTTTTTTAGGATGGACAACCCATCTTTTCCGGGCACCATAATGTCAAGCACAATCACGTCATACTCGTTGTTCAAGGCGCGAGTATAGCCCTCGTCTCCGTTGTCGCAGTAATCAACGACAAATCCCTGTTCCTTCAACCCGGCTCGGACGAAGTTGGCAATTTTCGCTTCATCTTCAACGAACAGAACATGCATTGGTTTCTCATGCGATCTGCCTTGGCGGCAGCGCTTGCGCTATCGGACGGCTTACGATGTTCATCCAGTTTAACTTGAGGTTATCTGTAGCACCCCTAAATGATTCGTGAAGCCGAGCTCCCCGACTTCTCTAAGAAGTCGGGGAGCTGAACCAGCAGTGATCGATCTAGGTGATAAAAAACGAGGCTATCGTCGCAATGGCATCAGAGCATATATCGTTTTGTTGAGGCTTGGAATTGAAGAAGGCAGAAGAATGAAGGCAGAAGGCTCTTATGTAACCCCTTGGAAGGGGATTCTAACCCCTGCCAATTGGGAGCCACCAAATCGAAGATTTGCAAGGGGCTTGATACCCTTACTCCCTTGGGTCGTGGGCTTCGACGTTGAGCGCTCAGCCGAAACGCGCTCAGCCGAACGGCAAAGGACGAAGGCATTCCTTCATCCTCCTGCATAAGAGCCCTCTGCCCTCTGCCTTTCTTGGTCATCGGCATTCCCATGTACAATTTCAGCATTCCCAGTACGTTCAAAGCTGTTAGCAGACGCGATAGCGCTAGCGCGCGACGCAGTTGCTTTCGCACCGGCTCGTACCCAAGTGGCTCAACTGGTTGGAGGGTAAGGCGATGCTGCAACACCTGATAACTCAACAACATTACTTCGCATTGAAGCTTTTCTCGGCGCTGGGCTGCGGGCTGATAGCCGGAGTCTTCTTTGCCTTCTCGTGCTTCGTGATGAACGCCCTTGCCCGGCTCCAGCCGCCGCAGGGCATTGCCGCCATGCAATCCATTAATATCACCGTGATCAATCCATTGTTCATGGCAGCGTTCTTGGGAACGGCAGCGGCTTGTATCTTTCTGGCTGTCTCCTCGCTGTTAAAGTGGCATCAACCCGGTGCCGCCTACTTGCTCCTCGGCAGCCTGCTGTATCTCATCGGCACAGTAGGAGTGACAATCGTGTTCAATGTGCCGTTGAATGATGCGCTGGCGAGAGTCGAGCCGGACAGCGCTGACGGCGCGAGCCTATGGGCAAACTACCTTGCCAACTGGACGGTCTGGAATCACATTCGGACGGCAGCGGCACTTGCGGCAGCGGCATCGCTCACCATCGCACTCTGTGATCGAGCGGCGCGATCGTAGAACACTTTCGTAGGACTTGAGAGCTAGCATCTTGTCTTCTTGATGCAGGTTTATAGGGGTGGTCACAACGATGTGGACACACTAATGCGTAGTTGCGGTTGTCTAATAAACGCTTCCTCATCAAAGGCTCAGTTAAATGCCTTAACAGCCTTCAGTTGCAATCGGGTTCGTGTTAAGATCCATGTCAATTCTGAAAAGTGTGTTGGAAAGGTAGATAAAAACATGGAAGCTGCACTGTTGTTGGCGAAACTGCCGGAAGCGTACTCGATTTTCGATCCTCTGGTAGACGTTCTACCAGTTATCCCTGTCTTCTTCTTGCTGCTGGCTTTCGTCTGGCAAGCTGCTGTCGGTTTTAGGTAAATCCTCTAAGGGGTGAAGGTTAGCAGGTTGTCTCAAAAGTTGAAGGTTGAAGGTTGGAGGTTGGGAAGGTTTAAAACCCACTACCTGATAACCTGCTAACTTTCTGACCTGCTAACTAGAACCTGTAACCTATTCTTCTAACCTTCAACCTTCAACCCTTATTAACGGCGTCCTCCAATTGTCTTTTGAAATGCAGGACGCTCTGCTAGACGTTTGATATAGTCTACGATAGCCGGATATTCACTCAAGTCGAGCTTCAGCATCAGTGGTATGTAAGACAAGATTGACCCCACTGCAATATCCACTACACTCAACTCGTCTCCCAATAAGAATGACTGCTGTTCCAAGATTTGATTCAGCGGCTTCATCAGTTTGGGCATCTCCCTTTCCCGATTAGCTTCAACAAAAATTCCTGGTCCCAAGGTGGCATTACCAAAGAGAATCCACTGGAGAGTTTTTGCTTGTTCTTCTAAGGACGGAGACATCTTGCCATACTTGTGAGCCAGATAAAACAAAATTGCGCCTGACTCCCAAAGCTGAAAATCCCCATCTACAATTGCTGGGACTTTTCCCGTAGGATTAATTGCTAGATACTCCGGTTGCCGATGTTCACCAGCTTGCATATCCAGCAGGATGAATTCGTAGGGGACTTCCAATTCTTCCAGGTACCACTGGACAATGGATGCCCGACTACGGGCACCACCGTAAAGTTTCAGCATGGCGGCACAATTGTATTCTAGAGTACTTTATGAGTATACTCGTGCTGTTTGACATCGTCTTCCCTGCGAACCACCCGTGTCTGATTCAGCACCCGCTTACGTTCTGTTGAGTAGTTGAAGTCACTATTCGTCGTACCTAGGGGAATATGAGACTGCGCTTGGGTGCGACTCTTGTAAGTGCGTGCTGCGGCGATCGCACGGGATTCAAAATCATCACAAAATTGAGCCTCGGCGGGAAAGGCAGCAGGTTTTTGGGGCGTTTCGCCAGAGAGTAACTCACCCAGAGTTGTTCCACAAGCTAATGAATAAGATGTCGGAATTTTTTTGAGAATGGCTTCTAGAGCCGCTGAGGGGATCGGTTCGATGACTTTGACTTCATGAACTTCACCATCTTCTTTGAGAAAGCAGGTGGCTAAACCAACAACCAGGTAACTATCGGTCGAGACATCAGGAGCATGATCCAAGGACGTTGCAGCTGCCATGAGACTATTCCAATTAATGATGCGAAACTAAGATAAATCAATACCTCAGGTTGCATTCTATCAGTATCTACGTGACACTCTTGTCAGCGTCGTTGTATGGGAGAGATTTTGAGTTCGAGCCTCGTGATCGCTACCGATATCCGTCGCACGACGATGCGAGACGAGCTGCCCACTGCTTTCTCAAACTGATAAAGCGCCTGGAGTGATCGCGGATGAAGCTGAGTGTCCTGGCTGAGCTTGGACTACTTAAATTCCCACAGAATTCTTATCGCCAGTACGAACTATGGCTAGTCGTTGACCGCACTCGCTACACCTGGGAGGCGATAACAGCTAGCGGCTTCTGCTTGCGATCGCAGCGCTGGTACAAGCAGCCGGATACAGCTATTGC
>DATNPH010000083.1:0-59415 GCA_036703315.1 Coleofasciculaceae cyanobacterium
TTGGCGGTTGAAACCGCAGCTACACAAACAAAACCTGCCTACGCAGGTTAAATAAGTGTTGATTTTTCGTTAGTCCGCGCAGGCGGACTTCGTTTATTTAGCCGCGACTTCCAGTCGTCAGGGCTTAAGTTGATACCAATGGTTAACAGGGCGCTCAGTTACTAGTTTGAAATGAGAAAAAACGATTTCTCTCGGCTTTTAAGTTCATCCCTGGTGCGCCAGCGGTTTGAAAGCTGGCGCAAGTTGACGAGCATCAAGACAGTTGCATAACTAAGCCATCCTTCTCTCAACCAATAGACGTTCAGAGAAGCCTTCTGAGCAATCAGAAATCCCAATAGTGGCGGATGAGTTCAGCAACTGACCAAGCTTGTGCGATCGCTCCTTGCGGTGAGTGAGGTGGATCGCCATCAAAAATTTCGGAAATGGAGCCAAGGCAGGCTTGCTGCTGCATGTGATCCAGTAAAGGTTGCCAGTCCAGGGGAATTGGTTTTGTTGGGTAGAAGCGCTTCCAAGCCCGAACAAACGGACCAATCAGCCAACTCCAAACAGTGCCCTGATGGTAAGCCTTGTCACGATGCAATCGATCGCCGCTATAGTAACTGATGTAGTTCGGGTCAGCTGGATCGAGGCTGCGCAACCCGTAGGGAGTTAGGAGGCGATCACGTGCCACCAGCAAGACTCGGCGTGCCTGCTCTTCAGGAAACCCACAATGATACAGCGAAAGCGCCAGAACCGCATTTGGACGAATCCGAGCATCCCGTCTGTCATCTGGCTCAAGCGTGTCGTAAAAGTAATTCCGCTCAGCATTCCAAAACTTTTCCAAAGACGCCTTCACCTTTCGCGCCTGTTGAGCATAGTGTTGAGCTTGGTGTAAGAGACGCACCTGATCGACAGTGGCATCTGTTGCCAGTTTTTGTGTCCACAGGCTGATCCAACACAACGCAGAATACCAAAGAGCATTAATTTCTACAGGTTTACCTTGACGCGGTGTTACTGGCTCACCGTCAATCACAACATCCATCCAAGTCAGTGCAACATTCGGAGCCTCCCAAATTAGTAGCCCATCAGAGGCGTCAACTCGGATATTGTAGAGAGTTCCAGCTGTAAGAATTTTGTAGATTTTCCGCACTACAGGATATTCCTGAATCAAAAAATCCCAATCCTGCGTTGTCTCCAAATACAGCCCTAGGGTTTCAATCCACCATAGGGAAGCATCAATACTGTTGTAGATTGGCTGGGCACCGTCATCAGGAAAGGTATTAGGAATCAAACCATCACGACAATAACTTCCAAAGGTTTTTAGTAATCCTTTAGCTTCTGCAAAACGCCCAGTTGCTAAAGCTAGTCCTGGTATAGCAATCAGCGTATCGCGCCCCCAGTCGTTGAACCAGGGGTAACCAGCAATCACAGTTGGACCGTCAATCGAGGCGCGGTAAGCAATAAATTGATCACCGGCTCGTAGCAGTTGACGCCAAATAATTTGCTTCTCACTCTTGATTGCCATCGGGACTAGAGCAAAAAGTTGGTTTTGTCGTTCTTGTTCTGTCTGTATCGCTTGATCAAATAAGTGGGGGTTAAGCTCAGGTAAGTTTTCTCCATTGCATCCCACCCTTGCTTCCAGAGTTACGGCGTCTCCTGGATGCAGAACGACTGTTAGGTACCCAGGACTATAGAGGTCTTCGTGATCGCCCAACCCCCGCCGATTTTCCTCTGGGTAGTAATAATTCCAGTACCAAGTCCCCCCGGCCTGATAATTACCCGCACTCCAGCGCAGTTGCCAAGGCATTCCTAGTTGACTAGCACGCGTCCCTTGAAGGTAGAGTTGCTCAGACCCTACTACTTGCGAGAACTGTAATCCCTCATCCGCTGATTGCTGGTGGTGAAAATCGCGATCGCCAATCACGGGTCGTAGCCTTAGTGTTGCTACCTCACTACCTTCATAACGATACTGAATCAAAATCCGGTTACAGAATTGGGGTAGCTGTTTGCTAGTCGAATCTTGCCTAAGCTGGGGTGGACATGAGGATATCGGCCCTATGTCACACGATTCCCCACTCCCAACGGAGCTATAAGGCATGACTAACTGCCGAGTCAACTCCCAGTATTCTTGACCCCAAATCCATGTTGGAACTGGCTCTAGTTCAAAGGCTCGCAGTAGCTGGTAGCCAAGGGGATCTATCTTACCACCAGTCCAGAAGTTCGTTGAGAGTGCCCAAATCTCTCCTGCCACTTCCAGGCTGGCATCAAGATGAGATAGCAATAGAGTTCGGCGTCCCGGTGGCTCAAGGGCTGCCATGAGCCAGCCGTGATACGTGCGAGTGCGAGCATCACAAACTGTTCCACTGGCAAAACTGCCCAAACCATTGGTCAGCAGCCATTCCCGCGTGTCTAAATCTTTCACTATAACTTCGTGCTTTACCCCTGTATGCTCAGTCTACGATGGCAAAAATTTTGCCTCAAGAGAGGATCATGATAGCAAGCTGCCTTTAGATATGTCATTGGCTGGCAAGGGAGAAGAGGACTCAACCCTGCCTACTCAAAATCGTTATGAGTATGATATAGTCGTAACAGTTCGTAAATAGTTCAACGTTTACCAACTCGGGTAAAGTTGCGAAACTTTATCGGCGATGTATAGCGAACGTGTACGCCAAGAAAATTCAAGGAGAATAATTCCATGACCAACGCGACAGGAAGTCTGCGGGTAGGCCAGCAGGCTCCCGAATTCACTGCCACGGCTGTAGTCGATCAAGAATTCAAGACGATCAAACTGTCTGACTATCGTGGGAAATATGTCGTCCTGTTTTTCTATCCGCTTGACTTCACATTTGTCTGCCCGACTGAAATTACAGCATTTAGCGATCGCTTTGAAGAATTCAAAAAACTAGACACCGAAATTCTAGGCATTTCTGTTGACAGCGAATTCTCTCATTTGGCTTGGATTCAGTCAGACCGGAAGGCTGGTGGTGTCGGTGACCTTAGCTATCCCCTGGTTTCGGATATCAAAAAAGAAATTAGCACTGCCTATAACGTTCTTGACCCTGATGCCGGTGTCGCTCTACGCGGTTTATTCATCATTGATAAAGATGGTGTTATCCAACATGCGACCATAAACAACCTATCATTTGGTCGTAACGTTGACGAGACACTGCGCACCCTGCAAGCGATTCAATACGTTCAGTCTCATCCGGACGAAGTTTGTCCCGCTGGCTGGCAACCGGGTGACAAGACAATGGTTCCTGACCCCGTCAAGTCGAAGGTCTTCTTCTCGGCTGTCTAAATTCCAGCTAATAAGTCAGCTCCTGACCTAGAAATACGCCTCAACACGGCTATTGAGAGACTCATAACTCAAGCCTGTTGAGGCTAAAATTTGTCTAGTGTTAAGGAGGGTTAAGGAGGCTTAAATACCCAATGTTGACATCCAGTGACTTTAGGGGTTTACTCAATGAGCGCTTCTTCCGCAATTTTTTCCCAGTACCGGCAACTAATACTCTAAAACTCGGAGAAACAACCCCTAGCTTTCAGCTATCGGATATTACCAACAACCGTCAGGTCAGACTTTCTAGTTACCGGAGAAAGCAACCAGTCATTCTCGCTTTTACCCGAATCTTCACCGAAAAGCAGTACTGCCCCTTTTGCTACCCTCACATCAAAGCAATGAATGAGAACTATGAGCGCTTTACTCAGAGGGGTGTTGAGGTATTGATGCTGACAAGTACGGATACCCGACAAAGCAAACAAGTTGTCACGGATCTGAGTATAAAGATGCCACTGTTGAGTGATCCTAGCTGTAAAGTCTTTCAAGCTTATGAAGTAGGTCAAGCGTTGGGTGCCCCTTTACCGGCTCAGTTTCTCCTAGACAGGTATGGAAAACTTCGCTTCAAGCATCTGTTTTCCTTCCTGTCTCCTAATGCAGAGGTGGAAACGCTGCTAGATGCCATAGACAAGCTTTGAGTGAAGTACCACGCTTCATTGCAAGGCAATAGAAGCGTGGCTTCCAGTTCTGAAGTTTTCGATATCGAGGCAACATCCCTTTATGGCCTTTATAGATGCGGTAATTTCATAGTTCAACCTTTAGTTGATTTCCTCGCCTGCTCTACCTCCCCTAGGTTGGGTTGAAGAGTGCGTATTCCAGCAGCTTTAATAAATTCTGCAAGGTACTGTTGAGCCGTTTGAGCAGTTGTTAGTTTATGATTGACTGCGTTAAAACTGTGTCTGCTGTCTACCACCTAATCGAGTAAGACTTGTACCAGAGGAGTTGATTATATGGATGAAACAATTAGGATTCGTGCAGTTGATCAAGGTGATTGGAGCGAAACTCTCCAAGGTCTTCAACCCAATGAAGTTAAGGAAGTCTTGGCAGTCTATGGTGCTGATGGGCAGGTAGCTGGGGTTATCTGTGAGTCTGTAGAGGGAAAATACTTTATCAATGGTCAACCTGAAGTGACTTACTCCTCTCTACAAGCAGCGGCAGGAGCGCTTGTCAAAGGCAACAGTTAATAGGTATGTTTATCAAATCTCTAGTAGTTGCACGTAGCCAGGCGAACAAAGCGTTTCCTTGCGCTTCAAGAAGGCTGCGCAAACACTAACGCTCATTACTTAATTTGATTGGGAAACTTTCAGCTGTCTGTCAATCAGCATTGAGTTTTGCCTGATGTATCTGACGCAAGTTCAGTATATGTAGACACTTGGTTTGCCAAATCTGCTGTGAAGCAGCAAAAGCTACACAATGAAAAGCGAGAGTTTGGCAATTTATCCTATGCCTTCTATAACTGAACCTGCGATAAGTACGTGCGAGGATTGATGCTGCGAATATCACGGATTTTTTCGTAGTACTCCCGCTCAACAGGGGTAATGTCTTTCGGGGTCGCAATCATAATCCGCACTAACTGGTCACTACGTCCACCCTTGGGCCGCGGCCAGCCTTTAGCGCGCAATCGTAGAGATTGACCGGAACGAATACCAGGAGGAATATTCACAGTAACTGCGCCATCGGGTGTCGGTACCTCAATTGATGCCCCTAACACCGCTTCATCGGGCATCACTGGCACATCGCAAATAAGATTATCTCCGTCGAACTGAAAGAAAGAATGAGGTTTTAGTTCGACATTCAAGTATAAATCTCCTCGTTGCTGGTTATAGGCGTTTACTTGACCCTTGCCTCGAACTCGAATGCGACTTCCGGGTTTGGCACCAGGAGGAATCCGAACATCTATAACTTCATTGCCCAGATTCAAACGTTTCTGGACACCGTGGAAAGCCTCCGACCAGCTAAGGTTTATGGTGGCTTCGCGATCGCCACTTACCCCGGTTGTACTATTGTCAGTACTGGCGTAGTCATTAAAGCCACCAAAATCATTCAAACCACCAAAGCCCGTTGTGCCTGTACGGTAGGTATAGGTTCGACCGCCCTTGGGAGCCGCACCTGTGTTAAAGCGACCTAGTAGTTCATTGATGAATTCATCAAAACTACCATACTGGCTAAAATCAAAATTACCAACATCGACGCCCGCACTACCACTAGAGGGCCATCCTTGTCCAGCTTGCTTCCAGTATTGACCAAACTGATCATATTTCTGGCGTTTTTCGGGATCAGATAACACTTCATAAGCTTCGCTGACTTCTTTAAAGCGAGCCTCTGCTTGTTTATCACCAGGGTTCATGTCTGGGTGGTACTTTCGTGCTAGTCGCCGAAAACTCTTCTTAATTTCATCGGCACTAGCGGTTTTGTTTACTCCCAGAATAGAGTAATAGTCTTTAAAGTCGGTTGCAGGCATGAAGGGTATCTCCTCTGCTCTAAAAATTTAGTTTAGTTTTTGTCCTATATTGCCCTAACAACGCTGCAACCGTCTCCCCGCCTAAGCGTTGACTCCTAAGGTGTGGTTTTTTGCAGCGGCAACTGGGCTATTGGTAACCAGTAATCTTGACAATTGTCAAGTGGTGTTACTGCCTATGTCCCCTAAGCTAGAGTAGCAAAGTCGTCAAGTTTATTGAGTACGGTTCTTCCTCATCGGTGTGATCGCAATTTCCACACCTGGCCCAGGAAGAGCGGATCAGGCAATCTAGTCCATCTTGATGTGTTGGCGGAGCATCCCTTAGACAGGAATGCATCTTCAAAATGACTTCCTCAGGAACAATGCGCTCACGTCTTCGATTTCTTTCTAGACATAACTGCAATGGTGTATCTAACCACAAGCCAGTGATGTGGGTAAAGCCACTTGCACGCGCTAGAGCGATCGCCTCTTTTCGGTGACAGCGAACGGCGTTCGTGGCATCATAAATTGCCATTGATGAGTGCGCCACAGCTTGCTGAAACTGCTGCTGTACCTGACGCCACACCAACAACCATGGTCCTTGAATACTTTGGGAACCAAATAGCTGAGCACGGATATCATCGGTAGAAATTAGCTGACCTTGAGGAGATTCAGCCAATAGCTTAGAAGCCAACGAAGATTTGCCGCTTCCAGGAAGTCCAATCAGCAAAATCAATGTAGTCATTAGTCATCAGTCATTAGTTATTAGTTATTGGTTATTAGTCTACACTTACTATTTGTTGGTGTTTGTGTTAAAGAAATAGCGGACTAAAAACTAAAAACTTTACTTGTCACCAATGACTACTAACTAATGACTAATGACTAATACTAAATTACTGTTCCATCAGGAATTACTGCATTTTTTAAAACTACAACGATACCATTACGGATAAAAAAGCCTTGTTTTTCACGCTCAGCATCCTCCACTCTGTCCTTATTGATAATATGAACATCGCAGCCAATTCGAGCGTTTTTGTCGATGATGGCACGACGAATCGTTGAGTTAGCACCGATACCCAACGGAAGTTCTGTTGTTTCACAATCGGATTGCCGTTCTGCAAACGGTTCATAGAAGTCGGCACCCATGATTAGACTATCTTCTATGACACTACCAGCTTCGATGCGAGAGCGAATTCCTAATACTGAGTGACTAATTCGGCACTCTTTGAGAATGCAACCTTCTCCAATCATTGATTCTGTCACTTGACAGTTTAAAAGCTTGCTGGGGGGCAAGTAACGAGCACGAGTATAAATAGGGGCTTTTTCATCATAGAAGCTGAAAGGTGGGCGAGGCTGTCGTGTCAGCGCCAAATTAGCATCATAGAAAGCTTCAATCGTCCCAATATCTTCCCAGTAACCATTAAACAGATAAGCCTGGATATTATAGTCATTGGCTGACGCTGGAATAATTTCTTTTCCAAAATCAGTTTGTTGGGAAGATTTATTTAGCAAGTCAGTCAAAACATCTTTTTTAAAGACATAAATTCCCATGGAAGCAATATAGGGTAATTGCCTTGCCTGTTGGGCGTCGAGACCGAGTGTGGTCGTATCGACGCGCATGTTTTTCAGTGCATCCCCTTTTGGTTTTTCGCTAAAGTCAATTACCCGTCCTTTATCATCAATTTTCATCAAACCAAAATCTGACGCCCGTTTTTCGTCCATTGGCACAACAGAAAGGGTAATATCTGCCCCTGTTGCGCGGTGGCGTTCCACAAACTCTCGGTAGTCCATCCGGTAGAGGTGGTCTCCTGAGAGAATCAAGTATTCATCCACCTCCCACTCCTGCAACAACCAGAGATATTGACGAACAGCATCAGCCGTGCCCTGAAACCAGCTTGGGTTGTCGGCTGTCTGCTGAGCCGCTAGCACCTCAACAAACCCCTCCATGAAGCCAGAGAAGTTGTATGTACGGGCAATGTGACGATTGAGAGAGGCTGAGTTGAATTGAGTCAGGACGTATATTTTGTAAATCTCTGAGTTAATGCAGTTACTGACGGGAATATCAATTAAGCGGTATTTACCGGCTAATGGCACCGCTGGTTTTGCCCGCAGCTTGGTCAGAGGATAAAGGCGAGTACCTGCACCACCGCCGAGAATAATACCCAAAACTTTTTTCATGAAAACCTCTCAACAGTTGTGAATTTTTAAGTTTAGTGTCCACTTAGCTGGAACAAAGAGCAAGGGGGAAAAGAAGAATTAGAAGATATAAGTTAAGGGTTATTCCGAATCCTCAACATTTAATAACTTTTCCCTTCTTGAATTGCCATTTCCATCAAGATTTTCTGGGCGCATTGCTCTTTCGTGCCATCAGCTGGCTGCCGTTGGATGTAATGACCATCGGGTTGTAAATCCCAGGCTTGACGGTTATCTGCAAGCATGACGGCCAAAATTTCTTGGAGGTCTTTGACAATCTCTGGCTCTTCAACTGGGACAACAGCCTCGACGCGCCGATCCAGGTTACGGGTCATCCAGTCAGCGCTGCCAATATAGACCTCCTCTTGACCTTGATTGTGGAAGTAATAAATCCGCGAGTGTTCTAAATAACGCCCGACAATACTAACAACGCGGATATTTTCGCTTATCCCTTCAAGGCCAGGACGCAGACAGCACATGCCGCGCACAATTAAGTCAATTTGAACACCCGCTTGGGATGCCTCATAGAGCGTGGCAATGATTTGTGGGTCAACCAGTGCATTCATTTTGGCAACGATGCGACCACTAAAGCCACTGTGACAGTGTTCTATTTCACGGTGGATTAGGCTTAGAAAGCGATCGCGCAAATTCACAGGCGCTACCATCAACTTCAGATAAGACCGTTGCCGAGAATAACCCGTTAAATAATTGAACAAATCCGTCAAATCTGCCCCCAACTCCTCCCGGCAACTCAACAGCCCCAAATCTGTGTAAATTTTGGCTGTCTTAGGGTTATAGTTACCCGTGCCAACGTGGACATACCGACGGATACGACCTTCCTCCCGACGCACCACCAACACCACTTTTGTGTGAGTCTTCAGACCCACCAGACCATAAACCACATGTATTCCAGCTTGTTCTAACTTTCTGGCCCAGATAATATTGTTTTTTTCATCGAAGCGAGCTTTTAGTTCTACTAATACCGCCACCTGCTTGCCATTTTCTGCGGCACTAATCAGGGCATTGGCGATCGGTGAATCACCCGATGTCCGGTAGAGCGTCATTTTGATTGCCAGAACCTGCGGGTCGTTAGCTGCCTCAGTAATGAAGCGTAGCACTGTTGCGGAAAAGGAATGATAAGGATGGTGTACCAGTAAATCCCCGTTACGAATCACACAGAAGAAATCTTCCACCTCCTCATCCCCTAGGGGAGACAGCAAGCGCGGGGGTACCTTTGGCTTCCACGGCGGGTCTTTCAGGTTTGGAAGTGGTAACTCCATAAAAGACATCACATTTCCCAAACCCAGTAGACCTTCTACCTCGTAGACATCTCTATCTCTATCCTTCAGCTCCAATTCCTCCATCAGCATTCCCCGCACTGTATCAGGCGTCGTGGCTTGAATTTCCAGCCGCACTACTGAGCCACCTAAGCGCCGTTTACGCAACTCCTGCTCGATCGCTAAGAGCAAATCATCGGCTTCATCCTCCTCCACCGCCAAATCAGCATTCCGGGTAATCCGAAACGGATGATACTCCTGAATATTCATACCTGGAAACAGAAATTCTAAGTTATGGGCAATCACCTGTTCCAAGGGGACACCAGTCCAAATGGCTAGTTGTTTTTTTTGCCGCTGCCGCAACTGTTCAGGAAGAGGCACAAACCGAGGCAAGACTTGAGGCACTTTCACCCGCGCAAACAATTCTTCTCCCGTTTCTGGATCTTTTACCACGACAGCCAGATTAAGGCTCAAGTTCGAGATATGAGGAAATGGATGACTAGGGTCAACGGCTAGAGGTGTCAGGACAGGAAATATTTGCTCTTCAAAGTAATTTTGCAGGTAAGTTCGCTGTTCCTGATTCAAGTCCATGTAGTCTATAAGGTAGATGCCCTCGCTGGCTAGCTGAGGTCGCAGTACCTTCTCAAAGTGTTGATGTTGTTCAATCACCATTGGCAGCAATCGCTGCCTAATGGCTTCCAGTTGTTCGGTGGGTGTCCGACCATCTGGAGATAATTTACTGACGTTCGCCGCTACCTGCTGCTTCAGCGCTGCAACGCGAACCATAAAGAATTCATCCAGATTGGAGTTGAAAATCGCTATGAACTTGAGGCGTTCCAGAAGTGGCGTTCGAGGGTCCGTGGCTTCTTGCAAAACTCGACTGTTAAACTCCAACCAGCTGAGTTCCCGGTTCAAGTAATATTGCGGATCGCTTAAGTTTATCTCCCTGACAGTCGTTTTTGATTTAGGCATGGTTATGAGTTGACCCTGTCCTGTCCTGGTTTATCAATAGAACATCAGTCAGTTGTCGAGTACTTTTGCCATAACAGGCTTTACCCAAGCATTCCACAACTGCATGATGGACTAGCGTTTCGCTAAATTCTGAACTCATCCTATCGTGAGCAGAAGGACACTTAAACCTATCCGCCGACAGGGAAGGTCAGGCTATCGCTGTTACCAAGTGCTCATCGCTACCTGGCTACCACTATCGCTCCACTGGAACAATAGCAGCATAAAGCAAAGAGATGGTTAAGATGACGCACCTCTAGAAGATTTTTGGCTGTTGGTTATCAAACCTTCTGATAATACTTTTTCTTTAACAACAAATTACACTTTTTATGCTTCAGCTGGTAGTGGCTCTTAAGACTAGCTTACTTTCGCTACAGCCATCAAAAGACTTCATCTTCAATGCCGTGCCACCATTCACCAAGTTTCATCAAGTCTTCGTGTATGTCAGCTAATTGGGCAGCATAAGCGTCTGGTGAAAGTGTTGACTGACGCTCTTGTAGTTTCTTTAGGCGTAGTTGCACTAATAGCCAAGGCTTGGCAATGCTGTCTGTGGCTTCGATGTATTTCGCTAAATCTTTACTATTCATTAAAAAAACTCCTGTTGGAAACCCCACCTGTATCCGTAGAATCAAGTGGGGTTATTGACCTTTCAGTTACTCTTAATAAGACGACAGTCACGGTTTTAGTCATGACTGTCGTCTTATTAATTGAACGATTAGCTGTAGCTTAGCTTCTCTGGGAGAGTGAGATAACTAAGCAGCAGCCAGTTGCTGATTAACCAAGTCCCAGTTCAGTAGGTTGTTGAGAAAAGCATCGATGAAATCGGGACGCTTGTTTTGGTAATCCAGATAGTAGGCATGTTCCCAGACATCAAGAGTCAGTAACGGAGTTTGTCCCAAAGCGATCGGATTTACTGCATTCGGAGAGTTGGAGACTTTGAGCGTACCATTGTCGAGGACAAGCCAAGCCCACCCACTACCGAATTGGGTGGAAGCCGCTTTCTTGAACTCTTCTTTGAACTTGTCGTAGCCACCTAAGTCCGAGTTGATCTTCTCAGCTACGGCACCCGTTGGGGCACCACCACCACCTGGCTTTAAAGAATTCCAGAAGAAGGTGTGGTTCCAAGCCTGCGCTCCATTGTTGAAGATACCGGCTTTGGATGAGTCATTATAGGTTGCCTTGATGACTTCCTCTATTGACTTGTCAGCCATTCCGCCATCTTCCACCATTTTGTTGTAGTTGGTCACATAAGCCGCGTGGTGCTTATCGTGATGGAACTCAAGAGTCTTAGCAGAGATGTAGGGTTCCAATGCCTGATAGTCATAAGGTAATGGAGGGAGTTCGTATGCCATGATGTTCAGTCCTCTCTAACTGCTTTCTAGCTTAAAGCGAATGTAGAAATTTGACTCATTTCAGGGTTAAATACCGCTAGGTTAATCTTTTTAAAGAGAGTGATACAAAATTTAATATTCGAATTTTAGCTCAAAAGCCTCCAGAGCACCAGTAATTTAGGAGTGCAGACACAAAGGTCATCTTTAGCTCACTACCACATATCAGTAACGATTGATAATCTTCATAGCAGGAAAGAAGAGGCTTTGCAGAGTAATATTGACTTAACGATTGAAAACTTTCTCCAAGATCTCAATCAAAACCAATGCCCTAGCCATAGCAAAAACTGACTCTGATTGTGACCCAGTTGAGCCAGAGAGCGATTTTGGGTGCTGGTTTAGGCAAGAAGTAATGAGCAAAAGCTTGGTGCAGTATCTACTGTGCAGGTGGCACAATATTGGTTTGTAGCTCTCCCAAATCCGCTACTGAGTGCCTTTGCTGTTGGGCTATTTTGGCTACTCAGTTTATTCTCTAAATCTCCAGCCTTATCAGGGTTAGTCATCTCCCTGCTACAGGAAGTTTGTGCGTCACAGCCATCAAGTTGCTCTGCGCTATATATATGCGAAAGCGTGGTTGTCAGCAAGAGCTGCAAGCACTTCCAAGGTAGGGGAGATTTGCCTTTTTGGTTGACAGGTGTACATTAACTAATCTACTAGCACACCGCATAGAACCAGTAAAACCCGTATCCAAGCATCAACCCCCAATCATGCAGAAGAGTATTGAGAAGACGGAACCAAAACTTTTAGAACTCAAAACCATCCTTACCGAAATCAATGATATAGAAGCCGCCGCGTCCCTGTTGTACTGGGATCAGGCTACTTATATGCCTCCGGGTGGTACAGCAGCTCGTGGTCGTCAGCTAGCAACTTTACAACAAATTTCTCATAGTAAGTTTATTGATCCAGCGGTGGGTCAGCTCCTAGAAGATTTACGTCCTTATGCAGAAAGTCTTCCTTACGATTCCAATGAAGCCAGCCTGATCCGCGTTACTAGAAGAAAGTACGAAACAGCCGTGCGGGTGCCAGCGGAATTTATGGCAAAATTCTCTAGACACCGGACGGAGGCTTATGAAGCTTGGGCAACAGCGCGACCAGCGAATGACTTTGCCCTGGTGGAGCCTTACCTGGAAAAGACTCTGGAACTGAGCCGGGAACTGGCAAACTTTTTCCCAGGTTATGAGCATATTGCTGACCCGTTAATTGACTTTGCTGATTACGGCATGAAGGCATCATTTTTGCGATCGCTCTTTGCCGATTTACGTCAGCAACTGGTGCCAATTGTCGAAGCCATTACCTCCCAAAATTCTCCGGATGACAGTTGCTTACACCAGATGTATCCGGAAGACCAGCAGTTTAAATTTACTCTCAAACTGCTGGAGAAACTGGGCTATGACTTCCAACGAGGGCGTCAAGACAGAACTCACCACCCGTTTACGACTAATTTCTCAATTGGGGATGTGCGAGTTACTACCCGCATTTATGAAAATGACCTGGGTCAAGCTCTGTTTAGTACCATTCACGAGATGGGTCACGCTCTGTACGAGCAAGGAATAAACCCTGAGTTTGAAGGCACACCCCTTGCCGGTGGTACATCCTCTGGTATCCATGAGAGTCAATCACGGCTGTGGGAAAACATGGTCGGGCGGAGTCTAAGCTTCTGGAAATTTTTCTATCCTATGTTGCAAGCGGCTTTCCCCTCGCAGCTGAGCGATGTCTCTCTCGACACATTCTACCGAGCCATCAATAAAGTTGGGCGATCGCTTATTCGCACGGATGCCGACGAAGTAACCTACAACCTCCATGTCATGATCCGTTTCGACCTGGAACTACAGATGTTGGAAGGAAGCCTTGACATTTGCGATCTCCCTGAAGCTTGGAACGAACGCTATCGATCCGATTTGGGAACTGTCCCAAAGACCGACAGTGATGGTGTATTACAGGATGTACATTGGTATACCGGTCAGATTGGAGGAATGTTCCAGGGCTACACCCTAGGCAACTTAATGAGTGCGCAATTTTTTGAAGCGGCTCTAGAGACTCATCCAGAAATCTCAACCGAAATAGAGGGCGGTAACTGTATTACACTACATAATTGGTTAAGAGATAAAATCTACCAACACGGTTGCAAGTACACCGCAACCGAACTGATCAGGGGCGTCACCGGTGCTAGTTTACGCATCGATCCGTTTATCCGTTATATTCGGCGCAAATACGGGCAACTTTATACCCTGTAATTGTTGCTCATATTGTTGTGTGTCTATCTGTGCTTAAGGAGTAAATACTTCTTAGGTCAACTTGTAACCTGTTTGTTGTTAGTGTCGTTTAATTAGTGCTTCGGGAGTTGGAATGCTCAACCTAATCCAGGACGTTCTTGATAGTGAAGAGAGAAGCGATTTACGCCAGTTTGCGAGCCAGTTACGCAGGGCTGAACCTAAGTATCTACTACGAAACGAAATTCTTACCGCTTTTTCTGAATACTGTACCAACCACAACAAACCCGGATATTTTTATAAGTCTTCACATCTGGGGCAACTGGTGTATTACACCCAGGAAATTATTCTGGAAGATGAAACGCTTTACCTGATTATCCGACCGAAAATTGCCTCCCAAGAAGTTTACCGAGTTTTAGAAGATTTGACCGCTGAGTCGGTAACAGTGCAAGAACTCCTGGATCTGCGCGATCGCATCGTCAATCGCTACCGTCCCCATGAAGGTGATCTCCTAGAGCTCGATTTCCAACCCTTCTACGACTACAGCCCAACGATTCGTGACCCCAAGAATATTGGCAAAGGCGTCAGCTTCCTCAACCGCTTTCTGTCCAGTAAGCTGTTCCAAGACCCTCGGCAGTGGCTGGAGTCGTTGTACACGTTCTTAAGTGTTCACCAATACCAAGGCACCCAGTTACTGATTAACGGACGTATTAAAAGCCAGCAGCAACTCTCTGATCAGGTAAAGAGGGCTTTGCTATTTGTGAGCGATCGACCCGATCAAGAGCCTTACGAAGAATTTCGCTATAAGCTGCAAGAAATGGGGTTTGAGGCGGGTTGGGGCAACACCGCCTATCGCGTGCGGGAATCGCTGGAGATGCTCGATGAACTCATTGACTCTCCCGACCACGAGGTACTCGAAAAGTTCCTCTCCCGCATCCCGATGATCTTTCGGATAGTTTTAGTCTCGATTCACGGTTGGTTTGGGCAAGAAGGCGTCTTAGGGCGTCCAGATACTGGCGGTCAAGTTGTTTACGTCCTCGACCAAGCGCGAAGTTTAGAAAAGCAATTGCAAGAGGACATCGAACTAGCGGGATTAAAGGGATTAGGTGTCCATCCCAAGGTCATCATCCTCAGTCGCTTGATTCCCAATAATGATGGTACCCGCTGTAACGAACGCCTAGAAAAAGTTCACGGCACTGATAATGCCTGGATTTTGCGAGTGCCGCTGCGGGAGTTCAATCCCAACATGACCCAGAACTGGATTTCTCGATTTGAGTTCTGGCCTTACTTGGAAACTTACGCCATTGATGCGGAAAAAGAACTGCTGGCAGAATTCCAAGGTCAACCTGACTTAATTGTCGGAAACTATACCGATGGTAACTTGGTAGCGTTCCTGTTATCTCGACGCATGAAGGTAACGCAGTGCAACGTTGCCCATGCCTTGGAAAAATCCAAATACCTGTTCAGTAACCTGTACTGGAACGACCTAGAGGACAAGTACCACTTCTCCCTGCAATTCACTGCTGACTTGATTGCGATGAATGCGGCGAATTTCATCATCAGCAGTACCTATCAAGAGATTGTGGGCACGCCTGACAGTATCGGTCAGTATGAGTCCTACAAGTGTTTCACAATGCCAGACCTGTATCACGTTGTGAATGGGATTGAGCTATTCTCTCCCAAGTTCAACGTGGTGCCGCCAGGGGTAAATGAGAGTGTCTACTTCCCCTACACGCGCACAGCAGACAGGATTCCAGATGCCGCTGCACGGCTGGAAGATATGCTGTTCACCCAAGAAGACCCTGCCCATATTTTTGGTAAGCTGGATGACCCTAGCAAGCCTCCTCTTTTCTCAATGGCGCGTCTTGACAGGATTAAGAACCTGACGGGTTTAGCGGAAGCCTATGGTAAGAGCAAAGAGCTACAGGAGCGCTGTAACCTGATTTTGGTGGCTGGTAAGTTGCGAGTTGAGGAATCAGGCGACAACGAAGAAAAAGACGAAATTGTCAAGCTCTACCGGATTATCGAGGAGTACAAACTAGACGGCAAGATTCGCTGGCTAGGTGTGCGCTTAGCTAAGAGTGATTCCGGTGAAATTTATCGGGTGATTGCTGACCATAAGGGCTTTTTTGTTCAACCGGCGTTGTTTGAAGCCTTTGGTTTGACGATTTTGGAATCGATGATTTCCGGTTTACCAACCTTTGCCACGCAGTTCGGCGGTCCTTTGGAGATTATTCAGCATGGAGTGAACGGTTTCTTAATCAATCCAACTCACCACGAAGACATCGTAGAGAAGGTTCTGGATTTTCTCTCTAAATGTGACCAAAATCCCAGCTACTGGGAAGAAATTTCCAATCGGGGTATGGAGCGAGTTTACAGCACCTACACCTGGAAGATCCACACGACGCGGCTGCTATCTTTGGCACGGATTTATGGCTTCTGGAACTATAACTCTCAGGAAAACCGGGAGGATCTCCTGCGTTACATTGAGTCATTGTTCTATCTGTTGTATAAGCCACGAGCGCAGGAACTGTTGGAGCAGCAGCAGCATCGCTAATTAGCCTGTTCCAGATTAGCAAAGGGTTAGAGGTTATTATTTTTAACCTTCAACCCTCTGACCCATTCCCAAAATTTGGATGTTGGGGACTCAAGTAGAGCAACAACAGAAGCTGTCCGTCAGCATCTGAGCGACTGCGGTATCGAGCCACGATTACTCATTTGAGATTGGGAAGTAGACGAGTAACTGCCCAAAGCTTTAGGCAGTGTTTGTAAGTCATAATGAACTTGTCTCCTTTAATAAGGGGAAGCCAGTGCCAGCGCTGTTACTTTGAACCGTAGGGCGCTGGCTTCTGTTTTTGGTGCTGTAAAAACACTATGACTAAAGTAGTGCTTTATTTCTATAGAAACAAGTTATTATAGTGATAAAATTAAGAATAAGTTATATTGCATTTTTGAGAGGAAAAAACAATGCCCGAGAAAGACGTTCCCCTAGATTCTTTAAAGATTTATATCGACAAAGCCCTCAAGCTCAAGTTCAAAGCCATGTGTGCTTTGCAAGACAAGGATATGAGCCAGGTTGCATCAGGCTTGATCGATGAGTGGGTGAAGCAAAACGAAACATCCGCACAACAACAAGGCAAGTAGAGGCTATCTGCCACTTAACCGCTTTATCGTCGGAATCAATGTCTTCCAAAATTCTTCAGTTCCAGTCAAACTATTAATTCAGCAAAAACTACTTTACGTCTACTGGATGTTGACCATAAAACGGCAGTGCATCCGACCAGTGAGGGCATTTTCCCTGTTGCCAATCTATATGAGCAAGTTCCAACACACTGGACACCGAGGCACCTAATCCGATCCCCGCTGGGATATCAATCAGCTGATAGGGAGTTGGCCAACTGTCCAATGTTTGCTGCCATGCTTCTGGTGTTATCACTGTATCTGGAAACAGCTCAGTAACTCCTGAATCAGATGAGGATGACTGATAGATGGCGGCAAATAATTGGCCGCGTTGGGCAGGCATTTGGAGTGCGATCGCTTCTTGCCCCCCTCCCCCTTGATGGAGGAGGGGTTGGGGGTAAACTTGTTTTTGATGCGACCAAGCCACAGCGGCTAGTGTCGAAATCGCAAATAGAGGAATATCCAGCTGCTGTGCCAGTGTCCGGGCAGTCACAACACCGATACGAGTACCAGTAAAGCTACCTGGCCCCTTCGCCACCCCGATAAACGCTAAATCTCCCCAAGTCTGGGGTAAGAGAAACTCAGGGAGATAGTGATGTAAATGAGTAGACAAATCCCGCCCTAAATCCCAAGTTTTGCAGTGGGTATCATTGGCAAAGTTACTCATCGCCAAACCCAACTCAGGGCTGCTGGTGTGGAGGGCAAAGCCGTACTTTTGTGACTCAGGGCTACTTTGCATCAATCACACCACCAAATCTTAACTGTAAGGAAAAATTAGCTGCTAATCGTCTATGGTAAACTTTCCTCAGAATTACGCTCCTCGAAGAATCACTCAAACTGCCAAATCTTGATAGTTTTGTCCTGAGAACCACTGGCGATGAGCCGATTATCGGGACTGATAGTCACGGATGTTACACCAGCTGAATGTCCAGTGAGTGTATGCAAGAGTTTACAGCTGCCGGGATGCCAGATTTTTATAGTCTTATCAGTACTACCACTGATGAGAGTATGACCTTGAACATTGATAGCAATGGAACTGACAGTCTCTGAATGCCCAGTAAGGGTATGTAGCAATTCGCCAGTGCCTAAATTCCAGAGTTTAATCGTCTGATCAGCACTACCACTAATTAGGATTTGACCACTAGGGCTAAAGGCAAGTGAATTAATTGCATCTGAATGCCCATCAAGTGTTAGCAGTACATCGCCGTTGTCCAAATTCCAGAGTTTAATCGTTTTATCTAGACTGCCACTGGCAAGGATTTGCCCATCTGGACTGATTACAACGGAGTATACAGCACTGGAATGTCCAGAAAGGGTTGTCTGTACCTCGCCAGTGCTTAAATCCCAGATTTTGATGGTCTTATCAGCACTACCGCTAACAAGATATTGCGCATCTGGACTAATTGCCAAAGATTTAATCCAGCCGGAATGCTTATAAAGTGTATGAATCAATCCTCCTGTCTGTAAGTTCCAAATTTTAATCGTGTGATCCCAACTGCCACTAACAAGAATCTGTCCATCTGGCGTCAAGGCGATCGCATCAACCAAGCTAGAATGCCCTAAAAGAGTGCAATGCAGGACTCCGTTGTTTGGGTTCCAGACTTTGACTGTTCTATCCGCGCTACCACTGGCAAGAGTTTCTCCATCCGGGCTAAAAGCGATTGCAGTAATTGAACTAACATGACCAGTGAGAGTGTGTACACAGTTCCAGGTTGGGCTAAGAGTCTTTGGCGTGGTGAGTGATGAATAGCTAGCTGTTTTGGCTTGGATTAAAGTTTTTGGATCTGAATCAGGATTTAGATCTTTGAGGATTTCCGCTGCTGATTGGTACCGTTGCTTAACGGCACCTTCTAACATTTTGTTCAAGATTTGACTGAGTTGATCACTGACTGGGTTGCACAAGTAATCTTGCCAAACCCAAACACCTTCCAGGCTATTGAATAAGTCAAATGGGTGAATGTGAGTGAGTAAATGAATGCAGGTAACCCCTAAGCTATACAAATCACTACTTGTAACCGCTTTGCCCATCAGTTGCTCTTGAGAGGTGTAAGCGGCAGAACCAATGACTGTTCCGGTTCTTGCTAATGCTGTTTTTGTAGTAAATTTCGCGGCACCAAAATCAACTAGAACGAGTTGCCCCCTGTCTGTTCCCCCAAGAGTAAAAACTTCTTCTTGTTCTCCCCCCTTAGCAAGGGGGGCTGGGGGAGTACGACTGATGATATTTTCTGGATTAATGTCTCGGTGAATTACACCATGGTCATGGACAAACTGCAATACTGGCAGTAGTTCATTGAGGACTTGCCGAATCTGAGTTTCACTAAATGCGCCTTCTGCTTCCAGTTTTCGAGCTAAGCTTTCTCCGTCAATGAAAGCTTGCACTAATACAGGTGGCATGGCCGATCCAATTGTGTCATCTTGCTCAAAACACGCTAGTAATTGAGGAATCTGAGGGTGTTGTCCGAGTTCTTGTAACCGCGTCGCTTCTGTTCGGAACAACTCAGCGGCTTTTTCGGCATTGTTAGTACCTTGATTTATTAGAGGAAACTGTTTGATAATGCAACGGGGTTTAGAGGTATCCTGTTCATCTACAGCGAGAAAGGTTCGACCGATACCCCCCTGACTAATGGGTTGCAAAGCACGGTAGCGATCGCTCCAAAGCAACCTCGACCCACAAGTTAAGCAAAACCTTGCATTACTTGGGTTTTGTGGTTTCTGGCAACGAAGATTAAGGCAGTAACTCATACCAGTGAGAATTCAGCACCGGATGAGTCGAGTTTATCGTAGGCTTTAGTAATCCGTCACTCAATGTATTACCAGTCACGGGGCAAGATTGGGTAGCTCTCGCTTTTAGCTGAGGTTATGATTAGCTAGAGTACTGGTCGCTGCTTGAGCAGGTTGGAAGCATGGAGCGAGAATTTTATAACCGCGGGTTAGATAAGGCGCTTCAAGGAGACCTTAAAGGGGCAATTCAGGACTTTGACCAAGCTTTACAACTCAATCCTCAATTTACTGAAGCTTACTACAAAAGAGCTGTTGCTCGTTTTGACTTAGGAGATAAGCAAGGAGCAATTGAGGACTATACTCAGGCTTTGCAGCTCAATCCTGAAAGTATTGAAAGTTATTTTGGTCGAGGTTTAGCTCGGTTGGCGCTGGGGGATGCTCAGGGAAGCCTTGAGGATGCTAATCAAGTCCTACGTATCAATTCCAATCATGCTGCCGCTTGCAACCTTCAGGGGACTGCCTACCGTAAGCTGGGGGATACTCAGGCGGCGATCGCTAGTTTTAAAAAAGCCGCACAACTGTATCTGGAGCAGAAGGATAAGGAAAATTGCCGTCGATGTTTAGACAGCATTAGCCAAATTCAGGCGACTCAAAGGCGTGCTGAGATGGTAGTCCAGACTGAGAATTTTTTCAACAAAGCCGTCAATAAGGTTAAGCAAGGGAACTACAGAGGCGCGCTGGAAGACTTGAACTGGCTGATTCAGCTTGATCCAAAAGATGCCAAAGCTTATTACTATCGAGGTATTGTTCGCAGCAAGTTGGGTGATAATCAAGGAGCCATTCAAGATCTGGGTCAGTCAATGCAACTTCATCCCCAAGACTCCCAGGTTCGTAACCATCGAGGAGTTGTCCGCATCGCACTAGGCGATTATCGGGGAGCGATTGATGATTTTAGTCAGTTACTTGAATCGCAACCGCAAAACACTTCAGCGTATATTAACCGAGCACTTGCCTACAGCAAACTTGGCAATCATCGGCAAGCGATAGAAGATTGTTCGAGAGCCTTAAATATTAAACCTGATGATGCTCAATTGTATTGTCATCGAGCCGCTACTCGCTCCGATTTTGATGATCACCAGGGAGCTGTTGACGATTATCAAAAAGCTGCCAATATTTATTTTGATAAACAAGATTGGGCTAGTTATCGGCAAGTACTAGAAAAGATAAAGATTGAAGAATCACGAGTACGCTTTGCCGCTCAAAAACGAGCTAGCCAACTCAATAATAACAATATGTTTATAAATCAAGAAAAACAAATTTGGTCAAATGCTCTACCCAGTACTGAACTACAAAATCGCCTGCTCAGAATGGTAGGAGGCTACTGGGACGTAGCGCAACGACTGATTAACATTGCTAAGCAAAAATATCCTGGTATGCCGGAAAATTGGTATATAGAGAAGGTTATTGAGGATTTAGAACGCGATCGCTAGATAGTCAACCTGAAGGCTAAAGTGTGAACTTGGAACATCCAAAATTATTGTAGGGGCACGATATATCGTGCCCCTACCTGTCATGTATGCAATTGAGAACCGCTATCTCTCTTCAGCCTGGGCATCAACGATGATACAACCCTTAGATATTCCCAAAGGTTGGAATCGGGCCACCGCGTGGACGAGAGAAACTCGGTAAATCAACTCGTGTAACATTGCGGCTTCTCACTGCCAAGCGGTAGCTGACACTTTGCAGTTCGGCGTGGAGTTGTCGGTTTTCCCGTTGTAGCATCGCCACCCTCTCTCTCACCGATGTCATACGCTCGGCAAACTTCTGGCGATAAATGTGTGGTAGCTCTTGTACTACCTGCTCTAGCATGCGGGAGCGTTCGGTGAGTTCTTGAACCGACTGCCGTAACTGGTAAATTTCGTTATCGCGCGTCGTAATCTGCTCTTGGTAAAATGTCACCTGCTGTTCAACATCTTGCAGCTGTTCCCGTAAAACTCGCATTTGGGTTTGGTGACGCTCTGAAACCTCCGGCTGGGGCATGAAATTAGCGTTGCCCTTCACCAGGCGAAATAGCTCTTGAGACAGCTGCTGCACCAACTGGTCTCTCAGTTGCAACTCTTCTCGTAGACGAGAAGCTTCAGCTTGAACCGCATGTAGAGTTGGGGTTTCAGTCTGGATCACGATCGCTTACAGCTCCAATAGTATAGTACTCCCAGTAGCAGAGGACGACGGGCAGCGCTGCTCGTGTAGCAGGCTGCTAGACATACCGCTCATCAAATTGCTGATGCAGCTAATGTACCATTTGAATCAAGAAAATAACACTAGAAAAGCTATTTTTTTGTAAATTTTCCTGCCCAAATCGAATATTTGGATCAATTAAGCAAGGGTAGGTTCAATTCAATTATTTGACTATACCCTCATGAACGCGGGTACACCACGAAGAGTAAAAACCGTTCTTCCCCCACTCCACTTATCAAGATAGGCTTCGATTAAGATTGAGTTGAACTGACAGAAAGTAGCCGAGATGAGTCTAGGAAGCCGCGCAACAACAATTAAGTTCGGCACCGATGGATGGCGGGGGATTATTGCTGATGACTTTACATTTGCGAATGTATGTAAGGTAACACGAGCGATCGCCAGTTACATAGAAACCGCCTATTCTAAAGACCGCCCTATTTTAGTTGCCTACGATACTCGGTTTCTTGCCGACCAGTTTGCCCGCACGGCGGCTGAAGTCCTGGCAGACTTGGGTTGGACGGTAAACATGGTTGAGCGAGATTGCCCAACGCCAGTGATAGCTTACAATGCCCGTCACCTCAACTCGGCTGGGGCGCTAATGTTTACCGCTAGTCACAACCCGGCACCTTACTGCGGCATTAAGTACATCCCGGATTATGCGGGTCCAGCGACACTAGAGATTACAGATACGATTGTTGCTAACATCGAAGCGGCAGATGATGCCTTGCCCAGTGGTGAGAACATTGATAAAATTTCTACCTTTGACCCCAAACCGGCTTATCTACAGTTCATATACACTTTGCTTGATGTAGAACGGATTCGTAGCGCCAAACTCAAGGTGAAGTACGATGCCCTCTACTCGACCTCTCGTGGCTACCTGAATACGGTTCTAGAACATTGCGGCTGCCAGACACAGACCTTTCACAGCACTCGTGATGTCTTATTTGGCGGTGGACTGCCAGAAGCGAAGGGAGAGCAACTGACGGAGTTAGTAGAGGCTGTCAAAAAAGATAATGCTGATTTGGGTTTAGCCACCGATGGCGATAGCGATCGCTTCGGTATTGTCGATGAGCAAGGTAACGTCCTGACTCCTAACACTGTGCTGTTGCTGCTGGCACGTCACTTGATTAAAAACAAAGGCAAGACGGGCGCAATTGTTCGTACTGTTGCTACTACTCATTTACTAGATAACTTTGCCCTCAAGTACGGTTTGCAAATTTATGAAACCCCGGTGGGCTTTAAGTACATTGGTGAGAAGATGCGCGAGACAGAGGTATTGATTGGCGGGGAAGACTCAGGCGGGGTAAGCGTTATTGGGCATATTCCCGAAAAAGATGGCATTTTGGCAAATATGCTGGTTGCTGAAGCGATCGCCTATGAAGGGAAGCCGTTGAGTCAGTTGGTGGAAGAAGTGCTTGCTGAAGCGAATGGTCCTCTTTACAATAAACGTCTCGATTTACAATTGAATGATGAGCACAAAATAGCGATTCTGGACTCCTTCATCAAAAATCCACCGGGAGACATTGCTGGCATCAGAGTCAAAGAAATTGGTCACAAAGACGGCATCAAACTTTACCTAGAAGATGGTAGCTGGGTACTTCTGCGCCCATCGGGAACCGAACCTCTGATGCGAGTCTATATGGAAACTGACTCTATAGAAAAGCAAAAGCCGATTGCTGAAATTATAGAGTTGCTGATCAACAGGCTGGCACCTGTAAGAGTTTAATCCCAGTATTAGTTGTTTGCCCCTAACAACTGACAATTATGAGAATTCTGGCTAATTTGCTTACCTCTATAGTTTTAGCGGCTTGGATAGGAGCGATCGCTATTCTATCCATTCAAAATATTACGCCGATATCCCTACAGTTTCTGGGTTCTGAGACAATCCAGCTACCCGTAGGGGTTGTACTGGCATTTAGTGTTGGTATCGGTGCTGTCGGGGGAGCGATCGTGCCGTTACTATGGCAGTTGGCTGGCAGACAACGGAAGACGTATTACGAGGAAGAGAATTATTGAAAATTTAACGTACTCTAATTCAATCGTCACGGAACTTTTAGCGATCGCCATAATGCAATGTGTAGAGGCGATCGCTTAGCTGAGCCAAGCATATCATGTCATCCTGAAACAAGAGACTCACGAGGTCAAGGATGTCAGAAGGGTCAAAACAAAAACGGATAGTTGTCGTAGGTGCAGGTTGGGCTGGATTAGGAGCAAGCTACCACTTAGCGTCTCAGGGCTACGACGTTACACTCTTAGAAGCTGCCCCCTATCCCGGTGGATTAGTAGCAGGCTGGAAAACTCCTGGTGGACGTTCCATTGAGGGTGGGATTCATGGCTTCTGGTATCCCTACAGCAATATCTTTTCCTTGGTTCGAGACTTGGGACTCAATCCCTTCACTCCGTTCACTCGTTCCTCCCAATATTCACCCGCAGGACTGGAAGTAGAATCACCCATTTTCCAAAATGAGCCACTACTCCCCACTCCACTAGGAACCTTTCTGTATACCCAGTTTAAGCGGTTGCCATTGGTCGATCGCCTTTCTGCCCTACCCCTGCTCTATGCCATAGTCGATTTTGATAACTCTGATCAGGCATGGTGGCGCTATGACTTCGTAACTGCCCGTGAACTGTTCAAACAGTTTGGCGTTTCTGCCCGACTCTATAAAGATTCCTTCGAGCCAATGCTGCTGGTAGGCTTATTTGCACCCGGGGAACAGTGTTCAGCAGCAGCTGCCTTGGGGATGCTTTACTACTTCATCCTTGCTCACCAGCCTAACTTTGATGTGGTTTGGTGTCGGGGAACGGTTGGAGAGATGATTTTTAAGCCTTGGGTTGAACGTATCGAGAAAGTTGGCGGCAAGGTACTAACTAATAAACGGGTAAGCGATATTGTTCTCGACAGCACTGGCAAGGCAAAAGGGGTTGTCTGCGGTGATGAAGTCTTTGAGGCAGATGCGGTAATTTTTTCGGTTAGCGTCAGCGGCATGAAAAAAATTGTGTCAAGTAGTCCCAGTCTGCAAAATCATCGGGAATTTCGGGATTTGACGAACTTGGGGGGAATTGATGTGCTGGCGGCTCGGCTGTGGTTTGATCGCAAAGTAAGCATCCGTCATCCTTCTAATGCCTGCTTTGGCTTTGATCCAACAACCGGTTGGACATTTTTTGACCTGAATGTGCTGCACGACGAATACCGGGATGAACCTGGTAGCGTGATTGAAGCCGATTTTTATCATGCCAATCAGTTGCTACCTCTGAGTGATGAGCAAATCGTGCAGAAAGTCCAGCGTGATTTAGCTAGCTGTGTGCCAGGGTTTGGAGAGGCTAAGGTTATCGACAGTAGCGTAATCCGAGTGCGGCAAGGTGTAACTCACTTTGCACCGGGTAGTTATCAGTATTTACTGAAGGCAACAACGAGCATCCAAAATCTCTTCATGAGTGGAGATTGGATTGTCACTAATCATGGTTCTTGGTCACAGGAGAAGGCTTATGTTACCGGTTTGGAAGCAGCAAATCTAGTAGTTGATTACTTCGGGCGTGGGAGTAAAGCTAATATCATCCCCGTTGAACCTGATGAGCCACATATTCAGATTGCTCGGAGTATTAATCAAACAGTGCGCGGGTTAGTCAGAGCTATGTTGCCAGATTTTTGGCTACCTTGAATGAAAGACTGCGATGAGAATTCCTGCCGATGCTGTCATCCCAGAAGAAAAGTTGACGCGCTACCTACTGATACCAAGAGCACGGGATGACAAGTCAAAATTTCTCGCCCAAGCTGGATTCACTCAGGAGAACCCAAAACTACTACTGATATCGCTTAGACTCCTTGCTTCCTCAGCAGAGGCAGTGGAAGATGGCACGAATGAATACGGCACTTTCTATCGTGTTGAAGGCGAGTTGCAAGGAGCAAATGAGCGTAATTTAGCGGTAGTCACCATTTGGATAAGATGGGATCTCGACGGCAGTTTTCATTTTGTTACTCTAAAGCCTCAGAAGTAATCTTGACATGAACCTTGAACTTTATCAGTCTGTAGCCCTGCATCGTGATTTACCAGAACATAATCTGAAAAAAGGGGATGTAGCAACGTTGATTGACTGCATACCTCATCCAAACGGAGGAGAAGATGGCTACATCCTAGAAGTATTTAACGCCATTGGGGAATCCATTACGGTAGTAGCTGTGTCAAGTTCAGATGTGGAACTGCTACGCGCTGATGAAATACTAACTGTTCGTTCATTGGCAAAGAGCAATTAGTGATCGCCCTTACATTTAGACCAGCAATTTGTTGAGCAAACCAGCTAGCCACACTAATATTAGTTTCCTCAACCAGACGTTCTATGGTTTGGTCTAGGAGGGGAATTGGCAACCCTTTCAACGCTGGTGATTCGGTATCATTGGGCAGAAAGTTCTCTTCCATTCGAGTTCACCTGATTGATTCAGAATAAGGTTGTTGGTTCAAACAACGTTCAGTCTTACAAATGTTGTTGGTTTGATTAACATTTACTCACTCATGATCCTCTGACACGATCAGAAGCATGGGAAAAGCGGGAAAAGCTCTTAGGCAAGCGTTGGAAACTTACGGGATTAGCCAGAACAAATTAGCCGTTACTCTGGGAGTTGACCGTTCTGTGGTTTTCAACTGGTTTCACGAAAAAAGAGACCCCTCTGCCGAAACCGTTGTGCAGATTGCCGAGGCACTCAAAGGCATTAATCCTGATGCGGCGGCAGAATTTATCCGGCTGTACGTCGGGGATTTCCTTCAGACTGAAGATTAGCTCTAGCTCATGTACCTCAGTAGGTCATCAATATGCTTACACAATTAGCCGCTGACACTATTGTTAGCAAGCAACGTCAGTTTTTTAATACCAATCAAACAAAAGACGTATCTTTTAGAATTGATGCCCTCAACCGTTTAAAGCAAGCCATTTTAGATAATGCATTAGCTATTGAAAAGGCATTAAAAGCAGATTTGAGTAAATCAGAGTTTGAAACCTATGCCACTGAAATAGGAGGTTGTTTAGCAGAAATCAAATATGTACTTAAACATATCAAGTCTTGGGCAAAACCTAAGCGAGTTTCTACACCACCTAGCCTCTTGCCCGCTTCATCCAAAATCTATTCAGAACCATTAGGTATTGTTCTGATCATTGGTCCTTGGAACTATCCGTTTCAGCTAGTAATCTCTCCGCTGATAGGCGCGATCGCAGCAGGAAACTGTGCTGTTATCAAACCTTCAGAACTGGCGGGGAATACTTCTCATCTGTTGGCTGACATAATCTCTAAATACTTTGACCCAAATTTTATAAGTGTAGTGGAAGGAGGAAAAGAAGCCACTCAACAGCTACTAGAAGAAAAATTTGACCATATCTTTTTTACTGGCGGCACCCAAGTGGGAAAAATCATTATGAGTGCTGCTGCCAAACATCTGACGCCAGTGACGCTGGAACTAGGTGGCAAAAGTCCTTGCCTTGTGGATGCTGATACTCACCTAGAATATACGGCAAGAAGAATTGCTTGGGGGAAGTTCATCAATGCGGGTCAAACTTGCGTTGCTCCTGATTATCTTTTGGTAGATAGGAAGATTAAAAAAGATTTATTGCAGCAAATCAAACAATGTATTCAAGACTTTTATGGAGCAACACCAGAAACAAGTCCAGATTATGCACGGATTATTAACCAGCATCACTTTAATCGACTTTGTGAACTTCTGGATGCTGGTCAAACTATGATTGGCGGCGATACTAATCCTACTAACCGCTATATTGCCCCTACAGTGATTGATGGGGTGACTCTTGAAGATCCGGTGATGCAAGAGGAAATCTTTGGACCAATTTTGCCAGTCCTTGAATACACCGATCTAAGTGAAGCGATCGCGCTAGTTAACTCCCGACCCAAACCCCTTGCCCTCTACTTCTTCTCCAACAACAAGGAGCATCAAGAGCGGGTATTGCGAGAGACTGCATCTGGCGGTGCCTGTATCAATGACACCATCGTGCATCTAGCTTTGCCCACCTTGCCGTTTGGCGGTGTTGGTGACAGTGGCATTGGTCAATACCACGGGAAGGCAAGTTTTGACACCTTTTCCCATCAAAGAAGTGTGCTCAACCAATCTTTTCTGGTTGATGTGAAGTTAAGATACGCTCCTTACAAAGGCAAGATCAAGTTACTGAAATGGTTGATTGGTTGAGAGGGAGTGGACAGTAGGAGAGTAGCTCAAAAGGTAGGTTTTTCACAAAAGAGTGAGTAGGGACTATTCCCTTGAACGAAATCAAGAGATTTTTCTCCCATGCCTCCCATGCTAGGAGAATAGCGTTGGGGAATAAAGGGGAATCTAAAAAACCTACAGCTCGCGAGACTTGCCAGTCTCTTCATTTTGTGATGCAGTCTCAGCGCCAACTCTACAGAGAGGTGATTCATATCACACAAACAAAGAGAAGCCCATCACTCAAAAGTTATTAGTATCATCACTAACCTCAATCCTGTTCATCACAGATTCTTTGGATTACAACGTGGATACTGACAAAAGAATTCAGGAAGCAGGGTTATGTCTACGATTCGTGAGATTGTTTATCAGGTTATTCAATCTGGGTATCTGACGGTAGAAGCCGAAGAGCAAATGCGACAAATGTTTGCCATTCAGTATGACCTGGAAGATATAGAGGCTTTAACTCAGTTACAACAAGCTGCTAAGTTCGGTCTGGTAAAGCAACAGTCGCGGGAGCTAGTACATTCCTGAACACTCACCTAAAAATCAGTTAAGCCGGAGGCTACCCTACTCGTGTAAAGCCTCCGGCTAATTCAAAAACTTATGATTTAAACATATCTGGCAGGCAATGAGAACACTGTTACCGACTTGGGTAGCAGAACAATCAGAGCCGTTTTCTTAGTAACTGTATCGCTCTTCTGCCCAAGGCTCTCCCCTGCGGTGGTAGCCATTGCGCTCCCAAAAACCCGATTCATCGTGATCGAGAAACTCTAAACCGTTAATCCACTTAGCGCTTTTCCAAGCATAAAGGTGGGGAACGACTGTGCGCATGGGGCCGCCGTGTTCCGCAGATAACGGCTCTCCAAATAAGGTGTGTGCAAAAAAGTTTTCTTCCCGCACAAAATCCTCTAGAGGGAGATTGGTTGTATAGTCGCCGTAGCAGTGTTGCAGGACGTGAGTGACTTTTGGATCAATCTCCACATGATTCATAAAGTCGGTCACCTTGATGCCAGTCCATTGCACATCAAGTTTAGACCAGCGCGTCACACAGTGAAAATCAGCCGTGAAATCATGTTGGGGCATCGCCATAAAGTCTGACCAGCTAAAGGTTTTGGCTTTTGCCAATCCCCAGACACGAAATTCCCAGTTTTCAGCCCTAACTTGGGGGGTTTGCCCATAGGTTAGTACTGGGAAGCCTTTGGTTAGGTATTGACCGGGAGGAACGCGATCGCTTTGCTCAGGTTCTGGTTTACGGAAAAATTTTCCGATCATGATTCCAGTAGAAAAAATTTTACGCTATTCAATGTCGCTTCTTTGCCCTCAGAGGAGTCTATCTATTCCGTCGCCTTTTCCTAAAGTTACGACGTGAGGGCTATAGTTCCCCTCAGACTCCCCATAGGGGCTAATCAAACTGTAACGTCAGATTCTCCATATCATGGCAAAATCTTTTCAGCTTCGAGGTCATAGAGCAACGCATAAGACTTCTTGCTCTGTCAGCCTACTGCCTAAATTGCAGCCTTAGGTTTCTTCTTCCTCTTCTTCCTCTTGTGCTGGATAGACAAAGCTAGAACGCCCACTCAAAACGGCTTTACCTAAAGAGAGGGCTCTTTGGGCTTGTAGTGCAGCCTTACGCTTCCAAGTCGCCTTGCGTTTGTCTCGCTTTGATTTCGACGTTTTCTTCTTAGGAACAGCCATGATCTTAGAGTTCTGAATTTTCGACAGCCTTTCTATTCTAAGGCATCGCTTAGCTTAGTTTCCCAACCCTTCCAAGTGAGTTGGTGCTGTTACCAGTTCATTACCCTTCCAAGTGAGTTGGTGCTGTTACCAGTTCATTAATTAGCGAGGCTGGGTGGCAGGAGACGTATTCGTTGGATTGGGTATAATCCGGTTGCGTGCACCTGGAATGTCAAGGGTTGTCGAGCCACCGGGACCAGCTCCTGGCTGAGGGGCAGCTCCGGGTTGAGGGACACCTCCGGGTTGAGGGACACCTCCGGGTTGAGGGACACCTCCGGGTTGAGGGGCACCTCCGGGTTGAGGGACACCTCCGGGTTGAGGGGCACCTCCGGGTCTAGGTATAATCCGGATGGGTGCGCCGGGAATTGGGATAGTTGTCTCACCAGTAGGAGGTACTGGCTCAGGGGTAGGCACGACTTCTGGGGTGGGTGTTGGTTCAGTCGTAGGAGATTGCCCATTCGGGTTGTTCAAGCCCAACAGCGCTTGGCTATCGCGGAAGTAAGTTGCCCAACTTTGGGTGTCAGGGCTGCTTCTCCAAGCTTGACGGCTAACTTTTAATCTCAAAACTGGGACGATGGTGCCTTCATTTTGCCCCAGAATAGTCACGGCTACATCTGTAACCAAAATGTCTCCATCAAAACTCCGTTGGGCGGCTGCCCTAGCTACTGCCTCGGCACGGCGTACTAAGCTATCGTAACTTTCACGAGGCTGACGGTTTAGGGAAACACTAACACTTGCTGTGTACGCATAGGCACTCTGAGGGGCAACCACTGCTGTAGTGAGCCAATGAACCCCCGCTAAGCCCAATGTTGTTACTAAACTTACAGACGTTAGTGGTTTTTGGGCAATACCTTTGAGGAAATTGGTACAAGATTTATTGAGCCAAACTGATAAGGCTGAGAGAGGTTTGAAATCCCTTGAGTTAAGCCCCAACATACGCCGCACTTGCTCCCTGGTGGTTTGTTGAAATTAGCGTTTTTAGCGCGTTAGGTTTTGAGAGTAGATGCTTATATTAAAGGATTTCATCTCCTCTGTCAGTCATCAGTTGCAAAAAACAATAGACAAGGGAAAGCTTACTGCCATTTAGATTTTTACTTAACTAAACTTAAAGTAGGTAAGGTTGCGCTAGCAAGTCCTGTTAACAATCCCTGGAACAACTTCATGCCGTCCGTGCCGCCTAGCAGAGGGTCACAAGCCCGTTCTGGGTGGGGCATCATGCCTAAGATCTTGCCGGTGCGATCGCAAATTCCCGCGATGTTGTTCATTGAACCATTGGGGTTGTTAGTGTTATCTGTCTCCCCTTGGCTCGAACAATAGCGAAACAGGATTTGACGGTTATCTTCCAGCCCTTTTAGAGTGTCAGCATCAGCATAGTAGCAGCCTTCACCGTGGGCAATTGGGAGTGTAATAACTTGCCCAGTTGAGTAAGTTGATGTCCAAGGAAGGTCAGTGCGTTCCACTTTTAGCGGGACGCGATCGCAAATAAAATGTAGGTCTCGATTCCGTACCAGTGCCCCCGGCAAAAGCCCCATCTCAGTCAACATCTGGAACCCGTTACAGATACCAAGAATAAACTTACCCTGCTTAGCGTGTTCTACCACCTGACCCATCACTGGCGAAAACTGGGCAAGTGCCCCACAACGCAGATAGTCTCCATAACTGAACCCACCTGGAAGCACCACCACATCTAAGTCAGAAATATCTGTTTCTTCGTGCCAAACCATCCGGGTTGGTGATTTAAGGAGATTGTGAGTAACATACGCCACATCGCGATCGCAGTTTGACCCAGGAAAGACCACTATTCCAAATTTCATGACGACGCCCCCATTAGTACAGCCACTTCAACCAATTCAAATCGGTAATTTTCAATTACTGGATTCGCCAATAACTGATCACAGATGCGATCAAGTTGCTCCCGTGCCTTGTCTTCATTGGAAGCACACAGCATCAGTTCAATATATTTGCCTATTCTCACCTGCTCTACACCTTCGTAGCCCAGTTGCTTTATCCCTGACTCTACTGCCACACCCGCTGGATCTAAGACAGAAGGTCGAAGGGTAACATAGATGCGCGCTTGATATTTATGAATCACAGGTATCCCCTACATTTTAAGAAAGTCTATTTTAAAGTTTGAACGTTCAAGCCCCCAAGCTCTCAAGAAATTTCCAGGAGATTGACAAGAACAGCCATGAAAGTCCAACGCACTCGCTCTCAAGATCGAATTTTAAATTTGCTCAAAACTTTGAACCGCGCCATTTCTGCTCAGGATATTTATGTCGAGTTACGCAACCGTGACCAAAGTATGGGTCTAGCAACAGTTTATCGTGCCCTTGAATCGTTGAAACTCGAAGGCGTAGTGCAAGTGCGGACACTCGCCAGTGGAGAGTCCCTCTACAGTTCCGTGCAGCGCGACCAACACCACCTCACTTGCCTCAATTGTGGGCAATCAATTCCTATCAATGAATGCCCAGTCCATCAATTAGAAACTGAGCTGCAAGATTCCCATCAATTCAAGATTTATTATCACACGCTGGAATTTTTCGGACTATGCGATCGCTGTTCTGTGGCTAACGCCAGCAATGAAGCCGATTCAAAGACCCACATATAAAGAGTTAGTACCGCTATGCGGAAGTCAAAACTCAAAACTCAAAAGTCCAAACCTTCCGAGCGCACTTCCCTGTTCGGGACGCTCTCTTCCCGAATCCAGCGTGATCAAAAGTTCTTTGAGCATAGGGAAGGCGTAGTGTCCTTCATGTTTTTGTGGCATCTCAAGCCAGTAAATAGGTATATTGTTCTCGCTAGAGTACTTGCAGCCAAGCGATCACTTTTGGAGCATTTATTTTTTGGAAATCCTTAATAGCTCAATGCCGAAATCGAAATCAATCCATATTCCGAAAGCGACTCGCTATCAAAATGCGGCGATCGATTACTATCAGGGACTTACAGGTTCCTCCTATCTTCATTACGGTTATTGGGAGCCGTTGCCTACCTCTAGTGAGGATTTGACGGTAGCTCAACTGCCTGCTGCTCAGGAAGCCTATACAGCTAAACTTTTGACCTTTATCCCAGAGGGAATCAATACTGTGCTGGATGTGGGCTGTGGCATTGGTGGCAATGCTGCATACCTGATTGATCGCGGGTTCACGGTTGAGGGATTGGCACCCGATCTGTTTCAGGAAGAAAAGTTTATCAATAACACCAAAGGTCGGGCACTGTTCCACTTATCCAGATTTGAGGACTTCCAAGGAACCCGAACCTACGACCTAATTCTGTTTAGTGAAAGTAGTCAGTATATTGCGGCTGACGATTTGGCTTACGGTGCGGCTCGTCTACTCAAGGGTGGCGGCTACCTGCTGCTTGCCGATATGATGCGCACTGATACCAAATATCATGAGGGTATCTTTTCCAATTGTCATGTCACTGGCGAGCTTCAGGCAGCATTGATGCAGGCTGGGTTCAAATTAGTGAAGGCTGAGGATATCTCGAAGAGTATTGCACCAACGATTGACTTGTATGTTGAGACGTTTCGCACGTTTGGGCTCAGTACGATCAATTATATTGCTGCTCTAGTGGCGATCGCTGTCCCACCGTTGCACCTAATCGGTCGTTGGCTGTTCAATCGCTGGGGTAAAAAGCTGATCGACGAAGGGTTAGCTGCACGCACTATTTTTGACCGCTATCTGTGTTATGAAATCCAACTCTGGCAGCTATCAGAAAAAGATAAATAACTTGATAGGGCTGCTAATTGCTAATTGCTAATTGCTAATTGCTAATTGAAAAGAGGCTAGTAGCAATTAGCAAAAACCAAAGTTTATCTGCAGGCAAGATTTAGTGAATTGGTATCAACGATGCCTGCCTTGGTGATCGTAACCTTTGTGGGCTTTAAACCCATAACTAAAGTTTTTATTTCCCTATTCCCTATTCCCTATCCCTCTGCCGAAGGGAGCTTATAAACTAAAGCTCTATGGAGATTTTGTTCGGCAAACCTTGGATATCTAGTTCCAATCTTGGCTTTTTATCGTTACAGACTAAGTCACCACTGTAGCCACTTGAGGAGAGTGTAAACAATAATTGGTGAGTGCCAGCCGCTTCTACTGTTGCTTCCCCAATATTGACTTTACAGCCTGCTCCATCCACTCGAACGTCCCGACTGTTAAGAGCATCAGTAATGAGAACTTGCTTGCTCTGCTTCATTACCTTAATCACTAAGTGACGAACTCCAAACCTGACGACTCCTTCCTCTAGTTGCTCTACTTTTGTTCCACTCGGCAAGCCGTCAATTGCAAGTTTCGTCGGCGACGGGGATGCCTCTGCTGGGGTAGTAGTAAAGACGCGATTAGTCTGATCACTACTAATTTGGAGCGTTGGACGATCTCTGGGTACTGATGGGGGAGCTAGTAGCACCGACTCTTGAGGAATGGCCCAACTATCAGCTTTTTTGAGGAGTTCTGAATGGATTTTGGACGCTTTATCAATTTGTCCCTGGTTTCTGGCGTAATCTTCTTGTTTCTTTTTAGTGGCAATCCAGCGCTTTTGTGCAAATTGACGTAGTTCTTGCTCACAATCAGAGACAAACTGCTCGTAAAACTCTAGAGTTTCTACAAGTGACCCAATTTTTTCTAGGGCAACTCCCACTTGCTGCATGAATAAATACTGCTGCCAGTCAGATGTTGATAAAACCTGTTTCTTGAAAAAATTTTCGTAGCGTTTACGATGCTCCTTCGTAAGGTCATTGGGAGTTAAGTCTGAGCAGGCGATCGCATAAACAAAATCGAATTTCAAGCCTGCTTTTTGACCTTCCGAACCAATAACGGTAGGAAGATACTTCTCAAGGACTTCTATGGCATCCAGCCAATGCTTTTTGCGGTATAAATACTGCAATAGAACACTTATAAGCTTAATTGACGGTGTGCCCTGACTTGCCTTCTCAAAGCATTCTTTGACTTTGACTAAATTATCCAACCAAATATAGACAACGAAGGCTTGTTGGTACTGCTGCTTTGTTTCAAGGGCGGGTGCAACATAGGGAAGCCAGTGAAGAGTACGTGGTTTTCCTGACCTTTCCCACTCAGCGATGATACTGTCATGTTCTCCTGCCCTCTCCAGATACTCCAAACCCTCAGGAATCCCTAGAAACCTAGCTTTTGCAAGGTTATACTCAGGCTTGTGGGTAGCATCACAATCCTCCCAAATACTCACTGCCTGCTCATAGTTGGCGGCACGGTAGAAGCACTCACCCGCTAACAGATTGAGTTCGTTGTTCCCCGCTGACTCGTTAGCTTCCAGAACCTCACCAAAACGTTGCCATTGATCTGGCTTGATGTTTATAGCATTCAGTAGCGCTTCGATACGGTTAGCATACTCCTCTATAGCTTTTTTCCAGTGTTTGGTATTCCTCAGTTGTCCGTTGTCTGTTATCCGTTGTTTTTCCGTATTGCCAGTGACGACTAACCACTGACTACTGACGAATAGTGTGAAATTGTTTAGAGCCTCTAAATCCTTTGGCTCGGCAGCCATAAAGAGTACCAGCGAACGCTCTCCTGCCTCACTTTCGGGGTGCAGATTGTACCAAGTAACTAACTGTGACCAGCACATTCCCTGCCAGAAGCACTCCCAGGCTTCTTCTAGCATGCCCAAGTGGAGAAAACGGTTTCCAGCATTCAGAAACTGCTCTTCAAATTTGAGTGCCCAAGCTTCACAAAATTCAGCTTTGGTACTATCGCCAAGATCGCTATAGAACTGTCTGGCACGTCTGAGGAAATCAGAGTTTTGTGAGTTTAACCCCTTCGTCTCAAACTCCTGCGCGATCGCACCAGGGTCATCTTCGTGCAGTTCCTGCATCGTTTTGGGAGTACCTGTGCTGATGGTACGAACATTCTCATCCCAACGCTCTTTGCTTCTGGCGTAGTGTAGCATTGCCTGCAACAAGGCTTCGTCACTAGCGTATTGCCACAATTGGCGATCGCCTTTTTCTGAATCCACCACAAATAGATGCTCTGTTGCTCTGCTGGCAGCAACGTAAAGCTTGTTGAAAAAGTATTCCACCTTCACGCGTTGGTCGATACCTTTTCCCTTCACATTCCAGACGCTCTGGTTGCACTCTTCGCCAAACTTATAGAGAATGACCTTTTTAAACTCCAACCCTTTAGCTGTAATCGCACTTAAGACATTTTTGAGGGGTTCTGGTGAATTGGAAATTAGGCCATCTCCCGGTGTGTGTTGTTCTCCCTGTGTGCCTAATTGAGGAAAAATTTCAGAGAGTACCTCATCTCTTTTGGCATAAGTCGCCTCTTCGCCTTCTTCACAAGGCACAATCACGATCGTGTCTTTGATGTAGTCTCCTAGTTCTTCAGGGCTAATGTTCTGATTCAGGATGAACTTTTGGGGTTCGGGAAAATTGCCAGGGTGCCATGCCGTTTGGGGCTGGAGTTCATGAATGTCAAACAAAACATGACGCCACAGCTGAATTAAATTAGTAACTTGAACGATGGGTGGACTAGAACGGTAGTTAAATGCTAATGCCTGGAAATTAATCACTAGCTTTAATTGATCAGCTGGATCCAGTGCTGTAATTACTTCCGAATCAAATACAGCCTGAACACTAGACCAATGGAATCCCGTTGGATTCAACGTCTGGAAAGGGTCTCCGGCAAACGCAAAGGGTAGGCTCTGAATCGGCTGATATCCCAGATGATATTGGGAGAACACAGACAGCCGCATAATGAGTTGCAGTTCCAACCTTGTAAAGTCTTGAGCTTCGTCACAGAAAATTGCTGTGTACTCCGGACGGTAGCATTTGAGTTCAAGAACTCTGGTAATCAAATCTTGGTCGTCCCAGTAACCTTCCTCTTTGGTGATGCGCTTATACCAGCGTTCCCAGATGGTGTCGTAGATGCCTTGGAATTTCTCCAGGGAAATGGTGCGTTCCTTGCGTGGCACTTCTTCCTGGTAGTCTTCAGGTGTCATAGGCTCCTCAAGACTATATCCTTTGATGAAGCTACGGATGACGTGCCAGGACGTTTCTGGGGAATAACGCCGCGCTTGGGGGAGATGGAGAACGATTTTGGCTAAGGATTCAGTGGGAGTTTTTCCCTGATAGAGTTGTTTGAAGCGATGAAAGGATATGTATTTATCTGGCTCGAAGCGGAATCGATCTGTGGGTGGGAGTAAGCCGAACAGGAATTTTTGGAAAGGTTGGAAGAAGTGGTCGATGCGATCGCTCTCATCCTCCTGACTCCTCTCAGCCACAAAGCGGTGATGAGACGATAGCAGCGTCTTTACCCCATCTTTAGCTACTTCTAGTAATCGCTCATTATAAGTAAGAAACAACGGCTCACCCAGCAGAGGCTCTTGGCGACGCCGTCCTCGCTTGTCGTAGTACTTTCGGTAGCAATAGTCAGCAAATAGGTAAAGCAGCATCGTGGACTTGCCACTACCGGCTCGCCCATTTATAAATAGGGGTAGTGAGCCGCTACCTGATTTGGCACTGGAAACTGACTTGAGAATCTGTTCTTCCTCAGGCGAAAGAGCGAGATTTGCCTCTCTGCCGCGTTCGATCGCGAGCCAACTTTCTTCATCAGCCAGCAGATAGGAGGGATACGAACGTCGGGCAAAGGGTGTCAACTCACACAGATTTAATTGTTGTGCCAGGATGTTGCTGGTATGAGAGCCATCAAACAAGGCGGTTCTCTTACCCACCTCGCTAATCTCTTCACTGGATGGCTTGTGATCAAAGGGAGCCAGCAGAAACAAGACTCCCCCAACGGTGGCGTCAGTCGTCTCGATCTGGCTGTAGAGCACATAATGATTGTTCGACTCGCCCAGCTTTACATTATGTAAATCGGGAAGCTCCTTAGATCTGGTGGTTTCACTTCTAATTCCTGAAATGATTCGGTAATAAATTTCCCAACCTTCTTGGATTTCACGTTTTCTAAACTGCGTCACCCATTCTTCACTTTCATAAATTACCCAGTCCTCTGTTACTGTTTCCATGTCCCAACCGGGAGGTTCTAACCAGGGACGCAGTTCTGGCGGTAGTTCCGGGAGTTGCTGGACTTGGCGCTGATTGAGTTTAGCCAGGGTAAGCCAGTCTCGGAGTTGTGCAAGGTCGAGTTGAGGTTCTAGATAGGTTCTGCCATACTCTATAGGGGCTTCGAGAAACTGCTCGTAGTCGTTATCGCCACGCTTGAAGATATCGAGTAAGCACAGTAGTTGCTCATCATCAACTCTGAGGATACGTGCAATCAGCCGTCGATTCAGGATTCGACGCTTTAAGTAGGGATAGACTCTCTCAAAACGTGCTTGCACCTCATCAATTCTCTGAGTTTCTAGTTCAGCGCACAGATCATCGATGCGAGTTTGAATCCCGTATCGCTCTGACTTCTCATTGAACTGAGAGGTGCGATAGACATACATTGGTCAGTCTCCGCTCAATAGACAAAAGCACAAATGTTGCTGCTATTACTTATTGTTATCTAGCGGAGAAATGGCTAGAGGGATTTTTTGTTACAACTTATACAATACTTAAAATTTTTCTAAGTAGTTGCATCTACTGTTTCCCTTTTGCTGTACTACACATTCTCATTTCATCCCCCTAAAAGGCGATCGCTAGCAGATATAGCCATGCTATTTGATTGGTGAAAAATGGGAGACTCTTGAAGACAAGGCGATCGCTGCTTCGGCATACTGTAGTTTTAAGGCGTCGTAATCCTTGTTAAAACCCCGATACTACATCCTGGCATCAGTAAAGGCAGAGGCAATGATTGTAGCTTTGCCTGTCGGTGCGCGACCATCTCCTGACCTACTGACTGAAACGAATAGTCACCCATTCTCTGGTAGCCACTGGTGAATAACACTTCACCCATCAATTGATACTGGTTAGTTATAAACCCCCTGACGTTGAGTTTTGCTCGGCTAATTGATGTAGCGGTCTTGGGTGCGAGGTTCATAGTCTTATTTCTCTGAGCAGAGTTAAGTTGTTAACAATTTGAGGTATTGAATTCAGCATATTTAGGGGAATTGCCCTCAAGCCAGTCATCTATTCTTAACGCTGGAAGTGGCTTAGGCTCAGGGATAAAGTCTTAACAAAGCGACTCCAATTAGAGGAAATACCCTAATTTTTTAGAAGAGTTGGAAGGATTTGATCAGGCAATCGCTCCAACTCACTGCCTTGTAATCTTCCTGCCAGTCTCTATCTGTAACGCCTGTTTGACTTATGTAGAAAAAAAGCGATCGCAGAAACTGGCGAGTCGTTTTCCAGGTTGGCATCCATAAATCCGACAGTGGCTCTCAACTGAAACCTGGTCACTGGGTTACAACTTGCAGCAGAAGTAGAGGAACTTCCCTCAAGTCACGAACACAATCAGTACTCTGAAAGTCCTTTAAAATCAAACATAGGCAGTTAGGGGAACTTGCTTTCACTTAGGGTAATCCTCGAACTTTTTAGAAGGTTTGGACAGCATCAATGCCGACAGTGAGCTATGGTCCTAAAGTTAAACAGCGCACTAAACGCCTTTTAGAGGCACTGGTGGCTTACGCTAATGACGAATTGGAGAATTGCGTTAGCGAAGCGGCTTGGCAGAAGCTTCGCCTCAAGATTCAGGTCAACTGGCAGACAGAGAAGCAGCTAGTTATCCAGACAAAGGTGAGAATTCTTGAAGAACTGACAGCTTTAGACTCATACAATGGAAAGTTAGACAACGACGAAATCAAGGAAGCACTCCATCGTCTTGAAGATTTCTTGGAGATTCTGGAAGACTGCCGCACTAAGACGCAGGGTTCAGACGACTGGCACTTCAAGTTGAAGCTCTGGCACAAACGGCATGACAAACAAGCAAACCTCAGACAGTTTGATGTGGAGTGGGAGCGCCGCCGTCCCGAAAAGTCTAAACAAGTGACAGGTGAGGATTTAAAAGAAACGGTTTCAGATACTCCTCTACCTTGGCAAGCTCCCAATTGCTATCCCAAGCCAGTGGGTGTGCTAGAAGTGCCAGAGGGACCCGTTGCTTTGTCTTCTGCCTTTTATGTTGATCGACATCCTATCGAATCTCGCTGTTACGAGACGATTACCCAAACTGGAGCGTTAATCCGCATCAAATCACCCAGGCAGATGGGAAAAACCTCACTGCTCAACAGAATAGTCGATCGCTCAACCAATCAGGGTTATCGAACGGTTCGTTTGAACCTACTACAAGCAGATGGGGAAAAGCTTAGCAGCCTAGATAAATTTTTGCGATGGTTCTGTAGCTGCGTCAGCCAGGAGCTAGAGTTACCCTCTGGGTTGAGTGAATATTGGGATGAAGATAGAGGCAGCATTGTTAATTGCACCACATATTTTGAAGCCCATCTGTTGGAGCAAATCAACTGTCCTCTAGTCTTAGCGCTAGATGAAGTGGATCGGGTTTTCCAGTCTGGTGAAATTGCTCAAGGCTTTTTTCCAATGCTGCGAAGCTGGCATGAGGAAGCCAAGACTATCGATATCTGGGAACAGTTGCGGCTAGTTGTGGTGCATTCTACCGAAGATTATGGACCATTAGATATCAATCAATCGCCGTTTAACGTCGGGTTGCCAGTGGAATTGACCGAGTTTACCCCAGAGCAAGTAGAGGATTTGGCGCAGCGTCATAAGCTGGATTGGAACGGTGCTCAAGTGCAGCAACTAATGGCAATGGTAGGAGGGCACCCTTATCTAGTAAGGTGGGCGCTTTATCGCCTTGCTTGTAAGGATGTGACTTTGGAGAAGTTATTGCAAGACGCTCCGACAGATGCCGGAATTTATGACAATCACTTGCGCCGGCACTTGGATACCCTCAAAGAAAATCTCGAACTAGTAGTAGCACTCAAACAGGTTGTGACAGCAACTGAACCAGTGCGATTGGAGACGATGCAGGCGTATCAGTTGTACAGCATGGGACTGGTTAAACGGCAAGGCGATCGCGTTACACCACGTTGCGAGTTATATCAGCAGTATTTTCGAGAACGTTTGAGGAATTAAGTTACAGGTTACTGATTAGTAGCTTGGCAGGTTATAACTTTCAACGTCCAACTTCCAACCTTCAATCTTCCAATCCAAGCTTCCAGCTTCAACTCTTATGTTAGATGAAAACTATTACAAAATTGGAGGAAGTTTAGAGTATCAGCATCCTACCTATGTTCTACGACAAGCTGACTCTGACTTATATGAGGGGTTGAAGAATGGGGAGTTTTGTTATGTATTGAACTCGCGGCAGATGGGCAAGTCTAGCTTGCGAGTCCGCATGACAAAAAAGCTAAAAGAGCAAGGGATAAAATGTGCCTCCATTGACATGACAAGAATTGGAAGTCACGTCACTCCCTGTGAATGGTATGCAGGAGTTATTTCAGAATTGTTGAGGGGTTTTGGTCTCTCAAAAAAGGTGGATTTTAGTACCTGGTGGCGGCAGCGTGACTTATTGCCGCCATTGCAGCGATTGAGGGAGTTGATTGAAGATGTGCTGCTAACAGAATTCTCTCAAACTCTGGTCATTTTTATTGATGAAATTGATAGTATTATCAAAATCAAGTTTAAGGAAGATTTTTTTGCTTTTATCCGTGCGTGCTATAACCAGCGAGTGGACAATCCAGAATATCAGCGCCTCACGTTTTGTTTGCTGGGGGTAGCAACACCATCAGACTTAATTGAAGACAAAAATATCAGCACACCTTTCAATATTGGTAGAGCGATCGAACTAACAGGTTTTCAATTGCATGAGGCAATGCCCTTAGCTTCAGGATTACTAGGAAAGACAACCAATCCCGAGGCCGTTTTGCGTGAGGTGCTGGCTTGGACAGGTGGTCAGCCTTTTCTTACCCAGAAGGTTTGTAAGCTGATCTTGAGTGCTTCTAAATTAATTCCCGTAGGTTCTGAGGCAGCGTGGGTAGAGAATTTGGTACGATCGCGCCTGATCGAAAACTGGGAAACGCAAGATGAGCCAGAGCATCTGAGAACGATACGCGATCGCCTTCTCTGGAGCCAGCGCAAGGAACAATTGCTTCGACTTTATCAGCAAATTGTGCAAACAGGAGAAATCAAAGCACTTGAAAAGCCAGAATACATGGAATTACGACTGAGTGGCTTAGTCGTCAAGCAGCAGGGTAAGTTAAGGGTTTATAACCGCATTTATGGGTCTATTTTTAACCAGAATTGGGTTGAAAATGCGTTAGCCGAAGTAGGTTTACTGCCTGAAGTAGCAAAAACATCGGCTCCTCGGCTCCTTCTAAGGCGGGAATTCAAGCTTCCTTCTCAATCGGAAATTCAGGCTTTAGAGCAGCTTGCCTCTGAGGCATTGCGACAGTTTGAGTTGCGACAAATCAAGGCTCTACTCTCAGCCATGCAAACTGGGCAGTTATTAAAAGCTTTTGTTAGGGATAGTTGCCCACTACAAGACTATCCAACAATGAAGCCGGTGTTGACTTTACAGACAATTCTTGACAACATCCGAGAACGAAATTGGTTCAAAACTCATCAAGGCATGGTCTATGGCGTGTGCTTTAGCCCCAATGGGCAGCATATTGCCACTACAAGAGATGACGGTACAGTCCAGATCTGGAATTTGTTTGGGCAGCAACTGGTTGGATGGAAAGGGCATCAGGGCAAAGTCGATGACGTATGCTTTAGTCCTAATGGGCAGTTGCTTGCTACAGCAGGGCGGGACGGCACAGCAAGACTCTGGAATTTGTCAGGACAGCAGATTGACCACTTTGATGGGCATCAAAGCTGGGTCAGGAGTGTAAATTTTAGTCCTAATGGGCAGTTGATTGCTACAGCAGGAGCAGACGGCACAGCAAGAGTTTGGAATTTGTTGGGACAGCAGCTAGTTCAATTTGATGGGCATCAAGGCTCAGTCGGGAGTGCGAGTTTCAGTCCAGATGGGAGACGCCTTGCTACCGCAGGCGACGATGGCACAGCCAGACTCTGGAGCTTATCAGGACAGCAGTTAGTTAAATTTGAGGGTCATCAGGGTCAGGTCTGGCATGTAAGTTTCAGCCCGGATGGACAAAAGATTGCTACGGCAGGAGCAGATGCAACAGCAAGAGTGTGGAACTTGTTGGGGCAGCAGATAGCTCAGTTGAACGGTCATCAAGACTGGGTCAGGCTTGTCAGTTTTAGCCCCTATGGGCAGTGTCTAGCTACTGCCGGATACGACGGTACAGCAAGACTCTGGAATTTACTAGGACAGCAGCTAACTCAATTGAACGGTCATGTCGGTGCAGTCTTGGGTATGAGTTTTAACCCGGATGGTCAGCGATTAGCGACCGCAGGTGTAGACGGTACAGTTCGACTCTGGGACTTGTCAGAGAAATATCTGGCTCAGTTGAACGGTCATCAAGGCTCAGTCTGGAGTGTGAACTTTAGCTCAGACGGGCAGTTGATCGCCACCGCAGGACGAGACGGCACCGCCCGACTCTGGAACATAGCAGGGCAGCACTTGGCTCAATTGGATGGTCATCAAGGTTCGGTTTGGAGTGTAACATTCAGCCCCGATGGACAATATATAGTCACCACAGGCTCAGACAAGACGGCTCGACTCTGGAACTTGGCAGGGCAGCAGTTGGCGAAATTGGACGGTCATCAGGGCTGGGTCACCCGTGTGATTTTCAGCCCCGATGGACAGGGCATTGCCACTGTAGGACGGGATGGTACAGCAAGACTTTGGAACTTATCTGGACAGCTCATTAGTCAAGTAACCCCTCAACAGGGCTGGGTTTGGAGTGTGAGCTTTAGTTCTGATGGACAACTCATTGCCACTGTAGGATTAGATGCCAAACCTCCAATTTTGGACTTGTCTGGGCGGCTAATCATTCAATTGAAAGATTATCAGGACACGGTTGGAAATGTGAGTTTCAGCCCAGACGGGCAGTATCTAGCTACGACAGGCGAAGATGGTACCGCTCGACTCTGGAACTTGTTTGGGCAGCAACTGGCTCAATTGGACGGTTATCAAAGCTGGGTTATCAGTGTGAGCTTTAGTCCTAATGGGCAAATCGTTGCTACAGCCGGGGAAGACGGCAGTGTCTGTCTGTGGGATTTGTCTGGGCGACAAGTTTCTCGATTCGAGAGCAAGCAAGGTGCGATCTACGGGATAAGTTTCAGCCCAAATGGACAGTGCCTTGCTACAGCAGGACAAGACGGTACGGTAAAACTATGGCGGGTTGAAGGGTTAGATGAATTGCTAGCACGAGGCTGTGACTGGCTTAAGGATTACTTTGTCACCCATCCTGAACCACTAGAGAAACTAGAGGTGTGCCAAAACAGGTTTAAGCCTATTGAAGCGGGTAGGAATATAGCTAGAGCAGCTAATGAGTACATTGTTACTCATCCTGAAGAATTAGAAGATCTTGAAGTATGCCAAAACCCAATTAGCTCTGTTGAAAAAGACAGTAATCTAGCTGGAGTGGGTGAGGTTGAGGAGGGGGCGTTAAGCGAAGCTATCCAGAAGAGAATTGCCTCACCTTCTTGTGCTCGAGTTGTTCGCGATCGCCTCGGTTCTGAAAGCGGGTTCGATTCTACTCAACTGCGTGACCTACTAGCAGCAGAGCAATGGCAAGAAGCGGCTCAGGAAACTACAGCACTCATGCTTAGGATATCTAGCCGAGAAGCAGAAGGTTGGCTTAGACAAGAAGACATCGAAAACTTCCCATGTACTGATCTACTTACTATTGATCAACTCTGGGTCAAATATAGCGATGGGCGCTTTGGCTTCAGTGTACAGAATCAAATCTGGCAAAACATCGGCGGTACGGTGGAAGCAGACTATCAAATTGCCTTGAAACTTGCCGAGTGCAATACACAGCCTGCTGCTCCAACGACAGCAATACAACAACCGTTGGTGACTACAGTTTCCAATGAGCCAGGAGAAGGTTTTTTAGGTGAGTTTTTAGTCCATGACAAATTGGTGAGAATTTATCAAGGTGATATCACTAACCTAGCCACCGATGTCATTGTCAGTTCTGATGATAATTACCTGACAATGGGTGGAGGTGTATCTCAAAGAATTCGACAGGTTGGTGGTGATGAAATTTACTGGCAAGCCAGAAATTTAATTCCTTTGTCTTTAGGCGAAGTGGCAGTTACTACCGCTGGGGACTTACAGGCAAAAAAAATATTCCATACAGTAGTTATCGATTTTGATGATAGAGAAGGACCCTCCAATGAGGTAATTCAGCGAGTGATACATAGTTGTATGAAAAAAGCCAATAGCTACAGATTTTGTAGTATTGCCTTTCCTCTAGTTGGTACAGGAGCAGGCGGTTTTCCAGTAAAAGTAGCTTGGAAAATTTTATTGGATCAAATAATCAGAGATTTGTCTGACGAAAAACAAAGTATTATTAAAGTTATTCTTGTTATATATGACAAAAAAGTCATAGAGGCATTAAAAATTAAAGATTTTTTAAAAACAATTGAACAATTTGGGTGGAAATCACTTTCGTAGAAAGCCCTGACTTGTAACCCACATCGGGCAGCTTAACCCCTAACAAACCTAGCCGTGTGGCTTTGGTTTATAGAATCACAATCACTCCCATACCACCGTCAAATCCAAGATAAACCCTGGCAGGACACAGAGGAACAATCCCTTCCTGCTCCTCTGGGGTGAGAACATCCCATCGTTGCAGTTATAGCAACGGATAGCAGCTTAGGACAATGATCAACTCACACAATACGTTACTGTAGGCGGCTATCACCAACTTGTCCTAATAGCTTTGGCGACTGCTATCACTTGTAACTGAGGTTGGCTTCAAGAGTACCCAATAGGGTAATAGTCAAAGCCTGACAGAGTAGGCAGACTAGATTAGTTAGTCAATGAGCAGCACTCAAACAGGTTATTAGCCTAACTGAACCTGTACAAGCGGCAAGGCGAAGTGAAGAGAGTGCTGCTTTGCTAACGCGAAATTCTGTGCTGCGAATTTATCAGCCGTATTTTCAAAAACACCCAGAAAACTAAAAATTTCTTGTTTCTTGATTCAGGGGATTTAACTGTAACCTATGTCAGTTGATAACTATTACGAGGTATTAGTCAGTCCTGAAACCGTTTCAGAGGAACAGTTATCCTGTCTCGTTACAGGAGCCTGTAAACATCAAGCCGGAAGTGCTGAGCGTCAGAAAAAATTAACTAAAATTATTCGGTTAATCACAAACAAGCTTTGGAAAGAAAATACACCCTACTATCAAGACGCATTGCAACAGACATGGCTATATTTCTGCCAGAACATTTGTGAGGGAAATACAGGGAACTCCTACGATCCCAGTCGTGGGAGTCTCGTAAACTGGCTGAATTTTTATCTGAAGAAGCGGCTTCAAGATTTATACATAAACAGCCAAAAAGAGAAATCAAGAACAGTGCCGCAGCCAATGGCACAGTTGGGTTCAAGCGAAAGTAGTTCCGTTAACCTGATAGAAAATATCCCAGCTCAGCCTGACATTCCCCCACTACTTGAAGAGGTAAAAAAATGGGTTGAAACTGATTTAGAAGGTGAATTACGCCGTGTCCATATCACCAACCATCCAAAGGTAAACTGCCAACTTTTAATCCTGCGGCGCTTGCCCCCAGAAGAAAGTTGGAAAACTCTCTCAGCAGAATTTAATCTACCAATTTCGACGTTGAGCAGTTTTTATCAGCGGCAATGTTTGCCCTGTTTGCGTCAATTTGGTAAATCACAGGGGTATCTATAATTAAATTGCACTATGCCTCCTCAACCGCCAGGGGTGAAAATCCCTGGCTCATAGAGCAAGTACGTCTTAAGAAAAAATTTGCTAAATCCTTCTGGCTAGCAGAACCCACCGGAAGGTTGGACACCATGGGCGATTCCCAAAACGAAATGAATAAAAAGCTTCCTTCTCTACTCCCCCTTGCTAAGGAACCGTGGGGAGGTTAAAACTAAGCTACATCAAAATTTTGCTCTCTACAGCTTAAAGTTTCAGTAAAGATTCTTATAAAAACTTTACTTTTTTATCATTATCAGTGAATATAGCTACAAAGACTTTACAAGTTTTCGTTACTGCGGTAAATCTTAATCACTCAGCCGAGTGCTTCTACTCAATGAAGTGCGCTAGTCACTATTGATTTGACGCTTAGTAGCAACATAGAAGCGTCTTTCATAACTGGCACGCCTTACTTCGACAGTCATTGCATCTACTTATCTTTATCTAGCTAAACGCGGCAACTATCTCATGCCTCGTTAAACTTGTGCTGTTTTTTGAAAATAATCCAACCTCCAAAGGCTTACGACACAGATATGAATGCATCAGAAATTCGCTTACGCTATCAAGTAGGAGAAAGAAATTTTCGTAACGCTTATCTGCCAGGTGCTGACTTAAGCGACGCCAAACTTTTGGGTGTCAACCTCAGTGGTGCTGACCTCAGTGGTGCTAACCTCAGTGGTACCGACCTTAGTGGTGCCAACTTCAGTGGTGCCAACCTATGTGGTGCAGAGTTATTTGTTGCTGAGCTGTTGAGTACCGACCTGAGTGAAGCCAACCTGAGCGGTGCCGATCTAAGTGGTGCTAACTTGATTGATGCCGACTTGACTGGTGCCAACCTGTTGAACGCCAACCTGAAGTATGCAAATTTAAGTGATGCTAATTTATTGGGAACTCAACTAAGTTATGCCAACCTACTGGGAGCTGACTTTTTTGGTGCCAACCTACTGGGAGCTGACCTAAGTTATGCGGATCTTTTGGGAGCTAACTTTTTTGGTGCCAACCTGCTAGCGGCTGACCTAAGTTATGCCAATTTGCTTGGTGCCAACTTTAGTTATGCCAATTTGCTTGGTGCCAATATTTATTATCCTGCCAGTCTACTAGCTGCAAACCTAAGTGGTGCCAACCTGTTTGGTGCTCACCTAAAGGGAGCTGACCGAAGATCCGCAACCCTTACTGAAACTAAATTGGTTGATCTACACTTAGAATCAGCTCATTTACAGCCAAGCAACTTAGACCATGCTAAATTAATGCGCTTGGTCAACGCTGTCTCAGGTCGGGAATTTGTACGATAAAGCTCTGTCTACTTAAGAGGTAATTTATTTTCGCTAGCAGATTATCGAGTCGGGGTGGGGAGTGGGGGAAGAATAGTGGTCGATAATCTTGCAAGAGTAATTGTAGACGATTACTCTATGACAGAAATTTCATCTACCATACAAATTCGTCCTTGGTTCACAGCATGAAGTAGTCGATCAATAATAGTTCGTTCTTCATCTAAAAGTGACTCTTTTAAGAGTGCAGCCATCAAGCCATAACGGTCAGCCAGAGTAAGACGACCGGAAATACTGGCGCTTACGAATAACTCAGAAAGGGCAGTAGGAAGAAGTTGGATCTGTAGCATGTCTTGAAAATGAGTTTATTAATAAGACCAGCAGTATTTTGCGAGTCCCTGAAACGCAAAAGCCCTTTATAACCTATCAGCTAGAAATTCAAGCTTTATGCAAATCTTGAGAAGTTTCTAGATAGTCAAGATTAGACTCTTAGGAATCAGTTAAAGGCTTTAATAAGCTATGCCGTATCATTTGATTGCAGCGGAATTTAAACATTTCGTGCTCAAGCAGTATTTATGAATAAGCTTTCCTTAAAAAAAGTAAAAAAGCCTCTAAGCATTAACGTTTGTCAATGTTCAAATTGAAGGGTTTATTTTAAACAAAGTGAACTTTCAACACAAGCACTTAGTGCTCTGTTCAGTCTTTAAATTGGTATTCTTTATTATTTCTTTATATTCTTTCTATAAGATTTGTATCTAAAGGTATACATTTTGCAGTTGACTTGGCGTTAGCCTTATCTTTCTCTAGAGGTAAACAGCATTCTTTGCACCGTTGGCGTTTGTGTAGCAGACATGCTTACGCCGCTACCGCAAAGCTAAGGTGTGCTGGAGTTCATTCCAGACGAAGGGTGTTAGCGAAACGGGACGAAGTCCGGGGTGAGAGGGAAAGGGGAAGATATCAACTGGTCACTTAATTTCTACCAGTCTGGTCTAAGGTAAAAGTGCTGTCTGTCCCCGTAATAAGTATTTAACAGTCGCAATTAGCTCTTGAGGACGGAAAGGCTTATCCAGGTAAGCATCCGCACCTTGCTTGAGCGCCCAGTAGAGATCAAATCGTTCGCTCTTTCGGGAGCACATAACAACAGAAAGCTTCTGGGTTGTCTTGTCAGATTTAAGCCGACGGCACACTTCGTAACCATTCATCCGGGGCAGGATGATGTCTAGAACTACGAGATCTGGACAATGATGCTGAACTTGCTTGAGTGCTTCGACGCCATCACCAACAGCTATTACATTTAACCCATTTCTTACAAGCAGTTCTGAGATCATTACCCGTTGTGTGTGACTATCTTCCACCAGCAGAACTGTACTCATAACTAATTGCCTGAGAATATCTTCTTAATTAGAGCTATTACGGGTAGTATTGCCGTCACTCAGTAGATAGAAATTGGATTGAAAATAGGGGGCAGGGAGTAGGGAATAAGGTGGAGAAATTTCATACCTTGATAGTGCGCGATCGCACAAGGTACCTATCTTTAGAGCTAATACAATTGATTCCTCAACCAACTAGGATTAAAAACAGCTTGGTAAACGCGGTTACAAACGTTTAGTACAGGCAGGGCATGAGTAGATCCTCTCAACTGCTTGACGACTAACCCTGACAAGTGCAACTCTATTTGCTCTGAACTGTTATTAGCAACAATTTCCCCTTGTTGCAAAATTTGCTGATAGAGTTTTAGCAGTCTGGCTGTGCTAGATCCACTCCTCAAGAGGCGATCGCGCCTAGCGCACCGGAAAAGTCGATCGCGTATTGTCTTCAGATGCTCTGGCTGATCTTGGACTTCCCAATTTTCAATCAATCACGATTCCACTAGCATGGATAGCTTCGCTTCACGCACTAACGTCTCAACCCATTGCGTTTCCTACCCACTGAAATAGACGATTCTGGATTTTGGAATTTAGATTTTGGATTATTCGAAAATTCTCCTGACTCCTGAATGAGTTTACACAGCTTTTGAGTCAGAAACGGCTGACCACCTGTCCAATTCAACACCTCTCGGAGTAAAGCCTCTGGATCGGAAGTTTTGCCTACTAAGCCTTGAGCTAAATTTAGCACTCATGAAAGTACTCCTAACGCCAGCTTAGGTGCCAGGAGCTAGACGAACACGGAAATACTGATGGTATAAATCGCAGCGAGGTGTCACTTCATTTCCTTGCAAATGTACCAGCCCCATACTGTGCAACTTAAATCCTTGCATTGACTCTAATTGCACGGGGCTGTCCGTAGTCACTACCTTCTTCAAGGCTGCCGCTAACGGCGGACGCTGCTCCAAATTCCATAAGTGCCGCCGTAGATGGTCGCTATAGAGTCCAGCATCTGTGGGAGCCGTAGCTAAAAGTTCAGAAAGTGTTAGCTCTTGTCTCGCAATATGGTATAGTCCCAGCCTTACCAGATAGGGATGACCCCCAACCATTGCCATTAACTGCTCAACCTCTGTAGCCTCCCAAGCCAGTCCATGTCGCTGTGCCAGCTCTTGTACCTGCTCTGACTTAAATTCTGGTAACTCAATGGGTAGCCCGACATTAAAGGGTGACTGATTAATATCCATTGGTATATAAGCTTCCGTCGAGTGAACCACTACCAACCGGAGTTTTTTCCAAATCTCCCGATTCTTTGCTTCCTCATGCCACGCTCGCAATAAACCAAAAAAATCAGCGGTGAGTTCGGGATATTGAAACACCCGATCGACTTCATCAAGACCTAAAGCCAGAGGACTGGTAACATTTGGCAATAAATACCGTTCAAAGTAAGACTTACAGTTGACCTTGCTACCAAAAATCCCGTTCCAATAATCAGCTAGCCGATCAGGCAACTGTAGTTCTAGGGCAACGATCGCACAAAACCATCGTAAGAACTGCTCCAAGTCGGTGAACACTTTGCTATCAGCCAATTGGAAGCTTAGCGGTACCGTTGCGTACCCCAAAGCAGTAGCTCGATGGAGAATCCTCGCCATCAATGAAGTTTTGCCCATCTGCCTAGGTGCTTTAATCCGGATCAGGGAACCAGGTTTGGCGATCGCTTCGTAACATCGGTCATCAATGCCTGGTCGTTCCACATAGAAGGCAGAAGCCAGTTCCACTTGACCCCTTGGTAACTCCGGTTCTGCTACAGGTTGGGGGGGATAATTTGGAGTAAGAGAATAGGGAGTTGGGAATCGGATGTTTTCTACTACCCCTACTGTCGTGCGATTCGCTGGAGGATAGCTTTGCTTCATGTGACCTGATGCTAAGAAATGCAAGACAGCTTGCACAATCATAGGAGTATCATCAGGCGATCGCCATTCGCGTTGTGGCATTCCCTGCAAATAACCGCGCAAGTCGTGGTTCAGCAAGCTGAGAGGACAGTTAATGCGAACTTGGAAAATTGCTGGCTTGCCGTCTTGTCGAGTATCATGTAACGCCTTAGCCAGTCGTACCTCTTCTGTCACCATTTCGCTACCCGCTGTCAGGGTTGACAACAACAGCAACAGGTAATCACAGTGGTTTAATTCAGCATAGATTTGCTGTAGTCCATGGGTTGCCATTCGCAGACTGCCACTGGCAATGAATACTTCGTACCCTTTTGTTTTTAAAGCACCATCTAACTGAGTTATGAGGCTTTTGTCTGAGTCAGAGCCATGATAGTAACTGAGCAAAATTCTGCGGCGATTTGTCTGCCTTGGAGTATCTCCACTGAATAAATCTGATCTGTATTTAGCGAATAGAGAAATCAATTCAGGGCGATGTGCGTAGCCTGAGTCTTCTGAACTGCTCAACCCGAATGCCCTACATGTATTCTCAATGTGTTTTCTAACTGTATCTCTAGTGATATGTAATTCTGAAGCAATTTCTGCATCCTTTTTGCCCGCTAAAACTCTGAGCCATACCTCTTTCTGTCGAGGAGTTAACCCTGCAAATGCCTTCGCAAACTCGACTTGATTCATACTCTTTAACTTAGTGCATGGGGTGTCTTGCGCCTACTCCCTACTCCCCATTTTCAAGATATGTCACTTACTGTTATTCATAATCTATAGATTGATACAGCAGTTCGTTCGTGTAAGCACTTTCACAGGTGTGTAGTGGTCGAGGCTAAATTCCTCCCTTGTGAGTCTTTGCTACACAGTTTACCTAGGCGATTGCAGCACTTGCAATAGTGGTAACATTCAGCAGTATTTTATAGCTTGCTGCTAACGAAAATAAGCTTTTTATAACCTTAAAAGAACTGTAGCTATTAGAAAAAAAGTCGTTTTAGTTGACCTTTATGCACCGTATGCTATGCCACTAATCTCCAAGACATTACTTGGTTCTTGGAATCTATAGAAAAACACCTGAGACTCAGCAGCGTAATTAACACGCTCTATCGTTAATCTACTCAGTTTTACTTTGTTCCATCAACTCATCAACAGGAGTGCGACTTATGTTATTTTTCAAGGAAAGTTTGTCTGCTCAAGCCTTAGCTTGCATGGAAAAATTAAAAGCACTTGATCTATCACTCATTGCTGCTTACCTGATGAACTCCCAAAACAGGTATGGGTGGACTAGACAACAAGCGTATCGTGCAATTGGACGCTACAAGACATTCTTGTTCATCACTTACCTATATCCTCAAATCTTTCTTGTACCTACACAGGAAATTGATCAGGTCTGGCACTGTCACATTCTGCATACGCGCAAGTACCGTCAGGATTGTAAAAGGCTGTTTGGTTGTTTTATTGATCATGAACCCAACTCTCAGCTTAGAGATGAGGCTAATCAGCAAAACACGGATGTAGCATTTGCTCAAACTCAAGCTCTTTTGGTACTGTTTAATGGTTACTTTCAGGTGGAGATGTCAGTAGAACTTGAGGTATATCAATCTATCGAGATTGGGTTGGCAGAGTATCAGCTTCAACAAAGTCGTGATGATGACAATGTGAATTTATACCTCTATCAGAGTGCCTGTGGTAGACCTAAAAGCTTGGCGAATTCTGGGAAAAATTAGGAAAGAGCGTATGTAAAAAAGCCAGTTCTAGGGTTATCTTTGTTTTGTCCTTACTCTTTAATTCCTAACAAAATTATTCATGAACTGAGCCATCTGGCATAGTTGCTCCTCCCAAATTAGCATTGCTGAGATCGGCACCATTAAGATTAGCGCCACTGAGGTTCGCACCACTAAGGTTAGCTCCGATCAATCTAGCTCCACTGAGGTCAGCTCTGATCAGGTCAGCTTCACGGAGATCAGCACTAGTGAGGTCAGCACCACTAAGATTAGCCCTGATCAGACTAGCTTTGCACAAGTTAGCTCCCATAAGGTCAGCCTTGCTGAGGTTAACTCCAATGCAGTCAGCCTCCTTAATATCTGCTTTAATAAGATTTGCTTCGGCGAGATTAGCTTCACTAAGGTCAGCCCCACTTGTATTAGCCTCACTGAGGTCAGCCCCACTGAGGTCAGACTTGATAAGTTTAGCTTTGCGGAGAGTACTCTTACTGAGGTCAGCATCACTCAGGTCAGCAGAGCTAAAGTCAGCCTTAATAAGGTTACTTCCTTGAAAGTCAGCCTGATTGAGGTCAGTACTGCTAAAGTCATACCCCCGCAGATCACTCCCACTAAAGTTAGCGCCGCTGAAGTCAGGTCTTACTTGAGGATTGTCTTCCCGCCACCGATTCCAAAGGATTACATCTTTCATGAATAAGGTGAGCTGTTTTTGATTTGCCATAGGGATAGCTCCTTCTAAAAGGAGAATATTAGATTCTTTTGGATGTGCCTTGAGACAAACAACGGTAGTAGTTCTGAGTAAGGTATTTCACTACTTATTGCTTACCTCTTAGATGACCCACACTTAAATTACTAGGCATGCTCATCAGTTTTTATCTACTCAGAGAGAGGAATTTCCCTGAAATCGGTTTGAGAGATAGTTGCGTTTTGGGGTTGTAGCTTGATGGCGTAGCTATGGCGAATGCAATAAATCTCAGTCAATCAAAGGCTGAAGTATGAAGTATGAAATTACCCTACCCATGAAGGGCGGAGGTCGGGTTGTACAAGGGATCCGATATGGGGCTTAACATCCTCCCCCTTTAAATCGGAGTACCGATTATAAAGGGGGATTCCCAAACTTCACAATTTGGGTTTCTGCTTCTTTCCCGTTCGGGTTTCTCGCAACTGCTCTAAGCGCTCATGCTTATCAGGTCTTACGGAAGCTCCATAGACTTGGGGTAACAGTAACTTGCTGCAAGATCTGAATTGAACCCACCTTCCGCATTCGGAAGGGTCATGATGTTATTAAAATATTTGGCAACTACTGGTTATTGAATCTCTGTGCTGGTTTGTATTGGGCTAGGAGATGGGGGTGGCTCTAAGCTGCTTTGCCAAGACCGAATTTGTTGTTGAGCCGCTTCATAAGCCTCAGTACCGGAAGGAATCATGTTAGCGATCGCGATCGCTTCCGTAAGATCGTAAGAGGAGCGATCTTGTGCCATCGCTAAAATTTGATCACTCCAGCGATTCATCACCACTCTCGCCTCCCCTCGAGATTTCGACCCGCTTGGGACTTCCCTAGCTATACGAATTGCGGCTGATAGCGCATCCGCTGTTCCAGCATTAGCCATTTGGTAAGCAGACTGTAAACGCTCTTCACCCCTAATGTCCATCTGCCAGCCGCTGATCTCATTCTGCGCTTCTTTGTAAAGTGCCCTTCCAGACTTAATCTGTTCAGCGGCATTAATGGCAGCAGGAAGATTACCCGAACTGGCTAGAGCGCGTGCTTGGTCGAGGTAAGGCTGGTCTTGCTGGCGCTGGATGGTATCAGTCCACTCTCCAACTTTCGCTTGTGCTTGCTTGTAAAGGGCACGACCTGGGGCAATGCGGCTAGCTTCTTGAATCGCTTCTTGTAAAGCAGGAAGCCCACCAAAACTAGCAAGTTGACTTGCACGGTCAAGATACGGCTGGTCTTCTATTGTCTCCGCTTGACGAGTCCATTTTCTAATTTCAGTACGGGCTTCTTGATAGCGGGGGTTGCCACTGGGTATTTGCTGGGCTTCGGCAATTGCCGTCTTTAAGTCAGCAACGAGACCCGAATTGGCAAATGTCCGCGCTCGCTCTAAGCGAGTAACGTCTTCAGTTTCTCGCTGCCAACGCGTCACTAATTGCTGGGCTTTCTCATAGAGAGGACGATCAGCTCCCACTTTTTGGGCGGACGCGATCGCTCTTTCCAAATCCAAACTTGTTCCTGCTACAGCCATCTCAATCGCCTGTGCCAGGTTAATCAAGTCGGCTTTCACCTCCGGTAGTTTGACGCTATCGGGGATTTTATTGGCAATTTCGAGCATCCCTTGCCAGTTGCGTTGCTCAAGCCGATACTCTGCCAGTTTAACCAGCTTCTTGCCAGACTCAGCAATCAATTTCTGAGCCTCTGTATAGGCATAACTGGCGCGAGGGACTTTTTGTGCCTCTTTAATCGCTGCCACGATATCGTCTACGCTGTCGCTTTTACTCAGATCACGCGCTTTATCGAGCTGAGCACTAGCTTGCCGTGCCACCTGAATCAGTTTAGTGATTTGGTCGTACTTGGTGGTTGCCCAGTACTTGTTTTCCACATTGGTCAGTTGGACAGCCTCTCTGAACGCCAGAGTCCAGTTTGACTTCCTCAGTTCCTGCTCGACTTTATCCGCGATCGCTTGTGCCTTCGACCAGATTCTCTGCCAACGATCAATCTGCTTATCTACCAACTTGGCGGCAGCGACCTTAGAGGGAATTGCTTGAGCGATCTTGATCGCTTCACCCATCTGCCCAGCCTGAAATTTTTCTTCACCAATTTTCAAGATATCGAGTGACCACTGCTCGATACTACGGTTAATTTCTGGGCGCAGAGGGTGATCCGATGGCAAGTCCTCAACCAACGAGATCGCCTTTAGTAAGTTATCCGCTGTCTGCTTGTTTGCCGCCAATTGCGCACAATAAAGACGCAACGATGCTGAAGCCGTCGGCCAATATGTCGCAGGACAATTCGGAACAGCGGGCAGCTTTAATAACAGTGCTACCGCTGTAAATCCCACTCCACTGGAAATTAGTACGATTAAAATTGCCCAGAACCGCAATCCAAAGTTAAGCCGACGCTTGTGCTCCAGACCTCCTATTGAGGAAGAAGGAACCTCGGATGTCACCACCTCTGGAGGAACCCTATGCCCAGAAGGCGACCGTTGAGATGGAGCACCTAAGGCAGGATTAACCAAAGGAAGCTCTGCATCAGAGGCTCTTCTCGTGCGTTTCGATCCCTTAAACTGATTTGGCTGCGCAGAATTCGATGCAGGCCAACTGTCGGGAATTTCTCGATTTCTAGTCATAACTCACACCACCACACGCTATGCCTGACCCACCGTGCTTTATAGCATCCTCAGTAGTTGCAATCCTACCCCCCCTCGCTACAAAAAGCTACAGTCTCTTAGCAGTTAACAGTTCCCAGTAAGCCGTTAATGGATTGTAACCACCACCCATGTATGGTTACCCAGATTGGGATAGGGGATTTAACTCCCAATCTGGTCATTGACGTTTGATCACTGAACACGCTTAAAGGTGTTGTAATGTACTGACTACTGGGAAGCACACTTTCCTGCTCCTAGTGTTAGACCTTGTCGCTCCCCACAGTTTGGTTGCACCAAGCTCCACAAAACTATGTTTATTTTGTAGAGACTGAGTTTTAGGGGAGATGCTCTTGCAGGATAGCGCATCTTGGCACGGGCGAAATCCGGACTCGCCACTAACGAGAGCCAGTACAAGTTACTTGACTTCACGCTGCTCGCCTCAAAAATCTAGGTAACGACAAGGCTTCTAGCGATCGTGGTTATCAAACAGACTCAGCTCGCAGATCTTCAATTAACTGAGCCAATTCATCAGAACTAGCTTGGTAAACTTCCCCGCAGAAATGGCAAGTAGCTTCTGCTCCTTTGTCTTTTTCAATCATATCCTGAAGTTCTGCTTCCCCAAGCATCTTCAAAGCCCCCAAAACCCTGTCGAAAGAGCAACCACAGTGAAAACTAACCATCTGGACTTCTGGAAGAATGACCAAACCCATATCGCCTAAGAGTTGCTCAAAAATCTCTGGCAATGTCTTGCCTGCTTGCAATAGAGGTGTAAATCCCGACAGCTTGGCGACTCGAGATTCCAAAGTCTTCACTAGAGCTTCGTCTCTAGCGGCTTTGGGCATAACTTGTATCAATATCCCCCCAGATGCTGTAACACCTTCTGCTCCCACAAACACACCAACGACTAAAGCTGATGGCGTTTGTTCGGAAGTGACTAGATAGTGAGCAATGTCATCGCCAATTTCACCGGATACAAGCTCAACCGTACTGGAATAGGGGTAGCCATATCCAACATCCCGGACAACATAGAGATAGCCATCGTGACCCACTGCACCACCGACATCGAGTTTGCCTCGCTCATTCGGAGGCAGTTCGACACTAGGATTGTCAACATAACCCCGTACAGTTCCGTCTAATCCGGCATCGACGAGAATTCCATCCAGAGGACCGTTGCCCTTGACGCGAATGTTGACCCTCGACCCTTCTCGCTTCATATTAGAGGCTAGCAACAGCCCCGCAGACATAGTACGACCCAGTGCAGCTGTCGCCACATAGGAGAGCTTGTGACGCCGTCGGGCTTCTTCAGTGAGGCGTGTTGTGATGACGCCGACGGCTCGAATGCCACCCTCCGCCGCTGTGGCGCGAATTAACTGATCAGCCATGAAAAATCCTTACACTTCTTAACAGACTCTATTTTTATTTTAGGTCTGGTAGCTGGAGTGAGTGGCGATCTGGATCTTCGAGTTGAGCGTTTTGAAAGTTTGGCTGTTTTAAAACGCGATCGCTACGAAAGCGAGACCCCCTGCTTCTCTAAGAAGTCGGGTATCTGAACCTCTGAATTAGCTGTTTAATATTACAGTTGTTAGTACAAATTACTAACTGCTCGATCCAGATCCAATTATTGTTAGTTCAAGTAGGAGTTATAGCGGATTAAACGGTACTTTCGTTCTAATTGACAGTAACCTACCTTCTACTCAAAGCGGTGTTGTAAACGACATCATGGGACACACCTTGTTCTTGTTGATGTCAGCTGTGCAAAGTGAGAATTTCACGGCGGTTTTAGATAGCTGCTACTCTGGTGCTGCTAATAGAAATTATCGTGTTCGTGCGCGAGATAATAAAGGTAAATACGTACAGATTTCTCCTCTTGAAAAATCGTACCAAGAGCAGTGGTTATCACGGCTGAAGCTTTCTCGTGAAGACTTTGTCAAGGGGTATCGCGCGGGTGTGGCTAAAGGCGTTGTATTGACATCGACAGACCCCAATCAAGAGGCGGGCAACTGGGACAGAAACGCTTACTGATTGTTGGCGACGGTGTGTTGCAGTCTCTTCCCTTTGCTGCATTACCGATACCAGAAAATCCCAAGGTGTCGGTTCTCCCCGCACCCCGCCCGGAAATTAATTTCCGGGCTAATAGCTCAAGTCGTCTAAAGACGACTGAAACCCTTATCAATAGTCCTCTTGAGAGGACTTTATCTATGAGCCAGGGGTTTAAACCCCTGGCGGATGGGAACATTTACACTCCCCTTCTAGTACAAAACGAAATTGTCACTTTGCCTTCAGCATCAACGATCGCGGTGTTGCGAGATCAAGTCAAAGGACGCAAACCTGCTCCGAAAGCACTCGCTGTCCTAGCCGATCCAGTCTTTACCCGTAAGGACGATCGCATCCTTTCATCCCAACCCCAGCAGAACAACACCGCGACACAGTCCGCCAACTCAACGCGATCGGCACTAGAGGAAGCCTGTCTCACGCTCGATCGCCTCAATTACACCAACCAAGAAGCCAAGCAAATTCTCACCCTCGTACCAACCAATCAGCAGTTACAAGCCATGAGTTTTGACGCTTCTCGTGCCACCGCTACTAGCCCCGACTTAGCGCAGTATCGCATGGTTCATTTCGCTACTCATGGCTGCGTCAAAAAAGACCAGCCACAATTATCCAGCGTTGTGCTGTCTCTATACGATAAAAATGGCGCAGAAGCTGATGGCTTCCTGCGTCTCCACGACATCTTTAACCTCAACCTGCCAGCCGAACTCGTCGTCCTCAGTGCTTGTGAAACCGGATTGGGTAAAGATGTTCAAGGAGAAGGGTTGATTGGGTTGACAATAGGCTTTATGTATGCTGGTGCGAAGCAAGTTGCGGTGAGTTTGTGGAGCGTGAATGATACGGCAACAGCCGAGCTGATGAAGAAATACTACCAACAGATGTTGGAAAAAGGCGTCAATTCTGTAGCCGCACTGAGAGCAGCACAACTAGAAATGTGGAAAACTCAAGCCTGGAAAGCCCCCTATTACTGGGCGGCTTTTGTGGTTCAAGGCGAATGGCGATAAGACAAGAGTGATGGCACATCTGAGTGCTATAAACGGATTAGTTATTACTTCTAGTGAGACGCTGCATTTGCTTACTCATCCGCCAGGGACTCAAGTCCCT